>JAUXUI010000104.1 GCA_030681035.1 Lysobacteraceae bacterium | reverse complement strand
ACTGTTGCGCGTTGCTCCGGTGCGGTGAGGCGCAGCACGGGACGCTCCTGGGCAGTGACGGCTGCACAGTGTTCCGCGCGGCCTCATCGCCGCACATCGGCGTTTGCCCCGTGAACGCGTAGGACATCGGCGCGGCGCAGTGTAGGAAATCGCCTCCCTGTTGCGGTTGTCCGAGACGCAGCACTGGCGCTGGTTCATTGTTGCCATGCAACAATCGGGCTTGGCAGTTGTCCAACCCCTGCCGCTTGTTCGCCGCGCGCTGTGCCGTCATCGCTGTGTCGCGTGCGCGTGTTGCCATTGGCACCATCCCTGAACCTCCGCGAGGACACCATGCTCAAGCACAAGACCGCTCTCATCACCGGCTCCACTTCAGGCATCGGCCTGGGCATCGCCGAGGCTTTCGCCGCCGCCGGCGCCAATGTGATACTCAACGGCTTTGGCGATGCCGCCGAAATCGAGGCGATTCGGGCGCGGCTGGCCAGCGAGCACGGTGCCACGGTGCGCTACGACGGCGCCGACATGAGCAAGCCCGAGGCGATCGAGAAAATGATCACTACCGCCATCGCCGAGTTCGGTTGCATCGATATCCTGGTCAACAATGCCGGCATCCAGCATGTCGCGCCAATCGACGAGTTTCCGCCGGCCAAATGGGACGCGATCATTGCCATCAATCTGTCCTCGGCATTCCACACCACCCGCCTGGCGTTGCCGGCGATGAAGAAAAAGGGCTGGGGCCGGGTCATCAACATGGCCTCGGCGCATGCGCTGGTGGCCAGCCCGTTCAAGTCGGCGTACGTGGCGGCCAAGCACGGTATTGCCGGGCTGACCAAAACCGTGGCGCTGGAAGTGGCCGCGCACGGCATCACCGTCAATGCGATCTGCCCGGGTTACGTGCGCACGCCGCTGGTGGAAAAGCAGATCCCGGAAACCGCCAAGGCGCGTGGCATCAGCGAGCAGCAGGTGATCAACGATGTGATGCTGCATGCGCAGCCGACCAAGCAGTTTGTCACGGTTGAACAAGTCGCGGCGCTGGCGACGTTTTTGTGCGCCGATGCTGCGGCATCGATCACCGGCGCGATCCTGCCGATCGATGGCGGCTGGACCGCGCAGTAATGGCCGTTGTCGATAACCACGGTGCAAGCGCATGAACGCGACCGACATCCTCGGCCTGCCGTCGATGCCGATGGCATCGCCCTCGTATCCGGCCGGCCCGTACCGTTTCATCGACCGCGAATACCTGATCATCAGCTACGAGTCGGACCCGGACGCGATTCGCGCCGCCTTGCCCGAACCACTGCAGCCCGATGGCAGCAACCGGGTGCTGTGCGAGTTCATCCGCATGCCCGATTCCTCCGGTTTCGGCAGTTATACTGAATCGGGTCTGGTGATTCCGGCGCGCTTCAACGACAAGCCGGTCAACTTCACCGCGCAAATGTACCTTGATGATCACCCGCCGATTGCCGGTGGCCGCGAGATCTGGGGTTTCCCGAAAAAGCTTGGCCATCCGAAATTGCAGGTGATGCACGACACCCTTACCGGTACCCTCGACTACGCCGGGGTGCAGGTGGCGGTGGGTACGATGGGCTACAAGCATCAGCACCTGCTATACGACCTGAAAGGGCGCAAGGCCTGCTCGTCGGTTTCAATCGTCGAAAAAATGAGCGCGACCCAGGTCAACCTCAAGCTGATCCCGGATGTCGATGGCACACTGGCGATTGCGCAGTTGGTGGCCTACGAGCTGGTCGATATTCAGGTCAAGGGCGCATGGTCTGGCCCGGCGCGCCTGCATCTGCTGCCACACGTCAACGCGCCACTGGCCGACCTGCCGGTACGCAAGGTGCTCGGCGGCCTGCATTTCATTGCCGACCTGACCCTGCCTTACGGCCGCGTGATCCATGATTACAAGGCCACCACCAAGGCGAAAACATGAGTGCTCCGAAAAAACGCGGTAAAAGCAAGGCCGCCGAGTCCGATGCCTGCGCACCACTCGGGCAGACCGTGCTGGTGCTGCAAGGCGGTGGCGCGCTCGGTGCGTTTCAGGTCGGTGCCTATCAGGCCCTGCACGAGGCCGGCATCGAGCCGGACTGGATCATCGGCACCTCGATCGGCGCCATCAATGCCGCGCTGATTGCCGGCAATCCACCGGCGCAGCGCTTGGCCGCGCTGGAGGCGTTCTGGCAGCGCATCACCCAGCACGGCATGGGCCTGTGGACGCCGCCGGGGCTGGCCAGCGCGATGAGCGACATGGCGATCATGGCGCGCGGCGTGCCCGGTTTTTTCAGCCCCAATCCGAATGCCTGGCTTGGCATCAATGCGGCGGTCGGGCTGGAGCGGGCCTCGTATTACGACACCGCGCCGCTGCGCGAAACCCTGGCCGGGTTGATCGACGCGGATCGGCTGAACGCCAACGCGCCGCGCTTGACCATCGGCGCAGTCAACGTACGCACCGCAGCGATGCGCTACTTCGATTCGCAGCGCGACACCCTCGGCATCGATCACATCCTCGCGTCGGGCGCGTTGCCGCCGGCATTTCCGGCGGTGCGTATCGACGGCGAGGCGTACTGGGACGGCGGCATCTATTCCAATACCCCGATCGAGGCGGTGCTCGATGACCATCCGCGCCGCGACTCGCTGATATTTGCGGTGAACGTATGGCATGCGCACGGCGATGAGCCGGAGAGCGTCGCGCAGGTGATGGAGCGGCAGAAAGATATCCAGTACGCCAGCCGTGCGCACAGCCACATCGTCCGCCAGCAACAGATACATCACTTGCGCCACATTGTGCGTGAACTGGCCGGCCAGCTACCCGATGCCGCGCGCAAATCCGCCGAAAACCAGGCGTTGGCCGCGTATGGCTGCCGAACTGTCATGCATGTCGCCATGCTCAGCCCGCCGCATCTCAAGGGCGAGGGTGCCACCAAGGATATCGATTTCTCCGTTGATGGCATTCGCAGGCGCCATGAGTCGGGTTACGCACAAACCCGCGCGATGCTGGCGCGTGCGCCGTGGAATGCGCCGGTCGATCCGATGCTGGGCGTGATCGTACACAGTGACGGCGACAACGACGGCGACTGAGCCAAGTCAAGATGCCGGTGCATGCAGACAAGTAAACTCGTCGCCTGTTTTCAGGCGACGGGCAACACCGATGATTGCGTTTTACGCTCAGATCAAACTGGTTCACCTCATTGCCGTGCTGCTCAGCGGCAGTCTGTTTGCGCTACGTGGCATCGGTGTGCTCGCTGGCCAGCGCTGGCCGCTGGCGGCGCCGCTGCGGTACCTCAGTTACAGCATCGATACCACCCTGCTGACCGCAGCACTGATGCTGCTCACCATTCTGCCGGCAGGTATGTTCGCCAATGGCTGGCTCACGCTCAAGCTGGTGTTGCTGGTGGTGTACGTGGTACTTGGAACCTTTGCACTCAAACGCGGAAGAACGCAGCGTGTTCGCGCGATCAGCTTTGTCGCCGCGTTGCTGACCTATGGCTACATGCTGGGCGTGGCGCGGATGCATCATCCGCTGGGTGTGTTCTATTCGTGGTTTATGTAATGGTTTAATGATGCACGTGCATCACAGTCTCCCACAGGGTGGGCTCCTACAATGAAATATCGCGGCTTCTGTAGGAGCCTTGCGTGGGCGACAATCAGCACGTCGTGTTGGCGGTGACAAATGCGGCGGTACCCGATGGGTTTCGCTGCGCTCTACCCATCCTACGTGTTGTCGCGAAAAGCATCGTGCGCGAGGCGCTCTCCCACAAGCGCGCATTGCGGTGCTTTTGTAGGAGCCCACCCTGTGTGGGCGACAATGAAACATCGCGGCTTGTGTAGGAGCCCTGTGTGGGCGACAATCAGCACGTCGTGTTGGCGGTGACAAATGCGGCCCCTACCCATCTTGCGTGTAGTCGCGAAAAGCATCGCGCGCACGTTGCGCTCTTGTCCGCCTCACCACTCCACATACACCGTGATCGAGGCGTTGCGGCCCGCGCCGGTGAAGAACTCCAGGTCGGGTGCGTTGGCAAGCAGGTTGCGGGTGCTGGCCCAGTCCCAGTGTTTGCGGTCGGCCAAGTTGAACACGCCAGCGTTTACGCGAATGATGTCGCTGGGCTTCCACCACGCGAGCAAGTCGATCAGGCCATAGCCGGGGCTGCGAAACAGTGCCGCGGTGCTGGTATCGACATCGCTCTTGCGCAGCACGCCAGTGCCTACCAGTTCGCCGCCAAACTGGCCGTTGCTGCTGTCGTAGCCGATGCCCAGCACCAGCCGCGCCGGGTCCACGGTGTTCAATGGCTGATTGCGGCGGGTATCGTCGCCCTCGGTCCAGGCGGCAGCACTGCGCAGGCGCCAGCCGGCAAGCGCATCGGCCCAGGTGTCCAGGGCAATGCTGAGGCTGGCCTCGACGCCACGGATACGGGCGCGGTCGCGGTTGACCGACTGGAATACCAAGGCGCCGGTCGCCGGGTCAATGCCCATGTTGGCGCGCGACTCAATCAAGTTGCGGTAACGATTGTTGAACGCTGCCAGGCTGGCGCGCAATTCCGGTGATTCATAGCGCCAACCGGCTTCAAAGCCCTTGCTGGTTTCCGATTTCAGATACGGGTTGGGACGCGCCAGAAAGTTGAACGCGGGAATGGTGAAGCCGACATTGACATCGCCAAACGGCGGCGCGCGAAAGCCCTCGGCGTACTGTACGAACAGGCTGCTGCGATCATTTAGCTTCCAGCGCGCGCCAAGGCGTGCGGTGAGCCGCGATTCGTGGATGTCAGCCGGCTCGCCGCGCGGGTTGTCATCGCGATAGGTTGCATCCGGATGCGCATCGAGCCGATAACGCTCCCAGCGCAGCGCCGGGATCAGCGCCAGGCGCTCGCCAAAGCGCATTTCATCCTGCCAGAACACTCCCAGCTCTTTGCCGGTGGACTTGGGGAAATCGCGCACCGGCAGCACCTCGCCGATCACGGTTTTGGTGGTGACACCGGTATCGAGATTGGTCTCAAAGCCGTCGCGCAGATCGCGATAGCGGGTGTGCGCGAACTCGACGCCGACCACATTCCAGTGGCTGATACCGAGCCAGTCGCCGCGTTGCTGACCGAGCAATTTGAAACCGCGCACATCTTCGTCGTAGTCAAAATCACGCACGCGCAGCGAGAAAAAACGGCTACGCCCCTCCGGGCGCCGATGCTGTTCGGCGTGCTGGCGGGTATCGGCGTTCTGGCCGTAGACCAACACAGTGAGTGAGTCCAGCCACGGCAGGCCGGTATCGATGCTGCCATCGAGACTGATGCGGGTGCGCCGCGCGCGATCATCCGCGCTCAAGGCGGTGGTGCTGGAAAACTGGCCGGGGCCATTGACCAGGGATTGCACATCGGTTTGCACATCGCTGCGGCTGTGGTCCAGTGTCAGCCGCCAGCGGCCGAGTGCGCCGGCATCGCGGATCAGCTTGAGCAAGGCGCTCTGGCGCAAGGTGTCGGCGGGATTGGCTTTGCGCTGCGGATCATCGGCCGAGTTTTCGCTCTCGCTGCCCTCGCGCCGCGCCAGCGACGCCATCGCCTGCCACGGCCCGGATTCGGCGGCCCAGCCGGCACCAGCCAACACGCTGTCATCGCGGCCGGAATAGCCGATGCGGGCACCATAAAACTCGCCCTCGCCGTCGCCGCGAGCAAGGAAATCACCGGGCTCACGAGTGCGGTAGTTGACAATGCCGGCGAGCGCGTCGCTGCCCCACAACGTGGATGCCGGGCCGCGCAATATCTCGACCTGCTCAATGGCTTCGATATCGATCAGATCTCGGCTGCTACGCGAGAAGCTGCCGACACCAAAGCCTTTCGGCAGCGGCACATCATCAACCACCATGCCAACCCGGTTGCCGTCCAGGCCGCGAATGGAAAAGCCCTGCAAGCCAAAGCGGCCGGGGTCGCCGACCACGCTGACACCCGGCTCGTAACGCACCATGTCGCGAATATCCTGGGCCATGGTGCGCTCGATTTCGCCGCGATCAATCACGCTGATGGAACCGACCACTTGCTGGATCGGTTCGGCCACCTTGCTCGCCACCACCACCATCCGGTCCAGTTCAAAGGCAGGGCCTGCTGCCGCACTGCCAGCATCACTGGCGGTGGCAGCAGGGGGTAGCGCCAGCGCAACGGCGATCAGGGTTGCCAGCGGGTTCAAGGTCATCACACACACTCCAAATTGGACTGCGCTCAGGTTACGCGGCGCACCGCAAACACGAATTGATCGCAGTCAGCTACTGCTGTCGCGTGGCGACAATCTGGCTTCGGCTTGACCCAGATCACGAAGCCATGGCGGGAGAGGTTCAAGCTAGCCTCCGACGCCCCCGAGTGGGCTGGATTTGAACCTATGGAGAACCGTGATGACACAGCTTGAGCGACATATTCCGAAGGCATTGCGCACGCCGCGCCTGCTTGCTGCGGCGATGTTGGTGGCTTTGGCCGGCAGCACATTGGCGCAGGATGCCAACGAGCGGCCGGGCAAGCATCC
The DNA here is from genome assembly GCA_030681035.1 of Lysobacteraceae bacterium. GTDB lineage: Bacteria > Pseudomonadota > Gammaproteobacteria > Xanthomonadales > Xanthomonadaceae. The sequence goes on along the minus strand of JAUXUI010000104.1, from coordinate 10,552 downwards.
CGATGAAGCCGGACAGGCCGCGTATCTGGCCAATTGCGCCGCCTGTCATCAACCAACCGGTGCTGGGTTACCGGGTGCATTTCCGCCTTTGGCCGGTTCGGATTTCATCGCCAAAAACAGCGCGGAAGAATTGATCGCAGGTGTGCTCAAGGGCTTCAGCGGCAAGATGGTCGTCAACGGCGTTGAGTACAACAACGTGATGCCGGCGATGAGCCATCTGGCCGATAGCGACGTGGCACACATCGTTACCCATGTGCTCAACAGTTGGGGCAACCCCGGCGGCAAGATCAGCGAGAAGCAGGTCAAGGCCGCACGCACGCGCCTGGCTGTGAGTACCGACAAAGCGCAAGGCGAATCGCATCCGGGCACCCCGCGCGCGCAAAGCACGTATCAAGGTGCGCCATCCACGCTGGCATCCAGCGATGTCGAGATGGTGGTCAATCCCGACGCGCCATCGATCAGCAAGTCCGAGTTCGACCAGGCCACCAATATCTTCTTCCAGCGCTGCGCCGGTTGCCATGGTGTGCTGCGCAAGGGCGCTACCGGCAAGCCGCTGACCCCGGACATCACCCGTGCCAAGGGCACCGAGTATCTCAAGGCGCTGATCAACTTCGGTTCCCCGGCGGGCATGCCCAACTGGGGCACGTCGGGTGATCTGACTACCGAGCAGATCGACATCATGGCGCGCTTCCTGCAACACGATCCGCCGAACCCGCCGGAGTGGGGCATGCCGCAGATGCGCGAGACCTGGAAGGTGCTGATCCCGGTCGAGCAGCGGCCCAGCAAGAAGATGAACGACTTCAACATCGACAACATTTTCGCGGTGACGCTGCGCGACAGCGGCGAGGTGGCGCTGATTGACGGCGATACCAAGAAGATCGTCAACATCATCAAGACCGGTTACGCGGTGCATATTTCGCGCATGTCCGATTCGGGGCGTTATATTTACACCATCGGCCGCGATGGCCGGCTTGATCTGATCGACCTGTGGATGAAGGTGCCCGACCGCGTCGCCGAGATCAAGATCGGTCTGGAAGCGCGTTCGGTCGAAACCTCCAAGTACAAGGGTTACGAAGACAAGTACGCGATTGCCGGTGCCTACTGGCCACCGCAGTTCGTGATCATGGATGGCGCCACCCTGGAACCGAAGAAGATCGTATCCACGCGCGGCATGACCGTGGACACCCAGGAATATCACCCGGAGCCGCGTGTTGCCGCCATCGTTGCCAGCCACGAGCACCCGGAGTTCATCGTCAACGTCAAGGAAACCGGGCGGGTGTTGCTGGTCAACTACGCCGACATCAACAACCTGCAAATCACTACGCTCGACGCGGCGCGCTTCCTGCACGATGGCGGCTGGGATGTCACCAAACGCTATTTCCTCACCGCTGCGAATCAGTCCGACAAGATTGCCGTGATCGATTCGCGTGAGCGCAAGATGACCGCGCTGATCGATGTTGACAAGATTCCACATCCGGGCCGTGGTGCCAACTTCACGCATCCACAGTTTGGGCCGGTTTGGGGAACCTCGGCATTGGGCAACGAAAAGATCACGCTGATTGCGACCGACCCGGAGAACCACAAGGACAATGCGTGGAAGGTGGTCGAGGTACTCAAGGGACAGGGCGGCGGCTCGCTGTTCATCAAGACCCACCCGAAATCGACGAATCTATGGGTGGATACACCGCTCAACCCCGATCCCAAGATCAGCCAGAGCATCGCCGTATTCGACATCAACCATCTCGACAAGGGCTACGTCGTGTTGCCGATTGCGCAGTGGGCCAACCTCGGTGAAGGCGCCAAGCGCGTGGTGCAGCCCGAGTACAACGCCAAGGGCGACGAAGTGTGGTTCTCGGTCTGGAACGGCAAGGAGCAGAAGTCCGCGATCGTGGTGGTGGACGACAAGACCCGCAAGCTCAAGGCGGTGATCAAGGACCCACGCATCATCACCCCGACCGGCAAGTTCAATGTGCATAACACCCAGGATGACGTTTACTGAATCCTGTTGTTGACCGCGTGGTACCAAGCAGAACCCCGCCGCAAGGCGGGGTTTTGTTTTCAAACTGGTGGTTCAATACGCCCAACCGAGCCGGCGATACAGCTTGCTCAAAGTCCACAGCGGGCCGATCAGCAAATACACCAGGTCGGTGAAGAAACTCGGCCGCTTGCCTTCGATGTGATGACCGATGAACTGGCCGATCCAGGCGATCACAAACACGATGCCGGCGACGATCGCCAGGCCGCCACCGCCCAGGCGTTGGTACAGCACATGGCTCAGCAGCCCCATCAGCACGAATGCGACCAGCAGGCCAAGCGCCAGTGGCCGCGACAGCCGCCAGTAGTAGCTCAGTGCCAGCGCCAGCGCGATGCCAGCCCAAAGGCCCGGTTGGCCGAGTGCCGGCGGCACCGGAATTGCCCACAACGCGGCAATCAAGGTCCAGACGATGGCCGGCACACAAACCAGATGGATGCGTTGATTGCTGCGATTGAGATGATCGCCGGAATAGTTTCCGAGCCAGCGTTCGATCGGGCGAAGGGGCGCGTTGGCGTTGGTGCTGTCGCTCATGGTGTGGCTCCGCACGGCAGTGGGTTGCCGGCCAGTGTAGTGGAGGCCGGGGTTGGGTGCGATGTGGGGCCGGGACTCGGACTCGTTCGCTCGGTCGCCCACAGGGTGAGCTCCTACAGACAAGCTGTAGCGCTCACCTGTAGGAGCCCACCCTGTGGGCGACAGTTTCGTAGCCCGGGTTAGCACGTAGTGCGTAACCCGGGGCCGCAACTCACCCAACCAGCGGCGTATCGGTCAACCGCGCCAACGCCGTCGCGTAACGCAGCCGGGTGCCTTCAATCACCTCGACCGGCAGGTGCGGGCCGGGCGCGGTCTTGTCCCAGTCCAGCGTTTCCAGATAATCGCGCACGAATTGCTTGTCGTAACTCGGCGGGCTGCTGCCAACGCGATAATCTTCAGCCGGCCAGAAGCGCGACGAATCCGGGGTCAGCATCTCGTCCATCACCGTGAGCGTGCCATCGGCGTCGAGCCCGAACTCCAGCTTGGTATCGGCAATCAGGATGCCGCGTTGCTGCGCGTACTCCGCCGCGAAGCGATAGATCGCCAGCGTGGTCGCACGCACCTGCTCGGCGAGATCGCCACCGATCAATGCCACCATCGCATCGAAGCCGATGTTCTGGTCGTGATCGCCGATTGCTGCCTTGCTCGATGGCGTGAAGATCGGTTCTGCCAGGCGTTCGGCCTGGCGCAGGCCGACCGGCAGTTCGATGCCACACAGCCGGCCGCTGGCCTGATAGTCCTTCCAGCCCGAGCCAATCAGATAGCCGCGCGCAATCGCTTCCACCGGCAACGGTTTCAGGCGTTTCACCACCACGCTGCGTTGTGCGTAGAGTGCCGTATCGACACCCGCCGGCAGCACCGATGCCACGCTATCGCCGGTGAGGTGGTTGGCGATCAGGTGGGCGCTGCGCGCAAACCAGAAGTTCGACATCTGGCACAGCAACTCGCCCTTGCCCGGGATTGGATCGGGTAGCACCACATCGAATGCGGAAAGCCGGTCACTGGCGACCATCAGCAGGCGCGCGCCGGGCAATGCAAACACATCGCGCACCTTGCCACGGTGAACCAGATCCAGACCGGGCAGGTCGGCGGTATGCAGGGTATGGGTCACGGTGGCGCTCCGGGAAAGCGATTATTGTAAATCGGTAGCGGGCTGGGTGCGTCCAGTTACTGGCCTTGACCGATGCTCAGGCTACAATCGCAGCCATGATGACCGCATTGGTAACCCTGCTCGCTGCCGCCGAAGCGCTATCCGCACCGGTACGCCCGGCCAAACTGGAAATCTGTGCCCTGTGCCACGGTGAGGACGGGCGCGCCAAAACGCCGGTGGCACCGAATCTGGCGGGGCAGAACATTGCCTACATGGAGCGCGCTCTGCACCGTTATCGCACCGGCCAGCGAGAGGGCGACGGCATGAATGCCTTGGTACGTTCATTGAGTCCGGAAGAAGTGACCGAACTGGTGGCCTGGTATGCCGCACAAAACCCCTGCGGGCCGCAGCCATGAGGTGGTACGGCAAGGCGCTGGGTGCGGTGCTGGGGCTGGTACTGCTGCGCAGCCCGTTTGGCCTGCTGATTGGCCTGCTGATTGGGCACATGTTGGATGCCGATTGGTTGAGGGCGCGCAAGGACGATCCGTATCGCGTGCTCGGGATCGATGCCAGCGCCAGCGATACCGAGGTGGAACAGGCCTATCGCCGGTTGATGGCGCAATATCATCCCGATCGCGTTGCCGGTGCCGGCGAGGAACTGCGCGAGTTGGCCGGGCGTCGCGCGAGCGCGATCAATGCCGCGCATGACGCGATTGTGAAGCTTCGCCGCAAAGGTTGATGCCTTGTGCGATAACGTTCGTATGGCGATACCAAGGTCATCAATACGTCATTCCCGCGAAAGCGGGAACCCAGGTTGCTTTTGGTTTGCAAAGAATCAACATGGACCCCAGCTTGCGCTGGGGTGACGGCCTGATAGTGTGTTGTCCAATCGACCAGTGTTGAGACCCGCCATGACCGACTACCGCATCGCGCCATCCATCCTGTCTGCCAATTTCGCCAGGCTCGGCGAAGAAGTGGACGCCGTGCTCGCTGCCGGCGCCGACTGGGTGCATTTCGATGTGATGGACAACCACTACGTGCCCAACCTGACCATCGGCCCGCTGGTCTGTGCGGCCCTGCGCAAGCACGGCGTCAGCGCGCCGATTGATGTGCATTTGATGGTCAAGCCGGTGGATCGCATCATTCCCGATTTTGCCGCTGCCGGTGCCAGCCTGATCAGCTTTCATCCCGAGGCCAGCGAGCACATCGACCGCAGCCTGCAATTGATTCACGATTCAGGTTGTCAGGCCGGGCTGGTGTTCAATCCGGCAACACCGCTGAGCTGCCTGGAATATGTGCTCGACAAGGTCGATCTGGTGTTGCTGATGTCGGTGAACCCCGGTTTTGGCGGGCAGAAGTTCATCCCGGGCACGCTCGCCAAGTTGCGCCAGGCGCGCGCCCTGATCGAGCGCAGTGGCCGTGATATCCGGCTGGAAGTGGATGGCGGCGTGAACGTGGCCAACATCGGCGACATCGCGCGCGCTGGCGCCGATACCTTTGTCGCCGGTTCGGCGATCTTTGCGGCAGCCGATTATGCCGAAGTGATCCGCCAGATGCGCGCCGAGCTGGCCAAGGCAAACCGATAGTTACGTAGGATGGGTAGAGGCCGCTCTCGCGCATCCGGCAACTGCTCCTGCGTTGCTCTACCTCCGGCATCCATGCCGTCGCCATGCGCTACGCGGCACTCGGGCATCCTCGGCAACTGCTCCTGCGTTGCTCTACCTCCTCCATCCATGGAGTCGTGCCCATCGCGCAGCGAAACCCATCGCCATCCGCAAACGATGGGTTTCGCTGCGCTCTACCCATCCTACGAATACTAGCCGCCAGCTTGCGCGCCGGCTGTTACAGGCGGATGTCGGCGCCGGCAAATCCATAATCCCGGTTCGGGCGTTGCAAATCCTCTGCCGTAGCGAATGCAGATACTGCATCCGCGAGCACGATTTCGCGGCCATAGCCGGCCGCGCCCGGCACCCACGTAGCGTAATGCAGGGCGGTGCTGCGCTGCGAGGCGTCGCCGCCGGTGCGCAGCCCGCGCAGCCATTGCCGCGCCTCGGCAATGTTTGCAGCGAGCGCTGGCGCCGGCCGCGCATACAACACATCGGTGGAGTCGGCATACACCACCAGATTGAAGCGATCCGTTGCGCGCAGATTGGCAAGCTCACGCTGTGCCTGTCGCAGTGCGCGGCGGAAGCGCCAGCCGCGCATGCTGGTTGAACGCTCGATCACCACGATCACCTCGCGCGGTGTGCGATCACTCGGCTCGCTGGTCTGTACCAACATGCTGGCACAACCAGCAGCGACGGAATCGACTGCCGGCAAGAATGCCTGCGCATTGGCCAGACGCGTCGCCAGCAGCAGCAGCAACAGCAGGTTGCCGGCGTGGCGCTGGCTGCGATGGCGTGGCCAGAAGCGGGGTTTGCGGGTTTCGCGCTCGTGCATGACGTACACCTTGGCTGCTGGGCCGGCCCGCACCCAGGGGAGGGGCGTGCGGGCCGGCGCACCCGGTGCTGCCGGGCCAGTTGCGAGCGATACGTTGCCAAGTCCGTATTGGCGCCTTTGCTCACGGCACCAGTTCAACCCGTGCGACGGGCGTGCGCATGTCCGGCCATGGCAACGGGGCGATGGTTTGTGGCGAATTGCGGGCAGCGCATTGCCGCCGTGCGCGTTACCGGCCTATGCTGCAATCGTCAGGCGTTTACGCCGTTTGCTGCGAGCCCGTGAACCATGGCCTACCGCGTTGCCATCGTTGAAGACGAACCGGCCATCCGCGCCAATTACAGCGATGCGCTGGCGCGCTATGGCTATCAGGTGCTGGCCTTTGCTGATCGCGCATCGGCGCAGCTCAGTTTCAGCCTGCAATTGCCCGATTTGGTGATCATTGATGTTGGCCTCGGCGAAGAACCCGAAGGTGGGTTTGATCTGTGCCGCGAACTGCGCGCGCGTTCGGCGAGCCTGCCGATCCTGTTTCTTACCGCCCGCGATTCCGATCTGGATGTGGTCTCTGGCCTGCGCCTGGGTGCCGATGATTACCTCAGCAAGTCGATCAGCCTGCCGCAACTCACCGCGCGGGTACAGGCGCTGTTTCGCCGCATCGAGGCACTGCGCAAACCGGCATCGCGAGAAACCGTGGTCGCCCTGCGCCAGGTCAAGCTGGAGCTGGAGCGCATGCACGTCACCCTCAACGATATCAATGTGCCGCTCACCGTCACCGAGTTCTGGATGGTACACGCGCTACTGCGGCACCCGGGCCACGTGAAAAGCCGCGAGCAACTGATGCGCGAGGCGCAGGTGGTGGTGGACGATGCCACCGTCACCTCGCACATCAAGCGCATCCGCCGCAAGTTCGAGCAGATCGACGCCGCGTTCGACGAAATCGAAACCCTGCACGGTGCCGGCTACCGCTGGCGGCCATGAGCGGCGCGGCCTGAGCGATGTCACTGCGTGCCAAGCTGCTGCTGGTGGCGTTGTCGATACTGACCCTGCCGTGGGCCGGCTGGCAGTTTGTGCGGCAGATGGAAACGCTGTTGCGCCAAGGTCAGGAACAGGCATTGATCGCCACCGCCGAAGCGGTGGTGCGGGCGCTGGTAGTGCAGCCTGGCGCCCTGCCCGCAGCGGGGCCGTCGTGGTTTGTGCCGCAGCTGGAATTGCCGCCGCAGCTTGATGGTGACAACGCCGACTGGCCAGTGCCGGCGCAGAGCCTGCGTCGTTTCAGCGAGCCATCCACTGACACCGAATTGGCCGGCACCGAGTTGGCATTGGCGCTCGGCGAGGCGCGTGATGCGCTGTACTTGTTTGCGCGGGTGCGCGATACCAGCCCGGCACGCGCCGATGCGCATTGGGCTAATGCCGCGCAGCGCGATCATCTGCAACTGCTGCTGGATGGCAACAACGGCCGCGCCGCCCTGCGCATCGCCAATGCCGCCGACGGCGCGCTGGTGGTCAGCGATGACGCCGGCCGAGCGCCAGCGCTGCGGGTCGCCGGGGTATGGCGCGAAACCGACACCGGTTATCAGCTTGAATTGCGACTGCCGCAGGGTTATCCGGTGCGCGCCCTGGCGTTGCGGGTGATCGATGCCGATGGCGCTGGCGGCGTGCATCGCGTGGGCAGTGCCGCCAACGTGCTGTGGCCGCTGCGCCAAACCAGCGTCAGCCTTGCCACCGCGCTGGCGCCATTGTTGCCGGGCGGTGCCCGTGCGCGGGTAACCGATACCCAGGGCTGGGTGCTGGCCGAAGCCGGAGAATTGCACGATGACGGCGTCGCCGAACAAGTGCCGCCATGGCGGCGCTGGGTCTATCGCTGGCTGCTGCTCGATAGCGACCCGGCTGCTGCCGATACGCCCGCTGCCGCGATGCGCAGCCAGACCGCAGAAACCCAAGCCGCGCTCGCCGGCATACCGGCTGCGGCGTGGCGACGTGATCCCGATGGCGAGCGCCTGCTGCTGCGCGTCGCGGTGCCGTTGCCCGGCGTGGCAGGCGACCACGGCACCGTATTGATCGAGCGCGAAAACGAATCGGTGCTGCTGCTCACCGATCGCGCCCTCACCGGCCTGCTCGGCGCCACCTTGCTCGCCCTGCTCGGTGCTGGCGCGGTGGTGTTCGTGTTCGCCGGCCGCCTCAGTACACGGGTACGGCGCCTGCGCGATGCCGCCGAGCGCGCGATGGATCGCGATGGCCCAGCGCAACCGTTGCCGGGCACCGATAGCCGCGACGAGATTGGCGATCTCTCGCGCAGCTTTGCGCAGTTGCTCGATGAAGTGGCCGCCTACACCGCTTACCTGCGCTCGCTGGCGAGCAAGCTCTCGCACGAAATCAACACCCCGCTGGCGATCGTGCGCAGCTCGCTCGACAACCTGCCCGCAGAGGATGTGCCGGAGCACGCCCGAACCTATCTTGAGCGCGCCCGCAGTGGTGTCGACCGGCTCGGCCTGTTGGTGCGCGCAATGAGCGAGGCCACCCGCATCGAGCAGGCCATTGCCAGCGTCGAGCCCGAGCACTTCGACCTCGCCGGCCTGCTGCGCGAATGCGGCGAGGCTTATCGCAGCCTGCTGGCACCGCGCCGGCTCGACATCGTGTTGCCCGATACCGAAGTGCCACTGCACGGCGCACCCGAGCTGATCGTGCAGGCACTCGACAAACTGATCGACAACGCGCGCAGCTTTTGTCCCGATGATGGCTGGGTGCGGATCACGCTCAGCCACGCCGCCGATAGCATCGTGCTCTGCGTCGCCAACAGTGGCCCGCCGTTGCCCGCCGACATGCGCGACAAGCTGTTCGACTCGCTGGTCAGCGTACGCAGCCGCAACCGCGCCGATGGCAGCGTGCATCTCGGCCTCGGCCTGCATGTGGTCAAACTGGTCGCCGACCTGCATCGCGGCAGCGTGCAGGCGCACGACCTGCCGCAAGGCGAGGGTGTGCAGTTCGACGTGCAATTGCACGGCATCCGCGCCACTACGCCACGTGCGTAGCCCGGGTTAGGCCGCAGGCCGTAACCCGGGGCCGCGATATTGATACGGCGCATGGCGATTGATTCACGGCATTGCCATCGATCGCATCGTGTATGTTTCTGCACAACGTGACGAAGTAGGATTCTTGGCATAAGCAGCGTGTCATGTTGACGAGTTTGTGAGTAACTCAGCTTACTTCACTCGCAGTTTGCGAGATTTCGATGTGCATCTTGTCCGCTGGCTTCCATTGTGGCATGCTTGGGTAGATTCCCTATGGAGCCTCTGAACAAGCCCCGGCGGCGTCATTGCGAGCGCAGCGAAGCAATCCAATGTTTTGACATTGCGGGAATTTCTGGATTGCCACGTCGCTTCGCTCCTCGCAATGACAGCTTATTCAAAACATCACTATAGCTTCGGTGCGTGCAATCGATATGAAATTCCTATTGTTACTGATGATTTTAATATCAAATTCCTGCCCCGCAACGCAGGCACTCCAGGCTAACTGGAAGTCCGTTTCTCTGGTCAGCAATGGGCCTGTCAGCGTAAGCGACATATCGTTGGAGGCAAAAGTTGATTCTAACAATCTGCTGTTTTTGCACGTCAGATCGAGTCTGGGGGATTTTGATATCGATAAATCAGTTTCTGCTCCGCGTTTGAATACAATTACAATTGCGTACTACTCCAGTTCGACTGAGTTGAAGCAGTTTGATGAATATTTTGTCATTTGCCTTTTTGTTGGTAATGAAAAGAAAGCTAATATTGGAACCGAGGAAAATCCAAATTACGATTGGTCATATGACCGGGCGGTTTATACATTTACGCCAGGCCAATACAAGTTTCATATTCAAGCCCATGACGGCACGCTTCACATCTCGGACTGCGATCCTGGGATGGGCATGTAACAAGCATTCTGCGGGTAGCGGTCGTCAGTGACCGCAAGTGGCTGGAGCAGCACGGAGTGGTGCCATGAACATGAAGAAGATCGACGGTTATAGCGCGAGGATCGAATACGACCCGGAGCTCGACCTGTTTCGCGGTGAGATTCTTGGTCTGAATGGCGGTGCCGATTTTTACGGCAAGAACCCCAAGGAGCTGCGCGCCGAGTTCAAGAAGTCGCTTGCGGTGTTCCTTGCGGTGTGCGCGGAAAAGCACATCGAGCCCCGCCGACAGTTCTCGGGCAAGTTCAATCTCAGAATATCGCCTGAACTGCATGAGCAGTTGGCGCTCGCAGCGCAAGCCGAAGGCAAGAGCATCAACTCGCTGGCGCAGGAGGCATTGCGCGAGCGGGTTGCGGGCTGAGTGCGACGGTTATCGCTAGTGTAGTGTTGCATTCTGTTTGGAACTTAAGCGGCTATTGGCGCGAATCACTTTTTGCAAGATGTCGCAGGCGCTTTTGGTCCAGATGAATGGCTTGGGTTGGGTGTTGTGGTGGACGATGTACTCGTCGATGGC
>JAUXUI010000103.1 GCA_030681035.1 Lysobacteraceae bacterium | reverse complement strand
ACCAATGGCGCTCACTTAAGCCAGCCCCCTCAACTCGTCATTCCCGCGCAGGCGGGGATCCAGTGACTTCAGGAAATTGGGTACGAGCGAAAGAAGCTGGATGCCAGGAGCCTGTCGGGCTTTGCCGGTCGAGGCGAAAATTTGGCTGCGCGAGGACAGATTTTCGCCGGATCGCCGGCGCGTAGCACCGCTACGGGCCAAGATTCGGCGGAAATATGCACCGCGCAGACGGATTTGCAGCCCGTGCCAGGTAAAGTCCGAAGGCTCCTAGCAGCCTGCCCTCGAATGCTTTAATCGGGGGCTGGTATGACGAGACTAAAGTAGGTGCCGTTGCGATCAGTCACCCATTTGCCGCTGGCGATGCTCCCAACGCTCTTGCGCATCAATGGTGCGCTCGGCGGTGAGCCGGGCGTCAAGCCGCTCAAGCCCGATTTCCTCACCGGTATCGACACACCAGCCGTAGCTGCCGTCCTCAACCCGCTTGAGGGCATCATCGATTTTGCCGATCAGCTTGCGATAACGATCACGGGTACGCAGTTCCAGCGAGTTCTCGGTCTCACGGGTTGCGCGCTCGGCTTCGTCGCCCACATCCCGCACTTCTTCGCGTAGGTTCTCGATCGTCTGCTTGGATTCATCAACCAGATCCTCGCGCCATTGCAGCAAGCGGGTGCGGAAGTATTCCAGGTGCAGCGGGTTCATGAACTCCTCATCAGCACTCGGCCGGTAGCCTTCAGGCACAATCGGGCGCCCAGCTGTATCGGTTTTGTACTTCGGCACGATCTTGCCCTTGACCGGCACAGGCTTGATTGCCCCAGGCGGTGACGCGATGCCGACCGCGCCGGTTCGGCGGGCGGCGGGCGGCTTTGCAACTGCACTGATCAGCTTGCTCACTACTTGTTTTCCTGCGTTCGATTGTTGCCCACCGGCATCGGCCGGCGAAGACGTCTTTATTGACGATTTGCCGTGTGTTTTTGGGGCGACCTTGGCTGCGGGCTTGGCTGCCTTCGCTGCGGGCTTGGCTGCCTTGGCTGCGGGCTTGGCTGTGGCTTTAGGTTTGCTCGCCTTGGCAGCCGGCTTCAGCACCTTCGCCAACGCGCTGGCAACCTGTTTCAGCGCCCCTGGCTTGGCCTTCGCCGCCGCTTTCGCAGCCGTCTTCATCGGCTTGGCAGCCTTCGTCGGCTTCGCTGCTTTCGCAGCCTTGATCACATTGGCGGCCTTGGCAGCCTTCTTCACCGTTTTTTTCGCAGCCACGTTATGTACATCCTGTGTTCTGGATCGAAATGGGCGGGGCAAGCCCGACAAGCCATCATAGACTTGCCATCTGCCCCGGTCATCTGGAAAACCCCGAAAACGTCACCCAACCAACCGATCGCGCAGTTTGCTGAAGCCTTGAATCCGAACTGCATGGCAACATGCACCATCACGCTATTTGTTGGTTCCCGTGCTTGCACCATCAGGGCGCGCACGACAATTTCAAGAGGCCTTCGTTGATCTGACTTGCGCCTTCCACCCTACTCCGGTTTGAGTGCGGGAGGTCGCGTGTTATAGCCTAGTCGCGCGCGTGCGGCAACCTTTGCGTTCACCAGAACCACCAGACCATCGTGCGGTGATGACAATTTCATCCACACCACACCCGCAATCGCCCGCAAACGCGCAGTACTTGCTAGCCGGCTCCGCCATCGCGGGTTAGGCTCCCGGACCATACGCACAAAGTGGATCATGATTAGTGTCGAACCTCAGCTATGATGCGCTGTGAATCCTTCTCCCACCGTGACAACCAGCGACTTGGCGGCTTTGCCTTTCTCAGCTTGGAGGACGGCGCGCCTGCCGGTGACAATCTTCGCGGCAACCTCTTCAACCGTCAGATTGATGTGTTCGCATTCGTCGAGGAAATGGCGGCGCAAACCGAGCGCGACACCACCGACGATGCCAGTCGAGTTGGCGATGACCGCTGACCCACACACAGGCATGGGGTGGGGGTGGGTGATATAGTAATACTTGGTAGCACTTTGGAGGACTGCGATGACGACGACCACGACGACCAGTCTCAAGCTCGATACGAAGATCAAGGATCGTTTGCAACGGTTGGCAACCGTCCGCGACCGCAAGCCCCATTACCTGATGCGTGAGGCGATCCAACAGTACGTCGAGCGTGAAGAAAAGCGCGAGCAGTTTCGACAGCACGCGTTCGCAGCCTGGAGCGATTTTCAGGCATCTGGCTTGCACGTCACGGCCGAAGAAGCCGACGCTTGGCTCGCCAAACTCGAAGCGGGCGAGGATGTGGACGCCCCTGAATGCCACGGCTGATCTGGTCGCCCCCGGCTCTACTCGATGTTGCGCGGCTGCATCGGTACCTTGCGTCGAAGAATCGAGCAGCCACCATCCGCGCGATCAAGTCGCTTCGGCAAGGCGTCAAGCTGTTAGAGCAGCATCCCGAAGCCGGGCGCCCTGCTGAAGGCCACCCTACCGAGTTTCGCGAATGGCCAATGGACTTCGGTAACAGCGGCTATGTCGCGCTGTACCGCCTGGATGGACAGCGCGTGGTAATCCTCGCCGTGCGCCACGCAAGAGAGTTCGACTACTGACCACACCCAGCACCTCCAGAAACCGGACTCGGTCCTGGTCGTCCTCGCAAATCGCCTCACGCCAGTCATCCGCTACGCGAGGTGCTGGCCTTCAAAGGTGGCACGGCCCTGTGATGCTGCTGGTTTGAGGACTATCGGTTTTCGGAAGACCTGGATTTCACGCTGATCCGTCCGATCACCCTCGAAGAGATACTGGCGGGATTGAACGAAATCTTCGCGGCTGTCGAAGTTGCCTGCGGTCTTCGCATCGCCTTCAATCACAAGCAGCCATTGACCGGGAATTCGTACTACCAGGCCTGGCGGCGCATCCTTGATCGTGCCGGCGTACCCCCGGTCGGGACACACGGCATCCGCCCTCGACCAGCCGCACCGCTTCTTGCTTGAATTCGAGCGTGTAGCGCGCCCGCGTTGTCTTGGTCATGTCGTTCTCCTTGTGTGAATTGAATCACACCGCAAGGGATACGTTTTACGAGGGCAAGGTCAGTCCGCATCGAACCCTCATCCGGCGCTTCGCGCCACCTTCTGATGAAGCTACCAGCCAATCGACCAGGCGGCAAAGCCGCCAAGCCGCTGGTTGTCCCGGTGGGAGAAGGGTTTACAGCAACACCGCTTCGCGGTGTCGGCCACAGGGTGGCCTCCTACAAGAGCGGATCACCGCTCGTGTAGGAGCGCGCTCTGCGCGCGACCATAAACGCAAAACAACTGAACTGAACTGAACGGCACCGCCCCTCGCCATCGCTTCGCCAAAGCTGCCAAACTACCCGCCCATGAAGAACATCGCTTTGGCCTTGCTGCGCTTTTATCGGTTGCTGATCAGCCCGTTGCTGGGCCAGCGCTGCCGGTTTTACCCCAGTTGTTCGCAGTACACATCCGAGGCCATCGATCGCCATGGCGTCGCCCACGGTGGCTGGCTCGGTTTCAAGCGCATCTGCCGCTGCCATCCGTTCAGCGATGGCGGCTTCGACCCGGTGCCCGAGCGCCACGAACCGATCACCCGGCCCGAGCCATGAATCAGCGCTGGCTTGTGGTGTGCTCGGCATTGCTGAGCATGGCCGGCCATGCCAACGCCGGCACTGCAAATTGCGCCGGCATTGACGCGCTTGCGCAGGGCGATCTGGTGGTTCACCAAGCGCCATCAGGCAGCACCGTACGGCTGGATGCCCGCCCGTTGCGGGTGTCCAGCGATGGCTGGTACGTGTTCGGCATCGGCCGTGATGCCAGCAAGCCGGTCACCCTTGAGGTGCAGGCGCCTGTCACCGCGCCGTGTCGGGTAACGCTACCGATTCACACGCGCAACTGGGCGATTGAGCGGGTCAACGGCGTCCCTCAGGCCACGGTCAGCCCGCCACCGGAAATTGCGCGCCGGATTGCGCGCGAGCAGCAGCGGGTGGCAACAACGCGCTCGATCGATAGTGCGCGGGGCGATTTCATCGACGGTTTCATCTGGCCGGTAAGCGGTCGCATCAGCGGCCATTTCGGTAGCCAGCGCATCTACAACGGCGAGCCACGCTCACCACATTCGGGTGTCGATATCGCCGCGAATCAGGGGTTGCCGGTCAAAGCGCCGGCAGCAGGCCGGGTGATTTTCGCCGACCCCGACCTCTACCTCACCGGCGGCACCGTGCTGATCGACCACGGCCACGGCGTCAATTCCAGCTTTTTGCACCTGAGCCGGCTCGACGTACACGAAGGGCAACAGGTGCAGCAGGGCGAAACCATCGGCGCGGTGGGCGCCACGGGCCGCGCCACCGGCCCGCACCTGCACTGGGGCCTGAACTGGTTTGATGTGCGGCTGGACCCGGAGGCGCTGCCGCCGCGTTGAGGCGGGGCGCTCAGCCGCGCAGATGCGCGATGCCATCGAGGCCGGGAGCGAAACCGCCCGGCACGCCCTTGGTGGCAACCGCCACCGCGTTGTGCGGGTGCAGGCTCTCGAAGTGCGAGGCACGCAGCCAGAAATCAACGACACGCTCGTCGCGATCAAGCGCCGCCTGCATGCGCCGCGCGGCATCCTCGCAGAACATCAGGTTGGCGCCATTGAGCAAGGCAAACGCCTGCTCATCCTCGCGCTTCACGGCCGCCTGCACCGGGGTTTTGAGTGCGCCCTCGATGCAATCGATCAGATCGGCAATCGGGAAGCTCTGGAATGACGGCACCAGCCGCAACTTGACCTCGGCTGAACTGCGCTGGCTGTGCGGGGTGGCGCAAATGCCCTCTTCGGTGCCGAGCCAGGCCACCACCGCATCAAAATCGACATTCTCACCGGCGGCAAAATCCTGGCGAAAGCGCTCCTGGATCAGTTGCCGCGCCAGCGCCGCCGAACACGGGCAGGTGCTCGAATACGCCGCCGCGAACGCCAGCTCCAGGGTGAACTGGCCGCGATCCATCACCCCGGTAATGACCACCGGGTAGGATTTCCAGCCACTGTTGTCGCTGACCAGCGCCGGCCGCCGCAGCAGATAATCAAAACGCACCTGCAACATCGCGCGATCCGACAAATCCGCGTGCGAGGCGAGGAATTCCTTCAGCAGATGACGCACACCGCCAGGGCACAGCGCCTCGGCCGACAGGTAGCGATCAACATGTAGATACAGACGCGACATATGAATGCCGCGCACATCGGGACGACGCAGGTTGACGAATGCATTGACCCGGGCAACGCTGGTAACCACGGCGCCCTGCGCGTTGGCCAGGGTCACCGGCGCCTCGATTTCGCCCATGCCAACCCAGTCGAGCTGGCCGGCAATGCCGGGCCGAACTTCACTGGCGATATCCGGCATCTGGCGGGCGGTATTTTCGGGGTTGATCGGAGCCACGTGGCTACTCTCCTCATCGGTTCAGGTGACAGCGTAGCGCCAGCGCAGTGTAGGCAGCGTCAATGGCGTCAGGCAGCCAATTGTATCGGCTGTTGCCGGACAACGGATGAAACACTGCGTTACAGGCGCTTATCGGCCTTGTCTGGCGGCGCGCCACAACCGCCACAGGCTGAGCATGCCGGGCCGTGCAGGCGCTGGCTGGCCGCTGGCCAGACGCTTCAACACGGCACGGTCGAGTAGCCATTGCATGCGTCGGAACAGTGGCGCATCCACGCCCCCCGCCGGCGCTGCCAGCAGCAGTTGCTGCGCATAGCCGGCTACTGCGGCCGCAGCCGTGCCCTCGCGAATCGCGCTGCGTGAAACCTGGAACCTTGCCTGCAACTGCAACGGAATCCGCCCTGCATCGTCGGTAGCCTGCCCCACCAGCAGCCGCTGTGACAGCAGATGGAGCGCAGCCCATCGGGTCGCCGCACAATCCGCTTCACCGCCAAGCAAGGCCGCCTCCACCGCCACCATCGCCGCAGCCAGCGGCTGCATCTGCGTGATCGCAGCGTCGGTGTCCAATGCGGTCTGATCGCTGTGACTGGCCGCTTGCAGCAGCGCCATCGACAGCGCGGCCCACGGCGCCCCGGCATGTTCCAGCAGTTGGTTCGCCAACGGGTGGCTGGCATTACCCTGCGCAAGGGCGAGCAACTCCTGTGCCCACCAACTCGACTTGGCAACGCGCAGCGACGGATCGCTCAACTCGAACGCCGCTTCACGCAGGCAAAACAACAGTGCGCCCCAATGCGCAAACAGCACGCGCTGCGCCGGTGCCACAAACAGGCTGGCCTGCACAAAGGCCGGCTCGCGTTGCAGCCACTTGTCGACGAAACCGGCAGCCGCCGACAACTCAGTCGGCATCGGCCGCTTTCCGGTCGAGTGCTTTCCGATCGAGTATCGCGGCCGCGAGCAGGTCCAGCGGCCCGGCCACCACGGCATCGGCACCCCACTCAAACGGCCGCTCATCAGCGCCGTGATAACCCCACAGCGCCGCCACCGCCTTCATGTTGCAAGCGCGTGCCGCGATCACATCGCGCTCGTCATCGCCAACAT
The DNA here is from genome assembly GCA_030681035.1 of Lysobacteraceae bacterium. Classification (GTDB taxonomy): domain Bacteria; phylum Pseudomonadota; class Gammaproteobacteria; order Xanthomonadales; family Xanthomonadaceae. The sequence goes on along the minus strand of JAUXUI010000103.1, from coordinate 64,226 downwards.
AAACGCAGTCCTCGGCGACAACGCCCAACGCCGCACAGGCCAGTCGCAACGGCGCCGGATCGGGCTTTTTCACCGGCAAGGTGTCGCCGCCGACGACCGCCGCGCAAGTCTTCGCCCACGGCATTGCCGCCAGAACCGCATGCACCATCGCTTCTGCCTTGTTGCTGACCACCGCCCACGGCACACCGGCAGCTTCCAGTGTGGCGAGCACGTCGGTAATGCCGGCGAACGCGTGGCTGTTGTCGGCAATGTGCGCGCCATAGATTGCAAGAAACTCGGGCAACAACTGCTCACGCTGGTGTGCATCAAGATCAGCAAACGCCACCGCAAGCATCGCGTGCCCGCCCTTGGAGATCACCGCGCGAAACGCGATCGCATCCACTTGCGTGCGCCCCTCGCGAGCCAACAAGCGGTTCATCGCCGCCATCAGGTCGGGCGCGCTGTCGATCAGGGTACCGTCGAGATCAAACAGCACTGCCGCGCAGTTGGGTGTTTTCATTGCGGGCGATGCGCGCTGGCGATGTAGTTGACCGCCACCGAGCGGCCGAGGCGAGCGCTGTGGTTGAGCGGGTTGTAATACAGCCCCTGCACGTCGTCCAGCAGCAATCCCGCTGCGCGCAACCATGCCGCGAGCTCGGCCGGCCGGATGAACTGGGCATAGTGATGGGTGCCGCGCGGTACCAGGCCACTGACGTATTCGGCGCCGACAATCGCCAGCGCGAACGACGCCGGATTGCGGTTGAGTGTTGATACGATCAAGCGCCCCCCCGGTGCCAGCGCGCGCGCGCAATCCGCCACCAGCGCCTCCGGGTTGGGCACGTGCTCAAGCAGCTCCATACAGGTCAGCACATCGAAGCTGGCCGCTTGCTCATCGGCAATCTGCGCGATCGGCGCCAGCCGGTAATCCACCTGTAGGCCGCTCTCCAGCAAATGCAGTTGCGCCACCTCGATCAGCTCCGGCGCCAGATCCAGCGCCGTCACCGTTGCTCCAGCTGCGGCCAGCGCTTCAGACAGCAGGCCCGCACCACAGCCGACATCCAGTGCGCGCTTGCCGGCCAGCGGCACCTGCTGCGCAACGTAGGCCAGACGCACCGGATTGAGTACGTGCAAGGCGCGTTGCGGGCCGTGGGGGTCCCACCAGCGACTCGCCAATGCACCGAAATGCGCCAGTTCAGAGGGATTGGCGTTGCCAGGCGGTGTGCTCATTTCATGCTCCCAAGGTCACGACTGCAGCGCCGCAATGCGCGCCTGCCACTGTCGCGCATTGGCGCGCAGGGCATCGGCATCGATATCACACAACTCGCGCGAACGCAGCCGCCGCTCGCCGGCAATCCAGACATCCGAAACCTGGTGACGACCGGTGCAATACACCAGTTGCGATATCACCTCGAACATCGGCACGGTTTCGATGGTATCCATCTCAACGCAAATCAGGTCGGCCTCCTTGCCAACTTCGATCGACCCTACCCGATCACCAAGACCCATCGCCTCGGCGCCGCCCAGCGTCGCCATATGCAATGCCTGCGGTGCAGCGAGCGCGGTGGCATCGCCGGCAACACCCTTGGCCAACAACGCTGCGGTGCGCATCTCGCCAAACATGTCCAGATCATTGTTGCTGGCCGCGCCGTCGGTACCCAGCGCCAGTCGAACCCCGGCGCGACGCAAACGTTCGACCGGACAAAAGCCCGACGCCAGTTTGAGGTTGGATTCCGGGCAATGCACCACGCTGACGCCGCGCTCGGCACACAGCACAATCTCAGCATCGGTAAGTTGCGTCATGTGTACCGCGATCAGCTGGCTATTGACCAGGCCGAGCCGATCCAGCCGTGCGATCTCGCGCATGCCGTGCTTGGCTACCGCATCGCTGACTTCCTGCGCGGTCTCGTGCAGGTGAATATGCACCGGAATATCGAGTTGGTCGGCCAGCATGCGCACCCGCTCAAGCCCGACATCATTGACCGTGTAGGGTGCATGCGGAACAAAACTGGTGGTGATCAGCGTGTCTGAACGCCACAGATCGTGAACTTCCAGCGCCTTGTCGAAGTATTCGTCCTGCGATTTCGCCCACGCGGTCGGAAAATCGATCACCGGCAACCCGACCATGGCGCGAAACCCCAGCCGCCGGTAGCTGGCTGCGCACACGTCGGGGAAGAAATAGTTTTCGCTGGCGCAGGTGGTGCCGCCGCGCAACATCTCGGCCACTGCCAACTCCACCCCGGTGGCGCAATACTCAGGCCCCATGATGGCGCCCTCGATCGGCCAGATGTGCTCGGTCAGCCAGCGCATCAGTGGCAGGTCATCGGCGACACCGCGCATCAGCGTCATTGGGTTGTGGACGTGGGCGTTGATCAGCCCCGGCATCACCACCGCAGTGGGCCGCGACACATGTTCCGCAGCCGCAAATCGATTGCGCGCCTCGGCGCCCGGCAGCACCGCAACAATCTTGCCGGCGGTGACGACAACTGCGTGATCGGCCAGCACTTGGCCGACTGGGTTGACCGGCACCACCCAGCCCGCATCAATCAGCAGGTCACAGCGTTCGCGCTGCACAGCCTCAGCCATATCACGCTCCGTGATGTTCACCGGCGGCCATTATCGGTGGCCGAGATTACAGGCAAGTGGCTCACTTGACCCGGCTGACGTATTCACCGGAGCGGGTATCAACCCTGACCACTTCTTCCTGGCCGACAAACAGCGGTACCCGCACCACAGCACCGGTTTCCAGCTTGGCTGGCTTGCCACCACCGCCGGAGGTATCGCCGCGCACGCCCGGATCGGTTTCGGTGATTTTCAGCTCGACAAAATTGGGTGGCTGGATCGCGATCGGCGCACCATTCCAGAGCGTTACCACGCAATCCTCTTCGCCCTTGAGCCACTGCCAGTTGTCGGCGATGGCGGCCTTGTCGGCCTGCACTTGCTCGAACGTCTCTTGCTGCATGAAATGCCAGAACTCACCATCGGCATACAGAAATTGCATGTCGGTATCGACCACATCGGCGGCTTCGAGGACGTCGGTGGATTTCATGGTCAGCTCGACCACGCGCCCGGTCTTGATGTTGCGGTACTTGACGCGGGTGAACGCCTGGCCTTTGCCGGGCTTGATGAAATCGGTATCGATGATTACGCACGGATGACCGTCGACGATGATCTTGGCACCGTTCTTCACATCGTTCATGCCATAGCTGGCCATTGCAATCTCCTGTGCGCGCTAGAATGGGGGACAAAGCCGGCGAACCGGCTCAATGTATAAACCGAGCATGATACCTGTTAACCCCCTCTCAAAGCAGCCACCACGCTGGCAAGCGCTCTGGCGCGACGCCATCCGCGAGCCCAAGGACCTGCTCGCCCAGTTGGGCTTGAGCCACCTGGAACCGCACGTCAGCGCCGAAGCGATGGCGCAGTTCCCGCTACGCGTGCCGCGCGGATTTGTCGCCAGAATGCGCCACGGCGACCCCGACGATCCGCTGTTGCGCCAGGTGCTGCCGCTGATCGACGAGACCTTCAGCGCGCCGGGCTACGCACCCGATGCCGTTGGCGACCTGCAATCGAGCGCGGCAAACGGCGTGTTGCACAAATATCACGGCCGGGCCTTGCTGGTCACCACCGGCAGTTGCGCGGTGCATTGCCGCTATTGTTTCCGACGCCATTTTCCGTACGCCGAACAAACGGCTGCGGCCAATGACTGGGAACCGGCACTGGCGGCGCTGGCAGCAGACACCAGCATCCATGAAGTCTTGCTATCCGGCGGTGATCCACTGTCATTGAGCACCGAAAAGCTGGTACAGCTCAGTGATCGGTTACGCGATCTGGCGCATATTCGTCGCCTGCGGATTCACACCCGTCTGCCCATCGTCCTGCCCGAACGGGTGGATGACGAACTGCTCAACTGGCTGGCCCGCCTGCCGTGGCCCTGTGCGGTGGTGGTTCACGCCAATCACGGCAATGAACTGGATGAAAATGTATTGGCTGCATTCGCCCGATTGCGCCGCAGCGGTGTCAACCTGCTCAATCAATCGGTATTGCTCAAGGGTGTCAATGATTCAGTTGCAGCTCTGGCCGATCTGTCAGAGCGGTTGTTTGCCGGCGGCGTGCTGCCCTATTACCTGCATCAGCTTGACCGGGTTAATGGCGCGGCACATTTTGAAGTCGATGACACTCGGGCGCTGGCATTGCACGATCAACTCAGCGCGAAACTGCCGGGTTATCTGGTGCCGCGTCTGGTCCGTGAAGTTGCTGGTGCTCCGGCAAAATTGCCGCTTGCATCTACTGCCGCACCCACACATCATGTGACAGATTCAAGAGACTCTGTCTAACCCCCTGATAGTCAGATGGAATCAGCCGAATGGCCCAAGCCGAAACCGTTTTGCGTGTGCTTCTGGTTGAAGACCGCGTGGAAGATGCCGAACAAATCACGTCGATCCTGCGCAATGGCGGCATTGCCGTGCGCCCGGCACGCGCTGAAAGCCCCGAGGATTTCACCGCGAGGATTGCCTCTTTCGCGCCTGATTTGGTGTTGGCAGCAACCGATGCCAGAACCGTACCATTTGCCACGGTTCTGGCTACGGTACGCGGTTCAAACAAGGATTTGACAGTCATCGCCACCTGTCTGGCTTTGACCGAAGACACCCTGCTCAATGCGCTCGAGGCGGGCGCACGCAATGTCGTCGTCAGCACCAGCCCCGAGCATGTGCAGATCGTGGTTAAACACGAGTTTGAAGCGTTGCTGGCAAGGCGTGCATTACGCCGCATCGAAGCGGCATTGCGCGAAACCGAACGGCGTTGCGATTCGTTGATCGACTCATCGCGCGAACCGATTGCCTACATTCACGAAGGCATGCATATCCGCGCAAACTCCGCCTATCTGGAGATGTTTGGATACGAATCATTCGAGGAGATCGAAGGGCTGTCGGTGCTGGATTTGATTGCACCGGCGCACACCGACCGCTTCAAACAACTGCTCAAGGATCTGAGCAAGGGCGAGCATCCGCCAAAATCGCTGCACCTCGACGCGCGCAATAGCGATAGCAGCACGTTTGAAGCGGAGCTGGAGTTTGCCCAGGCCAGCTACGAAGGCGAACCGTGTCTGCAAATCATCTTCCGCCAACGCGGGTCCGACCCCGAATTGGAACGCAAATACGCCGAATTGCGCGAGCGCGATGCGTTGACCGGCCTGTACAACCGCCAGCATTTTCTTTCCGAGCTGGAGCAAACCGTTGCCAAAGCAGTGGAAGGCCAACCCGACCAGGCGGTGTTGCTGATCGAGCCCGACAACATCGCCAATCTGGTCGCTGAAATCGGCATCAATGATATCGACGAGTTTGTAACAGCGATGGCGGCGCGGATCGAGGCGATTGCCGGCGAATCGCACATGGCGGCACGCTTCAGCGAGCATGGCTTCGCGTTGCTTTGCCATGGCGTCAATCACGACCAAACGCAAGCACTGGCCGAGAAGATACAACACGCTTTTTCCGACCATATCATCGAGGCCGGCGACCGTTCGGTTTCGGTCACCATCAGTATCGGTGGCGTGCAGATCGGCGAGCGTATCGCCAGTCTCAACCAGGTACTGACCAAGGCAAGCCAATGCCTGCAAAACGCGCAAGCCGAGGGGGGCAACCGCAAGCTGCTGTTCGACCCCGCAGCGCAGGATCGGCAGGAACAGGAACGCATTGCGCAGTGGGTTGAAGCCATCAAGGCAGCAATCGCATCCAATGATGGCTTCGTGCTGCATTATCAGCCCATCGTCTCGTTGCAGGGTGAGCCGGGCGGGCATTACGAGAGCCTGTTGCGGATGCGCCACAGCAAGGGCGAACTGGTGCCGCCAATGACCTTTCTGCCCATCGCCGAGGAACACGGATTGCTTGAAGCAATCGACTTGTGGGTGGTAAGCCATGCGATTGATGCGCTTGCCAAGAGCATCAAATCAGGTCATGAAACCGCGTTGTTCGTGAAGATATCGCCTCTGTCGATGGCCTCGGACGCACTGCCCAAGCTGATTGCCAAGCAACTGGCCGCCAACAAACTGCCGGGCAAATGCCTGATTCTGGAAGTACCGGAAGCCAAGGTCTTCACCAACCTCAAGGCGGCACAGGAGTTTCAGCAGGCGCTGGCACCACTGGGTGTGCGCATGGCGCTGGAACAATTCGGCTCCGGCCTCAACTCGTTCCAGTTGTTGCGTCACTTCGACCCGGCATTCTTGAAAATCGACCGTTCGTTCATGAGCGATCTTGGCAAGAATGCCGAAAACCAGAAGAAGGTCGTCGAGATTGCACGCCAGGCCCACGAGGCAGGCAAGCAGACCATCGCCGAGTTCGTGCAGGACGCGGCAACCATGAGCGTGTTGTTTTCCAGTGGTGTCAGTCTGGTTGAAGGCCATTTCCTGGCAACAGCCGGGCCCGAGATGAACTACGACTTCGGCTGAGCGTTTGGGGAGTTGCTCCTGCAATAGGCGCGCCGATCTCACCCTGCAGGGGCCCACCCTGTGGGCGACCAGCGCGCCCCAACTGAAAGACTACGGTCGCTTTCGGATAATCCTCAAGCAAACGCGTCGCGCAAGACGATATTGGCGTCGCGATCCGGGCCAGTGGACACCATCGCCAGCGGGCAGCCAACCAGCTCTTCCAGCGAACGCAGATAAGCGCGCGCAGCGGGCGGCAATTTGGCAAACTCGGTGATGTTGTGGGTCGATTCGCTCCATCCCGGGAACTCCAGATAGACCGGCTCGCATTCTGCCCAACCCGCTTGATCGAGCGGCGGATATTCGGTTTCCTTGCCGCGATAGCGATAAGCGATGCACATCTTCAGGCTCGGCAAGCCATCGAGCACGTCCAGCTTGGTCACACACAGGCCGGAGATGCCGTTGATCATCACCGCACGCTTCAGTGCCACCAGATCGATCCAGCCGCAACGGCGCGGGCGCCCGGTGGTGGCACCGAACTCCTGACCACGGGCGCGAATGTCTTCGCCCAGCGCATCATTCAATTCAGTCGGAAACGGACCACTGCCGACGCGGGTGGCATACGCTTTGGCGATACCCAGCACGTAGTCGATCGAATTGGCTCCTACGCCGCTGCCCGCCAACGCGCCTCCGGTGGTGGTGTTGCTGGAAGTGACAAATGGATAGGTACCGTGATCGATATCCAGCAATGCACCCTGCGCGCCTTCAAACAGGATGCGCTTGCCCTGTGCGCGCAACTCATGCAACAGACCGGCAACGTCGTATTTCATCGGCTCCACGTACTCGGCAAACGCCAGCGCCTCGTCGAGCACCTGCTGATAATCCAGCGCGTCAGCACCCAAGTATTGAGTCAGCACGAAATTGTGATAATCCATTGCGCTGCGCAGCTTTTCGGCAAGCTGCTCGGGATAATGCAGATCGGCGACGCGGATGCCGCGCCGCGCTACCTTGTCTTCGTATGCCGGGCCAATGCCGCGCCCCGTTGTCCCGATCGCGTTGCCACCGGCTGCTTTCTCGCGCGCCTGATCCAGCGCGATGTGATACGGCATGATCAACGGCGTGGCCGGGCTGATTTTCAAACGCGAGCGCACTTCAACGCCTTGCGCTTCGAGCTCACCGATCTCCTTGCGCAGCGCTGCGGGTGACAACACCACGCCATTGCCGATCAGGCACAGCACGCCTTCGCGCAAGATGCCCGACGGGATCAAATGCAGCACCGTCTTCTTGCCGCCAATCACCAGGGTATGCCCGGCATTGTGGCCGCCCTGAAAGCGTACAACCGCGGACACCCGCTCGGTCAACAAGTCGACGATTTTGCCTTTGCCTTCGTCGCCCCACTGCGCGCCCAAAACCACTACTGACTGACCCATGCCTTCCTACTCCCGTTGAGTGCCCCGCCACGGGGCGACGTCGGTGACTACGCTCGGCCTTCCGGGCCTCGCCAAGTCACCCTGCCCTCGGCTCCTGCCTCGGGCGTTCATCACTGCGCGAACTGCCACCGGCAGTTCGCTAGCGCAGTGTCTCACCCCCATTGCGCGCCCAACACCACTACTGACTGACCCATGCCTTCCTACTCCCGTTGAGTGCCCCGCCACGGGGCGACGTCGGTGACTACGCTCGGCCTTCCGGGCCTCGCCAAGTCACCCTTAAGTGATCATCCTGCGAGCGACCAGATAACGCAACGCACGAAACATCAATCGCCCACAGGGTGGGCTCCTACAAACAAGCCACGTCGCCCACCCTGTAGGAGCCCACCCTGTGGGCGACCGAGCGCGACACGAGTACAAGGCGCACCGCAGCAGCCCGGCATGCATTATCTGCTATACCGACACCTCGGGGAACCGTTGGGAAGCTCTGAACACGCACAGTCTTTCGTCATTGCGAGCGGCCGCTCATGCGCATCCATGCGCTATCGCGCATGGCCGCGCTGGACTTGGCCGCTGTGGATGTACGTTTCGGTATCCGGCGTGGTGGTCTATTTGCTGCTGTACCAGATTTACAACGACTGATCCGGTGGTGCGCTCCGGTGCGGTGGCGCATGTGTGGTGTCGCCCACAGGGTGGGCTCCTACAAAAAAGCCACGATGCTCCGCTGCAGGAGCCCACCCTGTGGGCGACCGGCTACAAAAAAGCCGCGATGCGCCCCTGTAGGAGCCCACCCTGTGGGCGACCTGCCTGCCGGCAGGCAGGCCGAGCGCAGCGAGGGCATGGCAGGCGCAGCCTGCGTTGTCGCGAAGCGACTGACCGACCTGGCAGCCTGTCGGCCCGAATCACCGCAGCCACTGCAACGACAACCAGCCAATCAGCATGAACACCAGCCCGAGCAGGCGCAACCGCGCATTGGCGAGCATCGACAACTGCGCAACTGCCCGCTTCCATGCTTCCGGAGCGATAAACACGATCGCACCCTCCAGCACCATCATCAGGCATAACGCCACGAGCAAATCGGTGCCCATCGCATTCACCCAGACAACGTGCGGCGGCGAGATGTGTTAACGGCTGCGACCTTGTTCCCCGAAATAGCGCAACAGGCTGGAGTCGCGATCCAGCACCAGCACGCTGTCACCATTGGCAAAACCGTTGCGATAGGCTTCAAGGCTGCGATAAAACGCGTAGAACTCGGCATCACGGCTGAACGCCTTGGCGTAGATTTCCGCTGCCGTGGCATCGCCTTCACCGCGCAGGCGCTGGGCATCGCGCTCGGCTTCCGCGCGCAGGATCACCTGTTGCCGGTCGGCACTGGAGCGAATGGTTTCGGAAATCTCGGAGCCCTGTGCGCGCAGCTCATTGGCGACCCGCAAGCGCTCAGCACGCATCCGCTGGAACACCGAACCGATCACCAGGCCGTCTTCAGGCAGGTCGATGCGCTTGATCCGCACATCCACCACTTCCACGCCCAGGCTCTTGGCGGCGACATTGGATACCTCGACAAAGCGCTCGGCCAGGTTGGTACGCTCGCCACCAACCACCTCTTGCAAGGTGCGCTGGCTGATTTCGTTGCGGATCGCTTCGGTCACGATCGGGCGCAGGCGCTGCAATGCCAGGGCTTCGTTACCGGCCTGATAGAACTTGAGGACATCGCTGACTCGCCACTTGACGAAGAAATCGACATTGACATCTTTCTTTTCCGAGGTCAGGTAGCGCTCGGGCTGTGAATCGAGATTGAGAATCCGCTGGTCAACCTTGAGCACGGTTTGCACAAACGGAATCTTGAAGTGCAGCCCCGGCTTGATGTTGCTCTCGACCACCCGGCCTACCTGAAATCGCACCGCGACCTGGCTTTCCTCGACCTGATAGACCGAACCCAGCGCCAGAAATACCAGCAATGCCGCTACAACAGGAATAAACGGTTTCATCGGCGCGGCTCCTCACGTGTGCTGCGCGGTTGGCGTGGATCGCGCGTGGCAGGCGGCACCGGCATCGCGGCGTTGGCCGGCGGAAACAGGTTGACCGGACTCGTCATGTCGTTGCCCGCTGGCAGGCTTCCGCTGGCACCTGACAATGGCAGATACAACACGTTGCCACCATCGCCAGCATAGACCTTGCGATTGGCGGCCAGCACTTCCTGCATGGTTTCCAGATACAAGCGCGTACGCGTCACTTCAGGCGCTTTGCGGTACTCATCAACCAACAGCGTGAAGCGTTCAGAATCACCCTGTGCGCGCGCGATGGATGCCTCTTTGTAGCCTTGCGCCTGGGCACGAATGCGGGCGGCGTCACCACGCGCCTCCGGCACCACCTTGCTGGCGTAGGCCTCCGCCTCGCTTTCAATGCGATCCTTGTCCTCGCGGGCGCTGACCGCATCATCGAAGGCTTCTCGTACTTCCTGTGGTGGCCGCGCATTGGGAATGTTCAATACCGACACTTGCAAACCAGTGCGATAACGATCCAGCAATTTCTGCAACTTGCTCCGTGCATCGGCAGCCAGTGCGGCACGCTCGCCGGTCAGCACCGAATCCATCAGACTGGTACCAATCACGTCGCGCACCGCGCTTTCTGCGGCTTGCTGAAGGGTTTCATCGGGGTCGCGTGCGCCGAACAGAAAATACTGCGGATCACTGACCAGATATTGCACGTTGAACTCGATCTGCACGATGTTTTCATCGCGGGTAAGGATGCGCACCTGATCGGTGAAGGTACGTATCTGGGTGACATCGACCTTGCGCACGGTCTCGATTGGCCACGGCAGCTTGAAGCTCGGGCCTGGCGTCATCAGCCGCTCGAACTTGCCAAAACGCAGCACCACGCCGCGCTGCCGCTCATCAATGATTTGCCAACTGTCGAACACCACCCAGATCATGATGATCAGCAACAGCCAGTACAACGGGTTGCTTCCCGCGCCACCGCTGCGCCGCTCCGGCGGCCCGGAGCCGCCGAATACGCGACCGAGGTTGGCTTTCAGGCGTGCGATGAACGCCTCAACATCGGCTCCCTGGCCTTTGTTCTCCCAAGGATCTTTGTTGCCTTTACCGGGTTCATTCCACGCCATTGTGCTGCTCCGTGGCGCCGGTTTGCCTGTCGCATCACTGACACCCAAGGTAGGCGGGTGCCAGCAAAAGCGATACTCCGGCGCGCGTTGAGAAAAAAAATTATCGAATTCCAGTCAAACCCCGGAAAACCGTCACAAAACCGGCTTTTCGAAGCGTTCCATCAATTGTAGGTAGGGGCGCCTGCATCAGCAAGCAAGAGCGAATGCAATATTTCGCCGCCCGGCTCGCTCGCCAACTGCTCGGCAACAGCGCGCGGCATGTCCAGCGCCATATTCCAGCCGCCGTCATCATTCGCCGATTCACCGCGAACCGCACCCAATTGATGCAAGCGTGCATGCAAGCGGGCCGCAAGCGGCGGCAATGCAAGTTGCAATAACAGGCGATCACGGCCACAACGCTCGGCAATCGCAGCGCGGACAAGATCAAGGCCATCACCGTTCTGCGCCGATATCCACACCCGCTCGCGCAACGCATGCTCGCCATCACGGCGCGGCTTGGCACCGTCGATACGGTCGATCTTGTTCATCACCAGCACTTGTGGAATATCGCCGGCACCGATTTCTTCCAGCACGGCATCAACCTGTGCGATGCGCTCATCGCGCAGAGGATCGGCAGCATCGGCGACATGCAGCAGCAAGTCGGCCTCGCGTGACTCGGCCAAAGTGGACCGAAACGCAGCGACCAACTCATGCGGCAAATCGCGCACGAAGCCGACGGTATCGGCCAGCACCACCGGGCCGCCGGCCAGCCCGTCCACCTTGCGCACGGTAGGGTCGAGGGTGGCAAACAGCTTGTCCACCGCCAGCACCGAAGCGCCAGTCAAGGCATTGAACAGTGTCGATTTACCCGCATTGGTATAGCCGACCAGCGCGATCCGTGGAATCTGGTTGCGCACCCGCGCCCGGCGCATCTGATCGTGTTGCACTTCGACCTTTTGCAGCCGTTTTTCCAGCGCGTCCATGCGTTTTTGCAGCAGCCGGCGGTCGGTTTCGAGCTGTGTTTCACCCGGGCCACGCAGGCCGATCGAGCCACCACGCTGGCGCTCAAGGTGGGTCCAGCCGCGCACCAACCGGGTTGCAATATGCCGCAACTGCGCCAGTTCGACCTGCAGCTTGCCTTCGTGCGAGCGTGCCCGTTGCGCAAAGATGTCGAGGATCAGGCCGGTGCGATCCACCACCCGGCAAGCCAGTGCCTTTTCCAGATTGCGCTCCTGCACCGGGGTCAACGCGTGATTGACCAGCACCAGATCGGCATCCAGCGCCGCGCGCATCGCCTGTGCTTCTTCCAGCTTGCCGGTGCCGATGTACAGCGCGGAATTGGGTGTATCCACGCGCGCGCGCAAGGTACCGACCACGGTAGCACCGGCCGAGCGGGTCAGCTCGGCGAACTCTTCCAGCGCATCGTCGTAACCGCTGCGATCAGCAACGCGGGTGCTGACCGGCTGGATCAACAGTGCGCGCTCACCTTTGTTCAGGCGATCAAACACCGGGCTGGGTGACCTCGGCGTCATTGGCGTCGGACGCTTGCGCGTCGTCGTCCGCCTGGCCGATGCGCACATTGCGTGCCGGCACAATGGTGGAAATGGCGTGCTTGTAGACCATCTGGCTGACGGTGCTGCGCAGCAACACCACAAACTGGTCGAATGACTCAACCGTGCCCTGCAACTTGATGCCATTGACCAGGTAAATCGACACCGGTACGCGATCGCGCCGCAGCGCATTCAGGAAAGGGTCCTGCAAGGTCTGTCCTTTGGACATGTACTGCTCCTGCTGTTCTTGTTATGGGCTTCCCACCGCACGCTCGCGCATGCAGAACGGCCATGTTACATGGCCGCAGTGAACGCCGCGAGAATGCCATTGGTCATTCAAGGAAACGGCTTAACGCCTGATTCAAGGCCAGACGCTGCTGCTGCGGGTCGAACCAACGGGCGTCAAGCTCGCCGCGCAGCCAGGTGAGCTGGCGTTTGGCCAGTTGCCGGGTGGCGGCGATAGCCTGCGCGCGGAACTGCACGGCATCGGTTTCACCCTCCAGATGCGCCCACGCCTGGCGGTAGCCGACCGCGCGCATCGCCGGCAGATCGGCATGCAGCAGCGGATCGCCGCGCAGGGCCCGCACTTCATCGAGAAACCCGGCATCGAGCATGGCGTCGAAGCGCTGCGCAATGCGCTCGTGCAACAGCGCCCGCTGCTGCGGCGCGATGATCAGCTTGAGCACCCGAAACGGCAGCCGGTGCGCGCTCGGCTGCGCCTGCCAGTCGCTCAGACTGCGCCCGGTCAGCCGCCACACTTCCAGCGCACGCACGATGCGCTGTGGGTCGGTGGCATGAATACGCGCCGCCGCCAGCGGGTCCACTTGCGCCAGTTCGGCATGCAGGCTGGCCCAGCCGCGCTGTTCGGCCTCACTCTGAAGTTGCGCGCGCAGCGCCGGATCGGCCTCCGGCATTGGTGACAAGCCATCGAGCAGCGCCTGAAAGTACAGCCCGGTGCCGCCCGCCAGAATCGGCAGCCGGCCGCGCTGCTGAATATCGAGCATCGCCGCCAGTGCATCGCGGGCGAAATCCGCGGCGTTGTAGGTCTGCTGCGGCTCGCGCAGGTCGAGCAGGTGATGGTGGGCCTGTGCCAGCGTTTGCGCATCAGGCTTGGCCGCGCCGATATTCATCCGCCGGTACACCAGCGCCGAATCGACACTGATGATTTCGCCGCCAAAACGCTGCGCCCATTCCACCGCCAACGCGGTCTTGCCCGAAGCGGTCGGCCCCATCAAGGCCACCGCCAGTGGCCGCTGATCGTGCATCACCTACCCCGCCCGCCCCAGCGCCACGCGCACTTTTTCGAACACCGCGCGCATCGGCGGCGACGGCGCATGATCGGCCAGGCTCACCGCGACGATGGCCAATGCCGCGAACAGCACCCCGGGCACCATCTCGTACAAGCCCGTATCAAGCTGCTTCCAGCCGATCACCGTCAGCGCGCCCACCACCATGCCGGCCAGCGCGCCGTTGCGGGTCATCCGCGGCCAATACAGCGACAGCACCACCACCGGCCCGAATGCCGAGCCAAAGCCGGCCCAGGCATAGCTCACCAGGCCCAGCACCCGGCTGTCGGGGTTTTGCGCCAGGGCGATGGCCAGCGCCGACACCAGCACCACGCTCAGCCGGCCCACCCACACCAGTTCCGCCTGCCCGGCCTGCTTGCGCAGCATGCCCTTGTAGAAATCTTCGGTGAGCGCGCTGGAGCACACCAGCAACTGGCAGCTCAGGGTGCTCATGATTGCCGCCAGAATCGCCGACAGCAGCACCCCGGCAATCCACGGATTGAACAGCGCCTGCGCCAGCGCGATGAACACCCGCTCGGGATTCGCCTCCACCGCCACGCCCGCCAGCGGATGCATCTTGAAATAAGCGATGCCGAAAAAACCAACCGCCAGAGCGCCGATCAGGCACAGCACCATCCACGCCATGCCGATGCGCCGTGCCGCCGGGATGCGCCGCGCCGACTCGGCAGCCATGAACCGCGCCAGGATGTGCGGCTGGCCGACATAGCCCAAGCCCCAGGCAGTGAGCGAAATGATGCCGATCACGCTGGTGCCCTTGAGCGGGTCAAGATAGGCCGGGCCGGCCGCTTCGATCAACGCAGTCGCCGCGCTTGGGCCGCCAGTGGCCACGATCACCATGATCGGGGTGAGGATCAGCGCGAAAATCATCAAGGTTGCCTGCACCGTGTCGGTCCAGCTCACCGCCAGAAAGCCACCGACCACGGTATACAAAATGGTTGCCGCCGCGCCCAGCCAGATTGCGGTGCCATACGGCACCTCGAACACGCTCTCGAACAAGCGTGCGCCGGCAACAATGCCCGATGCGGCATAGATCGCAAAGAACACCAGAATCACCAGCGCCGAAAACACCCGTAACAGCCGACTGCGATCCTCGAAACGATGGGTGAAGTAATCAGGCAACGTCAGCGCGTTGTTGCTGTACTCGGTGTACACCCGCAGCGGCGCCGCCACGTAGCGCCAGTTGGCCCACGCGCCCGCCACCAAGCCAATCGCAATCCACGCCTCTGACAAGCCGCCGGCATACATGGCTCCGGGCAAGCCCAGCAGCAGCCAGCCGCTCATGTCCGACGCGCCCGCCGACATCGCGGTGACATAGCTGCCCAGCCGCCGACCGCCAAGAATGTAATCGCCCAGGTTCTGGGTGTAACGCCAGGCGGCAAAACCGATGCCCACCATCAGCAGGATGTACACGGAAAAGGTGATGTACAGCGGGGAAATCGCGGCCATGTCGGATGTGCATTCAGTGCAGGACGGGCAAGCTTAGCAGGGCTTTTGGGTCAAGCGGCGCGCACGCCGTGCCGCTGCGCTTGGGCTCACAATCCAGGACGACGTTCTCCATCCATGGCATCGTGCGTCGTGTTCAAGCTCGGCGCCGATGGTCGCCCACAGGGTGGGCGACCGAGCAGCATTGGCGAAACCGGGACGCCGTCCAACAAGGCACGCACGGGGCCGCAAACTACACACTCATTTACGTGTTACACTTATTTATGTGTTAACAATAGGGGCCGCAACATGGCAAGCACAGTGAACTTTACCGGCGCGGTGGATCGCGACCTGCTCAAGCGCGCCAAGGTCATCGCCGCCAAAACCGATACCTCGGTCAACGCGCTGTTCAACGCCGAGTTGCGTCACCTGGTCGAGACGTTTGAGGCATCGGAATCCAGCGGCAACCAGAACTTCAAGGTGTTGCTCGATTTCTCACTCGGCAAGCGCAACGCGCTTGCGGCGATGCAAGCACTGGGCATCAATGCGGAGGAAGACCTTTTTTTGCTGATGGCACAAGCGCACCTGCCGATGCCGCGACTGCCTGATGCGGTGACGCGCGAGATGGTCGATCAACTCAATGCGCTGTCGGCTTAAGCGCTGAACACCATGTCAGCACCGGTCGTTCTGCTGCCTGACGCTGGCCCGCTGATTAGCCTGGCCTACGCGGATGCACTCGATCTGTTGTTCAAGCCCGGCTGGTCGCTGGTTTTGGTCGATATGGTGCTGCATGAAGTCACACGCCAGCACACGCCAACCAGCGAGAAACTGGCGCAGTGGATAGCCGCCAACCAAGTAACGACGCTCACCACCCGGACGTTCGAGCACTACCAGCAAGCACTTGCAACGCAAGCCGCTACTGCGCGCAAATCAAACCTCGGTGAACTGGCAATCCAGGAAGCCATGAACGACTTTGCCCTGGACCAAACGCAGAAAACAGGTGTATTCCTGTTCGAGGATCACAAAATCGCCCGCGCAAGTTTTCTCGTACCCGATAACTGCCGCAAGATCAGCACGCGCGCGTTCCTGCTTTTCCTGGAACACAAGGGCTGGCTGGCATCGGCGGCAGAAATCGAGCGACGGGCGATCCTCGCAGGGCGCAATTTTTCCAGGCTGCGATTTCCGCCTGAATGAAGGCTGTTCTGGACCGCAACCGCACCGAGACATCCACGATCCCGAACCTTGTGCGGCGCCCTTCGCTATCACGACGTCCTCGCTGTGCGCCGCGCATCTGCTGGGTTGAGCGATTGTCATAGCTGGGATTTCGTGTCGTGGATATCAAAGCCCGTATCGCGCAGCGCGGTCCCTCCTGTGCATCATGTACTCGGGGCGCTTGCACATCCATGTGCGGCGTAACCCGGGACCGCTGCAACGCCGCACAGACCACGTTGCTGTGCGTTGCACATGGCATGGTATTCGAGCCGTAGTCGTTAATCACAAACCTCGAAACCCTTGGGCAAATCCTGTGCAAGCCATCCAGAGCGCATTCCTGAAATGCCCCCATTGCGGTGAACAGATCGAGGTGATTGTTGACTGCTCGGCAGGGGATCAGCAGCAGTACGTCGAGGATTGCAGCGTCTGCTGCTGCCCCATCGTAATCACAGTGGCCACGGCCAGCGGTGAGGTGGTGGCGATTGATGGCAGGTCGGAAGGAGCTTAGCCGAGCCGATACGGCTCCGTAAAACGGCCAAATACTTGTTTTATTAAAACAAGTATGAAATAGTGTTCGACATGGCTAACTCATGGATTCGTCTAGGGTATTGCGCATGCAACTGCCGGTAGCACCACCCGCATTCGATACCCTTTTGAACGCCACGATTGCGCAAAGCCCGGCGTTGCTGACCCGGCTGATGCGCGGCGTCAGCGAAGTCGATGAACAGGGTCGTTACCTGCACTGGGACAAGCTGCGCCACCTGCCCGCACCCGATGGCCTGACATCGGAACAATGGTGGCTGGGCATCAAACTGGCCCGGCGCAAAAACTTCAAACCCCTGCCCTTGCATGATCGCATTGGCGCTGCATTCCAGTACAGCCTGCCGGCCAATGTACACAAGGAACTACATTTTCTGGATCGCTACGCATCCGGCGCCATCCAGGCCGAGTTGGTAATCGCCGACCCGCAAACCCGTGACACCTACCTGATTCGCAGTCTGATCGAAGAAGCGATCAGCTCCAGTCAGCTTGAAGGCGCGTCCACCACACAAAATGTAGCCAAGGAAATGATCCGCCAGGCGCGCGAGCCGCGCGACAGGAGCGAGCGGATGATCCTGAACAACTACCAGGCCATGCGCCGCATTCGCGAGTTCCGCGATGAGCCACTGACGCCATCACTGGTGTTCGAGCTGCAGCGCATTCTGAGCGAGGGCACGCTGGACAGCGACGATCAGGCCGGGCGTTTGCGCCGTGCCGACGAGCCAATTCAGGTAGTCGACAACGTCAGCCACGTGGTGCTGCATGTTCCGCCAGCGGCGGAGCAATTGCCGGCACGCCTGCAAGCCCTTTGCGATTTCGCCAATGCCGACGCCACCCACGAGAAGGATGCCAACACGTTTCTGCACCCCGTGGTCAAGGCCATCGCCCTGCACTTCATGCTCGGCTACGACCATCCTTTTTGCGATGGCAATGGCCGTACCGCACGCGCGTTGTTCTACTGGGCGATGGCACGGGAGGGATACTGGTTGGCCGAGTTCATCTCGATTTCGACCATCATCAAAGCCAGCCCCGCCCAGTACGGCAAGGCGTACCTGCACTCGGAGACCGACGACAACGATCTGACCTATTTTCTGATCCACCAGTTGGAGGTCATCCACAAGGCGGTCACCGCCCTGCACGCGTTCCTGCGCAGGAAAGTGCAGGAGATCAACGACGCCGAGCAGATGCTGACCCGCAATGCCCGCCTGAAAGGACGCCTGAACTTCCGCCAATTGGCCTTGCTGCGACACGCCCTCAAGCACCCGCGTTTCGCCTATGTGATCGACGAGCACCAAAACTCCCACGGCATTTCCTATGACGTGGCACGCAAGGACCTGCTGTTCATGGCCGACGAGCTCAAGCTGCTGACCAAGACCAAGGAAGGCAAACGTTATCTGTTCGTGGTGCCCGAAGATATCGAGCAAAGAATCCGCAAGTGACGAACGATGACGTGGTCTGGGGTGCCCATCAAGCCACCTGATTAGCGCTATATCTCAGCGGTAGAAGCCGCTCTCCCGCCGGGAGAGGGGTTGGGGGTGAGGGTTCGGTGCGACACGGCCATCGCACTGGCTCGAACCCTCATCCGGCGTCTCCCACAAACGCGCGCGCAGACATCGACAGAACACCGTTGCTCATAAACACGCGGTGACCTGCTTGCGTGGGAGCGCGCCGCGCGCGCGAAGCTGTTCGCCAGCGGAGCGCAGCACGGCCCGCGTCAGGCCCCCGGCGTGGCAATCAACCGGTTCACGCGGGCGACAAAACCGGCGGCATCGTCCAACGCGGCGCCGGAGGTGAGTTGCGCCTGTTCCAGCAGCAGCCAGCCCAGATCGTCTGCGGCGGTTGCGTCGCCCTCGGCGGCAAACCGCTTCAGCAACGGGTGCTCGGGGTTGATTTCCAGGCTTGGCGCGGACTGCGGCATGGCGTGGCCGGCGGCGGCGAGCAGGCGCTGCATGTGTGGCGCCATGTCGTGTTCGCCGGCAACCAGACACGCCGGTGAATCGACCAGCCGCCGCGAGGCTTTAACGTCTTTCACCTTGTCGCCGTAAAGCGCTTTGAGGCGTTCGATCAACGGTGCGGCTTCGGCGTCACGTTGCCCGTTGCTTTCGCTGTCGCTGGCGTCAGCGAGGTCTTCGCCAAGGTCACCCTTGGCGGCGTTGCGCAGCGGCTTGCCGTCGTACTCATGCAGGTAGCCGGCCATCCATTCGTCGACGCGCTCGTGCATCAGCAGCACTTCGATGCCGCGTTGGTTCAGCGCTTCGATCTGCGGGCTGTGGCGGGCGGCATTCCAGCCATCGGCGGTGATGTAGTAGATCGCCTTCTGCTCGGGCTTCATGCGGGCGATGTAGGCATCGAGCGACACCCGCTCATCCGCGGTTTTGCTCAGCGTTGAGGGAAAGCGCAACAGCTTGAGGATGCGCTCGCGGTTACCGGTATCTTCGACCACACCTTCCTTGAGCACGTTGCCGAACGCCTGCCAGAAGGCGCCGTATTTTTCGTTGTCCTCGCCAGCGATGCGCTCCAGCAGATCGAGCACGCGCTTGCTTAATGCGCCACGGATGCGTTCCACCTGGCGACTGGACTGCAACAATTCGCGGCTGACGTTGAGCGGCAGGTCATCGGAATCAACCACGCCGCGCACGAAGCGCAGGTAGTTGGGCAGCATCTGCTCGGCGGCGTCCATGATGAAGACGCGCTTGATGTAGAGCTTCAGACCATGGCGATCTTCGCGGCCACCTTGCAACATGTCGAACGGCGGCTTGGCCGGCACGTACAGCAGCGATACGAAGTTCTGATTACCCTCGACGCGATTGTGGGTCCAGCTCAGTGCCTCGCCAAAATCATGCGAGACGTGCTGGTAGAACGCCTGGTAATCCTCGTCGGTGATCTCGCTGCGCGGCCGCGCCCACAATGCCGATGCCTGGTTGATGGTTTCGAACTTTGGAGCTACGTCTTTGTTCTTGTCTTCATCGCTCGTTGCCGCGTGCATGCGGATCGGGAAGTCGATGTGCTCGGAATAGCGGTGCACCAACTCGCGCAGGCGCCAGTCCTCCAGATATTCGCTCTCATCCTCGCGCAGATGCAACGTAACCGTGGTGCCACGCGGGGCGGCTTCCGGCGCGGATTCAACGGTAAACTCGTTGCCACCACCAGTGCAATGCCAGCTCCAGGCTTCATCGCTGCCGGCGCGGCGCGAGGTAACGCTGACCCGGTCGGCGACGATAAACGCGGAATAGAAACCGACACCAAACTGGCCGATCAACTGCGCATCGCCGCGCTTGTCTTCGGCCATGGCGTCAAGAAACTTGCGTGTACCCGAGCGCGCCACGGTTCCAAGGTTTTCGATCAGCTCGTGCCGACTCATGCCAATACCACTGTCGTGAATGCTGAGCGTACGTGCAGCCTTGTCGGCAACCAACTCGATTTTCAAGCCCGGCTCATCGCCGTACAGGCTGGCATCCTGCAACGCCTCGAAGCGCAGTTTGTCGCAGGCATCCGAGGCGTTGGACACCAGCTCGCGCAGGAAAATATCCTTGTTCGAATACAGCGAATGGATGACCAGCTTCAGGACTTGCTGTACTTCGGCCTGGAAATTGAAGGTTTCAGTTGTCACGGCACACTCCGATAGTCGCAATTCACGATTCCGCCTAAATGGTCATGATTACGCGCAAATCAAGCCTGCAACGGACTCGCCTACAGGGTCAGCGACGCAACGATGCCCCCCCTGTAGGAGCCCACCCTGTGGGCGACCGAGGGAAGCGTCGGGGCGAAGCCCCGCGTAACCGCGAAGCGGTCGAGGGCATAGCAAGCGCAGCTTGCGCTGTCGCGCAGCGACTGACCCGATTGCGCGCGGACGTTGGGGTTTCTGTCGCGCACAGGGTGCGCTCCTACAAAAAGGCGCGCTACCCCTGTAGGAGCCCTGTGTGGGCGACCGCCATGTCGATGAGCGCGGCTACCGCTGGCGCGAACCAACGACCGGTCGAATCGGGCCCGCCAATGCAAACGGCCACCCGAAGGTGGCCGTAGCGGGCAGCGCGCAGCGCCGGGATTTATTCGGCGGCAGCAGCGGCAGCAGCCTTTGCCGTCGCCTTGGCCTTGGCCTGGGCGGCGAGATCTTCCTTGATGCGCGCCTTCTTGCCTTCCAGGCCACGCAGGTAGTACAGCTTGCCGGCGCGAACGCGGCCCATGCGCTTGACTTCAACCGAGTCGATGATGGCGCTGTGGCTCTGGAACACACGCTCTACGCCGAAGCCGTGCGAAATCTTGCGTACCGTGAAGGCGGAGTTGAGGCCGGCGTTCTTTTTGGCGATGACCACGCCCTCGAAAGCCTGCACGCGCTCGCGGTTGCCTTCCTTGACCTTGACGTTGACGACTACGGTGTCGCCGGGCCCGAACGCAGGCAGCGTACGCTGCATCTGCTCGGCTTCAAATTGCTGGAGGAGATTGCTCATGAGGGAATGACCTGGTTTGCTTGAACACACGCGACATTCGCGCCGATTAGTCGGCCATTATAGCGTGAAAAAAAACCTATTTACCAGCGATTCGGTGCCGGCCCAGCCATTGCCGTTGAAAATCGGCCAACAAGGCGCGATCCGCATCGCTCAGGCTGGCCCGTGCCAACAGGTCTGGCCGTCGCAGCCAGGTGCGGCCCAACGATTGCTGGCGACGCCAACGGGCTATGGCGCGATGATCGCCACTGAGCAACACCTCGGGCACGGCATCCTCGCCATCCACTTCCGGGCGGGTGTAATGCGGGCAGTCGAGCAATCCATCCTCGAAGCTGTCCTGGATCGCCGAGTCGGCATGATGCAGCGCACCGTCCTGCAGGCGGCCGACGGCATCGATCACCACTGCGGCAGCCAACTCGCCACCGGAAAGCACGTAATCGCCAATCGAAATCTCGCGATCCACTTGCGTCGCGATCAGGCGTTCATCGATGCCCTCATAGCGGCCACACAACAAGATCAGCCGCGGCGCCTGCGCCAGTTCACGCACAATCCGCTGAGTGAGGCGCTCGCCTTGCGGGCTGAGGTAGATCACTGGCGCCGGTTCGGCAGCTTCACGCACAGCAGCAAGGCAGGCGCGCAGCGGTTCGATCAACATCACCATGCCCGGGCCACCGCCGAACGGCCGTTCATCGACACGGCGATAATTGCCCTGGCTGTAATCGCGCGGGTTCCAGCAGTGCAGCGACAGCAGGCCGCGCTCACGCGCCCGCCCAACCACTCCAGTGGCACTGCACTGCTCGATGAACTCGGGAAACAGTGTCAGTACGTCAACGCGCAGCACGTCATTCCCCACTGGCCTGCCGGCTCAAAAATCGGGATCCCAGTCGACCACGATCATGCCGGCCGCGAAATCGATTGAATGCACATACTGGCCAATAATGAACGGCAGCAGGCGCTGGCGCTCGCCAGCGACCACCATCACATCGTTGGCGCCGGTTGCCAGCATATGGGAGACATGACCGAGGGCTACTCCGGCAGTGGTTTCCACCGCCAGTCCTTCCAGGTCAACCCAGTAGTATTCGCCGGCTGCCGGCGGCGGCAGTTGCGCGCGGCGCACCCAGATTTCGGTACCGATCATGGCCTGTGCCTGATCACGGCCCTCAACACCGGGGAAGCGCGCAACGATATTGCGGCCGGTATCACGGCCACGCACACCGTCAAGCTGGCGCTCGCTGCCGGTGCTGCGCAACAGCCAAGGCTGGTAGTTGAAGATGGCACTGCGCGGCTCGGTATGCGACTCAAGCTTGAGCTCGCCGTTGACGCCAAATACGCCAACAACGTGACCCAACTGAATGAGTCGTTCGCCCGCAGTGGTTGCTTGCCCGGCGCTCATTGCAGTTCAGGCGTTGTCACGGGCCGGGCGTGGCCGGCGCAGACGCCGGCCTTGGCAATCAGGCTGCTGCCTGTGCGGCCGAAGCCTCACGCACCAGCTGACGAACCTTGTCGGTCATCTGTGCGCCTTGGCCAACCCAGTGCTGCACGCGGCTGACGTCAACTTCAACGCGCTTCTCGGTAGCAGTGGCAATCGGGTTGTAGTAACCCAGACGCTCCAGCGCACGGCCATCGCGCTTGGCGCGCTGGTCGATCGCCACAATGTGATAGAAGGGACGCTTCTTGGCGCCACCGCGGGTCAGGCGAATCTTGACCATGTCGTAAGTGCTCTCGATCGTAAACGGACAACCGCAACCCGACTTGGGCACGGCAAGCTGACAAGTATAAGCGATCACCGCCCGTAATAAAATCCCCCGGCGTAACCTCAGAGCAAAGGCGCCAGCAACGGCTCCAGAATGGCCAGCCGCCACGGCGCGGTATCGGCTGGCCAACGGCCGTGTTGCATGCGCGCTTCCAACAAGCGGCGCGATGCCAGAACCCCCTCGGGCAAGCCCAAACGTTCGGATTCATCCTTGATGGCGGCCTGCAAGCGCCGCAGCTGATTGCGCTCATCGGCGCCTTGCATACTCGCCGAGGCAAAACCTTCCGGCACCGGCGACGGGTCGGCCAGCACTTCCCACAAGGATTCACGCAGCTTGCGCGGTGCCTTGGGGTGGCTATCAAGCGTACGATCAAAGTGCGTACGCTCATGCGCCGACAGCCGCGCCAGCGTGGCGGCCAACTCGTTGTCCAGAATCCAGGTGCGCGGCCGATCACTAACGCGGGCTTGAACATCACGCCAGTGCAACAGTCGGCACAGCCGCCATTGGCTGTCAGCCGGCAAACCTTGCGCGCTGCGCATGCTCAGGTGCGGCCACGGCTCGGGTTGCTGGTCGCGCTCGTTGGCAATCTGCCGCGCACATTCCTGCGCCAACCATTCTCCCCGCCCCAAGCTGGCTAGCCGCTGGCTGAGATCGGCATGTATGGCGTGCAGATGGCGCACGTCATCGGCGGCATAACGGCATTGCGACTCACTCAGCGGTCGGCGCAACCAATCCGAACGGGTTTCGCCCTTTTCCAGGGCAACGCCGGTGACCTGTTCGACGAGCCGTTGATAACTCATCCCTGCCCCGACTCCACTTATCGCCGCCGCCAACTGGGTATCGAACAACGGCTCAGGCAACGCATCACAACTGATTCGCAATGCCTGCAAGTCCTCTCCGGCAGCGTGCATCAACCAGGTTATGGTCGTGTCCTGAAAAAACCGCCCCAACACCGCATTGACCCCGGGCGCCAGCGGATCGGCGAGGATGATCTCGCCGGGCACCGCCAGTTGCACCAGCGCCAATTGGGCCCAGAACGTCCTCTCGCGGATGAACTCGGTATCCAACGCCACCCGTGGTTGCCCCTGCCAGCGCGCAAGACGGGCGCCTAAAGTGTCCGAATCTGCGACCCAAGCCGTGTTCCATTCAGTAAAATCAGTTGCAGCCATGCGCGGTATCGCCTAAGTTTGCAACCAGTCGCGCCATCATTTGCGTGCAAATGAAACGATCAACCGGTTTCAGGGGGAGTAAAAAGCTAATGTTGCGTGCCATGAATCGTTGGACATCCCGCCACACCTTGGCCATCGCGCTCAGCGCAGGCCTCGGAATCTGGCTGTCATCGGCAACACCCGTATGGGCACAAGATACCGCGACTGAGCCGCAAACCGAAGCCGCTGCTGACACACAGAACGAGCCCAAGTTGCGCAAACGCTTGATCGACTCGGCTTCCGAAGCCGAAGAATGGAATCCGGAATATCGCGCCGACCCCGAGTTGGAAATGCGCGACATGCTGGCGCAAGCTGATCGCGCCTATGCTGCGGGCCGGGTCACTGATGATACCGATGGCGCGCTGGATATCTACCTGCGTGTGCTGCGCCGCGATTCGGGCAACGCCGCCGCACGGGCCGGCGTCAATCGCAGCGTGGAGTGGATTGTACAACGCGGCGAAGCGGCCATTGCCAGCGGCAACTTCGACACCGCGTCGCGCTATTCGGCAATTGCATCGCGAAATCAACCCAGCGACCCGGCGGTACAGTCACTGGCTGCCAAAATATCTGCCGGGCGTGAACTGGCGGTGCTGCTGTCGAGCGCCCAACAACTTGCCGAGCAAGGGCGGCTGGTCGAGCCGGCGGGCAACAACGCACTTGACGCCTATCGTGCCGTACTAGCCAAGGATGGCAACAACACCACCGCATTGGCAGGCATCGCATCAGTGCAATCGGCCTTGGTTGCACAGGCTCTCAACGCAGCCCAAAGCAATGAGTTTGCCCGCGCGGATCAGTTGCTCGGTCAGGCGGACAGCATAGCTCCCGGCAATCAGGCGGTACAGGATGCCGGGGTGCGGGTCACCGAATTACGCGGCACACGCGCCGCTGCGCTGGAGCAGCAAATCAACGCGGCCATCGAAAACGGCCAATTTGACGAAGGTGATGCGTTGCTGGCACAACTTGACGCCGCCTCCTTGCAACCGCAAAAAGTCGAAGAACTGCGCGAACAACTCTACAACGCCCGTACTTATGCCTCGCTCAAGCCCGGCCAGCGGATCACCGACCCACTTGCCAGCGGTGGCAATGGCCCCGAGTTGGTAGTGATCCCGTTGGGTAGCTTCACCATGGGCTCGCCCAAGCGGGAGAAAGATCGCAGCGAGAATGAAGGCCCGCAGATCGAAGTCAAGTTCAAGCGCGCGTTCGCGATGGCAGCGGCTGAAGTCACCGTCGCCGAGTTCCGCCGTTTTGTCACCCAGGCGGGATATTCGCCGACCTCCACACAAACGCGCAAATCAACCGTTTACAATGAAAACTCCGGCTCGTTGACCGATCGCAACGGAGTAACCTGGGAGGATGATCACAGCGGCAGCAAGGCCAGTGACAATCTGCCGGTGATCCACGTTTCCTGGCTCGACACTCAGGCATATGTGCAATGGCTCTCCCGCGAAACCGGCAAGCGCTACCGCCTGCCTTCGGAAGCCGAGTTCGAATACGTTTTGCGCGCTGGCAGCAACACCGCCTACCCCTGGGGCGATGGCGACCCGGCCAAGGCGGTTGCCAATGTCACCGGTTCGCGTGATCGCTCTGCCTCAAAACGCAACTGGGTCAATTCGTTCAAGGGCTATGACGACGGCCACTGGGGCCCGGCACCAATACGCAGTTACGAGCCCAACCGCTTTGGCCTGTACGACACCATCGGCAATGTGTCGGAATGGGTCGAGGATTGCTGGCACGACTCGTATCAGCGTGCGCCGACCGATGGCAGCGCCTGGGTGAACGCCGGCTGCAACACGCGCATGTTGCGCGGCGCATCGTGGGCCAGTGCGCCCGATCAGGTGCGCTCAGCATTCCGGTTAGGTGCTGCACCCAGCACTGTCGATGCTCGCCTCGGTTTTCGCGTGGTACGCGAACTCTAATCCGGTCGCAAGCGCCGCAGCAATCCAGCTGCGGCCACGGCTCAAAAGCTGATAAACAGGCCGCCATTGACCGGCAGGTTCACGCCGGTAATGAAGCTTGCGCCCTCGGCACACAAAAAATCGACGGCGCGTGCGATGTCGCTGGGCTGGCCGATGCGGCCGACTGGAATGCTTTCGATGATCTGCTCACGCAGCGGCTGCGGGATGCTTTTGACCATCTCGGTTTCGCAATAGCCGGGCGACACCGTGTTGACGGTCACGCCTTTGCGCGCCACCTCGCGCGCCAATGCCATAGTGAAGCCGTGCATGCCAGCTTTCGCGGCACAATAATTGGTCTGCCCAAATTGCCCGGTCTGGCCGTTGATCGAACTGATGTTCACCACCCGGCCGTAACCGCGATCAATCATGCCAGCGATGACATTCTGGGTGAGGTTGAATACGCCATCGAGATTGACCCGCAACACATCGGCCCATTGCTCCGGGCGCATCTTGCGCAAGGTCACATCACGCGTAATGCCAGCCGCATTGACCAGCACATCAATCGATCCGAAGCGTTGCTCAAGACGCTGCACCAGCGCCGTACACCCTGCAAAATCGGTGACATCACCCGCCTCGAAATGCACATCAAAGCCAGCAACTTGCTGAGTAAAAGCGTTCAAGCGCGATTCGCTGGGCGCAAGATCCAGCGCGACCACGGTGTGCCCGGAACCGGCAAGCTGCATGCAGATGCGACTGCCAAGGCCACCAATACCACCACTGACAAGGGCTATACGTTTGCTCATCAAACCAATCTCCGCGAAATCGAATCACCTGCACCGCATCGGCGACAGGGACGCGGAGCGTAGATGCCGCAGCAAAGCACGTCAAGGCGAGTTTCTTGGCGAGTTTCTTGAAAATCATCTCTGGCACAACATGCGGCGCACCGCTAAGCTGGCGACACAATGAACTACCAACACCAATTCCACGCCGGCAATCATGCCGATGTTCTGAAGCATGCGGTGTTGCTTGAACTGCTCGCGGCATTGTCAGCAAAGCCTAGCGCCTGGTTCGTGCTCGACACTCACGCCGGCGCAGGCAGCCACGATCTGGCCGGCAACCTGGAAGCCGATAGCGGCATTGCTCGGTTATGGGGGCAGGCTCATCCCGCGCTGGAGCGTTATCTCGCCGCAGTACACGCCCATAATGGTGACGGCAAATTGCGCCGTTACCCCGGCTCACCGCTGTTGATTTCCAGAGCATTGCGCGATGACGACCGCCTGGTTTGTTGCGAAATCCAGCCCGAGCCAGCAGCCACGCTCAAGGCCATGTTTCGCAACCAGTCTCACGTCGGTGTGCATCAGCGTGATGGCTATGCTGCAATAAAAGCGCTGTTGCCACCTGCAGAAAAACGCGGGGTGGTGTTGATCGACCCGCCATACGAGGCGCAACAGGCAGAGTTCGACACCCTATTGCTGGCTTTGCGCGAGGGCCTGACGCGCTGGCCACAAGGTATCTTTGCGCTGTGGTACCCGATCAAACGCCGCCGCACCTTGTTGCCATTTTTCCGCCGCGCAGCGGCATTGCCGATCAAATCAGCGTTGCTCGCCGAGCTATTGGTGCGCGCTGACGATTCACCGCTGCGTTTGAACGGCAGTGGCATGCTGATACTCAATCCACCGTGGCAGCTGGATCACGCACTGGCACCGATCCTTGGCGCACTGCGCGATGGCCTCACCGAACCCGGTGGTTCGATCCGGCTGGAATGGCTCAAGCCGGCGGCGTGACGGCCATTGCGGACGCTGAAACCAAGCAAAGTATTTGTGTCCGCAAAGGACGCCAACAACGCAAAGCAAGCAAAATTGCTTATCAACGGCTGTTTGCACCACCGCGTTTACAGCGTCGCGTGTCTGACCGCAATGGCACTTCCTCAAGCCACGTCATTCCCGCGCACGCGGGAATCCAGAGCTTTCCAACTGGCCCGCAACCCGGGGTCGCTGGATTCCCGCCTGCGCGGGAATGACGCTTCTTGGAAATCCGGGTTTCAAGGAAGTGCCGTTGGTGTTTGACCGGACATTCCGGTGCAATCGGTCGCAGTGCGCACGATTGCTTGCGCGTTTTTCGCGCCCTTTGCGGACCCAATGTTTTTCATCCGGAAACAGCGCGCGCGCCAGCAGCAGCATGCGCTGCGCGCTGAAACGCCCACAAAGTGAGCGCAATCGCCGCCATCGGCAGCAACGATAGATAAAACGCGGTCTGGCCTCCAAAACTGCCGAACACCAAACCGGTAATCATCGAGCCAGTGGTACCACCCAGCGCCGAAGCAACCACGATCAAGCCCGTCATCGCCGCGTGCTGCGGCCGTGGCAAGGCACTGAGCACAACGGAAACGATGGCTGGGTATATCGGCGCCATGAACAGGCCAATCAGCGGGAACACAAATGCCGCCAGCGGCACCGAGCTCCAACCAGTCACCGAGCCGGGCACAATGCCCTGCGCCAGCGGCAAGGTCACCAACACCAGGGTTGCCATCGCTGCCAGGCAGCCATAAAGCAAGTGATGCCAACGCAGCCGGCGCAGCAGTACGCCAGCCAACAGCCGGCCAAGCGCCAGCGAGCCGGCAAACAGGCTGGCCATCTGCACGCTCATGGCAGTTGGCAAGCGCAATACCTCGTTATTGAATGTCGGCAACCAGGTACCAATGCTTTGCTCAATCAACACATACAGCATGGCACTGAGCACGAACAGCAACACCAGCGGCCGTGCCGCAAGCCGCAACATGCCGAGAAAATCGTCGCGCAGGCGGATTGCCGGCGTGCGTGCTGCCGATTCGTCAAACTTACTGCCAGCGAGCATGGCGACCACCAACAGGCACGCCGCCGCAAGCACCCAATACACATTCAACCATGACAGGCTTTGCGGCTGGCCCGGATCGATAAACGCGCCGAACAGCCAATAGCCGCCGAGCACGCCGATCATGAACAGGCCTTCGATACTGTTGGTGAGACTGGCATGCTGTTTTTCATCGCTGGTCAACAAACCGATCAAGGTATAGACCGACACTTTTACGACGGCAAAACCGGCGCCGATGCTGACAAACAGCAAACGCGTCATCCAGAACGATGGCAACAAGGCCATCAGCGAACAGGCCAGTGCAACAATTGCCAAACCCATCATCATTGCCCGGCGATAACCCAGCCTTGGCAAAAACGACGCCAGTGCGAACGACACGATCGCCACCGGCAAATCCTTGAAAGCTTCCAGCGTGCTGGCCTGCGTCTTGTCGATATGAAAACTCTGAATCGCTTGCAAAATCACGGTGCCCACGCTGTTCATCAGCACGGCAAAAACCATGTAGGTGAGCACGATGGCAATGATGACGCGGGTTCGGTTCATGCGCTTGAAATCCTTCGATGCATCATCACTTGCGGGCAAAAAAACCCCGCTGGCACCAGGATCAATCCTGATGTCAGCGGGCCACTACCGGTGGGAGGGGCGCACGACATAACCGCCTGGAGAAACAGTATGGCGCACGCCAGTGAAGTGCATCGCACTACACTTGTCCGGTGGTGATCAGAAACGATACGTTACCGAAGCCTGGTAATTCGGGCCTTGAATTGCGCGACCAAGGAACACGCGATCTTCACCGACACCACCTGAGGTGGAATCGCCAACAATGCGGGCATTGCCTTCGGTCAGCGCCAGCTCATCAGTCACGTTGCTGCCCTGCACCCGCACTTCCCAGTTATTGCCGATGTAGGCCACCACGCCGATATCGAGCGTGTCGTACGACGGCAGCAACTGCTGATTCTCGTTATCCGAAAACCGCTTGCCGACATGCGACCAGGTACCGAAGAAGCGCAGATCACCCCATTGTCCGGGAATCACATAGCTCGGGGTGACACGGAATTGGTTCTTGGCCTGGCGCCGTACCCGATTGCCGCTGTTATCGCCAAAATTGCGGAACTCGGCATCAACGTAGGAGCCGGTGAGATCAATGGCGAAGTTCTCGAACGGCCGCAGTTGGGCTTCATACTCGATGCCCTGCGCATGCGAACCGCCGATCTGGGTGATGTTGTTTCCCTCCAGATCGAACAACTGGAATTGCAGCCCCGAGAACTTGTTGTAGAACCCGGTCAGGAACAGGCTGTACAGATCGGTTGACGACTTGAAGCCGATTTCATACTGATCGATCTGCTGAGTGTTGTTCTGGCCATCGCGCAGGTTGTCGAACTGCGGAAACGCATAGCCCGTGTTGTAACGCGCAAACACACTTGCAGAATTCGTCACTTTGTAGTTCAGGCCGGCAGTGAACGAGCTTTCATTGTCGTTCTGGTGAATCTCGCGAAAGGTACCGTTGAGTACCGAAGCGGAGTTGTTGGACAAGGTCAACAGATTGTTGTCGAGGTCGCGTGATTCAATGTTTTCCAGAATCGCATCTACGCTCTGCCGCTCAAAGCGCAGGCCCAAATCCAGCTTCCAGCGGTCATCGATCTCCCACTCGTCGGCAATGAAGCCGGCGATGTTGTCGCCATCGTAATCGGCATTGACCGAGAAGAACGACGCTCCGACAAATCCATCGCGCGTCACTTCCACGCCATTGTCCAGAGCAACATCGATCCGGCGTGCGTTGGGCTCGGCGGTCAGCAACATGTTGTTGCCAAGGTACCAGCGGTCTTTCGAGGAATAGTTGGCGTAGTAAGCACCCACCGTCAACGTATTGCCCTTGAACAGTTCGCGCGACAAGCGCACCTCATCGGTGAAAGAATCGATATCCTTTCGCACCACCCAGAAGCCGGCAACCATTACCTGCTGATCGCCGGATACCGCACCACCACCATTGACGAACTGCGCTGCACCGCTGGTTGCCAGGCCGCCGGCCGCACTCACGATATCGGCATTGCCGTTGACTGAATCGATCTGGCCATCAATGAAACTGCTCAGCGTTTGCGGATTGGCACCGGTGAACAAACCATTGGTCGGCGCATCGCCGCTCAGATAGCTTGCGCGATTGCTCAACGTCCAGCCGTCGAAGTTCAAGTCCAGAGTCGAACCAAACATATCCAGATCCGCGCCACGACCGTTGGCCAGGTCGGCGTTGATCGTGCCGGGCGAATCACCCGGGGTCACCTGCAAGGTAACATTGCGGAAGTCCCGGCCAAGCAAGGTATCTTCGGTTGGATCAAAGCCAGCGAATCGGGTGATGCCGCCATCGGCCTTGGCAACCAGCGGAACGGCTGTGAAAAACGCATTCTTGTCGTCGAGGTGGCGGGCAGAAAAACTGAACTCGCCGGCGTCGAATGTGTGGCTGATGGTGGCGCTGAACTGCCCGCCTTCGTTTGCCGGAAACTGGGTGTCGCGCACGCCGTCGTCTTCGCGATAGAACCCCCCCACGCTGAAGAACCAGTCATCGCTGATCGGGCCGCTGTAGAAGCCGTCAACACGGTATAGGCCATTATCGGATACTGTCGCGCGCAGCTCACCCTCTGGCGTGTCGCTGCCGCGCCGGGTGATGAAATTGACGGTGGCACCGGTTTGACCATTGGAGAATACCGGACTGGGGCCACCACGCAGCACTTCCACCCGATCAATCGTGGAATCGATGCGGAACAGACTGGAGTTCTCGAGGAATGACAGTGTCGGTGGCGGGAAGATCGGTGAACCGTCCAATTGCATGGTGACGAACGGCGCATCCGAGCCACCCGGGAAGCCGCGCACATCGATGTTGGCGCCGGTTTCGCCGCCGGTTGCCTCAACCCACAAGCCAGGCACCACTTTCAGCAGATCCGCCGTGCTTTTGGCACCGGCATCATCGATCTGCTCGGGTGTCATTGTGGTGATCGAGAAGCTGGCATCGCCCTTGCTCAAACCCTTGAACTGGGTACTGCCACTGACGATCACCATGTCCAATGTCTTGGCGTTGTCTTCGCGTTTGTTTGCATCCGCATTATTACTGGCATTGGCCTGTGCCAGCGCCATGCCGGGTACCAGTGCGGCAGAAATCGCCGCAGCCAGTGCCAGCCGATTGAACGTGTAGTGCTTCATGATGGTATCCCTCCGATGTTTTCGAACGTGCCAGGCCGGCCACGCACCTGACGTGGCGACGTCGCCACCCCCTCCCCTGCGCCCGAACGGAGTACCGTTCGAACGCGAAACTCCGCGATCTGCGCCAGCACCGCGTCTGCTTGTGTCAACTCATCGGCATCCCCGATACCGAGCGCGCACATGCCAGCGGCCTTGATTGCTGCTATGCCGGCGGCCGCGTCTTCAATCCCGAGACATGCCGCAGGCGCAACGCCCACGCCACGCGCTGCGGTCAGAAAAATCTCCGGGTCGGGCTTGCCGCGCGCAACTGCGCCGGCATCAGCGACATAGTCGAATGCATCGGCAATACCCAAACGCCGCAACAGCAGCGGCGCATTGCGGCTCGCTGATGCCAATGCTGTCTTCAGGCCGGCGGCGCGCACCGCCGCCAGCGCCTCGGCTGCGCCCGGCAACAAGTCGTCCGGGCTGAATTGTTCGATCCGCACGCGGTAGCTGGCGTTCTTGCGCTCGCACAACGCCTGTTTTTCTTCATGGCTGAACGCCCGCGTCGCACGCTCCAGCAGAATCTCCAGCGAGCCCATGCGATCGACGCCCTTGAGCCGGCGATTGATGGTTTCGTTGAACTCGATACCGAGCGAATCGGCCAGTTGTTTCCATGCCACGTAGTGGACACGCGCGGTATCGGTCAACACGCCATCGAGATCGAAAATGACCGCCTCCAGTGGCACGGGTGTGCGCAGCAACGGCCACTGCGCTGCACCCGGCAGTGTGCGTTCGACCGGTTGCCCAAGCGCCAGCGCGATCAGCTCGCCATTCGTCACCAGCGAAAGCGGCGCACCTTGCAGCAGTTGATAACGCGCCTGCTGCGCATCCACCGCAACCCGCAACCGCCGTCCGCGCCAACACAGCGAGAATGCATAGCCGCGCCAGTGTGCCGGCAGATGTGGGGTGAAATGCAACTGCTCATCGTGTATCCGCATCCCGGCAAAACCGAACACCAGGCAGTGCCAGCTTCCCGCCATCGCCGCCATGTGCGCGCCATGCCCAGTGTTGCCGTGCAAGTCATCCAGATCGACCCGTGCCGTGTCCTGAAAATAGCGCCAGGCCGCATCGCCTTCACCAATTTCGCTGGCCAGCACATTGAACGCCGATGCCGACAGGGTGGAATCGTGGACCGTCACCTGCTGGTAATAATCGAAACTGGCGCGCTTGACCGCCATGGGTACATCGATGCCATCGAGCACCAGTGCCAGCACCACATCGGCCTGCTTGCATACCTGGTGACGGTAGATCGTGAGTGGATGGAAATGCAGCAACAGCGGGTACTGATCGGCTCCGGTCGCAGCGAAGTTCCAGCGTGGTTTGTCGAGAAAGCCATCGTCCTGGGCATAGATGCCGAGCGCCGCATCAAACGGCAGGTACATCGCGTCGGCAGCGCGCTGCCACTGCTGCACCTGTGCATCATCCAGTACCAGTGCTGCGGCCAGGCGTGCATGGTCGGTCGGACGCTGCGCCGCCAGCCGCTGCCAGACCGCAACCGCATCGCGCAGGTGCGCGCGCGCCATCCGATTGGTGTAATAGTTGTTGTCGACCAGCGCGCTGTATTCGTCCGGGCCGGTGACCTCGTGAATGCAGAACGCGCCGCCGCGACGCGAATTGAAATGGCCGATATCCATCCACACCCGCGCCATCTCGAACAACATCTCGGCGCCGGCACGGGCGAGAAAATCGCAGTCGTCGGTTGCCGCCATGTAGGTGCGGATGGCGTAAGCAATCGCCGCATTGATGTGGTATTGCGCCGAACCACTCGGGTAATAGGCCGAACACTCATCGCCACTGATCGTGCGCCACGGGTACAAGGCGCCGACACGATGATTCATCTCGCGGGCGTGCGCACGGGCACGCCCCAGCGTGTGATAGCGGTACTCCAGCATGCCCTTGGCCAGCTCGGGCGCGACCAGCGCCAGCACCGGCAGCACATAGGCTTCGGTATCCCAAAAATAGTGCCCTTCGTAACCCTCGCCGGTCAGGCCTTTGGCTGCGGTGCTGGTATGTCCGCCACGGCCAGTGGACTGCAACACATGAAACAGGTTGAAGCGCAGCGCTTGCGCCGACCTGGCATCGCCATCGATCTGGATATCGGCGTCATTCCAGAATGCGGCCATGGCTGCCGCTTGTTGCGCGGCTATCGCGTCAAAACCTGCCGCAAGTGCAGCGTTCAATGATGCCCGCACTTGTTGCTGCAACTCGTCATCATTGCCTTCCGTGCTTGCGCCTGCCCAGGCATAGACCACGAACTTGTCGATGCACAGGCTTTCACCGGCGCGCAGTGTCGCGTTGATCTGTTGTGCGCTATCGCCGACGACCGCCGCGATAAGTGCCGCACCCGGCAAGCTATGCGCCTGCGCGCACAGCACGCGCATGCGGCCACTGGCGGTTTCTTGCAGCAACCATGCGTGGCTGTCATCGGCGCCCAAAGCGATGCTGCGCATGCCCTCGCCTGCGCCTGAGCCGATACGCGGATCATCGCCCTGCGCCAGCGACGCGCGATCGCCGCGCACAGCCGAATCGAGACGCACCGGCCCGTTGTAGCCAATCGAGGTAAGACGCAGCCGAATGCACAGCAGATTCGGATGTGCGAACGGCACCACCCGCTCAACGTGCAAGGCAATCTCGCCGCCACCGGCCAACTGCCAGCGCGCTGTGCGCCGCAAGCATGCACGGCGCAGATCCAGCACGCGCTGGTGCTCGACACAGCTAGCGCTGAACGGATCGAGCGCCACCGTGCCGACACGGATACCGATATGGCTACCGTCGGCAACCGGAATACGGGTATCGGTGTTCTGGGCAAAACCAACGAAGCGCTCGTGGTAATGGATTGGGGTGCGTTCGTAGACTTCCGCGAGAAAGCAACCGCCGCTGCCGCCAGCCTCCTCGCAACCGGCGCGCACGCCGAGGCTGCCATTGGCGAGCGCAAACAGGGTGTGATCGCGTTCCTCGGTCTGCCTACTGCGTGCGTCGTGGCGTAACTGCCAGCCGGCATCTGTATCCGCCGTGCCTGCTGCCGCCGATTTGGATTGCCCCTTGCTCACTCGCCCCGCCCTTGCATTGTCTGTGCGGGGGCAAGCTAGACGCCATTGGTATCGATGTCAAGGTATCGATACCAATGGCGTCTGCAGACGCAGAATACCCTTTCAAAACCTGGATGCTGCGGTGCGCAAATGACATGGCAAGATGTACTTGAACCGGTTTAACAGCGAGGATTAGCCCTACGCTGCGGCGCACCATTCATCCGGAATGATCCGCACTTGGTAACGGTTCGCCGTATGCCCGAGCGACTGCCGTTGCTGCCGCGCAACACGCATTTTGCGCATGGCCTGCCCGCGCCGGATCAGGTGCCGCGCATCACCAATCGTGTTGGCAGGTATTCCGACGACACCTGCTTGCCGTCGATCAAAGCCAGCACCTTGCGTGCCAGCAAAATCCCGCCCTGATAAAGGTCCTGGTGAACAGAACTCAGCGAGGGCACAAAGCTGGCTCCCATCGGCGTGTCGTCGTAACCCACCACCGACACCGCCTCGGGAACGCGAATGCCGTGCCCGCTCAATGCCTGGATTGCGCCCATCGCCAGCAAATCGCTCACCGCAAAGACCGCATCAGCATCGAACGATTTACGTGCGAGAAGCGCGGCAACGGCCTTTGCTGCGGCATCGGCGGTAAAACCGACGCCATCGATATGGCTCGGGGTGATACCCTTCGCTGCCAACGCGTTGCGAAAGCCGGCGAAGCGCTCGGCATTTTCGGCATGATCCAGATCGCCGATGAAACAGGGCCGACGGCGGCCAGCAGCGAGAAAGTGCTCGGCGACGCTGGCGCCGGCGTGTCGATTGTCGCTGCCCACCACCACGTGCCCGGCACCCATGTCGGCGCCCCAGATCACGGTCGGCATGCGCCAGCCCTCGACCGTATGCACGGCATCTTCGTGTGCGCCCTGGCCGAGCAAGATCACGCCATCGGCAGCCTGGGTAGCCGGGGTGATGGCGCCATGGCGCGCACTGAGCAGCACGCTGTAGCCGGCGCTGGTCAACTCCTGGCTGATACCGCCCAACAACTCCAGCGGATATGGCCCGGACATCGGCCGCTCCGGGCTGGGTGCCATTTCCACAATCACCGCAATGGTATGGCTACGACGCAGCCGCAAGTTACGTGCAGTCACATTCAACGCATAGCCGTGTTGTCGTGCCAACTCGCGCACCTGAGCGCGAGTCTTTGGATTGACCAGCGTGCTATCAGCCATCGCCCGCGATACGGTGATCTTGGAGACACCCGCCAGCTTGGCGAGGTCGGCCATGGTCAGCCGCCCGCTCGGTATCGGTTCTGCGTTGGTGTCAGTGGTCTGTTTGCCGCCACGCTTCACAGCGCTACTACCCAGTGTCCGATCATTCTGCGATTAAACGACCGCACGCGGAAACTCACGCCGCCTCGGTACGCGTGGTGAAGCTTTCGCCACAGCCGCACTGCGCAGTAGCGTTGGGGTTATCGAAGACGAACTCCTGATTGATGCCGTTACGCACGTAATCGATGCGTGTGCCATCAACCTGCGGCAGGCTTTGTGTATCGACCAATACCTGCAAACCTTCGACATCGAACACGGCATCGTCTGCATGAGCCTCTGACGCCAGCTCGACCACATAGCCCCAGCCCGAGCAACCGGTACGCTTGATGCCAAAACGAATTCCCGTAGCGTTGCCACCGCTCACGAACTTGCGCGCGTGGGCGAGTGCGGCGGGGGTAAGGCTGATGGCCATTGCGCTTCTCCTTGCGGCAACAACGCAGGCAATCACCGGATTGCCGCGATCCGTGGAGTATAACGCGCCCGCTGTTTCAAACTGAACCGCGCAACCTGCCCGCACCCCGCATTCAGTCGTTCTGGCTGCCCTGCCGCCCTTGATACCAGCGCGCAATCGTATTGCGTTCAGCCTCACTGAGCTGGGTGATATTGCCCGGCGGCATCACCCGCAGCACCGCCACCTGTTGATAGATCAGATCAGCGCGCTGCTCGATCTGCTCGGGGTGATCGAACATCGTGCCCTTCGGCGCGCTGGCCATCAGGCTTGGATGATCCGAATGACAAGCGCTGCAACGTTGCACCACGATGGCATGGACGCTGGCAATATCGGGCGCTGTCAGGTTCGTATCGGCGCTCGCCAGCGATCGTGGGGCCAGCCAGGCAAACAATGCCAGCAGCACAGCAGCGCCGGCCGCCAGCAGCCACCAGGCGCGGCCACCGCTATGCCAGAGCACGAAAAACTGCCGTATCAAGGCACCGGCAACCATGAAACCAGCCAGCACCAGCCAGGCATGCTCATGGGCAAAGGCTGGCGCGTAGTGATTGCTCAGCATCGCAAACACCACCGGCAGGGTGAAATAGGTGTTGTGTACCGAGCGCTGCTTGCCGCGCAGGCCGGGCAACGGATCGATTGCCTCGCCACGTGCCAGCGCAGCCACCATGCGCTTTTGCCCGGGGATGATGACGAACAACACATTGGCCGACATGATTGTGGCCAGCGCCGCACCGACCAGCAAAAATGCGGCGCGGCCGGCAAACACATGGGTTGCGGCATAGCTCAACACCAGCACCAGCAACGCCACCAGCACGCCCAGGGCAGCATCGCGAAAACCCAAAAGACGGCACAGGCCGTCGTACACCAGCCACGCCAGCAGCGGAAACGCAAACGCCAACGCCACCGCCTGCGTCGGCGACAGCACCATCACCGCCGGATCGATCAGATAGATTGCCGGCGATAGCAGGTACAGCAGCGCAAACAGCGCGAACCCGGACAGCCAGGTGGTATAAGACTTCCACTTCGACCAATGCAGCGTTTCCGGCAACTGCGGCGGCGCCGGCATGAACTTGCGCTTGTGATAGAAGCCACCGCCATGCACCGACCACGATTCGCCGGCCACGCCCGGCTCCGGCGTTTTCGGCGTTTGCAGCGAGCGATCAAGCATGACGAAATAAAACGATTCGCCGATCCAGGCAATCGCCGCCACCACATGCAGCCAACGCAGTGCGAAACTTGCTGCCTCCACCCAGAACGCGTTCACCTAGCTGCCCCGATAGGTGCTGTAGCTGTACGGCGACACCAGTAGCGGCACGTGATAGTGGGCGCTGGCATCGGCAATGCCAAAGCGCAGGCTGACCACATCGAGAAAACGCGGTTCGGCCAATGCCACGCCGAGGCCGGCAAAGTAATCGCCAACCGCGAACTCCAGTTCATAGCGCCCAACCTGCAATGCGGCATCAGCCAGCAGCGGCGCATCGCAGCGGCCATCGGCATTGCTCACGAATGCGTCCAGCAAATGCCGGCTTGCATCCGCACAACGGTACAAGCGGATCGCAATGCCGGAGCCGGGCCGGCCGTGTGCGGTATCGAGCACGTGGGTGGTGAGCTTGCCCATGGCCTCAGTACACTCCGGCCTGCTGGCACCAGGCATCGAGCAGCGCGTTGTACTCGGCCTTGTGCGCGTCGGTGGTAAAACTGGCCGCGAAACTGTTGCGCGCCAGGGTGATGGCGTGACCCACATCCAACTCCAGCGCGGCGAAGGTTTCGATGAAGTTCTGATTGATGTAACCGCCAAAATAGGCCGGGTCATCGGAATTGATCGTCACTGCAATACCGGCGTCGAGCATCTTGCCCAGATTGTGATCACGCAGCGTCGGGACCACGCACAACTTGAGGTTCGATAGCGGGCATACGGTGAGCGCGATGCGTTCACGCGCCAGCCGTTCCATCAATACCGTGTCGTCGATGGCGCGTACGCCGTGGTCGATACGCTCGGCGCCGAGCACATCGATCGCCGCCCAGATGTATTCCGGTGGCCCCTCTTCGCCGGCATGCGCCACCCGGCGCAAGCCCAGCATCCGCGCCAACTCGAAAGCCTTGCTGAACTTCTCCGGCGGGTGGCCCAACTCGCTGGAATCCAGGCCCACACCAATGAACTTGTCGATATGCGGCAAGCCCGCTTGCAGCGTCGCTACCGCTTCTTCCTGGCTGAGATGACGCAGGAAACACAGAATCCATTGCGCGCGGATGCCCAGCTCGGCCTGCGCCTGTTGCGAGGCGCGATACAGGCCATTGATGATCGTCGCGAAACTCACCCCGCGCGCGGTGTGCGTCTGCGGATCGAAGAACAGTTCGGCATGCACCACGTTATCGGCCTTGGCACGCAGAAAATACGCCCAGGCCATCTCGTAAAAATCATCCTCGGTTTGCAGCACGCTGGCACCGGCGTAATAAATATCGAGAAAGCTTTGCAGATCGCTGAAATCGTAGGCCGCACGCAGCGCATCGACACTGGCATACGGCAACTCAACGCCATTGCGCTGCGCCAGCGCAAACATCAACTCGGGCTCCAGCGAACCCTCGATATGCATATGCAACTCGGCCTTGGGCATGCCGCACACAAAGGCGACAAGTTGATCGGGCGACAACGACGGCTTGCTCATGGACGGCTTCCAACACAATACGAAATGCAGAGTCTGCCCGATAGTGCGGCCAAGGCAAAGGCGCAATGCGTGAATGCTGCCAAAGTGCTTTCCTTGCCGTTGTTCCTTGACCGCCGCCGTGGGCGTCCAGCCAGGGGCACTCAACGCGTACAATCAAGCGCTTCGCCGCAGCCATGGTTACATCCGGAGCCCCGATCACGTGCGCCTGCATCATTTCCACGGCGGCCTGTCGCTGCCGCAACACAAAGCCAGCAGCGCCGGGCAGCCAATCGGGCATTGTCCACTGCCGGCCGAACTGGACGTGCCGCTGCTGCAGCACAGTGGGGCTAGTGCGCAGGCCTGCGTTGCAAGCGGCGATCACGTGCTTGCCGGGCAACTAATCGGCAACGCCGTCGATGGCCGCAGCGCCAACGTGCATTCGCCGGCCAGTGGCACGGTGCTTGCCATTAGCGAACGGTCACTGGCGCATCCGCCGGGAGTCGTTTGCATGCATGTGCGCATTGCAGTGGATTGCGTTCAACGCGCCGCCACACCGCTGCCGACAATCGACTGGCAACAGGCCGACACGGGGCAGATTGTCGAGCGCGCGCGCCTGTGCGGCATCGTTGGCATGGGCGGTGCTGGATTCCCCAGCGCGGAAAAACTGGCGATCACGCGTGACACCCTGATTTTGAACGGTGCGGAATGCGAGCCCTATATTGCCTGCGATGATCGCCTGCTGCGTGAACACGCGACCGACGTGGTCATGGGTGGGCGGGTGATGCGGCGCGCGACCGGCGCTGCGCGTGTATTGCTGGCTGTGGAGACAGCAATGCCGGAGGCCCTCGCGGCTTGTACACAGGCAATCACGGAATGCGGCGCAGGCGAGATCGAGCTGGTTGCGGTGCATACCGTGTACCCGGCGGGTGGCGAGCGCCAGTTGATCCGCGTGCTGACCGGCAATGAGGTACCGCGCGGCGGCTTGCCGCGTGATATCGGCGTGGTGGTGCAGAACGTCGCCACCGCACGCGCACTGTGGCGGGCGATTGCCCATGGCGAAGCATCCACGCGGCGTATTGTCAGCGTGACCGGCCCCGGCGTGCAGCGGCCCGGCAATTGGGACGTGGCAATCGGTACGCCGATATCACACCTGATTGCGCAAGCAGGCGGTTACAGTGAGGCCGCAGCGCGCCTGATCATCGGCGGGCCGATGATGGGCGTCGCTCTGGCCAATGATGACTACCCGATCAGCAAGACCAGCAATTGCGTGCTGGTACTGGCCGCCAGTCAATTGCGCGATCCGGCCACTGAAATGCCATGCATCCGTTGCGGCGATTGCGCAGTGGTGTGCCCGGCGCAACTGTTGCCGCAACAGTTGCTGGCCCAGGTGCGCGGCGAGCAGTGGCCACGCGCACAGCAACAAGGCATCTTCGACTGCATCGAATGTGGCTGCTGTGATCTGGCCTGCCCCAGCCAAATCCCGTTGACCCAGCATTTTCGCCATGGCAAAACCGAAGTGCGCGTGCGCGCACTGGAAGCCGAGCAAGCCAATGCGGCACGCCTGCGCCATGAACACCGGCAGCAACGCCTGAGTGCGCGTGACAAGGAACGCGAGCAACGCCACAGTGCGCAGCAAAAAACACTGATCACTACCGATGCGGTAACCACGGCTATCGCCCGTGCCAAGGCACGCCGCGACGCGCATGAGAATGACCCATCATGAGACAGTTCGCTATCGCGCCAGCACCATATGTACCAGCGCACAACTCGGTTCAGCGCGTGATGGCGTTGGTGCTGTTGGCACTGGTGCCCGGCATCGCCGCACACGTCTGGTTTTTCGGCCCCGGCGTGCTGATTCAGATCAGCGTGGCAACGCTATTCGCGCTGCTGCTGGAAGCAGCCATGTTGCGCTTGCGCGAGCGTCCGCTCAAACCGTTTATCACTGACCTGAGCGCGCCGCTGACAGCGGTGCTGTTTGCGCTCAGCGTGCCGCCGCTGGCGCCGTGGTGGCTGGCAGCGGTGGGCATGATTGCCGCCATCGTGTTTGCCAAGCATTTGTATGGTGGCCTGGGCTACAACCTGTTCAACCCGGCAATGGTGGGCGTTGCGGTAGTGCTGATCGGCTTTCCGCTGGAAATGACGCGCTGGCTCGCGCCCGAAGGCGTCGCGGTGGCGACGCCAGGTCTCGCTGACAGCCTGTGCGCGGTGTTCACCGGCAACCTGCCGGCGGCATGGCAATGGGACACTCTGGCACAGGCGACGCCGCTGGACACCATCCGCCGCCTGGCCAACGCCGGACGCACGCTATCGGAGATTCGCGGCAATCCGAT
This sequence comes from Lysobacteraceae bacterium, assembly GCA_030681035.1. GTDB lineage: Bacteria > Pseudomonadota > Gammaproteobacteria > Xanthomonadales > Xanthomonadaceae. Next base: position 22,108 of record JAUXUI010000103.1, on the reverse strand, counting down.
GTTTGGTGATTTTGGTGGGCGCGGATGGGAGTGGATCGCCAATTTCTATGCGCTGGGCGGCTTGTTTTTGCTCTACAAGCGCATCATCCCGTGGCAGGTTCCGGTGGCGATGCTCGGCACAGTGATTGTGCTCACCGTACCGTTCTGGATGAGCGACCCGGACGTGCATCCGTTTCCGTTGCAACATGTATTCTCCGGTGCCATGGTGCTCGGCGCGTTTTTCATTGCCACCGACCCGGTGTCGGGCTGCACCACGCCGCGTGGCCGCTGGCTGTTTGGCATCGGCGCGGGCGTGCTGACCTTGGTGCTGCGGCGCTGGAGCAGCTTCCCGGACGGCATGGCCTTTGCCGTGTTGCTGATGAACTGCGTCGCACCGTGGCTCGACATGCACTCACGGCCGCGCATTTACGGCGAGGCAAGGCACTGATGACGCTTCGCCAAACCCTCTCCGGTGCCGGTCTGCTGGCCTTGACCGCACTATTCGCAGCCACTTTGCTTGCCGGCGTTTATGCGCTGACCCGCCAGGCGATCAGTGATGCCGAACATCAGGCCCGCTTGCAGGCACTGACAGTGGTACTGCCAGCAGATCGCTACGACAACGATCCACTCAATGACCAGATCAGCGTTATCGCCCGAGGCTGGCTGGGCAGCGACGAAGCCATGACGGTATGGCGGGCAAGGCGCGCTGGTGCGCCGACAATGCTGGCGATCGAGGCAATAGCCCCGGATGGTTACGCCGGATCGATCCAATTGCTGGTCAGTGTTGATGCGGCAGGGCATATTGGCGCCGTTCGCGTCACCCGCCACAGCGAAACCCCGGGTCTTGGCGATGCCATCGAATTGCGGCGCAGCGACTGGATCGATCACTTCGCAGGAACAAGTCTTGCATCGCCACCGGCAGCACGTTGGAAGGTGCGCAAGGATGGCGGCGAGTTTGATCAATTCGCCGGCGCCACGATCACTCCGCGCGCGGTGGTAGCCGCCACCCGACGCGTGCTGCAATTGCTTGAGCACCATGGCCCGGAACTTTATGCTGAACCCGCCGGCAGCGTACTGCGCTTCAGCGATGCCCCGGAAACCCCAGCGATACCCTCAACAGGCCGTGAACCTTGACCAACCCCAGCGCCAAATCGATCCTGGAATACGGGCTGGTATCCGGCAATACCGGCCTGGTGCAATTGCTCGGCCTGTGCCCGTTGCTGGCGGTGAGCAACAATGCGGTCAACGCGCTGGGCTTGGGGCTTGCCTCGCTGTTGGCGCTCACCCTCACCAATACCGTGGTCGCGAGTCTGCGCCGGCTGAGCCGTCGCGATGTACGCATCCCGGCCTTCGTAACCATCATCGCCTCGGTGGTGACCGCCATCGAACTGTCACTGCGTGCGTGGTGGCCCGAGCTGTACCAAGTGTTGGGCCTGTTTGTGCCGTTGATCGTCACCAACTGCGCCATCATGGGCCGGGCCGAAGCGTTTGCCTCGCGGCACAACCCGGCGCGCGCCGCGCTCGATGGCTTTGCCTTCGGTTTGGGCTTTTTGTGGGTGTTGCTGCTGATCGGCGTGGTGCGTGAGTTGGTCGGAACCGGCATGGTATTCGCTGGTAGCGGCACCATGCTGGGCATGCCCTGGCTGGAATTGACAGTGCTCGGCGATTACCACGGCTTTCTGCCCGCCATTCTGCCGCCCGGTGCCTTCATCGTGCTGGCGTTGCTGATTGCCTGGCGCAACCGTCGCCAGAATCACGTGGCGAGTGCGCCTGTGCGCGCACCAACTGCCATACCCGCCACATGAACCTCACCCAGCGCAAGGCCTTCTTTGCACGACTGGCCGAACTCAACCCGGCGCCGCGAACCGAACTCGAATACCAGACCCCGTTCGAGTTGCTGATCGCAGTGATGCTGTCGGCGCAAGCTACCGATGTCAGCGTCAACAAGGCAACCCGGCGGCTTTACCCGGTTGCCAACACCGCGCAGGCAATCTTGGCGCTGGGCGAGGATGGGCTGAAACCGCATATCGCGCATATCGGCTTGTTCAACAGCAAGGCGCGACACGTGATTGAGGCGTGCCGCATGCTGATCGACCACCATGATGGCGAGGTGCCGCGCAAGCGTGAGGCGCTCGAAGCGCTGCCCGGTGTTGGCCGAAAAACCGCCAACGTGGTGCTGAACACCGCTTTCGGGGAAGCCACCATTGCTGTGGATACGCATATCTTCCGGGTCGCCAACCGCACCGGCCTTGCGCCTGGCAAGACCGTGCGCGCCGTCGAGGATGCCCTGCTCAAGCGGGTACCTGCCGAATACCGCCACGACGCGCATCATTGGCTGATCTTGCACGGGCGTTACACCTGCGTGGCACGCAAACCGCGTTGCGAGCAGTGCGTGGTGCGCGATTTGTGCCAGTTCCCCAACAAGCCAACCGCTCCCGGTTGATCGCTGTCATATTAATGACATAAAAACTTCATATATTTGTCGCGCCTTTGTCACGCAGAGAAAAAACGTGTCATATCCGGTTCATCGTGTCAGCGCCCATTGCCCGGCATCGTCCTGCATGGATGCCGCTACCCGCAGGCGGGTTGCCATCACCTGCGGGCATCGCCTGCATCCGTTTCACCCAACCGGCTCGCGTATGGGCTGGCACGTGCGCACGACACCCAACCATGCCCATCGCGAACATCCACTTTCCAGCATTTCCCAAGGAGCATCGTCATGACATCGCAAGCGCGTTTACCGCTGTTTCAGAGCATGGCGTTCTGCATTGGCGCCGCGTTGTCTTTCCCCGCCTTTTCAGCGGACAACAGCGCGCTGATGGGTCTGCTCAAGGTCCTTCGCGACAAGGGTACCCTCAGCGATTCTGAATACCAGGCGCTGGTGCAGGCTGCCGATGGCGACAGCGTGAGGACCGAGGAAAACACCAAGGCGGTTGCTGAGGTCAGCAACAAAGTGGACAGCATGGCCTGGGCCAGCAAGATCAAGCTCAGCGGCGACATGCGCAACCGCTTTGAATACAACTCGACCGATGGCAAGCACGACCGCAGCCGTGCGCGCCTGCGTTATCGCCTTGGCATCACCGCCAACCCGGTCGAACACATCGAAGTGGGTGCCGGCATTGCCAGCGGCGGCGCCGATCCACGCTCGTCCAACCAGACCTTCAACGACGCGTTCAGCAGCAAGAGCATCAATCTGGATTACGCCTATTCGCAGTTTTCCGGGCAACTCGGGGCTGGCAACATCAAAGCCATTGCCGGTAAATTCAAGTTTGGCGATTATCTGTGGATGACCGACAACCTGCTGTGGGACACTGATATCCGGCCCGAGGGTGTTTCACTCGATTATGCAGTAGACAACGATCTGGGCAGGCTGTTCGTCAACGGCGGGGCCTGGGTGTTGGGTGAATCGAGCCAGGACAGCAACGACCCCTACATGGTGTATGCCCAACTCGGCCAGAAGCTCGGTTCCGACGAGCTGTTTGCCACCGTTGCCGGCACCTATTACAACTTCAACAAGATCGTTCCCGGCACCAGCGGCGGCCTCAAGGGTGGCAACATCGGCACCTTCTCGGCCGGCACCAATACCGACTCCCGCTTTGACGCAATCGCGTTTGATGCCGAGCTTGGCAGCAAGCACCTGTTTGGCGGCGAATGGGCCGGCAGTGTGTTCGGCAATTTCATCAAAAACACCGACACCAACAGCAGCCAGGACACCGGCTTCTCGCTCGGCGCTAATCTGGGCAAGGGCCCGCTGAGCTTCAAGTACATCTACGCCAACCTTGATGCCAATGGCTTCCCGGACATCTTCCCGGACGCCGACCGCTTCGCTGGCGCAACCGATATCCGCTCACACGGGGGCTCCGTTGCCTACGATGTGTACAAGAACATCTCACTGAGCCTTAACTACACCCACAGCGAACGCAAGTCGACAGGCATCAACGAAGATCTGCTGCAGACCGATATTTCGGTCAAGTTCTGATTCGGCCAACGCAAGAGTGAAATGGCGATGGTTGACGAAAGAACGTCTGTCTAACCGGAATCCAGCCTGCGCAAGCATGGCCGTGCATGGTGTGTAGGTAACCAAAAATAGGGGCATGCGACAGCGAAGCCATTGGCAACTGCGTCGCGCCACGCTTGACCGCACGCCACGCGCCGCCCACAATTCATCCTTTGATCGCGATGAAAGGATGAATTGTGGATCTCGAAGCATGGTCAGACTGCATGCGCGTGCTCGGCGATGCCACCCGTGTGCGACTGCTCGCCCTGCTCGCACGCGAGGAGCTCACCGTCGCAGAACTGGCTGCCGTCACCCGGCTGGCGCAGCCACGGGTGTCAACGCATCTGTCGCGATTGAAGGAAGCCGGCCTGGTGCGCGACCGCCGCTCCGGTGTGTCCGCGTTTTATCGCTTCAGCGGCGATGAACTGCCGCCGGCCCAGCGCAGCCTGTGGCAGGCGCTGGAAGCTGGCGCCGACGACCCGATGTTGCGCGAGGATGCACAGCGCTTGCCCTCGGTGCTGGCGCTGCGCGCCGCCGACCGCAACTGGGCTGATTCGGTGGCCGGCGACATGGAACGCCATTATTCCCCTGGCCGCACCTGGGAAGCACTGGCGCGCTCGGCGCTGCCGCTGCTGGAACCCGGCGACGTGCTGGATATCGCCTCGGGCGATGGCGTGCTGGCCGAACTGGTGGCACCGCACGCAAAAACCTATGTCTGCGCCGACATGAGCCCGCGCGTGGTGGCCGCCGCGCGCGAGCGCCTGCGCCGTTACAAGAACGTGGAAGTGATGGAGGCGGACATGCATGCGCTGCCGTTTCCCGAGCCGCGCTTTGATCTGGTGGTGTTGATGCACGCGCTGACCTACGCCGAGCGCCCTGCGGCAGCAGTAGCCGAAGCCGCGCGCGTGCTGCGCCCCGGCGGCCGGCTGCTGGTGACTTCGCTGGCGCGGCATGAACACCGCAGCGCGGTCGAACCCTTCGGCCACGTCAACCTCGGTTTCAGCTCACGCGATCTGGCCCGCTTCGCCCAACGCGCCGGCCTGAGCGTTATCACCAATACCGAAATCACCCGTGAAAAGCGCCCGCCGCACTTTGCGGTGATCAACCTGCTGGCGCTCAAAGCATGAGTAACCCGATGTCTGATGCAAATCAATTGCCCTGGCACGAGCCCAAACGCGTAGAACAACTGCTGGCGCTGCTGGCCGAGCGCATCGTGGTGCTTGATGGCGCCATGGGCACCATGATCCAGCGCCACCAACTTGACGAAGCCGGTTATCGCGGTACACGTTTTGCCGAAGGATTTGACGGACAGCATTTTGCCGAAGGCCACCACCACGGCCCCGACTGCGGCTGCGGCGGCGATCTGAAGGGCAACAACGACCTGCTCACCCTGAGCCAGCCACAGCTGATCACCGACATCCACCGCGCCTATCTCGACGCCGGTGCCGACCTGCTGGAAACCAACACCTTCAATTCCACCCGCATCTCGCAGGCCGATTACCAGCTCGAACATCTGGTGCCCGAACTCAACCGCGAATCAGCGCGACTGGCGCGCGAAAGCTGCACCGCGTTCGAAGCCGAGCACCCTGATCGCCCCTGTTTCGTGATCGGCATCCTCGGCCCAACCTCGCGCACCGCCTCGATCAGCCCCAAGGTGGAAGACGCCGGCTTTCGCAATGTCAGTTTCGATGAGTTGGCTGAAAATTATCGCGAAGCCGCGCGCGCTTTGATCGACGGCGGCGCCGATGTGCTGATGGTGGAAACCGTATTCGACACCCTCAACGCCAAGGCCGCGCTGTTTGCCATTGATGATGTGTTTGCGGCGATCGGTACACGCCTGCCGGTGATGATCTCCGGCACCATCACCGACCGCTCCGGGCGCACCCTGTCCGGGCAGACCGCCGAGGCATTCTGGTATTCGCTGCGCCACGCCAGGCCGCTGGCAATCGGGCTCAATTGCGCGCTCGGCGCACGCGACTTGCGGCCACATGTCGATGCCCTGGCATCGATTGCCGACACTCACATCAGTTGCCATCCCAACGCCGGCCTGCCCAATGCGTTTGGCGGTTACGACGAAAGCCCCGAGGACATGGCGCGGGTGCTGCACGAGTTTGCCAAGGCCGGACTGCTCAACATCGTTGGCGGCTGCTGCGGCACCACGCCCGATCATGTCCGCGCGATTGCCGATGCCGTGCGCGGCTTGCCGCCGCGCGTGCTCGCCACACCCGAGCCGCGCACCCGCCTGGCCGGGCTGGAACCGTTCGTGATCGGCCCGGACACCAATTTCGTCAACGTCGGCGAGCGCACCAACGTCACCGGCTCGGCACAGTTCCGCACCTTGATCCGCGAGGGCCGTTACGATGAAGCGCTGGTGGTGGCCCGCCAACAGGTGGAAAACGGCGCACAGATCATCGACATCAACATGGATGAGGGCCTGCTCGATTCCGAGGCAGCGATGACCCGTTTCCTGCACCTGATCGCGGCCGAGCCGGACATCGCGCGGGTACCGGTGATGCTCGATTCCTCGAAATGGAGCGTGATCGAAGCCGGCCTGAAATGCGTGCAAGGCAAAGGCATCGTCAACTCGATTTCGCTCAAGGAAGGCGAGGCCGAGTTCCTGCGCCAGGCGCGGCTGGCGCGGCGCTACGGCGCGGCGGTGGTGGTGATGGCATTCGATGAGCAAGGCCAGGCCGACACCCTGGAACGCAAGGTGTCGATTTGCAGCCGCGCCTATGCCCTGCTTACCGAGCAAGCCGGCATTGCCGGCGAAGACATCATCTTTGATCCCAATATTTTTGCCATCGCCACCGGCATCGACGAACACAACGACTACGCAGTGGCGTTTATCGATGCCTGCCGCAAAATCAAGCAGCGTTTCCCGCTGGTGCATATTTCCGGCGGTGTCTCCAATGTCTCGTTCTCGTTTCGCGGCAACAACGCGGTGCGCGAAGCGATCCACTCGGTATTTCTGTACCACGCGATCAAGGCCGGCATGGACATGGGCATCGTCAATGCCGGTGCGCTGACCCTGTACGACGATATCGACGACGAACTGCGCGAAGCAGTCGAAGATGTGGTCCGCAATCGCCGCGATGACGCCACCGAGCGGCTGCTGCAACTTGCCGAACGCTATCGCGGCGGCAAGCGCGCACTGGGCCCGGGTAGCCAGAACGAGGAGTGGCGCAAGCTGCCGGTGGCGGCGCGCATCAGCCACTCACTGGTACACGGCATCGACAGCTACGTGGTCGAGGATACCGAGGAGGCGCGGCAACTCGCCGACAAACCGCTGGAGGTCATCGAAGGGCCGTTGATGGCCGGCATGAACGTGGTCGGTGACCTGTTCGGCGCCGGCAAGATGTTCCTGCCACAGGTGGTCAAATCGGCGCGGGTGATGAAAAAAGCAGTGGCGCACCTGATTCCGCACATCGAGGCAGAGAAGCTGCGCAGCGGCGCCGGCAACAAGCCAAAGGCCAAGATCGTGATGGCCACGGTCAAAGGCGATGTCCACGATATCGGCAAGAACATCGTCGGCGTGGTGCTGGCCTGCAACAACTTTGATGTCGTCGATCTGGGCGTGATGGTGGCGGCGCAGACCATTCTTGATCGTGCCCGTGACGAGCGCGCCGACATCATCGGCCTGTCCGGGCTGATCACGCCCTCGCTGGAAGAAATGAGCCATGTCGCGCGCGAAATGCAGCGCCAAGGCTTCACCATACCGCTGTTGATTGGCGGCGCCACTACCTCGCGCGCACATACCGCGCTCAAGATTGCGCCGCATTACCAGGCGCCGGCATTGTGGGTGAAAGACGCCTCACGCGCGGTCGGTGTGATGCAGCAACTGATCAGCCCCGAGCAACGCGACGCGCTGATTACCAGCACCGCCGAGGACTACGCCAAGGTGCGCGCACGCCACGCCCAGCGCGGCGATGCCAAACCGTTGATGGCGCTGAGTGATGCGCGCGGCAACCGCTTCGATGGCGGCTGGGCCGACTACCAGCCACCCGCTCCGCGCAAGCCCGGCATCAGCGTGTTCGAGGATTACCCGCTCGCTGATCTGGTGGCGTGGATCGACTGGACCCCGTTCTTCCAGACCTGGGAACTCAGTGGCCGCTATCCGGCAATCCTCGATGATGTGATCGTCGGCGAATCAGCTACCGCCCTGTTCAACGACGCCAAGGCCATGCTCGCGCAGATCGTTGCCGAAAAATGGCTGAGCGCAAAAGCCGTGGTCGGGCTGTGGCCGGCGCAGTCGGTAGGGGATGACGTTCTGGTATTGCGGGACCCGGGACCCGGGACCCGGGACCCGGAGAAGCAACGACAGTCCGTAGGATGGGTAGAGCGCAGCGAAACCCATCAATCCCCAGTCCCCAGTCCCGGTTTCACCCTGCACTTCCTGCGCCAGCAGGCGGTCAAGCCAGTTGGTGAGCGCGCCAATTTCTGCCTTGCCGATTTCATCGCACCCGCCAATAGCGTCCGCAACGACTGGATCGGCGGCTTCGCGGTAACTGCGGGCCTTGGCATCGGCCCACGCGTGGCCGCGTTCGAGGCCGCGCACGACGACTACAACGCGATCTTGCTCAAGTCACTGGCCGATCGCCTGGCCGAAGCGTTGGCCGAGCGCATCCACCATATCGTGCGTACTGAGTTGTGGGGTTACGCGCAGGACGAAGCGCTGGATAGCGAAGCTGTAATCAGCGAACGCTATCAGGGCATCCGTCCGGCGCCGGGTTATCCGGCCTGCCCCGAGCACAGTGAGAAAGCCACCTTGTTTGCCTTGCTCGATGCCGAGAAGCGTATTGGCATGTCTCTGACCGACAACTATGCAATGAGCCCGGCGGCGTCGGTGAGCGGCCTGTATTTCTCGCATCCGGGCAGCCAGTATTTCGTGGTTGGCCGGTTGTCGCGCGAACAGGTTGCCGATTATGCCGCACGCAAAGGTGCGACGATTGCCCAAGCCGAACGCTGGCTGGCTTCGGTACTTGATTACGACCCCGAATAACAAACAACCGGCTTCGAGCGCAGCACTGCAACCGCAGGCATGTTCAATTGCCGTGACGCGCGCAAACGCTCAACCGTTGCGATGACGCAACCGCCAGCAGCGGTGAATGCGCGGATTGCGTGCGAAATCCGGATCGATGGTGTGTTCGCTGATGTCCTGCACATCAGCGAACTCGGCAACTTCCGGCTCATCAAGCCGGAAGCGGCGAAAGTTGTTGGAAAAATACAGACTGCCACCGGGACCAAGCCTGGCCATCGCCAAGCGCAGCAACGCGACGTGGCTTAGCTGGATGTCGAAATCCTCGGCCCGCGCGGAATTGGAAAATGTCGGCGGGTCGAGAAAAATCAGGCCGTACTGGCCACGATCGGCTGCAAGCCAGGCCATCACATCGGCCTGCTGCAAGCGATGGCTGGGCCCGGTGCAGCCATTGAGCGCCAGGTTTTCCGCTGCCCAGTGCAGATAAGTGGCAGACAGATCGACCGTCGTGGTGTCGCTGGCGCCACCCAACGCCGCGTGTACCGTTGCCGCCCCGGTGTAGGCAAACAGGTTGAGAAAGCGCTGGCCCCTGGCTTCGGCGGCAAGCCGCAAACGCATTGGCCGATGATCGAGAAACAGGCCGGTATCGAGGTAGTCGAACAGATTGACGCGCAGCAACGCCGCGCCTTCGCGCACGACCAGCAACTCATTGCGCTGATCCTGCCGGCTGTAGGTGCTGCCACCCTTGCCACGAACCCGGGTCTTGATCGCAATATGCTCCACCGGCAGCGCGAACACCGCAGATGCCGCACGCACCAGTTCGCCAAAGCGACGCCGCGCATCGGCCTCGGGGATGGTCTTGGGTGCGCCGTATTCCTGAATGTGCAGAAAAGTGCGTGCCTCACCGTCGGCCTCGCAATACACATCGATCGCCGCCGCGTATTCGGGCAGGTCGGCATCATAGACGCGATAACAGCTCACGCCTTCGCGCTCGCGCCAGCGCTTGAAACTGCGCAGGTTCTTGCGCAGGCGATTGGCCACCATGGTGGCGCCTTCGCTCAGCAGGTCAGGCGCGTCAGACGTGTCGGCGCGTGCTGCCGCGTGTGGGCGGGCAATCGGATCGCACACGATCAGGCTGCATTCGAGCGCGCCATTGAACAGCACATAACGCTTGCCAGCACGCAGGCCGGTGGCATACGCCAGATCGGCACTGCCGCACAACAATGCGGCGCGCCAGCCCGGCACGATTCGCGCCAATGTGTCGCCAAGGCGGCGATACAAATCCGGATCGGCGGCCAGCCGGGTATCGTAGGGTGGATTGCAAACCGCCAGCCCGCGAGCCTCGCTCAGCGGCACCAATTCGGCCAGTTCGTGGCATGCAAACGCCGTATGCGCGGCTACCCCGGCACGTTCGGCATTGGCCTTGGCGGCACGGATCGCGATCGGGTCGATGTCGCTGCCGCGCAATGGCGGCAACGTAAGCTGCGCACCGGCGGCGGCACGCTCACGCGCGGATGCAACCGTACGCGCCCAACGTTCGCGGTCCAGCGCCAGCCAGCGCGTCGGCAATGTCTCGCCATAGCGATCAAGGCCCGGCGCACGATCCAGTGCCATCAGTGCGCCTTCGATAATCAGCGTGCCCGAGCCGCACATCGGATCGAGCAGGCTGCCACCCTCGGCGGCAATCTGCGGCCAGCCACCACGCAACAATACCGCAGCAGCCAAGGTTTCCTTCAGTGGTGCTTCGCCCTGCGCCTGCCGCCAGCCACGACGATGCAGGCTGCCTCCGCCCAAATCGACCGACAACACGGCCTTGCCCTTGCGTACCGACAGGTTGATGCGCAGATCGGGGTTTTCGCTATCCACCGACGGCCGGGTGCCGGTACGCGCACGAAACTGATCAACGACCGCATCCTTGACCCGCTGCGCCGCAAACCGCGCATGGGTGATGCCGGTGCCCGAAACATTGGCATCGACCACCAACGTGCCTTCGGCATTGAGGTGGTCACTCCACTCCACTTGCATGGCGCCGTCGTACAACGCCTGCTCATCGACACAATCGAACGCGGCCAGCGGCCACAACGCACGGCTGGCCAGACGCGAGAACATCGCCACCGCATACGGCAGATCGTCGCCGCCCTCGGCATTGGCCCCGGCGACCGCCGCCGTCGCACGACTCGCGCCCAGCGCCAGCAACTCATCGACCAGCAGGTATTCCAGACCTTTGGCACAGGGAACGAAATATTTCACAATGCACGCAAGAATTGCGCAAACGCCTGCGCCACGTAATCGACCTGCGCAGCGAGCCGGTGAGCATCGTTGACCAGCCGCAGCTCGGCATTGCGCACCTGCGCCCAGGTCACCACCTCGGCGGCCGGAATCAATTCATCGTGCCAGCCGTGGACCACCAGCGTGGGCACTGAGGCGGCGTCAAGTTCGCGTACGTAACCCGCGATCCGGATTGGCGGCGCCATCAGGAACAAGCCCCGCACCGGCACCTGCAGCGACACCAACCCGGAGATGAATGCGCCCATGCTCGAACCGACCAGCAGCAGCGGCCCTTGCGCCGCGCGGGCGCGCTCATGCAGGCGGGCAATACGGCGATCAATATCCTGCACCTGGCCGTCGGCATCGATATCGGAATAATCCGGCCGCTCGTGGCTGAAGCCCAATTGCCCGGCCACTGCGGCCAGCGCGGTGACCTTGGTCGCCTCGGGCGAAGAGTCCAAACCATGCGAGAGAATGATGTGTGGTTTCATGGATAGACCGCTTGCGTTCTGAAAAAACATTGCCCAATGGGTATCAGCCTGACGCTGAACGCCATATTCGACGCGAATGACGTTGCTGCACGAACCGTATGGAAGTGCCGGCTCCGGCATCTGCAACAAATGTGCCGACCTAATTCGCAGGCTCCGCCTTGAGCGACGCTGGCATCTCAAAGTTCTCAAGCTGCGCCGTCACTGCCCGGGTAATGGCTTCGGCCTCGGCATCGGTCTCGATGATGTAAGGCACAATCATCACCACCAATTCGGTTTTGGTGGTGCTGGTGCTGGTGCTTTTGAACAGGCGACCGAGCCACGGGATGTTCATCAGCCCCGGTATGCCGTTTTCCGACTCGGTTTGCTGGGTCGACATCAAGCCGCCCATCAGCACCGAACCGCCGTCGCGCAGCGTCAAACTGGTACTGACCACGCGATTGGAAATTGCCGGCGACTGGATTGCGGAATCGGCACCCACCGGCAAGGCGCTGCTGACTTCTTGCCGCACCACCAGATCGATGCGGTTGTCGGAATAGATCACCGGCGAGACATTGAGGATGATGCCGGTCTTGCGGTTCTGGATCGATTGCAGAATGTTCGAGGTACCCGCATTCTGCTGCACGGCAGCGGTCTGCGATGACAGCGTCGGCACCTCGGTGCCCACCTCGATGGTGGCTTCCTCGCCACTCTTGACCATCAGCCGCGGCGTTGACAGCACGGTCAACCGGCTCGCTTGTGCCAATGCCGTCAACTGGGCGCGGATCACACCGGTGGTATTGATCAGGTAGTTCAGGCCAGTTCCACCAGCGCTGCTGTTGGCATCGTTGTTGGTAGCACCCACTGTCCCGGAGCTGATTGCGCTGTTGCCACCGACCCGTTGCCAGGCAAAGCCCAGGTCCATGCCATCGGTGAGCGTCACTTCGGCGATGGTGACTTCAATCACCACCTGCCGCGCCGGCAGATCCATCTGTTTGAGTAGCGGCAGCATGCGTTCCCACTCGGCCGCCGCACCCTGGAAGATCAGCGCATTGCGCGGTTCATCGACAATCAGACTGCCCTGGGTCACGCTGACACTGGCGCTGGTCGCCGCCGGCGCCGCTACTCCGGGTGGCGACGCTGGCGTTACTGCATTGCGCGCGCTCTGCGCCGCGTCGGCGCTGCGCACGCCGTTGAGCGTGCTTGCCAAATCCTCGGCGCGGGTGTTTTTCACCAGATAATAGAACAGGCTCTGCCCGCTGGCAGACGGGTTGGGCCGGTCGATGGTCTTTGCCCATTCAATGGCGTGATCGAGCAAGCCCTGATCGGCGGCAAAAATCAGCACGCTGTTGGCGCCGGCGATCGGCAGCACGATCATGGTACTGCCCTGCAATACACCCTGGCTGTTGTGCAGCATCGCGCCATAACCTTCGGCGGTCAGCACATCGACCAGGCGCTTGGCGAGTTCATCGGCGCCGACAAACGCCGGCTCCAGCCGGGTGCTGACGCGACCGCGCATGAACGGCCGGTCGAGCACGCGAATGGCGGCAACCGCCTGCGCTACCAGATCGGGCTTGCCCATCAGGATTACCGCATTGCGATTGGGGTCGTCCTGAATTTGCAGGCCATCGAGCTTGAACGCCACCCGCAGCCACTGGTTGACATCGGCAATGCGCGCCGATCTGAGCTCGATCAATTGGAAGATCGGGCGGTGGCTGTTGGGTACCTCGGGCAGGGTACGGCCGCTGAACACCAGTGGCGGCTCGTCGCTGCTGCCCTTGGTGATCGGCGTCAATCGCACCAACTCGCCTTCCAATTGCACCGACACCCCGTAGGTACGCAACACCTGCACCACCAGCCGGTAAAAATCGGCGGGTGACTGCTTGCCCGACGTACGCAACGTCACCAGATCACGCTGGTTGCGTAGCGCTTCGTCCATCTGAAAACTGATACCGAGCAGGTTGCCGAATGCCTCGTTGATGAATGCCGGCAGCGCCATGCCTTCGATATTGGCATCGACCGGTTCGCCCGACAGTGGTGGCAAGCGACTGTCGGCATCCACACCTGAAAGCGGGCTGCCTGAGTTCGGCAATTTGGGCGTATCCGTTTGCCGCAACGCACTCGGCGCATTGGCCTCGTCACTACGCAAGGCTTGTGCTGTACTGGCCGTTGCCGTCGGCGCTGGCCGCAGCGGTTCGTTGAGCGGTACGCGCTTGAATTGAGTCGCGCAGGCCGACGCCAACAGGGTAATCGCCAATGCCATCAGAATGGTGCGTAAATCGTTCATTTGATACTCGTTGTGTGTGATACCACCACGTTCATGATTCAACCCATCGCCATTCATTGCGCTTCGCCCTCGTCCGCGTCCGGCGAAGGTGTGGGCGGTTGCGCATCGCATACCCGATCTGACTGTTGCTCCGGATCACCATACAGGCGGCGCTCCAGTGTGCAGCCTTCGTGCTGATAGGCAATGCCGGTTGCCGCCACCGACAACAGCAGGTCGCCATCGGGCAACATTTCCCCTACCGCAACACGGCCAACCGACAGCGAACCTTCGGCCAGGACCAATGCGATCGGCACCGGTTGCAGAATGATACCGGTCAAACGCCATGGCAGCGCGGGTTTGCCATCCGCGCCAACACCGCCGCCCGCTGGCCCGGCATCCGTTGCGCCCCATATCCGACGGCTGTTGACGGCGGCAAATTGCTTGTCGTTGAAGCGCGGCACCACGCTGACGGGCGGAAGTGACCAGGGCAAATCACTGCCGGCACGCTCCGCCGAGTCCGGCGCAATCGGATGCAATAGCCCCAACACCGTCCCCATCCCGACTCCCAGCGCGGCCATGACCAAAAGCGGACGTCTGCGCAGTGAATCAACCAGGCTCATTGGCAGCCTCCTGTACGCGGAAAAACGCAGCCATTGTCAAGGTCAACACGCCAGCATTGCGATTGATCACGATAGCCTGCTCGATAACCACCAGATTGGGCTGGTTCTCGATACGCTGGATCAATTGCAACGCGGCGGCAGGCGATACACCACCGCTGATACTCACCGGAACCCGCCAGATACCCGATCCGCGCCCCATTTCAGTTGCCGTTTCAGCCTGTACGCGCAGCGGCTTGCCGCTGCTGGTAATCAAGTCCCGCGCCAGGCTCTGCACGCTGGCCTGTGCCAGCCCCAATGTTGCCACGCCCGGAATCTGCGCCTGCAAGGCATCACGCAACTCGCGCGCCTGCTCGGCACGCTGCAACCATTCGTCCTGCCCGGCCAGCGAGGTGATCTTGTCGAGCCGCTGCACTTGCTGCACATAGTCGCGCTGCATTTGCGCGCGCACGTCCGAGAGCACCAGCAACAGATACAACACCACGATGGCCAGGATCAGCAAACCGCCCCAGCGCAGGCGGGCATTGGCCTGAAACTCGGAGCGCACCTGCGTCAACAACGACTGCAAAACGGCATTCATGGGCCTGCTCCGACACTGGCATCACGCTCACGCACGATACGCGCACGGACAATTACCTCATCGGCGCCACGGCCCAGTTCTGCGGTCACCTCGGCGAAATATCCCGACGCCTCCCAAGCGATTACCAACGCACGCGGGTCGGGCCTTGGCATGTTCAAAAGTACCTCCAACGCGTCGCGGTTGGGCATCCGCCACTCCACAATGGTCCAGCCGTTACCGGGAATTGCCGCGATGGCATGATCGAAAAGTGCAATCTGGCTCTGCGGCGGTCGCAACGCCAGCAGGGATTGTGCCGCCTGGGCATCGCGTTCGGCTTGATCGCGTGCGGATAAAATGGCCTGCAAGCTGGCATCCTGCGATTCGATTTTCCGCTCGACTGCCGCTTGCGCCATGGCCAATCGCGCGATTCCCGCCAACGGATAGCACAATGCCGCCAACACCAGGGCAGCACCGATTTGCAGCGCCAATACGCGGTGCCTGCCCCACATATCCTGGATGCTTGCCCCTTGCATCAGATGCCATGGTGCATCGGCAACGCTTGACGGTTCGAGCGCAGGCAATGCGTCTACCGACCTGCGACCGGCACCGCGTAAAAAAGCATTCCATTGCGCAAGCGTTGGCGATTCGGGCCACCACACGCTGGCAATCAGCAGATTGCGCCGCCAGACGCGGCCCTCGAAGCCCTCGTCCATGGCGACCAGCACCGCATCATCGGCCAGTGCGCTGCCAACGAACAGCGACTCGGGTGTTATCCGACGCGGTGGCTCGTTTTCGCCTTCTTCGAGCACAGCACTGGCATCGTGCTGCGACCAGGCCCATACCATCGCACTGTCACCCACCCATTGCACATGTGCCTGCGGGTCGGAAAATGGTGCCCAGCGGTTGACTGCCATGCTGACGAATGCACGCCGCTTTGCCGCCGGCACCGAACTGCCATCAAGCACGGTGTAGGCGCAGCGCCCACGCGCAATCACCCACTCGCTGCCGGCACCGCCGGCGGCAAGCAAACGCAGCCCATCGCTACGGCGCAGGTACCGACTCGGCGAAAATCGCTGCTTGAGTTGGTCGCGCCACTGCCTGATCTGCGTGCTTCGATTGCGCAAGGGTAAACTCATAATCAATATGCCAAGGTTGGCGCAGGTGCCACGGTTGACTGCCATCGTCTATTGGGGTGATTGTCCAGTGCAATACGCGCACGGTACCGCCATCGGCGGACCAGAGCTTGAGTACACCGCTGTCGCTTGGATACAGAAACAACATTTCACTCTCGGGCGGCATGGTACCCAGAATCTGCCCCAATACCGATATATCCATCAATGCCGCCACCGAGCGCACCGCAATAATGCGTTGTGCCGCCGCCTCATCGACCCCTGTCAACGTGCGCAATACCCGCGCCGGTGCTGTGTTGACATTGATACTCGGCGAGCGAGCCACCGTAAAGGTGTCCATGATCGCCAAATCATCAAACGATGACAACGCCTCGTCCCAGCCCATCACCCGTCGCAGTTCCAGCGGCGTCGCCAGTGTGCGGTTGCTCGGCGGTGGCCGCCCCTCCCTGGCATAAGCATCGCGCTCGGCACTGTTGAGGCGATATAAGTCATCGATGTCCTGATAATCAAGCAGCAAATTGGGCAAGGTGTTGCGCTCGCTCGCAGCGACACCGGCGTGTTCAAACACCCGTTCCAGCCATGGCGGCCAGCCCCAATTGACGCCAATCAGGCCACGATCATCCTGCAAGGCAAAGGCAACCCGGCCAATACCCTGATACGCCGTGCCATCAAGGCGAATTTCGTTTCCCACTGGCGCCAACGAGAATCGGCTCGACTCGTCGTCGCGCAGATACTCTTCGTCGGCGGTGCGCACCATCTGATCATCAATGGTAAGGCCGGCAAACGTCATCCGTTGACTGATCAGCAGATAACCCACCGTGGCGTGCGTGCTGGCCATGTCCAGCGCATCCTGAAACTGCCGCTGGCGATCAATTTGCTCGTCGCGAACGCGTTCGCTGATCAAAGCGATGCTGCTGGCCAGCAACGCCAGCACCACCAGCATGGCCAGCACCATGATCAGGATGAAGCCTTGCGCATGCGGGCCAGCACGCATTTGCATTCAGTCATCCTCCGACTGGAAAAACGCGAGTTGCTCCCTGCTTGGGCCATGCACGGCAACATAATTCACCTGGGCAACTCCACCTGACTCGGCAGCATCAATCAGCGCGATCGCCTGAGGCAATTCCACCTGCATACCGAGGGCCGGCGGCCAACGATCATGCTCCTTTCCCTGTGCATCAAAATAAAGAAACTGCGGATCGAGCAGCCCGGGCAAGGACACACTCCAGTATTTCTTGTCGTATTCGCTGTAGCTCACCTGCCACCCTTCGCGCGCTGTGAAATCCAACCGCCAGGAAAACGGTGTCGGCGCACCCGGGCTTGCATACAACGGATTGAGCGTGATCCCCGTGAGACTCAACTCATCGCCCTGCAACGGCTTGTCCTTGATCGCAAACTGGCCGGCCAGCGTCTCCGCCAGCCACGCCTGGAACAAAGCCGAACGCGCAATCCGCTCGGACTGCGCGCCCACGCGCTCATGTGCAATCCGGTAACTACCCAGCATCTGGAACATCAACAACACCGCAAACGACAACAACACCAGCATCACCAGGGTTTCCATCAAGGTGAAACCGTTGCTGGCCGGAGGTATCTGCCTGCTATGCGAGCGCTGGTTCATTCATCCTCCCGAACTACCGTCCAGCCGATACCCCAGTTGCCGCAGCGAGAACTCGCCGACCTCGCGACCGCCATCACGCACCCGAACTTGCATCTGATACAACCCGACCTCGTAGAAACTGGGCCCGCCAATCTGCGAGCTACCGCGTCGGGTCGGCTGCAATGGCTCTGCTGTCCATTGCACCTGCAAGGTACCCGCTTCGCGCTCGCCGCTAGGCGTAAGCATCGGATTGACATCGCGCAACAACTCCAGTGCCGATTGCTTGACCACCAGCGCTTCGCTGCCAGAACGCGCGCGATCCAGCGTGATCAGGTTGGTGCTCAGCCAGCCATACAAGGAAAAAGCCCCCATGGCAAAAATCACCAGAGCGATGATCGCTTCGAGCAAAGTAAAGCCGCGCACGCGCCGCATCATTGAACGTCCTGCGCGATCAGGCGTGGCTCGCAAAACGGCGATTGCGCCTCAATGGCCACCGCGCGGGAGCCGTCACTGGCAATCACCTGACCACCAAGACACACGCCATTGGCATTCACCTGCCACGGCGTCGGCACCGCGATTGACCAGCCATCCGCCAGCCGCAACGGAGCATCCACAGCCAGCATCGCCTCATCATCAATGGTGATGCGCTTGCCGCTGCTGCGCGCGCGCGCTGGCAAGCCCCGCAATTGATCCACCAGCGTATCAATCTGCGCCTGCCGCTGCCAACTGCCAATGGTATTGAACACTGATGGCGCCGCCATTGCCGTCACCAGGCCAATGATGGACAGCACCACCACCAGTTCAAGCAAGGTAAACCCCCGCCCGCCCGTCAGGCGCGAATTATTGCGCAGGGACGTAACCCACATCGGCATCGTAGCCCTCGCCGCCTGGCTTGCCATCGGCCCCGAGCGAATACAGGGTGATGGATTGATCGCCGCTCGGAATCGGGGCGTACTGATATGGGTTATTCCAGGGGTCGATCGGCACCCCATCCTCCAGATACGGCCCGGCCCACGCACGTGCAACGCGCTCATCGGCCGGCGGCCGCATCAACATTGCCAAGCCTTCCTGCTCGGTTGGAAAGCGGCTGACATCCATACGCATCGTCTGCAACGCACCACGCAACATCTTTACCTGGGTTTGTGCGGTCTGCACCTTGGCCTTGTCGGCCTGCGCGAACAATCGCGGCCCAACCAGGCCCATGATCAGGCCAATGATGACCAGCACCACGATCATCTCCAGCAGGGTAAAGCCGGCCTGGCGGCGCGGCGGTGATGCGCAAGAGATATGAACCATGAACGTTTTCCTCACAACGGCAAGCAGGTTGGCACATTCAACCCGACTAAGGATAATCGCAAGTGCGAGGCAGTGCGACAAACCCTGCTCGTGCTTTCGTTAACAACCCGCAGCCTGGTAAGTAGCAGTTAAGCCACAAGGGCGCTATTCTATTGCGCTTATCGCCGCAGGTGTGGCGGTACCTCAATCCTATTGCTGGAGGAACACGAATGAAGTTGCGTCTTTTGGTTGCCCTCGTTGCTACCTTGGGTGTCGGTGCCGCGATGGCGCAAGACACCACATCGGAAAAGGGCAAGCTCAGCTATGCCTACGGTTACCGGATTGGTGCCGAGCTGGCCGAGTCCAAGCTGGATGTCGACCTGAACACGGTCATTCGTGGCATCCAGGATGGCAATGCCAAGCGAAACCCGGCCGTGCCGGCCGAGCAGATGCAGGAATCGCTGCGTGCCATGAGCGAGAAGCTTCAGGCCGAAGCGCGCGCCGAGTTCGAGAAGGTTGCTGGCGCCAACAAGGCCGCCAGCGACAAGTTCCTTGCCGGCAACCGCAGCAAGAGCGGTGTGGTAACCCTGCCCAGCGGCGTGCAGTACCGTGTCATCGAAGACGGCACCGGTGCCAAGCCCACCGCCAGTGGTGACGTGCGCCTGCACTTCCGTGGTTCGCTGTACACCGGCCAGGATTTCGCATCATCCTATGCCAATGCACAGCCAGGCCAGGAGCCCGAGCCGGTAAGCTTCAAGGTAAGCGAGTTCCCGGTGGAAGGCGTGCGTGAAGTGCTGCCGATGATGAAGGTGGGTTCGCGCTGGGAAGTGTTCCTGCCGCCGGAAAAGGCCTACGGCAATTCGCCGCGCTCACCCATTGGCCCCAACCAGGCGGTCATTTTCGATGTCAAGTTGATCGAAGCGAAGTAAGTCTTGAACGCGCATGGTGGCCGTGGCTGCCATGCGCAAGGATGTAAACCGTGAGCAGTGCCGTACTGAGCCCGTGCATTGGCATTTGCGAGCTCGACGCAGCCGGTTATTGTGCCGGCTGTCATCGCAGTGGCGATGAAATCGCAGGTTGGCTCGGATTGCATCCGCAACAACGCCAACATCTGATGGATCACGTGCTGCCCGCACGCGAGGGTCGCCACATCGCCCGTGCAGCGCAAGCGCCATTGGCTTGGACAGATGCCAGCGAACTGCACACCGAGTTGTGGTCTGAATCGGTAACAGCGATCAAATCAGAATGAGCGCTTTGAGTGCCGAGCGTCACTTTGCCGACTTGGCACGCGCACTGCACCCGGTGCATTGCCCACCACAGGGCGCCGCATGGAACCTCGCCCACCTCGGCGACCTGATTCAGCATGGCGTCACCCCGCGACCGGCTGCCGTGCTGGTGCCGTTGATATCGCGTCGTACCGGCTTGCAGGTGATTTTTACCCGGCGCACTGCAGCGCTGCGCCATCACGCTGGCCAAGTCAGTTTTCCGGGTGGCGGCATCGACGCCACGGATGATGGCCCACTAGCAGCCGCGCTGCGCGAAGCTCATGAGGAAATCGGTTTGCCGCCCAATGCGGTGTCGCCAATTGGTTTTCTCGATCCCTTTCTCACCGTTTCGGCCTTCCACGTGTTCCCGCTGGTGGCCAGTGTCGATCCCGATGCAACATTCACTGCTGAACCGGGCGAGGTGGATGAGGTGTTTGAAGTCCCACTCGATTTTCTGCTTGACCCAGCCAATGTGCAGCATGGGCAAACCGACTACGCCGGGCGGATGCGTGATTGGGTGGAGTTCCGTTTTGGCGGGCATCGTATTTGGGGTGCCACTGCCGGCATGCTGGTCAACCTGCGACAACGGCTGGAGCAGCTGTGAAAACTTGTGATGGTTTGATTCAGGCGGAAGAACTGTTGCCGCTACTGGGCCGTGCTGATCTGGTTGTCGTCGATTGCCGCTTCGATCTCACCGATCCGCATGCCGGCGAGCAGGCGTGGCTTTCGGCGCATATTGCCGGCGCACGTTATGCCGATCTGGATCGCGATTTATCCGATCACAGCCAAGCCGGACACGGTCGCCACCCGTTGCCCAGAGCGAATGCGCTGTGTCAGCGCCTGGTCGCGTGGGGCATCAGCCCAACGCACCAGGTGGTGGCCTATGACGCCGGTGACGGCGCGATGGCTGCCGCACGTCTGTGGGCAATGTTGCGCTTGCTCGGGCACCGCCGTGTTGCCGTGCTCGATGGTGGCCTGCGTCGCTGGCAGGCGCTGGGGCTGGCTGTGGACAACCGCACCGTGTCGGCACGGCCCACACAATATGAAGCCACGTTCGACTCCACCGCTGTCATCAGCACGGCGCAAGTGTTGGCGCGGCTGCGCGAGCAGCCGGCATGGCTAATCGATGCCCGTGCTGGCGCGCGTTTTCGCGGCGAGGTGGAACCGATCGATGCGGTGGCCGGGCATGTTCCGGGAGCAATCAACCGCCCCTACAGCGACAACCTTGCGGCAGATGGCCGGTTTCTTGCTGCCGATATCCTGCGTGCCCAGTTCCGCGCCTTGCTGGGTGATCGCAATGAAGACGTGGCGGTGATGTGCGGCTCGGGCGTTACCGCCTGTCACCATCTGTTGGCCATGCACGTGGCCGGCATTTCCGGGGTGCAGTTGTATGCCGATTCCTGGAGCGGCTGGATCAGCGATTCGACGCGGCCGATGGCAACATCGTGATTGATATCGCCGCAGTTCGGATGTAACCGCCGTGTAATTGCCAGTAATCGTAGGATGGGTAGAGGCCGCTCTCGCGCATCCGGCAACTGCTCCTGCGTTGCTCTACCTCCGGCATCCATGCCGTCGCCATGCGCTCCGCGGCACTCGGGCATCCTCGGCAACTGCTCCTGCGTTGCTCTACCTCGGCAACTGCTCCTGCGTTGCTCTACCTCGGCAACTGCTCCTGCGTTGCTCTACCTCGGCAACTGCTCCTGCGTTGCTCTA
>JAUXUI010000095.1 GCA_030681035.1 Lysobacteraceae bacterium | reverse complement strand
ACTTAATTAAGCACCGTCATGCCAGCCCCCGATTAAAGCATTCGAGGGCAGGCTACAGCTGGCATCCAGCTCCTTAAGCCCGATCCGCCCGTGCTCGTCATTCCCGCGAAAGCGGGAATCCAGAGCTTGCGCCTGTATCGTGGCCCAAAAAGTCGCTGGATTCCCGCTTTCGCGGGAATGACGAATTGAGGGGGTTCTGGCTTAAGGAAGTGCCATTGCGGGCAAACCGGGATGCGGGCAAACCGGGATGCGGGCAAACCGGGATGCGGGCAAACCGGATGCGGGCAAACCGGATGCGGGCAAACCGGATGCGGGCAAACCGGGACGGCAAACCGGGACGGCATACCGGGACACCCATGATCTCCGGGGCACACTCTGGCTTCCTGGGCTGTTGCTTCAAGACGTGATGCGTTCCCAGAACGACTTGACGCCGTCCATGAACGTACTGGAACGCGGAGAATGGCGCGCCGGGTCGATGCCGGTAAAGGTTTCCTCGAACTTCTCCAGCAACTCGCGCTGGATATTGGTAAGAAGAACCGGGGTTTCAACGACCACCTTGCAGATCAGATCACCGGTGCTGCGGCTACGCACCGATTTCACACCCTTGCCACGCAGGCGAAACATCTTGCCGGTCTGGGTTTCTTCCGGCACGCGGATTTCGGCGGTGCCATCGAGTGTCGGCACGTTGATAGTGGCGCCAAGTGCGGCCTGCGAAAAGCGGATCGGCACCTCGCAATACAGATCATCGCCATCGCGCTGAAAAATCGGATGCGGGCGCACCTGCACATCAACGTAAAGATCGCCGCTGGAAGCACCAGAGGGGCCTGCTTCGCCCTCGCCGGTGAGGCGGATACGATCACC
This sequence comes from Lysobacteraceae bacterium, assembly GCA_030681035.1. GTDB lineage: Bacteria > Pseudomonadota > Gammaproteobacteria > Xanthomonadales > Xanthomonadaceae. The sequence continues at coordinate 49,712 of JAUXUI010000095.1, read as the reverse complement.
GGTATCAACACCGGCCGGTATCTTGACCTTGAGTACGCGCTCGGTTTCGCTACGGCCATTGCCATGGCAGTCGCCACACGGTGATTCAATGGTCTTGCCGTTGCCCTCGCAATGCGGGCAGGCTTGCTGGATTGAAAAAATACCCTGCTGGATACGCACCCGACCGTGACCGTGGCAAGTTTTGCAGGTGTGGGTCTTTCCATCGCTGGAACCACTTCCATGGCAAGTGTCGCAGACCACCAACGAGGGCACGTGAATATCGCGTTCCAGCCCGGCTACCGCCTCATCGAGATCCAGTTCGATGGTGTAACGCAGATCGGCGCCACGGCGCGGCTGGCGGGCACGGCCACCGCCGAAAATATCGCCGAAAATATCGCCGAAAATATCACCAACATCGTTGAATCCGGCGCCGCCGCGACCGCCCATACCCGACTCGAACGCGGCGTGACCGTGCTGATCGTAGGCACGTCGTTTGGCCGAATCGGACAGCACTTCGTACGCCTGCTTGGCTTCCTTGAATGACTCCTCTGCGGTGGTGTTGCCGGGGTTACGGTCAGGGTGATGCTTCATTGCCAGGCGGCGATAGGCGGATTTGAGCTCGACCTCGGTTACCGTGCGGGACACACCGAGGACTTCGTATAAATCACGTTTGCTCATTGCGCGGAACTCGGGACAGGGGGCTGGGGACTTGGTGATTGATGGGTTTCGCTTCGCTCTACCCATCCTACGGACTACGGGGACTTGGTGATTGATGGGTTTCGCTTCGCTCTACCCATCCTACGGACTACGGACTCTTGGTGATTGATGGGTTTCGCTACGCTCTACCCATCCTACGGACTACGTGGACTTGGTGATTGATGGGTTTCGCTTCGCTCTACCCATCCTACGGACTACGGACTCATCGTGATTCATTGGCGTTTTTTGCGTTCTTTGCGGACCCAATGCTTCAAGCCCCGACCCCGAGTCCCGGCTCTGGATTACTTCTTGTCGTCTTTGACCTCGGTGAACTCGGCATCAACCACATCGTCGTTATTGCCAGCAGTGCCTGCATTCGCGTTTTCCGCACCCGCCTGGGCACCTACGGCGCCTGCTGCCAGCACCGATTGCGCGGCCTGCTCAAGCGCTGTGGTCTTGGCTTTGATCGGAGCCGCATCCTCACCCTTCATCGCCGTTTCCAACTCGGACAATGCGGTTTCGGCACTCGCCAAAGCATCGCTGGGCACATTGGCGCCGTGCTCCTTGATTGCCTGCCGGGTCTGGTGAATCAGGCCATCGGCACGATTGCGTGCTTCCACCAGTTCGTGGAATTTCTTGTCTTCCTCACGATGGGCGTCGGCATCATCGACCATGCGCCGGATCTCTTCCTCGGACAGCCCCGAACCGGCCTTGATTTCAACCCGTTGTTCCTTGCCGGTTTTCTTGTCTTTGGCCGACACATGCAAAATGCCGTTGGCATCGATATCGAAGGTGACCTCGACCTGAGGCAGGCCACGCGGCGCCGAATCGATACCGGCGAGATCGAACTTGGCCAGCGACTTGTTGTAACGGGCCTGCTCGCGCTCGCCCTGCAGCACATGTACGGTGACGGCAGTCTGGTTGTCTTCGGCGGTGGAGAAGGTCTGCGCCGCCTTGGTCGGAATCGTGGTGTTCTTCTCGATCACTTTGGTAAACACGCCGCCCAGAGTCTCGATACCCAGGCTCAGCGGGGTCACATCCAGCAGCAGCACATCCTTGACATCGCCCGACAGCACGCCGCCCTGGGTTGCCGCACCAATCGCCACCGCCTCATCGGGGTTGACGTCCTTGCGCGGCTCCTTGCCAAAGAACTCGGCGACCGCCGTCTGCACCTTGGGCATGCGGGTTTGACCACCCACCAGAATGACCTCGTTGATGTCGCTGCCCTTGAGCCCGGCATCCTTGAGCGCTACTTTGCACGGCTCGATGGTGCGTCGGATCAGCTCATCGACCAGCGCTTCGAGTTTGGCACGGGTGAGCTTGATGCTCAGGTGTTTGGGGCCTGAGGCATCGGCGGTGACATACGGCAGGTTCACTTCGGTCTGCTGCGAGCTGCTCAATTCGATCTTGGCGCGCTCGGCTGCGTCTTTCAGGCGCTGCAATGCCAACGGGTCCTTGCGCAAATCGATACCCTGATCCTTCTGGAACTCCTCGACCAGATAATCGATGACGCGAGCATCAAAATCCTCGCCGCCGAGGAAGGTATCGCCGTTGGTGGCGAGCACCTCGAACTGCTTCTCGCCATCCACTTCGGCAATCTCGATGATCGAAATATCAAAGGTGCCGCCGCCCAGATCGTAGACCACGATCTTGCGATCACCGCCCTTCTTGTCCAGGCCATAGGCCAATGCCGCTGCGGTAGGTTCGTTGATGATGCGCTTCACGTCCAGGCCGGCAATGCGGCCGGCATCCTTGGTTGCCTGGCGTTGGCTGTCGTTGAAGTACGCCGGCACGGTGATTACCGCCTCGGTCACCTTTTCGCCCAGGTAATCCTCGGCGGTCTTCTTCATTTTCTCCAGCACCCGTGCCGAGATTTCCGGCGGCGCCATCTTCTTGCCGTCAGCGGTACGCACCCAGGCGTCGCCGTTATCGTGCGCAAAAATGTCGTACGGCACCAGATCGAGATCCTTCTTGACCTCGGCATCGGTGAACTTGCGGCCAACCAGGCGTTTGACCGCGTAAAAGGTGTTCTTGGCGTTGGTCACCGCCTGCCGCTTGGCTGATGCGCCAACCAGCACTTCGCCATCTTTGGTGAAGGCGACAATGGACGGCGTGGTGCGATCACCCTCGGAGTTTTCAATCACTTTGGCCTTGCCGCCCTCCATGACCGCAACACACGAGTTGGTGGTGCCGAGGTCGATACCAATGATCTTGCCCATGTTCATGCTCCTGATAATGTTTCGGCCCGGCGGGCCACTAAGCTTCTGCTTCGGTAGTTGGGGTCGTTGCGCCGCAGTTCAAGCCAGCAGCACACATCAATCGGCTGCTACCACCACCAAAGCCGGTCGCAGCAAGCGATCATTCAGCACATAGCCATCCTGATACACCTGCACTACGGTGCCCGGCGCGTGCTCGGGTGATGGCACCATGCTCATTGCCTGATGCTGCTCGGGATTGAACGGCAAACCCACCGGATGCACGGTTTGCAGGCCGTGATCGGAAGCCATCTTGAGCAACTGGCGCAGGGTCAGCTCCATACCTTCGCGCAACCGTGCGGTATCGGTGGCATCTGCACCCAGCCCGGCCTTGAGGCTGTCGATCACCGGCAGCAAATCGCCCAGTAGCCGTTCATTGGCAAACCGGCGTGCGTTATCGACATCACGCTGCATGCGCCGACGCTGGTTTTCCAGCTCAGCGCGCTCACGCAAGCCTTGTTCGCGCCACTGCTCCAGTTCATTGAGCGCCGCGCTCAGACGGTCGTCGCCTGTGGCAGTCGATTCATCGTTGACAGCAGCGCTATCCGCAGGCATTTCCGCCGCAGTCTGGTCGGTCTGATTGTGCATGGTTCAATCCTGGCTTTGATCAACACTGCGGGCACAAGCCACGTATCGCGCGGTCGGCACCCTTCCCGCTCCGCTTTATTGGGCCGGCTCGCCGGTATTCAAGGCCTCGCCGAGCACAGCTGCAGTGGCCTGCACCATTGGTATGACGCGATCATAGGCCATACGCGTTGGCCCGATCACCCCTAAAACGCCAAGTACTTCACCATTTGCGGTATATGGAGCTGTCACCACAGTGCAACCATCGAGCTGTGCCATACCGGTTTCCTCGCCGATGAAAATGCGCACGCCTTGTGCCGATATGCAGCCTTCGAGCAGTTGCAGGATTTCGCGTTTGCGGGCGAACGCCTCGAACAGCTCGCGCAGACGGTCCATGTCCGACAGGTCGGACACACCCATCAACCGGGTCTGCCCCGCCACCAGCATATCGCCAGGGTCGGCATCAAAAGCCTGTTCGGCAAGATCCACTGCATTATGCAAGGTCTGCTCCATGTCGCTGCGCGTCTGGCGCAGGTCGTGCAGCAAGGCCATGCGGATGTCGCGCAACGTGCGTCCGGCAAAATGGCTGTTGAGAAAATTGGCGATCTGTTCCAGCTCTGACGAGCCGTAGGGGCGGCGGGTGACAATGATGCGGTTTTGCACTTCGTTGTCGGCAAACACCAAAATCACCAGTAACCGGCTGCCATCGAGCGCGACAAAATCAATATGGCGGAATGCGAACTGCTCACGTGCCGGCACCGTCACCACACCGACAAAATGACTCATCGCCGACAGCAATTCCGACACATTGCCAAGCAATGACTGGGTGCTGGACCCGGCCGGCAAGCGCCCGCGCATATCCTGCAACAGCGCGTTGGAAATCGGCTTGATCTGCAACAGACTGTCAACGAACACGCGGTACCCCTGCGCGGTGGGGATTCGCCCCGCCGAGGCATGGGGAGCAGCCAACAGCCCCAACTCCTCCATGTCCGACATGATGTTGCGGATCGTTGCCGGGCTGACATCCAGCCCCGAATGCTTGGCCAGCGTGCGTGAGCCCACCGGCTCGCCGTCACGCACGTACTGTGCGATCAGGGCACGCAACACGCTGCGCGCACGCGGATCGAGTGAGGGCATGACGGCCATAGGGCTACGACGATCTGGGATACATGCACTATAGATAAGGGTGAAACGAGCCGCTGGCAAGCACCAATCGCGAAATTCCCCTATCCGGGACGTCGGACTCGTCGGTGAGCGTGAGTAAACGCCAAGGAATCCGTCAACCTGTTCGCAGATGCGATTGGCGGCTCGGGCAATTTCGTGCTACTTGGGCGCTCCGCTGAAAACTTGATACGGCAACATCTGCCGTTTTCATCTGCGCTCACGCTGTTCTTTACCCTTGGCGTTCCTGGCGTTCTTGGCGTCTTGGCGAGAACACCCTTGCAAATGCGCTGAAAAAACGCTCGGGATGTGCCATCACGGCCATCGGTGATTCACCACGCTGCCGGGCTTCACCTACGATAAACACAAGCTGTTAGCATTTTGCATCCCTAAACGTGCCGATCGCCCATGCTCCGTACCCTCTCGATCCGCGATTTTGCTGTGGTCAGCGAAGCCGAAATCCGCTTTGGGCCAGGCATGAGCGTGGTTTCCGGTGAAACCGGGGCTGGCAAGTCGCTGCTGGTCGATGCCTTGCTTTTGCTGGGTGGTGCGCGCGCCGACAGCACCGTCGTGCGCCATGGAGCTGAGCGTGCCGAGCTCAATGCCGAGTTCGACCTTGCCGATGCGCCGCAAGCCGCACAGTGGCTCAGCGGCGAAGCGCTTGATGAGGATGGCCAATGCCAGGTGCGCCGCGTCATCCGCGCCGATGGCGGCTCGCGTGCCTGGATCAATGGCCGGCCGGTGGCGTTGGCGCAATTGCAGGCACTGGCCGAATACACGGTGGAAGTACATGGCCAACACGAGGCACAGGCCCTGTTGGCACGGCCACATCAACTGGCATTGATCGATGCCTACGCGGGCCAGGCGGAGTTGGCAAGCACGGTAGCCGGGATTGCCGCGCAATGGGCTGCGGGTGAACGCCAGCGGGCGCAAATCGAAAGCCGTGGCGATGTTTCCGAGCGCCTGGAATACCTGCGCCACAATCTGGCTGAACTGGAACGCGAAACCCTGACGCCTGAAGCGCTCGAAGGGCTGGACAGCGAGCACCGGCGGCTGGGCCACGGAGCCGCATTGATCGACGCCTGTGGGCGCGCCAGCGCGCTACTGTCCGGCGATGATAGCGAGGCACCGGCGCAAATGCTCAGCCAGGCGGCAACTGAACTCGGCCGAATGGTCGAACACGAGCCCGCGTTGGGTGAAGTTGCCGCCTTGCTCGAATCTGCCCGCATCCAGGTGGATGAAGCGCAACGCTCGCTGGAGCGTATCCATGATGCCCTCGACCTTGACCCGGATCGCCTGCGTGAACTGGAACAGCGGCTCAGCCGCCTGCACGATCTGTCGCGCAAGCATCGCGTGCCGGTGGCTGATCTCGCCACGCAGCGCGAACGCCTGCACGACGAAGTGCAGACCCTGACCGATGCCGGCGCAGCGATTGAAAGCATCAACAAAGCGCAGACGGCGCATCGCAATGCCTGGGCAGAGGCCGCCGCAATTCTCAGCAAGCAACGGCGCAAGGCTGCCGCCAACTTGTCGGACAGCGTCAGCGCGCTAATGAGTGAGCTGGGCATGGCCGGTGGCCGTTTCGAAGTGCAGGTGGAAGCCAGCGACAGCGACACCCCGCAGGCACAAGGTGCCGAACGGATCGAGTTTCTGGTGGCCGCCAACCCCGGCCAGCCGGCACGCCCATTGCGCAAGGTTGCCTCGGGTGGCGAACTCTCGCGCATCAGCCTGGCAATCGAGGTGGCCACATTGGGCCTCGATAGTGTGCCCACGATGGTGTTTGACGAAGTCGACAGCGGCATCGGCGGCGCGGTGGCTGAAGTGGTGGGTCGCAAATTGCGCGCGCTTGGCAGCCAGCGCCAAGTGTTGTGCGTCACCCATCTGGCGCAGGTGGCAGCACTCGGCCATCAACACGTTCAGGTGAGCAAGGACAGCGCTGGCGGCATTACCCGCAGCCATATCGTGACCCTGGACCGGCCCGGCCGGATCGAGGAGTTGGCGCGCATGCTCGGTGGCCTGGAGATCACTCAGGCAACGCGCAACCATGCCAAACAGATGCTCGGCGCCGGGCAAGCAGACTGATCGGCAAGACACTGCGGGTAACTTCCGCGCATCCTTTGCCCCGTTGCCGGCCTCTGTCTGGAGACACGGTAATGAAGGAGTGACCATGAACAATCTCAGCAAAGGCATGCTTGCCGGCATGTGTGCCGCCTTGCTCACCGGCGTGCTGGACGAGTTATTGCACGGTTCTGGCCGCCTCGGCGGGGTGGACGTGTTCAGCCTGACCATGCTCGTTTCGCGCCCGGTGATTGGCGTTGAAACTACCGCGCCCGCATGGTTGACCTGTGCCGCGATCGGGGCATTGCTCTATGGCAGCACGTTTGCATTGCTGTTCAACCGCTTGCCCGGCCAGGCAGCGGTGTGGCGTGGCATCGTGTTCGCCTTGGCAATCTGGCTGGGCCTGATGCTGGTTATCATGCCAGCAACCGGTGCTGGCGTATTTGGCCTGAACATCGGTTACGGTACGCCGTGGCTCACCTTTGGCACCCATGTGTTTTTTGGCATTGCATTGGGTGCAATGTACCGTCGCCTGAAGCCAGCACGGTTACAAGATCATCGTTAAACACCAAGGATTACCAATACCATGCCGAGTTTTATTCGCGTATTTTTTGTCATTGCGCTGTTGTCGTTTTCAGCGCCCAACCACGCACAAACCGATGCCAATGCCGATGATGCCGAAGCCAAGGCCCGTGCTGCGCGGTCCTGGCCGGTCAACGTACTGACCGAGACCTTCGGCTTTGACGAGAACACACCAGCGCAAGTCCCACTGTCCGAATTGATCCAGGGTTGCCCGGCACGCGATTGCATACCGGCAATCGAAAACCCCAAGTTCGTCACTGCCGCTGAAGCAGACTTTCTCGCCGATGATGACATCGTGCTGGCGATCACCGTAGATGGCGTACACCGCGCCTATCCAACATCGATCCTGTCGCGTCACGAAATCGTCAACGACACCATTGCCGGCCAGCCCATCGCGATCACCTACTGCCCGCTGTGCGGTTCGGGCGCGGCTTTCTCGCGCCGGATCGGTGGCGAAGTCACCACGTTCGGCGTATCGGGCGTACTGCACAACAGCGATCTGGTGCTGTATGACCGCGCATCAAACACGCTGTGGGCGCAAGTGATCGGGCGCGGCATCGTCGGCAAGCGTAGCGGCGAAAGCCTTACCGCGTTTGCATTGACGCAGGTGGAATGGAGTGAATGGCGCCACGAACACCCCGATACCCAAGTGCTGTCCACCGACACCGGTTTTGATGTGGCTTACACCGCCAACCCCTACGGCGACTACGCCAGCAGCGAAAAGGTGTTTTTCCCGCTGTCCAACCGCGACACGCGCATCCACCCGAAGATGGTTGTCTTTGGCTTGGAAATCGGCGACGCCTCGCTGGCGGTGACCGAGGAATACCTGCGCACCAACCCGCGCATCGAAGCCGAACTGGCCGGCGAGAAGCTGGTCATCGAACGCGCTGCCGATGGCATGGTCAACGCCAGCCGCGCCGACGGCAGCGTGGTGCCGGCAATCCGGTTATTCTGGTTCGCCTGGGCCAGTTTTCACCCCAAAACCGAATTGCGCGCCCTGCCACGCTGATACGCACTACACGCAATCATCATTCGTATTTCGCAAGGAGTTGCAACATGTCACGCATTTTCGGATTCGCCCTGATTATCGCTGCACTGATACTGTCGCCGCTCGCCGCAGGTGCTGCTGGCATTGCGCCCTCAGCCACCGAGATCAGCCCGATCCTGCTCGGCTCCACCCTGCCCGACCCAGCACTGCGTGATCGCGAAGATCAGGCAACCACGTTGCGTAAAGTGGTCAATGGCAAACCGGCAGTACTGGTGTTCTATCGTGGTGGTTGGTGCCCGTTCTGCAACCTGCAACTGAGCGAGTTGCGCGAGATCCATCCCGAATTGACCGAACTGGGTTACCAGTTGATTGCAATCAGCCCGGATCTGCCGGCCGAATTGAACAAAACGCTGGGCAAGGACAAGCTCGATTACACCCTGGTCTCCGACAGCAGCACTGCCGCCGTCAGTGCTTTTGGCATTGGCTACACCGTCGAGGATTCGCTGGTCGCACGCTATCGCATGGGCGGTATCGACCTGGAGAAAGCATCGGGTGAAAAGCACCACGTACTGCCGGTGCCGTCGGTATACATCGTCGATGGCGATGGCGTATTGCAATTCTCGTATGTCCACCCGGACTACAAGGTGCGTGCGCCCGGCCAGGTCATTCTTGCAGCGGCGCGCGAGATCGCCAAACAATCGCACAAGTTGCATCCCACGCGCTGAACGATCCACCTGCGAATCGACCCACGCATGCGAGGTCGATTCAGCGGGCGCGACGACCCCATCGACTGGAGTAGCTGATGACGCGTCAATCGCGCTTTCGCGCCTGCCCGCTGTGTGAAGCCATCTGCGGCCTGGAGTTGCAGTACCAGGACGACGCGCTGGTCGCCATTCGAGGCGATGAGCAAGACCCGTTCAGCCGTGGCCATATCTGCCCCAAGGGCAATGCGCTGCTTGATCTGGAAGCCGACCCCGACCGCCTGCGCCAACCGATGCGGCGGATCGGTGATGACTGGCAACCAATAGCCTGGGACGCGGCCTTCGCGCTGGCTGGCGAGCGGCTTGCCGCAGTCGCCAGCACGCATGGTGCGGCCGCCATCGGCGCTTATCTGGGCAATCCCAACGTCCATCATTTCGGTTCGATCGCCTACGCACCGGCGCTGCTGCGCCTGCTGAAAACACCCAACGTGTATTCCGCCTCGTCGGTCGATCAATGGCCGCATCAATTCGTCAACTGGGCGATGTACGGTCACCAGTTTCTATTGCCGATCCCCGACATTGATCGTACCGATGTACTGCTGATGCTGGGGGCCAACCCGGTAGTATCCAACGGCAGCCTGATGACCGCGCCTGGCGTGGCCAAACGCCTGAAAGCGTTGACTCAGCGCGGGCAATTGATCGTGATCGATCCACGGCGAACTGAAACCGCGCAAATCGCCAACCAGCACCTGTTTATCCGACCCGGAACGGACGCCCTGTTTCTCGCTGCACTATTGCAAGAACTGCAACGGCTTGGCCCGGCGCGTATCGCGCGCTACCGCGATCGCCTCAATGGGCTCGACACAGCCTTGGCTGCAATCAACGCACTGCCCCTGGATGCCGTCAGCACGCACACTGGCATTGATCAGACCGATATCGCCGGCATTGCCAAAATGCTGCATAACGCCCCCACCGCCGCTGTCTATGGCCGCATGGGGCTGTCAACGCAGCGTTTTGGCTCGCTGTGCCAGTGGCTGATCCAGTTGATCAACCTCTACACCGGCAACCTCGATCACGAAGGTGGCACGCTGGTCAACGACGCCGCGATGCCGATCACCGGCCCCGGCACCGCCGGCGGCCACTATGCGCGCTGGCACAGCCGGGTGCGCGGCTTGCCGGAGTTTGCTGGTGAACTGCCGGTATCCGTGTTGGCCGAGGAAATCGACACGCCCGGCGCTGGCCGCATCCGTGCGTTGATCACCAGTGCCGGCAACCCGGTGCTTTCCACACCCGATGGCCGGCGTCTGGAACGGGCATTGGGCACACTCGATTTCATGCTCAGCATTGATATCAGCATCAATGAAACCACCCGCTTCGCCGACCTGATCCTGCCGCCTGCTTCACCTCTTAGCCAATATCACTACGACTTGATATTCAACGCGTTTGCCGTGCGCCGGGTAGCGCGCTTGAGTGTGCCACTACGAGAACCGCATGCTAACGAGCGTGGCGATTGGCAGATTTTCAACGGCATCGCGCAGGCCTATGCAAGCGCAACGGGCAAAACCTTTACTGCCCTGCCCGAGCCACTGCAGCTGATCGCCGGCGGCCTGCAACGCGGCAACAGCGGTGTCGATCTGGAAATGCTGATGGCGGCACCGCACGGCATTGATCTGGGGCCGCTAACACCGTGTCTGCTCGAACGTCTGGAAACCAGTGACGGCAAGGTGCAGTGCGCGCCGGCTCCGTTGCTGGATGACCTACCGCGGTTGGTTGCGGCAATGACGGAGTCGAAAACGATGTCAGGCCTGTCCTTGATCGGCCGCCGCCACCCACGCAGCAACAATTCCTGGATGCATAACGCACCGCGCCTGGTCAAAGGCAAGCCACGGCACCACTTGCATATGCATCCCGATGATCTGGCGGCGCGCGGTATCGCATCGGGCGCCAAGGTGCGCATACGCTCGGTAATCGCCGAACTGCAAACCGAGGTATTGGCTGACGCCGATTTGATGCCGGGCGTGGTCAGCCTGCCGCACGGCTTTGGCCATGGTCGAGCGGGCAGCAAACAACACGTGGCCGATGCCCTCGATGGCATCAACTACAACGATTTGAGTGATCCAACCGCACTCGACGGGCCCACCGGCAACGCCGCCTTGAATGGCCTGCCGGTAAGTGTTGAAGCATAAAAAAACGGCCCCGGCGCATAACGCCGAGGCCGCTCTTGCAAACGTGAAACGGGTCTGAAGCTTACTCGGCTTCGACCTGATCAGCCTGCAGACCCTTCGGACCCTTGACGACAGTGAAAGTCACTTTCTGGCCTTCCTTCAGCGTCTTGAAGCCGCTGCCCTGGATGGCACGAAAATGAACAAACAGATCCTCACCGCCGTCGGCAGTGATGAACCCAAAACCCTTGGCGTCATTGAACCACTTGACGATACCACCCTGACGATCCGACATGTACAACTCCTCGAAACAGATGAAATTACGCGGCTGCCCGGACATCCGGTAACTGCGACTGAGATTGCAAGGAGTTGAGCGAAGCGAGCGATGTAGCGGATCGTTGGATCTACCGCACCGGGCCACATTCCACCGTGACCCTAGCAAACACAGTGCGCGAAGAATAGCGCGTCTTGCGGCGCAATGCGAGCACTTTCGTGAACAAATGCTGGCTATCGCTAGCAACGCACTTGCCGACCGAGCAGCATGACACACCCCTACCCGCACCGCTATGCTTGCACAATGAACGAGAAAAACATGAAAACCGTGATTTTCAAGTGGCTGCGCTTTGGCGCACTGCTGGCCGTGGTGTATTTCGGCAACGTCCAGATTCAGACCTGGATGGGCAAGCGCGCCATCGAACAAACCGACCTGCAATTCCTCGGTATCGAGCAGGGTTTGGCGCAGGGGGTGCGCGAAAACAAACCCGTCCTGGTTGATTTTTCCGCAATCTGGTGCGGTAACTGCCGGGTAATGCATCAGACCTTGTTCACCGACAAAGCCGTGCAACAAGTGCTGGCGCAAGATTATGTGTTGGTGCGCGTGGATTATGACGCGCCGGAAGCCGAGGCTTTCATGGGGCGTTATAACGTGCGCTATTTCCCCAGCTTGGTGGTGCTGAGCGGTGACGGAACGCTGCTGCGCCGACTGCCGGTGCCGAACGCCGCAGCTGAGTTGGTTGATCTGCTGCGGGCGCCAGGCTGAGCACTACACCAGCAACCCATCGATAAAACATTTCAACACAGGATTTGCCAATGAAAACACGCGCAGCAGTGGCCCACGCCCCGGGCCAGCCCCTGATCGTTGAAACCGTCGATCTGCAAGGCCCCAAAGCCGGCGAAGTGCTGGTCGAGATCAAGGCCACCGGCATTTGCCATACCGATGCTTTCACCCTGTCCGGGGCCGACCCGGAAGGCATCTTTCCATCCATTCTTGGCCACGAAGGTGCTGGCGTGGTGGTGGATGTCGGGCCGGGAGTAACCAGCCTGAAAAAGGGCGATCACGTCATCCCGCTGTACACGCCTGAATGCCGTGAATGCGAATACTGCCTCAACCCGAAAACCAACCTGTGTCAGGCCATTCGCAGCACCCAGGGCCAGGGCCTGATGCCGGACGGCAGCAGCCGTTTTTCGATTGGCGGCGAAAAGTTGCATCACTACATGGGCTGTTCGACGTTTTCAAACTACACCGTGTTACCGGAAATCGCGCTGGCGAAGATCCGCGAGGACGCGCCGTTCGACAAGGTCTGTTACATCGGTTGCGGGGTCACCACCGGCATCGGCGCAGTGATTTATACCGCCAAGGTGGAAGTCGGCGCCAAGGTGGTAGTGTTCGGCCTCGGCGGCATCGGCCTGAATGTGATCCAAGGCGCACGCCTGGCCGGTGCCGACATGATTATCGGTGTTGATCTCAACCCGGCACGCGAGGCGTTGGCACGCAAGTTCGGCATGACCCACTTCGTCAACCCGAAAGAGGTTGAAGGCGATCTGGTGCCGTATCTGGTCAGCCTTACCAAGGGCGGTGCTGACTACAGTTTCGAATGCATCGGTAATGTCAACGTGATGCGGCAAGCACTGGAATGCTGCCACAAGGGCTGGGGCACTTCGATCATCATCGGCGTGGCACCGGCCGGCGCCGAAATCACCACCCGCCCGTTCCAACTGGTCACCGGCCGCAACTGGCGCGGCAGTGCCTTTGGCGGCGCACGCGGGCGCAGCGATGTACCGCGCATTGTCGACTGGTACATGGAAGGCAAGATCAACATCGATGATCTGATTACTCACACCCTGCCGCTGGAACGCATCAATGAGGGCTTCGATTTGATGCACAGCGGCGAATCGATTCGCAGCGTGGTGGTTTACTGATGACGCTGGAGCGCATCAGCGAACAGCGTTGCCACGGTGGCGTGCAAGGCTTTTACCGACATCACTCCAACGCATGCGGCCTACCGATGCGCTTTGGCGTGTACCTGCCGCCGCAGGCCAGCAACACCCCTGTGCCGGTGCTGTACTACCTCGCTGGCCTGACCTGCAACGCGGAAACCTTTGCGATCAAGGCCGGGGCGCAGCGCGTTGCAGCCGAACTGGGCCTGGCGCTGGTCAGCCCCGACACCAGCCCGCGCGACACTGGTATCGCCAGTGCTACCGACGCTTGGGACTTTGGTGAAGGCGCCGGTTTTTATCTCGATGCCACGCAATCGCCGTGGTCGGCGCACTTTCGCATGTACCGCTACATTTGCGATGAATTGCCAGCGGTTATTGCCGAGCATTTCGCAATTGATGTCACGCGCAGCGGCATTTTCGGGCATTCAATGGGCGGTCATGGCGCATTGACCATCGCGCTGAAAAATCCGCAGCAGTTCCGCTCGGTATCCGCGTTCGCACCCATCGTCGCGCCCAGCCAGGTGCCGTGGGGCCTGAAGGCTCTGCCCCGCTACCTCGGCGAGGACCGGGCCGCATGGGCCCGCTACGATGCCTGTGCCTTGCTGGAGCGCGCAACCCACCCCGGCACCATCCTGATCGATCAGGGTGAATCGGATCAGTTTCTGACCGAGCAATTGCGCCCGGAGTTGTTCGAAGCGGCGTGTGCGGCCGCCGGCCAGTCATTGCGACTGCGTCGGCACTCGGGCTACGACCACAGCTATTGGTTCATCCAGAGCTTCATCGAGGATCACCTGCGCCATCACGCGGCCGAGCTGGCAACGTAACTGCTGGTGTAGTGCAACGATAACGCCAGCACTCACTGCGAAATGTAGGCCTGCAACAACGCTCCGGCGCCCTGCGCGAACAGGGCCTCGGCAACGCGTTGCCCCAGGGCATCGGCCTGATCGGCAGCAGCATCAGCCTCGGCGCGGATCACCTTGCCGCTGGCAACATCACCGACCAGACCAACCAAGTGCAAGCCGGCGTCGGTCAACGTGGCATGTGCGGCAACCGGTACATGGCAGCTGCCGTGCAAGGCGCGATTCATCGCGCGCTCGGCTTCGACACAGCGGCGGGTATCGAGGTGATCCAGGCTGGCCAACAGCGAAATCACCTCGTTGGCATCATCGCGGCATTCGATGGCAATGGCGCCCTGCGCCACTGCGGGCAGCCACTGCGGCGCGGTGAGCCGGCTGCGAATGCGCGCGGAAAACCCGAGACGATCCAGCCCGGCACAGGCAAGGATGATTGCGTCAAAACCACCATCATCAAGCCGCGCCAGGCGGGTGTTGACGTTGCCGCGCAGATCGAGCAATTGCAGGTCGGGGCGGCAGGCACGCAACTGTGCCTGTCGGCGCAATGCCGAGGTGCCCACCCGCGCGCCTTGTGGCAGCGCATCCAGCGATGCGTAGTGATTGGACACCAGCGCATCGAACGGGTCGGCGCGCTCAAGTATTGCGGCGAGGGTGAAAGGCCCGTCGAGCTGCATCGGTACATCCTTGAGCGAATGAACGGCAGCATCGGCTTCACCAGCCAGCATCGCCACCTCCAGTTCTTTCAAGAACAAGCCCTTGCCGCCAATCGCGGCCAGCGAGCGATCCAGCACCTGATCGCCGCGCGTGCTCATCGGCACCAGTTGCACCTCAAGGCCGGGATGAGCGGCACGCAGACGCGCCGCCACATGCTCGGTTTGCCACAGGGCGAGCGCGCTCTTGCGCGTCGCCAGACGCAAAGTTTTCAATGCAATATCCTCACAGATGTTTCAACCGTTCGCGCAGACCTACCAGGCAACGCCGACTCACTTCCAAAGGGCCAGCACCGGAACGCAAGCGGATGCTGGCATGGCCCTCACTATCGCGGTCCAGTTGCGCTATTTCATCGCACACCACCAGACAACTGCGGTGTACACGCAGCAGACGATCGGAGAACTCTTCCTCGAGAGCCTTCAACGAATCCTCGATCAGGTCTTCACCGTGGACATGATGTACCACCACGTATTTTTCTTCCGCGACAAAATAGTGAACGTCAGCGAGTGGAATCAAACGCAGGCTGCCGCCGAGCCGTGCCGAAAGGTGGCTGCGCGCGCGCGAAGTGCTGCGCAGTTTGTCGGCATCGGCCGCCGAAAACCGCCGTGCCCGGATCAATGCCTGGCGCAAACGCTCGCCACGGATCGGTTTGAGCAGATAATCCAGCGCACCGGCCTCGAATGCTGCCAATGCGTGGGCATCGTAGGCGGTGCAGAAAATCACCGCCGGCGGCTGCTCCAGCCGCACCAGGTGGCGCGCCGCTTCAAGCCCGTCCATCACCGGCATGGCGATATCCATCAGCACTACATCGACCGCCAGTTCCTGCACGCGCGCGATGGCTTCGCGACCATCGGCCGCCTCGCCTACCACATCGGCGCCGTCGATCTCGGCCAGCATCTCGTGCAGACGCCGACGCGCCGGCGCCTCGTCATCGGTGATCAAAATGCGCAGGGTTGGCGCCTCGGTCATCCCTGAAACCGCTGGCCGAGCCATTGCCGGATATCGTCGATCTCATCCGGGCATACCGCATGCGCCATTGGATAGGTGTGCCATTGCACCGGTACGCCCATCGCACGCAAGGCATCGCGGCTGCGTTCACCCAGACCCAGCGTCACCACCGGATCGACCTGGCCGTGGGCCATGAATATCGGCGTGCTGCGCCCTGCAGCCGTCGCCTCGGCCGGCGTTTGCGCGGCCAGTGGCAAATAGGTGGAAAGTGCCATCACCCCGCCAACCGCCTGCTGCCGACGCAATGCCGCCGATAACACAATCGCGCCGCCCTGCGAAAATCCGGCCAGGATGATCCGCGACGGCGGAATGCCGCGCTCGCCTTCGTGCGCAATCAATTCTTCCAGTTGCGCAATCGATTCGCGCACTCCCTGCTCGTCGGCACGCTGATCGATCGACATGCTGCGGATGTCGTACCAGGCACGCATGCGCATGCCGCCGTTGATCGTTACCTGTCGCTGTGGTGCATGCGGAAACACGAAACGCAATGCCGGCCATTCGGGATTCAGCAACTGCGGCACGATCGGCGCGAAATCGTTGCCATCGGCGCCCAATCCGTGCAACCACAGCACACACCATTGCGGCGCGGCGCCGGTTTGCTGTTCAACGGTTTCCAACATGCATGACACTCCTGCGATTGCGCTGATTCGAACCCGGCTGCGCCGTGATGGTGCGCCAACGGGGCAAACATTCGGCCATGATAGCGGTTCACAGCGTCGTGAGCGCGCTGTGGCACGCACAAAAAATCCGGAATGCAGCCGCCGACATACACGCCTCCCTACGGGTGCGCACAGTTGACAAGCGTTGCCACCGCGCACGAAGATCGGCGACGCGTTTGATGTGCGCTGCGCTCATCCGGTCGATACGCGCACCAGCGGCGATTTATTTGCGCTCTTGTTATTTGCCCGGCCAACCATCATCTATCGTGAGCGCCCTTGTTTAGACGAAAACTTGCTGCGGACAAAGCGCTGCACTTCCTTCTTTCCCGTTTCCCGGCTCACTGCAATCGATGACTACGCGACCACTGAACCCTCAGTTCAATATCGCGCTCAAAGCTGACGGGCACCCTTTTTCTGGCGTACGCGATGATCGAGTTCGATAAAACCCATTGGGCGGTAATTCTTGGTGGCTCCAGCGGCTTTGGCCTCGCCACCGCGCAAAAGCTGGCCCGCCATGGCATGAACATTCTGGTGGTTCACCGTGACCGACGCGGCGCGATGGCGCGCATCGAAGAAGGTTTCGAGTCGATCCGCGCCAGTGGCGTGCGCTTCGAAGCACTCAATCTTGACGCGCTGTCTGGTGAGGGCCGCGCACAGACTTTGGCCCACCTCGCCGCGGCCATGGGCGAAGCGGGCAAAGTGCGTTTGCTGATGCATTCGATCGCGTTCGGCAACCTCAAGCCGATCGCACCGAGCACGCCCGATACCCGCGGTGAAGAAGCGGTAGCCAAGCTGGCCGCAGCACTCGGCGTTGACGCCAGCGCCGTGCAGACCGCCGTCAGCAATCTGTTGGAGCAAGGTGTCGGCGCACTGCACACCTTGCAGGCAGCGCGCTATGGCGAGGCACTGATGGACGAGGAAGACATGGCGCGCACCATCTACGCGATGGGCACCAGCCTGCTGTCGTGGGTGCAGGACCTGCACCGCCTTGGCCTGTTCGCCGATGATGCACGGGTGCTGGGCATGACCAGCGAGGGCAACACCACCGCATGGAAAGGCTATGCCGCCGTCGCCGCCGCAAAAGTCGCGCTGGAATCAGTATCGCGCGCGATTGCGGTCGAGTTTGCGCCGTTCGGCATCCGCTCCAACATCATCCAGGCTGGTGTAACGCCCACACCAGCGTTGAAGCTGATCCCCGGCAGTGCCGGCATGCAGGCGGTTGCCGAGCGTCGCAATCCTTTCCATCGCACCACCACGCCCGCAGCGGTTGCCGATTTCATTGCCCTGATGTGCCTCGACGAAGCGGCGTGGGTGAATGGCGCGCTGATCCGCGTCGATGGCGGCGAACATATCGCGCCGCTGTAATGGCCGGGCATCTGCAATGACCTATATTCACGGCCTCGGCCACTTCCATCCGGAAAACATCATCGACAACGCGTTTTTGCGCGACCTCGATATCGGTACCGATGGCGACTGGATCATGGAGCGGGTCGGCATCGAGCGCCGGCGTACGGTGTTGCCGCTCGATTACATCAAGACCACGCGCAATGCCGACCCGCGCCAGGCCATCGAAGCCTCGCTGTACAGCAATGCGCAAACCGGTGCGCGTGCAGCGCAGCAGGCAATCGCGGCGGCAGGCCTGAGCCCGGGCGATATCGGCCTGGTGATTTCCGGCAGTTGCTCGCCGCAATCGAGCTGCCCGGCCGAGGCCTGCACCATCGCTGCCGAACTGGGTATCGACGCACCCGCGTTCGATCTCAATTCGGCGTGTTCGTCGCTGGCCGCGCAACTGCATTTTCTCGATTCGATGCGCCCCGAGCGCCTGCCCGATTTCGTGCTGGTGGTGCAAGCCGAAAACAGCACCCGCGCCATCGACTACAACGACCGCAACAGTTGCGTGCTGTGGGGCGATTGCAGCAGTGCGCAGGTGATTTCGCCACGACTGCCGGCACGCCTGAAGGTAACGCACAGCCAGTTCGCGTCGAACCCGGAAAACTGTGACAAGGTGCGCTTCGTCAATGCCGGCCATTTCACCCAGGAAGGCCGCACCGTGCAGACGTTTGCGATCCGGCGCAGCCTGGCGCTGATTGCGCAGTTGCGCGAGCGGCTGGATCAGGCGCGCGCCGCAGCGCTGAAGTTCATCGGTCATCAGGCCAATCGCGGCATGCTCGACAACATTTGCCGCAGCGCCGGCATCAGCGCGCAAAACCATTACTTCAACGTCAACGAATACGGCAATTGCGGTGCTGCCGGCGCACCCAGCGTGCTGTCGCAACGCGTTGCCGATTTGCGCGAGGGCGATCAGGTCGCGTTGGCGGTGGTCGGTGGCGGGCTGAGCTGGGGCGCGTTACTGCTGGAGGTGGGTGCATGAATCGGTGCATTTGCGTGTTCATGTCCCGGGTTACGGCTGCGCCTAACCCAGGCTACGAGGTAGATGCCGCATGAGCCTGATGTCGTACGCCGATTTTCTCAAGGCGCAAACGCTGTCCAAGCCCGAGTTGCTGGCCTGGGGCAAGCAGAGCCTTGTCAGCGATGCGCCGGGCACGATCCCCTCGCTGCCGTTGCCGCCGATGCTGATGTTCGATCGCATCACCCAAATCGAGCACAACGGCCGCCGTGGCCAGATCGTGGCCGAGCAGGACATCCATCTGGATGCCTGGTATTTCCTGTGCCACTTCAGCAACGATCCAGTGCAGCCGGGCTGCCTCGGCGTGGATGCGATCTGGCAACTGCTGGGCATGTACTGTGCGCTGCGTGGTGCGCTGGGTGCCGGTCGCGCGTTGGGCTGCAAGGAAGTCGATTTCTTCGGCCAGATTCGCCCGCACGATGGCGTAGTCACCTATACGGTTAACGTGCGTCGCTATTCGCAAATGCAGGGCGGCGCGGTGGTGATCGGCGATGGCAGCGTCAGCGTCGATGGCGAGGCGATCTACTGCGTGCGCGATGCCAAGGTCGGCATCTATCCCGGCATCCAGTACAACGATT
Source organism: Lysobacteraceae bacterium (assembly GCA_030681035.1). Taxonomy (GTDB): domain Bacteria; phylum Pseudomonadota; class Gammaproteobacteria; order Xanthomonadales; family Xanthomonadaceae. The sequence continues at coordinate 30,132 of JAUXUI010000095.1, read as the reverse complement.
ACCCGGCACCCTCGGCGAACAGCAAAGGCGGGGTGCTGAACAAATGACCCCCGAACAGGTATTGCAAGCCGTGCCGCAACAGGCACCGTTCCGGTTTCTCGACGAGATTGTGGAGCTCGACAGCGCGCACATCGTCGGCCGCTACACCTTCAAGCCCGACGAGTTCTTCTATCGTGGCCACTTCCCGGGCGACCCGGTAACGCCAGGCGTGATCCTGACCGAAGCCATGGCGCAGACCAGTGTGGTCGCGCTTGGCCTGTACCTGTGCGCACAAACCCTGCCCGGCGACGAGTTGTCGAAATGGACCACCTTGTTCACCGAATGTCAGATGGAGTTCCATCTGCCGGTGCTGCCGGGCGAGACCGTCACCATCGTCGGTGAAAAGCAGTTTTTCCGCCGCATGAAATTGAAAAGTCGTGCGCAATTGTTCTTGGCCGATGGCCGGTTGGCGGCCGAAGGCACGCTGGCAGGGGTAGGAGTGCAACGTGGCAAATAGCGACGTCATTGCAGCCGTGCCGTCGCGACCACAGGCACGTAATCGTAGGATGGGTAGAGCGCAGCGAAACCCATCTTTGTCGGATAACGATGGGTTTCGCTGCGCTCTACCCATCCTACCCAGCATTGGAGCACACCCTGTGCGCGACCGATCTTTCAGCAGGAACCAACGGCCATGACCCAATCCACACGCGTCGTCATCACCGGCATGGGCGTGCTTGCGCCCAATGGCCATGGCCTGGAAGCCTACGAAGCCGCGCTGCGCGGCGGCGTGTCGGGCATCCGCTTCATCGAAAAGCTGGCCGAACAGAAGTTCGCCTGCCAGGTCGGTGGCGTACCGCAGGGCGTGGACACACTCAAACACGATTACCTGGGTGCGGAAGATCTGCTGGCGATGAACGACGCCATGATCTACGCCGCCATCGCCGGCATCGATTGCTGGCGCGATGCCAGCCTGGGCCAGATTGGCCCCGATTGCGATGTCGATTGGGATACCGGCGCGATCATCGGCACCGGCATCGGCGGCATGCAAACCGTTGGTGATCGACTGATTCCGATGGTCGACAAGGGCCGCGTCGGGCGTCTGGGTTCAACGATGGTCGAACAGGTGATGTGCAGCGCGGTGTCGGCCAAGCTCGGCGGCCTGCTCGCACTCGGCGGCCAGGTCACCACCAATAGTTCGGCCTGCACCACCGGCACCGAAGCGGTGGTCGATGCCTTCCACGCGATTCGTAGTGGCCAGTGCGCACGGATGATGGCCGGCGGCGCCGAGGGCAGTTCGCATTACACCTGGTCGGGCTTTGATGCGATGAAGGTGCTCAACAGCCGCAGCAACGACGCGCCGGAAAACGCGTCGCGGCCGATGAGCGCAAGCGCGGCTGGATTTATCCCCGGTTCCGGCGCTGGCATCCTGATGCTGGAGCGCCTCGACAGCGCGCAGGCGCGCGGTGCGCGCATTTATGCCGAAATAATTGGTGGCCACGTCAACAGCGGCGGCCAGCGCGACGGTGGCTCGATGACCGCGCCCAACCCCGAAGGCGTGGTGCGCTGCATCCGCACCGCGATGGCGATGGCCGGTATCGAGGCCCACCAGATCGATGCCATCAACGGCCACCTCACCGCCACCTTCGCCGACCCTTATGAGCTGGAAAACTGGCGGCGCGCACTGGATGTCGAGGCCGCCGCACTGCCGCCGATCAACGCCACCAAAAGCATGATCGGCCATGCACTGGGCGCCGCCGGCGGGCTGGAATGCGTCGCCGCGGTGTTGCAACTGCACCACGGCTTCCTGCATGGCTCGCGCAATTGCGAAGACCTGCACCCGAAGGTTGAGCCATTTCGAGGCTCGGTGGTGCAACAAACCCGGCCATTCGACGGTCACATCCTGGCCAAGAGCAGCTTTGGCTTTGGTGATGTCAACGGCTGCGTCCTGTTTCGCACGTTTCAATCCTGACCCTGTCCCTGGAGAACCCCATGAACGAAGCACAGATCACCGAAAAAGTTGTTGCCCTGATTACCCCGTACGTCAAGAATCCCGAAGCACTCAAGACCATCAGCAAGGACACCAGCATTCTGGCCGATCTGGGCGTCAATTCCGCGCGTCTGGTCGACATCGTGCTGGCGTTTGAAGACGAGTTCGACATCGAAGTGAGCGACGATGCCGCCGACTCGATCGCCACCATCGGTGATGCGGTCAACCTGATCGGCAAACTGGTCAGTTGAGATGAAACTTCCGCGCCGTACGCGCCTGGCCCTGCGCGTGCAGCGCGGCATCAGCTATTTCTGCTTTGCCCTGTTCGGGCCGATCCTGACCCTGATCTACCGCTTCCGGTTTCGCTTTTCAGCGCATCACGTCGATCAGATCCGGGCACAATATCGCGCCCTGCGTGAACAACATCCCGGGCCGCTGCTGATCTGCAGCAACCACCTGACTCTGGTCGATTCGATCATCCAGACCATCGTGCTCGGCTCGCTGTGGGATTACCTGCGCCACCCGGCATCGCTGCCGTGGAACCTGCCCGAAGCGAAGAACTTCTATCACCGCTTCAGTTGGCGGTTGGTGTGCTACCTCGGCCGCTGCATCCCGGTGGAGCGCGGCGCCTCGGCAGAGCAAGCACGCTTCGCCCAGGCGCGGATGCGTTACGTGCTCGATCGTGGCGATGCGATCGCAATTTTCCCCGAAGGCCGGCGCAGCCGTGATGGTCGCGTCGATGACAAGGATTACTCATACGGCGTTGGTCAGTTGCTCAACCGCGTCCCCGGCGCAAAAGTGCTCTGCGTGTATTTGCGCGGCATGCGCTTTGGCGGCTTCGCCGACTTTCCAACCCCCGGTGACCGTTTCTACGTTCAGTTGAAGATGCTGGTGCCACAATCGGCCAGCACCGGCCTGCGCCGCGCCCGCGATTTTTCGGCGCAAATCATCGGCCAACTCAAGGCGATGGAAGACGAATACTTTGCAGCACGCGAATCCGGTGCGCTGAGCCTGCCATCGGCGTCGTGACAACGACACTCGGCAACGACCTGATCGATTTTCGCGCCAGCCACAATCGTGGCCGTGCCGAACAACCGCGCCTGCTGGCGCGGGTGCTGACCGCCAGCGAGCGCACCCAGCTTGCCGATGAAGGCGCTGGCGACATCGGCTTTGCCCTGCTGTGGTCGGCGAAAGAGGCTGCGTACAAGGCGGCGAAAAAAATCCAGCCCACACTGGTGTTCGCGCCCGGGCGCTGGCAGCTCGAATGCACAGACCTGGCGCTGGCTGACGGCAGCAAACGCGGCACCGTGCTCATCGCCGATAACCCGCCGATCAGCGTTTCCTGGCAACGCGCTTCGCACTGGTTGCATTGCATTGCGGTGCGCGGCGATGCACCAACGAAAATCGAACATGCGGTATCGGCATTGAGCGATTGCATGCCAGGCGCATCATTCAGCGAGCGCGAGCGCGATAGCTTCAGCCGCGAGCAATCCGCCGCAGTGCGCACCCTGGCCAAACAATTACTGGCGCAATACGGAATCACCGATTGCGAAATCGTGCGTGAGCGGATCGAGCACCGGTTGCTGCCGCCGCGTGTCTACAGCGCTGGTATGGCGCGCGATGACGTGCAGTTGAGTCTGTCGCACGATGGCGACTATGTGGCGGCAGTGATTGCGGTTGAGGTTTGACTACAGTCCGGCCGGTTACTGCGCAACGCTTTCGCTTCGCTCGGCATGCAGGCAGGCCGCGCCCACAGGGTGGGCTCCTACAAAAGCGTGGTGGTCTACCCTGTAGGAGCCCACCCTGTGGGCGACCCGCGTTGTGCCTGGCAACAGCCACAGACCCCCACCGCCACGCTACGGCGTTACAAATCGCTTGGGCTGATAGCCGCCGACGGAGAATTGCAGGCTGCGCTGGCCATCGTTGACCGGCACCTCGATAGTCACCTGCTGCGCGGTTTCCAGCACCCGCAAAAAGGCTTTTTCGTCGTCGATGAACAATGCCGGATTTTCCTTTGAAGTCGATTTGGTAACCGCGCTACGGCTGCTCGCACCCTGATCGGTTTTCAGCGTAGCCGTGCAGCGCACACAACGGAAAATGTCGCTGCCCGGCAGCAGAAACACGCTCAGCCCCCACTGGGTGTGCTGGCGCAATACCAGTTGCACATGCGGGCTCGCGCCGTCTTCGCTGTAAATGGTTGCGGTGCGCTGGGTGCCGCCGCCGATCGCGCTGGTCTGGTAGCTCCATAACGATTCAAGGCGACGCGTTTCCCTGGCGGCCTTCGCCTGTTCGCGGATCGCCGCAAAGCCCGGCGCGATTGATTGTGCCGCCTGGCTGCGCGGATAGCGCGCGATGATCAACTCGGCGTACGCCGCCGCCAACTCGATCTCGCCCGCATCGAGGTTGCGCTGATACAGCACCGCCTGTTCAGCCGCTTCACGCTCGGCCTTGGCCGCCGCAGCCGCCTGCGCCGCTGCGCGTTGTTCTTGCACCGACGGGCCACAGGCAGCGAGCAACAGCACGATCACGATGACAACAACAGCTTTCATGTTCGCTCCGATGCCGCAAGTTGATCCAGCAGACTCATCTCATCATCACTGAAACCGGCAGCCTGCCGCGCCGGGCGATTGAACGGCCCGCGCAATGCACCCAATGCGTGCTCGCGCAGCAGGTTGGCGAACGTGGTTTGTGGATCGACACCCTCACGCTCGCAACACCACAGAAACCAGCGGCTGCCAGCGGCCACATGCGCAACTTCCTCGCGCAATATCACGTCCAGAATGGCAGCCGTGTCGCTATCGCCGATCCCGCGTAACCGGCTGATCATGCCCGGGGTGACATCCAGCCCGCGCGCCTCCAGCACCCGTGGCACCAGCGCCATCCGCGCCAGGCACTGGTGGGCGGTTTTACGCGCCATCTCCCACAACCCGTCATGAGCGTCAAAGTCGCCGTAATCAAAGCCAAGGCTGCGCAAGCGCTCACGCAGCAGGCTGAAATGCCGCGCTTCGTCATCGGCAACAGCCACCCAGTCGGCATAGAAGGCATCGGGCATGCCGCGAAAACGATACACGGCATCCCAGGCCAGATTGATGGCGTTGAACTCGATATGCGCGATGGCATGGACGAACGCCGCCCTGCCCTCGGCACTGCCAAGACCACGCTGCGGCAGCTTGCGCGCGGCAATCAGACGCGGTCGTTCCGGTCGCCCCGGGTGTTCGACATCCTGCACCGGCGCATCGTGTCCGGCCAGACTGAGCCTGCCCTCCCGGAATGCCTGCGCGGTGGCTGCGGTCAGTACACGCTTGCGCTCGGGCTGTGCTTGCAGAAGACACTCAAGCGCGGCGCTGAACAGATCATCATGCCCGTCACTGTTCATTTCATCAACTCGTCACCCCAGCGCAATCTGGGGGCCATGTTGATTTTTGCCTGCAAATCGAGAAAACCCTGGATTCCAGCTTGCGCTGGAATGACGGCATTGAATCCTGATGCCAAACGCGACCTATCGCCATCGGATAACGTCATCACTCAAACCACCTTGCGCCGCACCTGCTTGGCGGCATCCGAGCGCAGCCGCGAGAGGCCCTCGAAATAGCCCGGCTCGATGCCGGTGACGTATTCGCCGGTAAAACAGGATGAATCAAAACCGTGTTTGCGCTGGTTGGGGCTGGCGCAGGCCGCTTCCAGATCGGCGAGGTCCTGATACACCAGCCAGTCGCAGCCGATCAACTGCTGCACTTCTTCCTCGCTGCGCCCGTGTGCGATCAACTCTTCCGGCGCCGGCATGTCGATGCCGTAGATATTCGGATAACGCACCGGCGGCGCCGCCGATGCCAGATACACCTTGCGCGCACCGGCATCACGCGCCATCTGCACGATCTGGCGCGAGGTGGTGCCGCGCACGATCGAATCATCAACCAGCAACACCACCCGATCCTTGAACTCCAACGAGATCGGGTTGAGCTTGCGGCGTACCGATTTCACCCTCTCGCCCTGCCCCGGCATGATGAAGGTACGGCCGATGTAGCGGTTCTTGATGAAGCCCTCGCGGTACTTCACGCCGAGCACGTTGGCCAGTTCCAGCGCCGAGGTGCGTGAGGTGTCGGGAATCGGCACCACGGTATCGATGTCGTGCTGCGGGCGCAGGCGCAATATCTTTTCACCCAGCTTCACGCCCATGCGCATGCGTGCCTTGTGTACCGACACATCCTCGATCATTGAATCGGGCCGCGCAAAATAGACAAACTCGAAAATGCACGGCGCGTGCGGCTGTTCCGGCGCGCAGACCTTGGCATGCAACTCGCCGTTGGCGGTAACCACCACGCACTCGCCGGGCAGCACATCGCGCACCCGGGTGAAGCCGAGGATGTCGAACGCCACGCTCTCCGAGGCAATCGCATACTCCACGCCATCGGCCGTATCACGCCGGCCCAGCACCAGCGGGCGGATGCCGTTGGAATCGCGGAACGCCACCAGACCAAGGCCGAGCACCAACCCGACCACCGCGTAGCCGCCAAGGCAGCGCCGGTGTACGCCCGCCACCGCGTTCATCACCGCGTCCGGGCTCAGTGTGGGCTGCTGCGCCAATTCGTGCGCAAACACATTGAGCAGCACTTCCGAGTCGGACTGGGTATTGATGTTGCGCCGATCTTCCTCGAACACCAGTTGCCGCAGCGCCTCGGTGTTGATCAGATTGCCGTTGTGCGCCAGGGCGATGCCATACGGCGAATTGACGTAAAACGGCTGCGCTTCGTCCGAGCCTTCCGAACCGGCGGTTGGATAACGGCAATGACCGATGCCGATGCGGCCGCCAAGCAGCCGCATCTGCGCTTCGCCGAACACATCCTTTACCAGCCCGTTGCCTTTGTGCAGATGCAGGCAGCGCCCTTCAGCGGTGGCAATGCCGGCCGCATCCTGGCCACGATGCTGGAGCACGGTGAGGCCGTCATACAAGGCCGCGCTGACTTCGCTGGTGGCCACAATTCCAATGATGCCGCACATGCCCTACTCCTGAGTTGCGGGCTCGCGCGCCGCGTCGTCCTGCAATTCGCTACCGGGGATCACCGGCAGTTGCACCTGCCAGCGCTGCGGAAAATGCACTTCTTGCGCAGCAGCGTCGGGCAGCCAGCCACGCAACCACTGCGCGCCGCGCTCGAAGCTGGGCAGCAATTGCGATTGCCGCCACCACGGATCGCCCGGCAGCGGCGTGAACCCCAACACCAGCACCAGCACCACTGCCAGGCCACCGCCGCGCAACAGACCAAACACCAGTCCCAGCAGGCGATCAGTACCGGACAAACCGGTGGCGTGAACCAGCTTGCCGAGTAGCCAGGTCAGCAAGCCACCGACGATAATCGCCAGCACGAACATCACCAGGTGCCCGAGTGCCATGCGTGCCGATGGCGTATCAACATGTCCCTCGAACAAGCCAGCCACGTCGCTGCCGTAATGCAAGGCCAGCCAGAACGCGGCGATCCATACCAGCAAGGACAACACTTCCACCACAAAACCACGCCATAGCCCGATCAACGCCGACAAAGCGATGATCCCGGCGAGCACCAGATCAGCCCAGTTCACCACACCACCCTTGGCGGCTTGCAGACGGCGACATCAGAGCACCGATCGGCACAGTGCCCGCCACTGCTCACGGATGGCTGACCACGATGCCATCGAGCTTGAGTTTGTTGGACACATTGGTGCGCAGTTGCTCGGCCTCGACGCGGGTGATTTCCGGCCCGACGCGAACCCGATACAGGGTGCCGCTGGCCGTTTTTACCGGTTCCGAGAAGCCGATGAAGCCGGCTTTCTTGAGGCGAACAACCATGCCATCAGCATCAGCCTTGTCGCTGAACGCGCCCACTTGCACCGCAAAACCGATTTTCGGTCTGGCGACGGTATCGAGTTTGTCGTTCGCTGATTTCGTACTGGTTTGCGCACCGTCCAAGGCCACCACGCTTGCCGGTAAATCCGAACGTACGGCCAACGCACTGATCCGTGCGCTCTGCGCATCCGCTTGCCGGGCATACGGGCCAAGACGCAAGCGCATTGCTGGCTTGCCGGACACCGTTACTGGCTCACTCGTGGCAGCAAGACCCGCCGCCTTGAGCGAAGCCAGCAGCTTGCCAGCGTTATCGAGATTGGCATAGGTGCCCAGATTGACCACATAAGCCCCGCTTGCGGCGTTCAAATCAGGCGCTGGCTTGGCCACGTTGGGCTTGGCGGTGACAGGCTTTGCTGTTTCCGGCTTTGGCGCTACGGGCGGGGGCAACGCTTCGGGTTTGGCTTCAGGCTCGGCGGCGGTAACGCTGGGTAACGCTACGCTGGGCTCAGGGGTTGGCAGCGGCTCGTTGCCAACCAGGGCATCGGGGCGCGCAGTGGCATCGGCATCCACCGTCACCACGCGATCCGGGTTATCGGGTAGCGGATCCAGCGCTGGCTGCGGCGTGGTGGTCGGCAACTGCAAGGCCAGCTCTTGGGTTTGCACGGCGCGCGGCGGTTGTTCGGGAATGATCAGCGACACGTCGTCAACGCCGGTTTCCGGCCCCGGGCTCTGCACCGCCATCGGCAAGAAAATCACTGCCAATGCGATCAAAACGGCGGCGCCGATCAGACGCTGTTTCAACGTGGAATGCATGGCGCGCGACCCGGAAGCGACAGTTGGCGAATTATAACGCGGGCATGACCCAACGACAGCAAACTGCGGTCACACGCCGGGCAGCGCGTGTTCACGCATCGTCGTGATGTAAAGCGCGCATAGCCGCTGCTACCGTGAAAAACGAGCCAAATACCAGTAACCGCTCGCCATGGCGCAGCGCCGAGCGCGCCAGGCCCAGCGCTTGGGCCACGTCATTAGCTTGGGTGATCGCGCTGGGCGCCAGTTCGGTCGTAACCCGCGTCGCCAGCACCGCAGCGTCCAACCCGCGTTCGGATTGATCGCGCAGCCCGGCCAGCCACCAGTGCGCCACCTCGGCCTTGAGCGGTGCAACGATGGCGGCGATGTCCTTGTCGCCCAAAGCGGCAAACACCGCGAGGGTTCGCCGTCGGGTCGCATTCTGCAACCACTGTGCAATCTGTGCCGCCGCCTGCGGGTTATGGCCCACATCGAGCACCACCTCGGCTTCCCCGCCCTCAACCGCAATCACCATGCGCTGCAAGCGGCCAAGCAGTTGCATACCCGCAACGCCTTGGACAATGGCCTCGACCGGCACCGGCAGTTCGAGCGCGCGCAATGCGGCAATGGCCGCCGCCGCGTTGTCCAGTTGTGCCGGTGCGAGCATTGCCGGGTATGGCAGCGCCAGCGTTTCGTTGAGTTCCAGCCAATGCCAGTGCTCGGCTCCGCGCTCAATCCGGTAATCGCAACCGGCGCGAATGGCAAAGGCACCGATGGCGTAGGCATGGCGCAGCACGCTGGCCGGCGGATCGGCCTCGGCCAGCACCACCGGCCGGCCAGCGCGCATGATTCCGGCCTTTTCATGGCCGATGCACTCGCGATCCGCACCGAGCAAGGCCTGATGATCCAGATCGATACTGGTGATTACCGCAACATCGGCATCCATCAGGTTGACTGCATCCAGCCGCCCTCCCAGACCAACTTCCAGCACCGCCAGATCAAGCCCGGCGCGCGCCATGATGTCCAGTGCCGCCAGCGTGCCAAACTCGAAATAGGTCAGCGCGATATCGCCACGCGCGGCTTCCACCCGCTCGAAGGCGGCGATCCACTCGGCGTCGGCCACATCCTCGCCATCGACGCGCAGACGCTCGTTGTAACGCAGCAGATGCGGCGAGGAATAGGCGCCCACGTGCAGGCCAGCGGCAGCGGCCATGGCTTCGATGAAGGCAACCGTCGAACCCTTGCCATTGGTGCCCGCCACACTCACCACCTGCAGCGCCGGGCGCTGCAGCGCCAGCGCATCGGCAACCGCACGCACCCGCTCCAGGCCCATGGCAATGGCCTGTGGATGCAGTTGCTGCTGGTAATCGAGCCATTGGGTGAGCGTGCGTTGGGGCATGATGATCGGCGCTGCCTTGGGTCTTTGGAAGCAGTCAATCATCGCATCATGCTGCCGCGACAAGCTTATCGACGTGATCGGCATGGTTGCGATTGCCGCGCGATGAGTTCCACGGCATCGACGCGGTATTCGAAGACCGCTACGGCAAGCATTGCGATCAGCTGCGGTTGAAGTGACGCCCTGGGACGTTGCGTTGCGCGAGTTCAGTGTCTGGCCGCTGCACGCGATTCCGCCCAACGCAGCCACATCGCCGCGATAATCAGCAGCGCAAAGGCAACAGGGCCATGCAGCGCAGCATGGCTCAACTGCAGCACCCAGCCGCCGATGGCGAGCAACGCCAGAGCCGGCAGCGGGCCCTGCCGGGCCAGTGCGCGTGCCAATGCAGCCGCAGCAGTCATCGCGAAGGCGGCCCATGAGGCACCCTGGCTGATCACCGAGCCGACGCCACCCACCCAATGGTCCACCCAGGTGGCATTCAGCACACTCGCTACTGCCTTGAGTTGATCGGGACTGAGTTGGCCATCGGCGACCATGGTCTGGGTCAGCACGATCGTGCGGCCCAGCCCGATGCCACCGATGCCGTCCAGCACGGTGTAATAGATCAGGAACACGAACGCTGCCAGTCGCGCCAGCCAAGCCAACGCGACCGCGAGAGTGCCGTGGGCGGTGCGCACATCGGCCACCAGCAGCCAGATGCCGACACCGACCAGCGCCATCATCGGAGTCTGGATCATGTGCAAAACGAACCACCACTGCGGGCCGAAATAACGCAGTGCCATATGTTGGTGCTGGTGCGCCTCGGGCACCGACAGGTACTGGTACATGCCGGGGTGCTGGGTGAAGTTGGCCGGATGAAACAGTTCGATCGCCGCCAGGATCAATGGGGCAATCAACAGGCACAGCCACCACAATGCGCGCTGCAACGTTTCGTGTTTCATCCAAATCTCCGGTGATGATCGCAGTTTCAATCGGCGCTGCATTGAACAACGTGCAATGACGCTTGGTGCGGCCATCACGAGGCTGCACATGAAACCCATTCACCGCGGTTGCGTGATGGCCGGATTGCGCCGCCTTGTGCGTGTATGCAATGAGCGCAGCAGACAAATTGTCCGTCGGCACGTGCATGTCAATCGGCTCCGGGAACCAGACTTCAACGTGATCGACACCATGAACGCATTCAACAACGAAACCCTGCAAGGCCAACTCGGCACGTCAGTGAAGCTGATCGATGACAAACGAGCCATTGCCCTGACCATGATCAAACGACGCCATTCGCCCATCGACGGCAGCGAATGGGAAGGCGTTCGTGCTGAGCTTGCGCGGATATCCGATACAACCGGTAGCGCAGCGGACCTACCGTGTTGCGCACCAGACATTCATCGAAGCGGATTTGTTTGTGTCGCTGACGAGCCCGAGCGAATACGAAATCGTGGTCAATCGCCAGAGAACTCAGTGGCCACGTTGCGACCGTCCGTGCTGCTGACCTGCGCGCGAATGACTCGCGCATGGCTAGCCAGCACTGCGCGCGGCACCTTCGCGCTGCGCGTGATCCGAATCGTGTTGCAGCAGAAGATAGATTTGCCCGTGATCATTCGGCGGGCAAAAGCCAAGTCGCCGATACAGCCGCAAGGCGGGGTTGCCGCGCTCGACGTGCATGGTCACCGGAGCACCGAGCGTCTGCGATCGGGCAATTACCTGTTTGAGCAAAAACTCCCCCAGGCCTTGACCACGGAATACGGGAGCCAAAGTGATATCGACGACCCGGGTTTCAGTGGGCCCATAGTCAACAAACAAGCGGCCTGCCGGTTGCGCGCTGACTTCCACGATGTCGAAGCACTCGCAGCGGTAGTGCCCGGCGTAGTGTGTCAGCTGCGCCCGGAATTGTTGTTCCAGAAAGGCCTCGACCTGCTCTGGAGGAAACGGCATGTGCCGCAATTCCTGCTCGCGCGTGGAGCGGTACAAGGCTTTCATGAAGGGAATGTCGGCGTCGGTATAGCGACGCAAACGGGTGTTGGATGTCCAGCGCGATGGCATGAGTAATTCTCGTAACAACAGGTGGGTGTAGCTCCCCGCACAGCATGCAATCGCCAGAGTGCGTTGCCTGCTTGTAGCGGGAAATCGATGTGGGATAGCCCCACACAACCAGAGGAGGAAACTAGCATGGCAGAGCCGTTTTTGAGCGAAGTCCGGATGTTCGGCTTCAGTTTCGCGCCCAAGGGTTGGGCATTGTGCAACGGGCAGTTGCTGCCGATTGCCCAGAACCAGGCGTTGTTCGCGTTGCTCGGCACAACATACGGCGGCAACGGTACGACCACGTTCGCATTGCCCGACCTGCGTGGGCGAACGCCGACGCACTTCGGCAACGGTACGCTACAGGGCGACGCCGCAGGCGTGGAAAACGTCACCCTGCTGCCCGCGCAGATGCCCGCGCACACTCACCAGGCGACCGGCGCAACCGATGCCTTCAACAGCCGTAACTACGACGACACCGTGTTCACCACCGCTACAGACACCATCACTCAGCAACCCAGCAATTTGTATGGGCCGGCCAATGCACTAGTAGCACTGGGTACGTCGATGACGGCAACAGGCGGCTCGCAGCCACACGACAACATGCAGCCGTCGCTGGTGGTCAATTTTTGTATCGCGACGGTCGGGACCTTCCCGTCACGCAACTAATCGGAGAGCCGCACCATGTCAGAGCCGTTCGTTGGAGAGATTCGCATGTTTGGGGGCAACTATGCGCCCCAGGACTGGGCGTTGTGCGATGGCAGTGTGTTGTCGATCAGCCAGAATGATGTCCTGTTCGCACTGATCGGCACCACCTATGGCGGCGATGGTCAGACCACGTTCGCGCTGCCCGACATGCGTGGGCGCCTGCCGCTACACCAAGGTGTAGGCCCGGGCCTGTCTACACGGGTCATGGGACAGTCGTTCGGTAACGAGAACGTCACCCTGATCGCCGCCCAAATGCCATCGCACAGCCACCCGGTGGTGGTCAGTACCAGCAATGCCGTGGCGAGCACGCCCACCGATGCGGTGCCGGCCGGTCAACCTGGCGATACGCTGTACGTGACCAATCCGACCGCCGCAGCGAGCTCGATGAACAGCCGAGTGCTGCAATCGGCCGGTAATTCGCAGCCGCACGCGAACACCATGCCGTTTGTGTGCGTGAACTTCATCATCAGTCTGACGGGCATCTTCCCGTCGCAGAACTAGGAGGCAGCGATGTCAGACCCATTCATTGGCGAAATCCGTATCTGGGCGACCAATTACGCACCACGTGGCTGGACGTTCTGCAATGGCCAGCTGTTGCCGATTTCGCAAAACACGGCGTTGTTCGCAATTATCGGCACCACGTATGGCGGTAACGGCACCACCAACTTCGCGATGCCCAATCTGCAAGCCACGGCACCGATGGCTTGGGGGCATGCGCCGGGCCTGAGCCCGAGGGCGCTTGGCGAGACGGGAGGCAGCAACGATGTGACACTGCTGACCACCGAGATGCCGCAGCATGCGCATACCCTGCAGGGGCGCAACCAGGTCGGTACCAGCGGCACACCGCAGGCAGGTGACTTCCTCGGTTTCGACAACGCCGCAACTACGGAAGAGAACATCCGTTTTCTCACCAACGCACCCATCACCCGTGTGAACATGTCGCCCGCTTTCGTCGGGGCGGTCGGGCAAAGCCTGCCGCATGAAAACCGGCAGCCCGGTCTGGCGTTGAACTTCTGTATCGCTACAACGGGCATTTTCCCGCCCCGGCAGTAACCGTATGATGGCAGCGGCACCCGGCTCGTTGATGCGGGCCGGGAGTTGCGGCGTTGATAGGGTGCAATCGATCAGCGATTGATCGCGCGTGATGCCGCAAAGGTTGAAGCTAACGACGACATCGTGATGAACGGGGAGTGGGTGTGCTGTGTGTAATGATGTCGCTGGGGTTGGCCTGCACCGCGTTGACGCCGATTGCGGCGATGGCAGGTGAAGCCGATGCCGGGCCTGCGCTTGGCACTCCCGTCGCGGAGGGGCACCTGGGGCCGCCACTGCATTGGCAGGAAACCGACAGCTGGCGCGATCTTCCGCTGCTGGACCCGGCGTTCCACACCGGTCTGGCGCGTGAGCCACTACGCCTGTATCAGTACAGCCCCACCCTGTCACTAGCGGTGGGTCGCGGCATCGTGTTCAAGACCCGGAGCGGCGTTACGCGCGAGCAGGTGCGGCGCCGGTTTCCCGGATTGCGGGCGTTGGCGGTGCTGGCGGAGCTCGGCGAGGAGCGCATTTACCGCGCCGAAGTGGCCGATGCGACAGCGCTTGACAGGCTATTGACCCGCCTGCGTGACGATGCCGCCGTGATCTGGGCCCAGCCCGACGTGCTAAAGGTGGCGAGCGGCGGCGAGCCTGAGCGATTGATCCAGCCAAGCTACAACATGGATGGCTACTCGCTGCACCACGATCTGCAACTCGACGCGGTGTGGGCGATCGCTACCGGCCGCGGGGTGCGCGTCGCCGTTATCGACTCCGGCGTGGAGTTACGGCATCCAGGTCTGGCGGGTGTGACGATGTCCTTCGCCTACGACACCGAGAGCCGCAGTCCCGACGTAAGCCCACGGCGCAAGGGCGATCACCATGGCGACATGGTGACCGGCTTGATCTTCGCCAACGGCATTGATGCCACGCCGCGCGGGATGGCCCCGGACGCGACCCTGATCGCGATTCGATTGGCCAGCACCTGGACCTCCGATCTGGTGTTGGCCTTCCAGGCCGCATACCTCGCCAAGGCCGACGTGATCAATTGCAGTTGGGATGATCCGCTGCTACTGCAACCGGTGATCGAGGTGTTGCAGCAGATCGCCCACAAGGGCCGGGGTGGGCGCGGCACGTTGATCGTGGTGGCGGCTGGCAACCACGCGCTCGATACCTCGGGGCGGCCCAGCCTGGCCAATCGCGACGAGGTGATATCGGTCACCGCTCTCGACCATGCCAACCAGCCGATCTCCGCCTTTGGCAGTGGCATCGATATCGCGGCGCCCTCGATGCTGCGTACGCTGGATACCAACGGCGACGGTAACCCCGCATACCTGGCCAAGACCTCTGCCGCTGCGCCGGTGGTCAGTGCCACCTTGGCGTTGATGTTGTCTGCCAATCCGGCACTCACTGCCGACACCGCGAGATCGATGCTGCTCGGCACTGCGACCGCGCTGCCCGGCTCGGATCGTCCTGCACCAACTTTCGGCAAGGTGTCGCCACTGGCTGCGCTGCAACCGGTGATGGCGTATAGGGAGCAAGGACGATGAGCGAACAGGGAGCGGGCAACGACGAGACCGCACCGTCGGCGGACGCGGCCAAAGAGAAACCGCCGTTCGACTTCACCAGCACCCACTCGAGCAACCTGCCAGCCCTGCTCAAGGCGCTGAACGTGTCGGTGCTGATGACCTCCTACCAGGCCAGCCGACTGGTGATGGTGCGCAGCGACGGCGAGGTGATCAATACCCATCTGCGCGCTTTCCCTCGGCCGATGGGCCTGGCCGTACGCAGCGACCGGTTGGTGCTGGGCATCTGGGCGCAGGTGCTCGATTTCCGCCGCAACGACAGCGGCATCGATGGCTCCTCGCCGGGCGAGCCGACCGATGCGTTGTTCGTGCCACGTGCCTCGCACGTCAGCGGCATGATCAACGTTCACGACATCGCCTGGGGCGAAGGGGGGTTGTGGGCGGTCAATTCGACGTTTTCGTGCTTGTGCAATTTCCATCCCGACAGCAGCTTTGTGCCGCGTTGGCAGCCGTACTTCGTCAGTGAACTGGTGGCGGAGGATCGCTGCCACCTCAACGGCATGGCGATGCGCGATGGGTTGCCGGCGTATGTGACCACGTTCGGCAAGTTCGATCGCCCACGCGCCTGGCGCGATTGGACCGAATTTGATGGCACGCTGATGGAGGTCGCCGGCAACCGGGTGTTGCTGGACGGCCTGGTGATGCCACATTCGCCGCGCTGGCATCGTGGCGAGGTGTATTTCTGCGAGTCCGGGCGAGGGCTGGTGCGTGCGCTTGATCCGGTCAGTGGCAGCTTGCGTACGGTGGTGGCATTGCCCGGCTTTACCCGTGGCTTGGCGTTTCTGGGTTCGTTGATGTTCGTCGGGCTGTCACAGGCGCGAATATCGGAAGCGGCGTTGCGGCCGCCGATCGCGGACGAGGTCACCGAATGCGGCCTGTGTGTGGTCGATTTGACCACTGGCACGGTGGTCGCCCGCATGGCTTTCACCGGCGATGTCACACAAATCTACGATGTCGCCTTGCTTGAGGGCAGTACCTGGCCGGAGATGCTGGAGTGGAGCGACGAGCGAGTGGGCGAAATCTACTCGTTCTGATAGTGGTTGTTTGTGTCGTAGTTGGCCGTTCCTGCGGATGACTCACGTTCGTTAGAAGTGCTTGCCCGTGTATGCGCTGGGTGGTTGTGGGCAGTGGTTGCCGGTGTGGCCTTGGCCGCATGAAAGGATGCACGCCTTGATATGCAGGGCGCCGTGAAAAACCGTCGGTGCGTAAACTCGCAGTAAAGCTGTTGGGCAGGGTGTCTGGGGTATTCCAGGCTCTCGGTACCCACAACCATTCAATAGGGGAAAGGCATGAGCAACAGGACACCTGATCACAAGGGCGCCGATGGCATATTGGCTGCGGCGATGAAGCGTGCATTACCGGCGTTGCTCGCCTTCTCGCCCGCTGCCGGCATCGCCGGTGGCAGTTCGGTCAGTAGCGGTGTCCGGCAGGGCGGGCGTCGGGTTGAGCGTCAGACCACAGCCAATGTCTACCGGCTCGATGCCGCGCCGATCGCGGCGGCCGACACCTTTTTGGCGTTCGGCGTGTCGCCCGCTGCAGGCGAAGCCATTGCGCCCGCTGTCCCGGCAAACGACGCCGTGTCCGACGCCGAGTTGCGGCGCTTCCTGGCCGAGAACGGCCTGTTGGCGCCGTCGGCGCAGCAAGGGCAGTCGCAGATCAGCGGCCACAAACGTTCCCGACAGGCCTCATCGGCGTCGTTCGACGCCATCGTAGCCAGTGGCTTCGCCGGCAAGCCGCAATTCAGCGGCGTATGTAGCACCCTGTTTTCCCTGTGTACTTCCGACGCCGGCAATCTGTGCGTCACCACCAACGCGCCGTGCACCGGTTCGCGACCACCGGGCGTCACCTCGATTGCCCTGGTCGGCGCGCCGGCAGTCACCGCAACCTCCATCACGTACACCGTGACGTTCGACGAAACCCCGACTGCGGCCTCGGTCAGCGCCGACGATTTTCAGGTGACCACGGTTTCCGGCAGCGCCACCGGCACCGTCACCGGGGTGGTGCTGATTCCCGGTCCCTCACCGTTGCCGCGGGTCAGCGACAACCGATTCACGGTTACCATCAGCAGCATTTCTGGCAACGGTTCGATCCGCCTGGATCTGAAGGCCAATACCAACATTGTTGATGTCAACCCGAAGTTTAGCCTCGGCACTACCGGCCCCTACGGCAACGGCAACGCCGGCTTCACCGCTGCGTTCAGCGCCGGCACCGTGCATACCGTTGCCCTCAACAATGCCCCCACCGGCAGCGTGACGATTTCCGGTACCGCCACCGAAAACCAGACCCTGACCGCCAGCAACACCCTGGCCGATTCCGATGGCCTGGGCGCGATCAGCTACCAGTGGAAGCGCGGCGGCGTTGCGATTGGCGGCGCCACCGCCAGCACCTACGTGCTGGGCAATGCCGATGTCGGCGCAACAATCACCGTCACCGCCAGCTACACCGATGGTCTGGGCAATGCCGAGAGCGTGACCAGCGGCGCCACATCGGCTGTGGTGAATGTCAACGACGCCCCCACCGGCAGCGTCACGATCAGTGGTACCGCGACCGAAAATCAGACCCTGACTGCCAGCAACACGCTGGCCGATGCCGATGGCCTGGGTGCGATCAGCTATCAGTGGCGGCGCGGCGGCGTGTCGATTGGCGGCGCCACCGCGACCACCTACGTACTGGGTAATGCCGACGTCGGTGCAACAATCACGGTGACTGCCAGCTACACCGATGGCCACGGCACCGCCGAGGCGGTAACCAGCGGCGCCACTTCAGCCGTGGTCAACGTCAATGACGCAGCGACCGGTGGCGTGAGCATTTCCGGTACCGCCACCGAAAACCAGACCCTGACTGCGCTCAGCACGCTGGCCGATGCCGACGGACTGGGCGCCTTGAGCTACCAGTGGTTGCGCAACGGCGCGATCCTGGCTGGTGCGACAGCGAGTACGTACACGCTGGGCAATGTGGATGTCGGCGGCGTGATGTCGCTGTCGGTGACCTACACCGACTTGCACGGCACCGCCGAGGGTCCGTTCACTGCGGGCCCCACCGGCGCGGTGGTGAACGTCAATGACGCGCCGACCGGCGGCGTGACCATCACCGGTACCGCGCAGCGCACCCAGACCTTGACTGCGGATACCTCGACCCTGGCCGATGCCGATGGGCTCGGTGTGCTGAGCTACCAGTGGCGCGCGGACGCCGCGCCGATCGCGGGCGCCAACGCCAGTACCTACGTAGTAGTCGCCGGCGATATCGGCAAGGTCATCACGGTCACCGTGAGTTACGTCGATGGCCACTCGACCTCGGAAAGCGTCACCAGTGGCGCCACCGCGGTGGTCACCAACTTCAACAACCCGGCCACGGGCAGCGTGACCATCGCCGGCACCGCAACCGAGAACCAGACCCTCACCGCCAACAACACCCTGGCCGATGTCGACGGGCTCGGTGCATTCAGCTACCAATGGAAGCGTGACGGCGTGGCCATCGGCGGCGCCACTGCCACGACTTATGTGCTCGGCAATGCCGATGTTGGCGCGCTGATCACTGTCACCATCAGCTACACCGATGGCGGCGGCAACGCCGAGAGCGCCACCAGCGCCGCGACCTCGGCGGTCGTCAATGTCAACGATGTGCCGACCGGCAGCGTGACGATTGCCGGTACCGCCACCGAAAACCAGACCCTGACTGCCAGCAACACCCTGGCGGACGCCGATGGTCTGGGCGCAATCAGTTATCAATGGCGGCGTGGCGGTGTGGCCATTAGTGGCGCCACCGCCAGCACCTATGTACTCGGCAATGCCGATGTTGGCGCGCTGATCACGGTGACCGCCAGCTACACCGATGGCCACGGCACCGCCGAGGCGGTAACCAGCGCCGCCACCTCGGCCGTGGTCAACGTCAACGACGTACCGACCGGTGGCATCAGCATTTCCGGCACCGCAACCGAAGACCAGACCCTGACCGCAGTCAGCACGCTGGCCGACGCCGATGGTCTCGGCGTTTTGAGCTACCAGTGGCGGCGCGATGGCGTCGACGTGCCCGGTGCGACCGCTAGCGCCTACCTGCTCGGCGATGCTGACGTGGGTGCGTTGATGTCGGTATCGGTGAGTTATACCGACGCCCATGGCACGGCCGAAGGCCCGTTCCTGGGTGGGCCGACCGCAGCGGTAGTGAACATCAACGACGCCCTCACCGGCAGCGTCACCATCAGCGGTTCGGCGGTGGTCGGGCAGGCGCTCACGGCGAGCAACACGCTTGCCGATGCGGATGGGCTGGGCGCGCTGAGCTACCAGTGGCTGCGCGCCGGCGTCGATATTGTCGGCGCCACCGGCACCACCTATACCGTCGCCAACGTCGACATCGGGCAGGCGCTGAGCGTGCGGGTGAGCTATACCGACGCCCACGGCACTGCCGAGAGTGCGGTCAGCGCCAGCGTCACTGGGCTGGTGGGCGGCAACCGTGTGCCTACCGGCACGGTGAACATCACCGGCAATGCCGTGGAAGAACAAGTGCTCAGTGCAGCGCAGACACTGGCGGATGAGGATGGTCTCGGACCGTTCAGCTACCAGTGGCGGCGTAACGGCGCAGCGATTGCCGGTGCCACCGCGACCAGTTACACATTGAATGATCTCGATGTGGGCGCGGCGATTTCGGTGATGGTGAGCTACGTCGATGGTCGTGGCACGGCGGAGAGCGTCAGCAGCGCCAGTGTCGGACCGGTGCTTCCGGAAGGCACCGCCTTGCCATTCCAGAAGCGGGTGTTCTTCGTCAATCCGGGCAACAATCTCAACCAGCAATCGTTCCTGCGCTTCATCAACCGCAATGCACAGGCGGTCGATATGGAGTTGCTCGGCATCGACGACGATGGCCAGCCAGCGACGTTGGGAGCAGTAACGTTTGCGCTGGCCGCCAATCGCTCGTTGCAGGTGACCAGCCAGGATCTGGAGTTGGGTAATCCGGGCAAGGGGCTGATCGGTCGCTTCGGCGCGGGAATAGGCAAGTGGCAGATCAAGGTGGGGTCATCGGCACCGGTTGACGTGATGAGCCTGATCCGCACCCCGGACGGCTTCGTCACCAACCTCAGCGATACCGCGCCCAAGCCGGCTGCGGGCGAGTACGTCGTCTATTTCGCCAACCCGGCCAGCAACCCCGAGCAGCAGAGCTTCATCCGCGTGGTCAACCGTTCCAAGCAGGAGGGAACGGTGACGGTGTCGGGTATCGATGACAACGGCAATCCGGCACCGGCGGGCGATCTGGGCTTTACCCTTGCACCACAACAGGCGGTGCAGTTCAACAGCAATGACTATGAGCTGGGCAACCCGGGCAAAGGGTTGTCGGGGGCGCTGGGCGATGGTGCGGGCAAGTGGCGGCTGTCGCTGCACTCGCCACTCAGTCTGGAAGTGATGAGCCTGATCCGCACCCCGGATGGCTTCCTGACCAGCCTCAGCGCTACCGCACCGCATGCAGCCAATGATGCCGAGGCGGACAAGCTGGTGCTGATCGCCAATCCTGCCGATGAGACCCAGCAGCAGACTTTCATCCGCATCGTTAATCCATCGGCACAGGCGGGTACGGTCATCCTCTCGGCAATTGACGACAACGGGCAGCGGCCGTCACCACCCAGTGCGTGGTTTGATATCGGACCGTTCCAGTCGAAGCAATTTACTGCCAGCGATCTGGAAACAGGAAACCCGGGCAAGGGCCTGAGCGGCGGCTTTGGCGATGGCGTTGGCCGCTGGCAAATCACCATTACTTCGTTGCTGCCGCTTGAGGTGCAGAATCTGGTGCGCACCCCGGACGGCTTCGTGACCAACCTCAGCGAACGGGCACCCAAGTCGTCGTTCCTGATCAGCGAAGTACCGATGCTCAATCCCGGCGACAACACCAATCAGCGCAGCTTCCTGCGCCTGATCAATCGCACCAATACGGCTGGCTCGGCGATCATCAGTGGCGTCGATGATGCCGGCCGGCCCGCATTGGGCGGCAGCATCGTGGTTGACATTGCAGCAAATTCGGCAATCGAACTGAGCGCGCAGGATCTGGAACTGGGCAATGCCGACAGCGGCCAGTTGGGCGCCTTTGGCAAGGGCAGCGGCAAGTGGCGTCTGCGCATCGAATCGGATGTCGAAGTTGACGCTCAGGCGCTACTCGATACGCCGAATGGGTTTATTACCAACACCAGCGCACCGGTGCGGTGATCAATGCTTGTCGCCTGACGACATAGCCTGATTCAGCAACGAACCGTCAGCATAGCTTTGCAGTTGGTCAGGCCTGTTCCCGACGGAAACAGGCCTGACTGGTCGACATCAACGATGCCGACTAGCGTGTGTATGCAATGTCGTTTCTGGCCACCCGGGTGTTTTGGCCACCGTGGCGTTGATAGCGGCGGTACTGGAAGCCGGAATTCCGACGTGTATCAGTCAAAACCGGAGCAGACGCCCCATGGTGCGTCTAGCCAACCCGCCGCCGCCCGCTGATACGCAACCAGTCGTCCTGCCGCGCAATCGCGATGTCATCAAACCATTGCGCATAGATTTGCAACAGCTCCGGCTGCTGGCCGTGCAGGATGCCCGATAGCGCAATCACGCCGCCGGGCTCGGTACGTAGCGCGAGGTGCTCGGCGAGCGCTGCCAGCGCCGAGGCCAGAATATTCGCCACCACCACCGGGTATTGCCGCACCGGTTCGTCGGCTGGCAGATATACCTGAAGGCGGTCGGCCACCGCGTTGCGTTCGGCGTTGTCGGCCGTTGCCAGCAGCGCCTGCGGGTCGTTGTCCACCGCCACCGCTTCGGCCGCGCCGAGCTTCAGCGCAGCCAGCGCGAGAATGCCCGAGCCGCTGCCAAAATCGAGCACCGCCTTGCCGGCCAGGTCGAGGTTGTCGAGCCATTCAAGACACAAGGCAGTCGTTGGATGGGTGCCGGAACCAAACGCCAGGCCCGGGTCGAGCCGCACCACCGCCGCATCCTCGCCGCTCGCGGCTTCCGGCAATTCGCGGTTCCACGGCACGATGAAGGTGCGCTTGCCGAATGCCAGCGGGTGGTAGTCGGCCATCCACACCCGCTCCCAATCCTGATCGGGCACCTCGCGGATGCGCACCGCGCTCAACTCCAGCCCACCATCGAAGGCTTCCAGCGCAGCCAGAATCAGCTCCGGTTCGTGTCCGGCCGGAAACAGCGCCGTCACCAGCAGTTCGGCCCACAACGGCGTTTCGCCAACACCCGGCTCCAGAATCGCCTGTTCATCCGGCGCATCGGCATGGGCATCCATCAGCGTTACCGACAACGCACCGATGTCCTCCAGCGCCGCTTCGTAACGGGCGTGATCGGCCTGCCGTGCATACAGCGAGAGTTCGAGAAATGGCATCGCGATCAGCCTTTGCTGCCAGGATCGCGGAACAACAGCGCGCGCAACCAGGCACCCAATGCCAGCACCAGCACAAACGCGCCGTAGGCGATCAAGCTGGCCAGCACCTGCTTCCAGATCGCGCCGCTCTCGACACTGGCGCGCAACAGGCCCCAGCGCATGCCCAGAAAACTGGCGCTGACCGCGAGCAGCAGCACCGCCCCATCAAAACGACGGCGGGTGCCACGGCGGGTAAGCGAACGCGGGAATGTCCACCAAGCCCAGGCCAGGATCGCAAACCAGGGCAGAAACAGGATCAGGGCGAGGTTATTTGCCACGGCGTTGGCCATCTGCGCTTACTCTGCCAAAGCCGCCAACGCGGCGACGACATCATCCAGTGTCGCCGACTCGGTCAACTCGCCGATCACCGCGTCACCGAGTTTAACGGCAGGCGCTTCAACCTGATGCAGTCCTTTGCCGGCCTCGTTGCGCAATTGCGCGATGCGCTGCCCGGCGCTGCGTGGGCTGTCGTGCGCCGCACTTTGCAATAACACGCTGCCATCGACCGCCACCAGCTTGAAATAAAACTGGCCATCGTTTTCGCGGTATTGCTTGAAGCTTGGCTTGGCGGCTTTGCGCTTGCCGTCATCGACACCGGTGCCTGCGACAGCAGTCAGTGGTCGCAAACCCACTGCCGCACGCAACTCGCCGATAAACGGCGTAGCCAACGCCCGTGCCTTGTGCGCACCGGCCTGCAAAATCGCCTCGATCCGTGCCGGCTGATTGATCAATTGCTGATAGCGCTCACGCGCGGGTGCCAGTTCGGCATCGATGCGCTCGAACAGTTTTTGCTTGGCATCACCCCAGCCGATACCTTCGGCAAATGCCGTGCGCATGGCGGCGGTTTCATCCTTGCTGGCAAACGCCTGATACAAGGTGAACACCGTGGAATCGTTGGCATCCTTGGCTTCGCCCGGCAAACGCGAATCGGTGACAATGCTGGCGATCTGCTTTTTCAACTCGGCAGCCGGGGCAAACAAGGCGATGGTGTTGTCGTAGCTCTTGCTCATCTTGCGGCCATCAAGCCCCGGCAGCGTCGCCACGTGTTGCTCGATTGCCGCCTCGGGCAGTACGAAATACTCACCGCCATAGGCGTGATTGAAGCGCGCGGCGATATCACGTGCCATCTCGATATGCTGCACCTGATCGCGCCCTACCGGCACGCTATGCGCCTTGAACATCAAAATATCGGCAGCCATCAGCACCGGGTACATGTAAAGCCCGGCGTTGATGCCGGCATCCGGGTCTTGCCCTGCCTGGGCATTGGCATCCACCGCCGCTTTGTAGGCATGGGCGCGGTTGAGCAATCCCTTGGCCGCAACGCAGGTCAGCAACCAGGTCAGCTCGGGAATCTCGGGGACATCACTTTGCCGGTAAAACCACACCTGCTCCGGGTCCAGCCCACAGGCCAGCCAGGTAGCGGCGATTTCCAAGGTCGAGCGCTGCACACGCAGCGGGTCGGTGGTCTTGATCAGTGCGTGGTAATCGGCGAGGAAATAGAAGCTCTGCACGCCCGACCGCCGACTGGCCGCTACCGCAGGCCGCACTGCACCCACGTAATTGCCCAGATGCGGGGTGCCAGAGGTGGTGATACCGGTGAGGACGCGGGTGATCGCAGACATGGATGGTTCAACAAGCGGCTGGCCGCACAGTTTACGCGATGCGCTGCGCATTGCCGCCCTGTTGGGCACGATTATCTGCCGCGATATGCCGCAGAAAAACCTGAATGCAAGCCGTTCGCTGACGTCAAAAGCACCTGCAGCAGTGCGGATTTTCTCAAGAATCTCGCCTCTTCGTTTGCCAGCACCTCACCATAAAGGTGCCGCTCATGTGTCTTTTGTTGCGGCAACACGCCACATTCCCGGGGCCGGCACAAACCATTAAGATTTTGTCGTGCGCTATTGGTCAACTGCGGGGCGGGGGCTTCTTGCAGCGCACACATCACCTACATCCTGGGGAATACCGATGCCTTCTGCAAACCATCAGCCGTCCGCGACGGCTGCACGTAAAACGCTTGTCTCAGCAGCCGTACGCCGTGCCTGCGGTGGCTTGATCGCCGTTTCTGTGTTGCCGGTTGGGGCCGCATGGGCGCAAGCGGATGCACCGTCGGTGCCGGGGCCTGATCCACACGATGCCCGGCAGTTGGCCACAGTCACGGTCACGGCCACGCGTGAGGCAAGGCCGCTGAGCGAAACACCCATCTCGGTCGGCATGATCGATGCAATGACCATCAGCCAGGACAAGCCCAGCCATCCGGCGCAGATTCTCAGCCAGGTGCCCGGCGTCGCCGTTGCAGTGACCAATGGTGAAGGCCACACCACCGCAATCCGGCAGCCCTTTACCACCAGCCCGGTTTATCTGTTTCTCGAAGACGGCATCCCAACGCGAGCAACCGGGTTTTTCAACCACAACGGCCTGTATGAAATCGACATCCCGCAATCGGGCGGCATCGAGATCACGCGCGGACCAGGCACTGCCTTGTATGGTTCGGATGCGATTGGCGGCATCATCAATGTACTCACCCGCCCGGCCGGCGATGAAACCGCATTTGACAGTTCACTGGAAATTGGTGATCACGGCTGGATCCGCGGGCTTGGCGGCGCAAGTTTGCCGTATGCCAGTGGTGGTTTGCGCGCCGATGTGAACATCACGCATACCGATGGATGGCGCAATGACACCGCCTATGATCGGCAAAGCGGCATCGTCCGCTGGGATCACCGGATTGATGCCGACACCCGCGTGCAAACGAATTTCGGATTTTCGATCATTGAGCAGGAAACCGGCGCCAACTCGCCGCTGACCCGCAACGATTTTGAGAACAATCCACGCGACAACTATCTTCCCATCGCCTTCCGTGAGGTCGATGCGTATCGCCTAAACAGCACATTCGAAAAAACGGTCGGCGACAATCTTTTCAGTTTTACAGGCTTGTACCGCGACAACAGCATGGATTTGCTGGCCTCGTTTGCGCTCAACTTTGACCCGACCTTGTCGCATACGCATAACAAGTCCTACGGATTTCTCGCCAAGTGGCGGCGCGACTTCCCGACGCTGATGCGTGCCAGCGTGATTGTCGGCCTTGATTACGATCGCAGCCCGGGCGGGCGCGAGGAGGATCGCGTCAATGTATCGCCTACCGGCAGCGGTGCTTCCAGGCGTTTTGAAACCTTCACGCTTGGCCCGCGCATCTATGATTACGACGTGACTTATCGCGGCATCGCACCCTATGTGCATCTGGAAGCTTCACCGATCGAGCGCCTGCGTCTGACCGCCGGATTGCGCTACGACGACATGCGTTACACCTTTGATAACGCGTTCGATGCGACACCATTGCGTGTGGTGTCGCCGTTCCCTGGCACGCGGTTTTTTGGCCAGGCCGCCGATACCAAGGTCAGTTTTGACCGGTTCAGCCCGAAGTTTGGTGCAACCTTTCAACTCAATGAGTATGCGCATCTGTACAGCTCGTACAACCACAGCTTCCGGGCACCTTCCGAAGGCCAATTGTTCCGACCGGCAGCTGGAAACACTGCGGCGGCAGCACAGGCATTGGCGGATTCTTCGTTGTCGCTCAAGCCAATCAAAGCCGAGCAGTTCGAGTTCGGCATACGCGGAGCATGGGCCGATTTCAACTACGATGCGGTTGTTTATGATCTGCGCAAGAAAGACGATATCGTATCCCTGCGTGACACCCTTACCAACTTCGTGCAATCGGTCAATGCCGGCAAGACCAAGCACCGCGGAGTCGAGATTGGTGCCGGTTTTGCATTCTCGAACGAGCTGCGTCTGGACTCGGCCTATTCGTATGCCAAACACACTTATCAGGAATGGAATACCAGCGGCGGCAATTTCACCGGCAACGAGATCGAGTCGGCACCGCGCACACTGGTCAACTCGCGCTTGACCTGGAATCCCATCGAAGAAGCCCGCGTGCAATTTGAATGGGTGCGTATCGGTTCCTATTGGCTGGATGCCGCAAATACGGATAAATACGAGGGGCACAGCGTGTACAACCTGCGTACCAACTGGAAATTGAGCGACAGCGTGGCGCTGTTCGGATCGATCGCCAACCTTACCAACAAGCGCTATGCCGACAGCGCGCAGATCCGCTCCGGCGAGCCGGTATTCTCACCCGCCTTGCCACGCACCTACGTTGGTGGCATCGAGGTGAAATGGTAATGTGGCTGCGCATGCTCGCATTGACATGGGTGCTGGCGATGGCGTCGCCGGCCTCGGCACAGCATGCCGGCCACGTGCCGGCAGCAGGGTCACGTGCCGACCTCGGCAGCTCCGCTGCATTTTCCGCTGATGGTGCGCTGTGGGCCATCGGCAAACAGGGCGAGCATGTGGTGTGGCGGGTATCACGCGATTTCGGCGCGTCGTGGTCGCAGCCAACGCCGGTCAACGCTGATCCCGAGCCGGTGGCGGCAGATGGCGATTCACGCCCGAAGATCGTCATCGGCAAGGATGGCTTGCTGTTCGTCACCTGGACACGGCCGCTGGCGCTTCCCTATACCGGTGAAGTGCGCTTTTCACGCTCGCTCGATGGTGGCGCGCATTGGAGCGCGCCGGTCACGGTCCATGTTGATCGCCAACAAATTACCCACCGTTTCGACGCGATGGCGGTGGATCGCCAAGGGAAATTGTTCATTGCCTGGATCGACAAACGCGACCAGGTATTGGCCAAGGCAGCCGGCACGCCTTATCGCGGCGCCGCGATTTACTTCGCCGTTTCCGACGATGATGGCGCGAGCTTCCGTGGTGATTTCAAACTGGCCGAACACAGTTGTGAATGCTGTCGCATTGCATTGCTGGCCCGGCCCGATGCCGGTGTCACTGCATTGTGGCGACACGTGTTCGCTTCAAATATCCGCGATCACGCCATTGCTGACCTGCACGCTGATGGCAGTTCCGGCGCGATACAGCGCGCCACCTTCGACGACTGGGCAATTGATGCCTGTCCGCACCACGGGCCCTCGTTGGCACGCGATTCCGATGGCACCTTGCACGCGGTGTGGTTCCATCTTGGCAAGAACGCGCCCGGGGTGAACTACGGCCGGCTGCGCGATGGCGCCATCGAGGGCCAGCGCGTACTGGGCGGCGACGGCGCGGCGCATGCCGATATCGCCATTGCTGGCCGGCGCTTGCTGCTGGCCTGGAAAGAGTTTGACGGACAACGTACATGGTTGCGTGCACTGCGTTCCGACGATGCGGGTGAGCGATGGCATGAACTGACGCTGGCCGACACCAACGACATGTCCGATCAGCCACGTGCGCTGGTGCACAAGGGCCGCTTCCATGTTTTCTGGAACACGCGCGAGCGACCATGGCAAGTGGTTGCGGTGCCATGATTCACCGGTTCACCTTGCCTGTGCTGTGTGTGCTTTGCCTGATGGTGGCCAGCACTGTGCATGCACAAACTGCATCTCGCGCGTTTACGGTGCATAGCATGCAAGTGATTCGCGCCGAGCAGGCCGGCCAGCCCTACGTGCTTGCCCTGTGGTCGGTTTACTGCGAGCCATGCCGTGATGAACTGGCGCTGCTGGGGCGGTTCAAGGCAGCAAATCCGTCGCTGTCGGTCATTCTGGTTGCCGCTGATCCACCCGAGGATGCGCCATCCATTGCCAGCGTGCTGTCACAATTTGATCTTGCCGGTATCGAGCACTGGAGTTTCGCGGACGCCTTCGTCGAACCGATGCGTTATGCAATTGATCCGCGCTGGCGCGGTGAACTGCCGCGCACGTATTTGTTTGATGCCGACCACAACGCGAAGGCCGTGGCCGGTCGCCTTGATGCCGAGGCGTTGGCAGCCTGGCTGAAGAATCTCAAGCAACGTTGAGAAATGCACGATAGCCTGCCGTGCTGGGCGATAATCATCGCTTTCGCAGGCTGAATGAAACCCGATGGGCAAGCAACGCGATGTGATTGATGCTGAGCTAAGTGCATGGCTGCTTGCGCAGCCGGTATTTTTCGTTGCCAGCGCGCCGTTGTCCGCAGCCGGCCACATCAACTGTTCACCGAAAGGGCTGGATGCGTTCCGTGTACTCGGCCCGCGCCAGGTTGCCTATGTCGATATCGCTGGCAGCGGCGCCGAGACCGTGGCCCATCTGCGCGAAAACGGACGCATCGTGTTCATGTTCTGTGCGTTTTGCGGGCCACCGAAAATCGTACGCCTGCACGGCAGTGGCCGGGCGGTGCTGCCGGCCGATGCGGATTGGGAGTTGTTGCGCAACCAACTGCCGGTGCATGACGGCACGCGCTCGATCATCGTTGCCGACATCACCCGGGTCAGTTCGTCTTGCGGTTTTGGCGTGCCGACGTACGAGCAAGTCAGCCCACGCAGTGCGTTGAACGACTGGGTGCAACGCAAGGGCGAAGATGGGGTGCGCGAATATCAGCGCCGCAACAATCGCCAGAGCATCGATGGTTTGCCTGCCATCGAGATCGATTGACGCGGCGAGACCCGATATTGCCGTCATTGAGGCCGCCACTTGCAATGCGGCTGGAGCCGAACACGGAGCGAAAACCGGTCGTGTACGAAACTCAATGCTTTCAAGCCTGCGGCTGGTGATGCCTCAATGCCGCGTCTCAAAGCAATGCCTCAAAGCAAAGCTTTTTCCGGCCTGCGGCCGGCGAGGCCCTCACACGGCGGAAAAGGCCCGACGCCTTGCGCCGGGCGCATCTGGGCAACCGCAGGCCGGCGCTGAACTCGCAGCCATGTGCTCGGTCGCTTCGCGACATCGCTCGCTATGCTCGCTACGCCTTCACTTCGCCGCTGCGCGGCTCGCTCGGTCAAACAACGGTGCCTTGCTCCCGCATTCGGCTGTGATGCTCGGCGTGCTTTATGGCGCGTTGTCGCACTTGTCCCGCGTATTCGGCAACAGCTCCTGCGTTGCTCTCGGCCGCTGTTCCAGACGCGGCTCTCGGCCGCTGTTCCAGACGCGGCTCTACCTCGGCAACTGCTCCTGCGTTGCTCTCGGCCGCTGTTCCAGACGCGGCTCTACCTCGGCAACTGCTCCTGCGTTGCTCTACCTCCTGCATCCATGCAGTCGTCCTCCATCCATGGAGTCGTACCTCCTGCATCCATGCAGTCGTCCTGCATGACCCACATGGATGTGGGAAATGCAGATTTTGCATGGAGCAAAATATCTGCCCATGCAGTCGTCCGTCATCCATGCAGTCGCCATGCGCTACAGAGCAGCTTTGCCGTTTCATCCCACTGTACCCTTGCGATAACGGTCGCCCACAGGGTGGGCTCCTACAGGGGCACACACCGTTTTTTTGTAGGAGCTCACCCTGTGAGCGACCGAGTCCCGAGTCCCGAGTCCCGAGTCCCGAGTCCCGAGTCCCGAGTCCCGAGTCCCGAGTCCCGAGTCCCGAGTCCCGAGTCCCGAGTCCCGAGTCCCGAGTCCCGAGTCCCGAGTCCCGAGTCCCGAGTCCC
>JAUXUI010000091.1 GCA_030681035.1 Lysobacteraceae bacterium | reverse complement strand
CCCCGCAACAACTCGCCGATTTTGAGAATGCCTGTCGCCGGCTCTCACAGGAGCGGGCGCGGATTGAAACGGCAGCTACGGTGTGTGGCACGGCAGCGCGAACGACTGCGCGCAAGCCGGCAGCTGCACAGGCGCGGCGTGTCGCGCTCGCCGCCCGCAAGCGGGTGTGGTTGCGGGCGGCGCGAGTGCGATGTTTAGGTGCTCTGAACAAGCCGTCATTGCGAGGAGCGAAGCGACGTGGCATACGATTCCGCATGGACTTCAGGCCATAGCGGATCGGAGTCCTTTAGGACAATCCAGAAATCTCCGAAGGATCAGAGTACTGACGATACATCAGGATCGGCTCCCGGCAGGGGTAGAATTGATCCGCTGACCCTTCGGAGAGCGCATCATGAACTGGCGTGATCACATCGTTTCCGACCCGGCAATTCTGGTGGGCAAGCCCACCATCAAAGGCACGCGGATTTCCGTGGAGTTGCTGCTCGATCGTTTGGCCGACGGCTGGTCCATCGAGGACTTGCTTGAATCCTACCCACACATCACCCACGACGATATCCACGCCGCATTGGCTTTTGTTTCCGAGATTTTCAAGGAAGAGTCTTTTGTGGCCATGGATTGGGCGAGGTTGTGACCATAAAGCTGCTGCTCAACGAGAATTTTCCGCTTCCGGCGGTTGTCGTATTGCGCAGGCAAGGCTACGATCTTCTCGCAATCAAGGAGAACTGTGCCGGCAGTTCCGATGTGGATGTCATGGCGATTGCGGTGCGTGAGCAGCGCTGGATCGTGACGTTCGACCGGGACTATGGCGAATTGATATTCAGCCGTCGCCTGCCGCCACCGCCCGCCATCATCTTGTTGCGCGAAGCCCACTACCGGCCAAGCGAGCCCGCCGAATGGGTGGCAGCGCTGCTGCGTACACCGCAACGATTCGACGGGCAGTTTGTCGTGTTCAGTCGCGGGGCCGTGCGGTCGCGGCCTTTGCTTCAGGTTGTTTGAAGCCAGCGACGTGGAACACGATCTGCTGGTTCCGCTTTCGGCCCACAATCACTGGGCTTATTGTCCGCGCCGCTGGGCTTGATCCACGCCGGCGGTGAGTTTACCGACAACATTCATACCGCGCGTGGCAACGCTGAGCACAAGCGCGTCGATCGGGCCGTGCACACATCGGCGCGGATTGAAACACCCCGCAACAACTCGCCGATTTTGAGAATGCCTGTCGCCGGCTCTCACAGGAGCGGGCGCGGATTGAAACGGCAGCTACGGTGTGTGGCACGGCAGCGCGAACGACTGCGCGCAAGCCGGCAGCTGCACAGGCGCGGCGTG
>JAUXUI010000088.1 GCA_030681035.1 Lysobacteraceae bacterium | reverse complement strand
TTGGTCAGCTCGTGCTCCTGCGCTTTGGTCAATTCAATCGCCGGGGCTACTCGCACTGACTCACTCCATGCTCAATCCAGGTGATGAATTGGACATCGGCAAGACTTTTAAGTTCCATCAAGAATCGAACACTACACTAGTCGGTTGCTTGGTAGCCGTATCAGAGGGGCAGTGGTGAGGGTTCGGCGCGAATGCGTCTATCGGCACTTTGCCCGTACCCTCATCCGGCCCTGCGGGCCACCTTCTGATGAAACTACCAGCCAATCGGCTAGGCGGCAAAGCCGCCAAGTCGCTGGTTGTCCCGGCGGGAGAAGGATTTACCATGCATCACAGCTGAGGTTCGAGACTAATCGGGAACAGCTTTGCCAGCAGTCTTGCACAAAAAAAGCCGCACTAAGCGGCTTTTTTTGTTATTGCAAGATCGCCAGAGTTACATCGTCTCGACGAATCCGATCTTTTCCATGCCCGCATTCTTGGCTGTCGACAATACATTGGCCAGCACGTCGTAGCGCGTTTCGCCGTTGGTTTCGAGCTCGAGCGTCGGCTGTGGATCGCGCGTCGCTTCGATCTGCAACTGGGGATACAGTGCTGCGGTCGGCAGCGGCGAGCCGTCCCAGAACAGTTGCCCATTGCCGTCGATACGCAAGCGAATCGGCTTCGGTGGATCCTTCGGCTGTTCCAGGTTTTTGCTCGGCTGCGGCAGATCGACCTGGATCTGATACGACGCCATTGGCGCGGTCACCATGAAGATGATCAGCAGAACCAACATCACGTCAACCAGCGGCGTGACGTTGATGTCGGCCATTGCGCCGCCACTGCTATTGCTACTAAAGGCCATCAGGTGAATCCTCGTACGTATCAGTGCTCAGGAGTAGCGACAAAGCCAACCTTGCGAATGCCTGTCTGCTTGGCCACTTTCACCACGTCACGGATAATCTTGTAACGGGTAGTGCCATCAGCACGTATGTCCACTTGCGGCTGTGGAACTTTCTGCGCTTCTACAGCCAGCTGCGTTTCCAGCAACGACATGTCGATGGGCTGATCGTTCCAGAATATGGCACCGGTATCCTTGATCGCCAAGGTGATCGGTTGAATCGGTGGTTCGGGACGATTTTCGAGTGTCGCTTCCGGCAGCTTGATCTGCACCTTGTGTGACATCAATGGCGCTGTGATCATGAAAATGATCAGCAAAACCAACATCACGTCCACCAGGGGCGTGACATTGATTTCAGCCATTGGGCCGCCGCCGCCGCTATTGCTACTGAACGCCATGGCTGTTTATCTCCCGAAATCCAAAGCGACTCAGCGCTTGGCTGCCGACTCACCCACCCGCGAACCGGTGGCAAAGAAGTCGTGAAGATCATGCGCAAAGGTGTCGAACTTGGAGTTGGTCACCCGATTCACGCGAACAAAGGCGTTGTAAGCCAATACGGCGGGAATTGCGACGAACAAACCGAGCGCGGTCATGATCAGCGCCTCGCCGACCGGGCCGGCAACGGCATCGATCGATGCCTGACCGGTTTGACCGATCTTGATCAGCGCGTGGTAAATGCCCCATACCGTGCCAAGCAGACCGACGAACGGCGCGGTCGCACCGACGGTGGCCAGCCAAGTCATGCCGCTTTCCAGGCGCGAACTCTCGCGGGTGACGGCTTGCCGCAGGGCGCGGTCAATGAACTCCGATCGGTTGAGTGCTTCGGCAAGGCGCGAACCTTCACTGCGCTGGTGATGGGCGGCAGCTTCCGCGCAATCCAGTGCGATCTTGGAGAATGGCTCGGTCTTGGGCTGCTCCTGCATGAAGTGAATCGCGTCCTGGGCGTTGGTGGTTTCCCAGAAGGTACGAACCACACGATCTGCACGCGAACTCACACGCAGATTGGAGAGCACGTTGACAACCGTGTAGTACCACGAGCCGATCGACATCACCACCAGGGTGACGAACACCACCCAGCCGACGACGTCAAAGCCTACCAACAAGTGGTCAAATCCCATTTGCTGGAATGCCTCAGCGTCGGTATCGGTAATGCCGGTCGGGATGGCATTTGGGGCGGCGCTCGGCTGCGCTTCCGTTACTGCTGCCGGTGGGGCGGCGATAGCCGCAGCGTTCGGATCCACCTCGGTGGTGGCCGATGCCGGGTCGACCGGCTGGGAATTAGAGTCCTGCAGCATAACGCGTACCTTCTGGTTGAAAAGTTGCCTTGGGGTGGGAAAACATCAGTTCAGGCTGAAAACAACTGGGACCAATACATAGCCCTGCACTTTTTGGCCATTGCGGATTTGCGGGTTGAACTTCCAACGCTGCACCGCTGTTACCGCCGCACGATCCAAATCCCTGTTGCGACTTGACTTCTCCACTTGCACATCCAGTGGTTCGCCGTCAGTACTGACCAATACCTTCAATAATACCTCGCCTTCGATACCACGGCGCAATGCCTGCGGCGGATAGCGTGGCGGGAACTGGCGTCGGTAACTTGGATCCTCCGATGCCTGATAGTCCACCGGTGGCGCGGGCGGTGCCGGCGGCGACGGCGGCGGCGCCTCAAATGACATCGCGGTAGCGTCTTCGAACACGACAGGCGGTTCCGGCGGCGGCGGTGTCGGTGTCGGTTTCACCTTCTCGATCACCTTCGGGGGTGGGCGCTTCGGTGGTTCCGGCGGCGGCGGCGGCGGCGGCGGTGGCGGCGGTGGCGGCTCGATAAAGGTTACCTGCACGACATCTTCTTTGTCGTCATCCGCGTTGGGATTCGTGGCAGGCACCATCAGCAACATCACTGCGCCAATATGAAACGCCAGGGCGAACGCAATGCCACTGACACGCAGCCAGTTGAGCGTTTGCGGTTCGATCTCGTATTTGTAGTTGTTGTCCGTCATGCGCGAAAAGACTTGCTCTAGTCCGGTGCAGCAGAGGCCCTGATCGCGGGATACGATCGCAGCCTGAAGCAGCGGTAATTTGTAAGCGTATACGAATGGGACGCTGGCGCCAAGAGCGCTTCGCGGCCCGCCAGATTACCGCACTTTGTTCTTGCGTAGCCACTCTTCGGCGTTTGCCTTGGTTTCAGGGTACTTCGCCGCTTCTTTCATTGCAGCAGCGGTGGCCGCACGGTTGCCCAGATTGTGTTCGACCTGACCGAGGAGCACCCAAGCGTGGCCTGGCGCTGGCAGGCCTTTGGCCAGCGCTTCATTGGCTGTGGCTTTTGCCTCAGCCATGCGGCCTTCAGTCGCATAGATCCGCGCCAGATTCAACGTAGGGGCGCCATCGCTTGCGATCTCGCTGGCCTTTTTGTACGCCTCGATGGCTTGCGGTATCTGGTCAGAAAAATAGTGCGATTGTGCCAGCACCGTATACACCTGTACATTTTCTTCCAGAATGCCCTTTTCGAGCCCTTCGTTGATTACTGCGATCACATCCGCATCATGTCCCTCGATGTTGGCATACAGCGAGTACAACGCTCGATAGTCGCGATCCGTCGTCAACAGGCCTTGCGCACGCATTTCGTTGAGCACCGCAACGGCTGCATCATTGTCGCCAGCCTCCTGATACATGCCGGCGAGGTTGGTGCGCAGTGCCTTGTCGGTAGGGTCGGCAGCGATCAGTGTTTTGAGAACCTTGGCCGCTTCCAGCGGCTGCTCGGTCTGGGCATACAGGGCCACCAGAAGCCGTTGCCAGCTCGGTTTGGGCTCGGGCGATGCGGCAACCAGCTGCTTGGCCAACTCCAACGCCTCGGGGTAACGCTCAAGCTGGTACAGCGCGTTGGCCTTGATGATCAGGTAATCGGGGTTGTCGGTCTTGCTTTCGGCAATCAACCGATCAAAAACGACAATGCCCTCTTCCGCTCGATCTTCATTGATCAGCGTCTGCGCCAGCACCAACATGGTCTGGAAATGCTGGTCGTTGGATAGTGCGTCGGCGTCCAGCGCGGTTTGCAAATAATGGATCGCACCCTGCACATCGTCCTGCTCCAGGCGAATGTCCGCCATTACCCGGCTGACGAATGCCCGTGTGTATCCGGTAACTTTGGGATTAGCGAGCATATCTTCGCCCATCGCCTGAGCCTCGGCCTGCTGTTCAGACTCGCCCTGCGACAGATCCAACAATTTCTGGATCTTGCGTTGGTCCCGACTGGATAGACGGATTGTTGGATCTTCACGCGTTGCCAGTGGAAACAGCGGCTGTGCCTTTTCTTCTTTATCCTGGCTCTTGTTTTTACGTACGCCGCGATCCTCGTATTTTGATCGACCGCTTTGGCTACTGTCGGTATCTTGCGCAACGGCAGGCGCCCACGACGTGGCCAGAAGCGTAACCGTGAACAGCATGAGAACAACAAACCGCATCATGATAAACCTCTACTGTTTCGATGCATCGGCGCTGGATGGACTCCAGTGCCGGAAATTCAGGGTGGGCTAGGGTAACCGCAATTAGTGCGATTACTCAAGTCTCGAACATCAACTCGAACATCAACTATCGACGCAGTACGCAGTTCGGGCGCAATCCCTGTTCCCGTGCGCGAGCTTTCACCGGTTGCAAAGCGGCAACTTCTGCTTGCAGCCTGGCAATGCGTTGACTTGGGTCCGGATGTGTTGAAAGCCAAGCCACAGGCCGTGATCCGCCTGACTCCTGACTCATGTTTTGCCACAACTCCACCGCTTGAGCAGGATCAAATCCGGCCTGCGCCATCAGCCGCTGACCATAGATATCCGCCTCGCTTTCATGCTTGCGCGAAAACGGCAACAGCACGCCAACCTGCGTGCCCAGGCCCAGTGCCGTCATTACGGCGTTGCTGGTTTGTGGGCTGGCCTGCGCGCCCACGTAAGCATTGACCAAGCCCAATCCGGTGTCTGCGATGGCCGAGGTGGACACCCGCTCGTTGGAATGTCGGAACACTACATGGCCGATCTCATGACCCAGCACGGCGGCAAGCTGGTCGGCGTTTTCAGCTATCGCAAACATCCCGGTGTTCACGCCCACCTTGCCTCCGGGCAAGGCAAACGCATTGGCGGTGTCATCGTTGAATACTTGTACTTCCCATGCCGTCGTGTGCCACGGCGCTGGCAATTGCGCGACCAAGGCATTGACGACACATTGCACATACGCTTCGCGTTTGGGTTCGCGTGCGATCTTTCCTTCGCTCTTGAGGCGGTCAAACGACGCGCTGCCCAGCTGATCCATTTGTGTATCGGAGTACAACAGGATCTGGCTGCGCCCACTGGGTGCGGTGGCGCAGGCCGAAAGCACGACCGTACATAGCGCAGTGCGCAGTAGGCTGATGGACCGATTCATAGCATGCCGCTCCCCGTTTCAATACCCGGTTTACCAGAACACGAGTTAATTTGATGTCAATGCGAGTTGTTGTGGCCGCAGCGTCGTGCCATTACCCCAATGTGGCGAAGTTTTCCTGGGCAAACCGAGCACGTGCTTGCGGGTCGCTACTCAATGCTCCCGCTGCCTTGAGCGCTTCGACGCGTCGCAGACGGTGCAACAAACCATTGCCATTGGCCATCTGAATAGCCAGGCCAGGGCGGGCATTGAGCTCAAGCATCAACGGCCCGCGCGTACGATCCAGGACGAAGTCGACGCCAACATAACCTAGCTCGGAAAGCTCGTAACAACTCGCGGCCATCTGCAACAGGTGTTCCCAGTGCGGTATTTTCATGCCAACAATGCTGTGTTCAGTGTCTGGATGCTCGCGGATCAACTCCGTACCCCAGACGCCTCTGCGGGTCAGTCCGCTGGGCAAGTCGATACCCACACCGATCGCACCCTGGTGCAGGTTTGCCTTGCCGTCAGACATGCGCGTCGGCAAGCGGATCATGGCCATTACCGGGTAACCGAAGAATACGATGATGCGAATATCGGGCACACCGCGAAAACTGACCTGATCAAAGATCGGATCGAACTGCACGCAATATTCGACCAACAAATGATCGGGCTGACCGCCCAGTGAAAACAGCCCTGACAAGCCGTTGGATAGATGGTGGGCAAAATCGCCCCGCGACATAAGGTCGCCATTGGCGCGCCGGTAACTTTGCCCGCGTCTCCCGGTGATGACAAGAATCCCATCCCCCCCAGAGCCATGCGCCGGTTTGACTACAAATTGTTCACGGCATGCCAGCAGTTGATGCAGGTCGGCAATTTCATGCTCTTCGCGCACAACCGCGTACAGATCGGGTACTGGCAACCCCGCTGCCAACGCCAGCTTTTTGGTGATCAGCTTGTCATCCACGCGCGGGTAGAACTTGCGTTGGTTGTGCAGCAACACATAGTCGGCATTTCGCTCACCGATGCCCATCAGGCCGATACGGCGCAAGGATCGCGCGATAGCAACGGGATTGAACACTCGCATGGCTCAGGATGCCTTGGTGCCGGGTATCGGCGCAATGGGGTCGTCCTCGCGTGCCAGTGCGCGGAAACGGAACAACTCCGTGAGCCGGTAACCAGAGTAGCGGCCGAGCAGCAATGTTGCCGCGAACAAGATCAGCAGCACTTCCGGAAACACAAAAACCATATGCTCCAGTGGCGGCCAGCTCATCGCCAGATACGCCAGCGACGCCACCAACAGCGAGCCGATACCCTCGCGTATTGCCGTACCTGCGCCGCGTTCGTCCCAAGCCACCGACATGCGTTCGATGGTCATTGCCATGATGACCATTGGAAACAAGGAGACCGACAAACCCACCTCTATCGCAAGGCGATTGGAGAGCACGCTCACCAGCGCCATCAGCAACACCACAAGTATCAATATCGCTGTCAAGCGAGGCACCAAAAGCAAGCGCAAGCGTTCCAGGTAGA
Organism: Lysobacteraceae bacterium; assembly: GCA_030681035.1. Taxonomy (GTDB): domain Bacteria; phylum Pseudomonadota; class Gammaproteobacteria; order Xanthomonadales; family Xanthomonadaceae. Next base: position 7,993 of record JAUXUI010000088.1, on the reverse strand, counting down.
AGCGCACCATCAGCCCCGCACCAATCACCAGGGCAAACAGCAGCACGCCGGCGATGACCCCGGTATCGCGAAATGCCAGCGCAATAAGCACTGGCATGAACGTTCCGAAGCTTTTGATTCCTATGACATTCCTTAGCAGCAACATGATGAATGCGCCGATCGGTATCATCAGCAAAACGCGGTAGACCTCCTGCGTTTGAAGCGGCAAGCTAAGCAGGGAGTAACGCACCATGTTGGCGTCCTGTACCTCTAGCCGGCGCTCGGCAACCGCCATCGCATCGGCGAGATTGCGACTGACAGTAAACTCCACCGTTGCCGCTGGATTTTCGTCTACCCGCAACATTGGCCGATCGCCGCTGTGCCACAAAAAGAAGTCGCTCGGCCAGCCTTCGGCGCCAGTGAGCGGGTCAATCAATGTCCAGTCAGTTCCATTGTGTACCGCCAGTATCGCGCGCGGCGTCAATCGATTGCTGTTGTCATCAGTCAGCGTGAAACCATGCAATACCCGTGCTGGTATCTTTCGTGTTGCCAATAAGCTGGCGAAAAAACGCGCGCGCTCGCCAGGCGTTGCGAGTAACTCTCCCAAAATCGCCACTTCCTGGCTGGGGACTTTCTGATTGAAACGATGCACCAGTTCGCGGGCATAAGTCACGATGTCCGCTGAAAAATCGCGCACGTCGTCGAGCAACGCTTGCGAGGCGGTTGCCCACGGTTCTTCCAAAGGCGGCGGCTTGGCAAGAATGGGTTCGTAGGGCAACTCTTGGTTGTCGCTCAGCGAAGAGCGCACCAGCGTTGCCCGGTAATACAGCACCTGTTCCCCGCGTGCGCGTCGTATTGCCCACTGCACCTCGCGTTTGCGGGTGGTCTGCTGTTCCAGCATGGAATAGTTTCTGGCGATGAACTTTTCATCAACCACCGCAAAGCCCGGCGTCATCGTTGGCAACTGCAAGGTTACGGTGTTGGGTCCGCGTTTTGGTCGATAGGTCACTCTCGCCTGAATCGTCCAGACCGAGACTTCGCTCTGTGGTTGCAGCGGAAACTTCAACACCTGCCACTTGTACGTAATCGCAGCGATGGCAATTGCCGCTACGGTAAATGCCAGCAGATAGAGATGCGTCTTTTTCATGGCAGGCTGCGCTTTCCCGATACAAGCTCATGTCCCCAATCAACGCAGGTTGATCGGGGTATCACAGTATATGGACACACCAACAACGACAAGTCGCGCGGATAATTCGCTTAGACGTCGAGGTTGGATACTTTGAGTGCATTGTCTTCGATAAATGCACGCCGCGGCTCTACCACATCGCCCATCAGGGTTGAGAATATCTGGTCGGCTGCAACGGCATCCTCGATACGCACCTGCAACAAGCGGCGGGTTTCTGGATTGACTGTGGTATCCCACAGCTGCTCCGGATTCATTTCGCCCAAGCCCTTGAAGCGCTGGATCGCACGCCCTTTTTTGGCTTCATCCAACAACCATGCCTGCGCCGTCGCAAAACGTTCAATGCTCAGACTCTTGCTACCACGCGTTACCGTTGCGCCGGGTAGCAACAAGCCATCGAGTTGCCGGCATAGCCCAGCAAGTAACTTGAGATCACCACTCTCAAAACTGGTTGCTGGCAGTACCTGGACCGACTCAAGGCCATTGTGGGCTTTGTTGACGATCAGGGCACCGGGTTGCTCACCCAGCGGTGGCCGCGCTTCGAGCCGATATCGTGGCCTGCCCAGACCCGTGGCATTGAGCCGACCTTGCAAACGCGACAACCATTGATTCATGCCCGCTTGATCGGCAAATGCCACAGCACCCAGTGCAGGCAAATCGAGCATCGCTTCAAGCACTTGTGGGTCAAAGCGGTGTGCGACACGGCGAATGATTTCTTGCACATGCGCAAACTCCAGCATCAGGCGTTCCAGGGCGGCTCCCTGGATCGGCGGAAGCCCGGCGCCCGGTATCAATTCGGCACCTTCCACGGCGTTGTTCACCAGATATTGGTTCAATGCCTCATCGTCTTTCATGTAAAGCTCTGTTTTGCCTTGTTTTATTTTGTAAAGCGGCGGCAACCCAATATATACATAACCGCGTTCGATCAGTTCCGGCATCTGCCGATAGAAAAATGTCAGCAGCAAGGTGCGGATATGCGAGCCGTCTACATCGGCATCGGTCATGATGATGATGCGGTGATAACGCAGCTTGTCCGGATTGTATTCATCCTTGCCGATACCGCAGCCCAGTGCCGTAATCAACGTGCCCACCTCGGCCGAGGCCAGCATGCGATCAAAACGCGCACGTTCGACATTGAGTATCTTGCCCTTCAGCGGCAAAATCGCCTGCGTTCTGCGGTTACGCCCTTGCTTGGCCGAGCCACCCGCCGAGTCGCCCTCGACAATGAACAGCTCGCTGAGCGCCGGGTCTTTTTCCTGGCAATCAGCCAGCTTGCCGGGCAGACCCGCAATGTCCAGCGCGCCTTTGCGCCTGGTCAGATCCCGCGCCTTGCGGGCCGCTTCACGCGCACGCGCGGCATCCACAATCTTGTTGGTGATGGCGCGCGCGTCTGTCGGGTTTTCCTGCAAAAATGCTTCCAGTCTCTGGCCAAGCACCGACTCCACCACCGGCTTGACATCGGAAGACACCAACTTTTCCTTGGTCTGCGAACTGAAGCTCGGATCGGGCACCTTAACCGACAAAACCGCGATCAATCCTTCGCGCATGTCGTCGCCGGAGAACGCAACTTTGGCCTGCTTGGCGATGCCGTTTTGTTCGATGTAGTTGTTCAGAGTGCGCGTCAGTGCTGCGCGGAACCCGGCCAGATGGGTACCACCATCTTTTTGCGGGATGTTGTTGGTAAAACAGAACATGGTTTCCTGGTATGAGTCGGTCCACTGCAGCGCCACTTCTACCGAAATCCCGTTATGTTCCCCGGATATCGATATAACCGATTGATGTAGCGGGGTTTTAATGGACGACAGGTGTTCGACGAAACTTCGAATACCGCCTTCAAACTCAAAAACGTCTGTCTTTCCGTCGCCGCGTTCATCAATCAACTCGATACGTACGCCCGAGTTGAGGAAGCTCAACTCGCGCAGACGTCGCGCCAGGATGTCGTAATGAAACTCGACGTCGGAAAAAATGCTGCGTGCCGGTAAAAAGCGTATTAGCGTTCCGCGCCGCGTCGCCGTGCCGGCCTCACGCAACGGATACAACGGTTCCCCCAACGCATATTCCTGCTCGTAGTGCAGGCCGTCGCGCCAAATATCCATGCGCAGGCTTTCCGACAACGCATTGACCACCGAAACACCGACACCGTGCAAACCGCCTGACACCTTATAACTGCTGTCGTCGAACTTGCCGCCTGCATGCAGCACCGTCATGATGACCTCGGCAGCGGAAACACCTTCTTCTTTGTGTATGTCCACCGGGATGCCGCGGCCGTTGTCGCTGACGCTGACCGAGCCGTTGTCATGGATCGTTACGACAACCTTGTCGCAATGGCCTGCCAAAGCCTCATCAATGGCGTTGTCTACCACCTCGAAAACCATGTGGTGCAGGCCGGTGCCATCGTGAACATCACCGATATACATGCCCGGGCGTTTGCGTACCGCGTCCAGACCACGAAGGACGGTGATTCGACTGGAGTCGTAGACGTTTTCACTCATAACCAGTGGCTTCCAGCGACCTTGGGTCGCGTTATTGAATTGGGGTACACAGCGGGGCACAGCCGTACACGGGCCCGACGATACGATACATTTAGCCGGCGATTATAGCAGCGCAGTGAAGTCGCCCTGTTCCACGTGGAACCTGCTTACGTGCAATGGGGCGAGTGCCGGAATTGCTTCGGTCGCGGTGATTACGACCTGCGCCTTGCTGGCAATGACCAATTCGATGACCCGCTGCTGATGCCGTTGATCCAACTCCGACGCAAGATCATCCAGGCACACGATTGGCCAATCGCCATGCACTGCGGCAAATTGCTGCGCTTGCGCCAACACGCACGCCAGCGCTGTCAGCTTCGTCTGCCCTCTTGATAGCCCATCCTTGGCGTTCAACCGGGCAAAGTTGATACGCCAATCAGCGCGATGCGGCCCGACGCTGGTGAATCCCATCGCTTGGTCGCGATCACGACTGCTTTTGAGAGCAGCAGCCAGCGTATCCTCCGCGCGCCAACCGCGAACAAAACTCACTTTGGCAACAGGGAGTTCTGGCAAGAACTGAGCGGTGGCGATGAGCAATGCGTGTTCCCACTGCGCCAAATAGGAAATGCGCATAGCCGTAATCAAGTCGCCGCTAATTTGCAGTTCGTGTTCCCATGATTCAAGTGAAACCCCGTCGTGTGCTGACTTGAGAAGGGCGTTGCGTTGTCGCAATGCCCGTGCATAGCGTCGCCAGCATTCCAAAAACCCTGGTTCCACGTGAAACAAGCCCCAGTCGACGAATCGGCGACGGTTTTCAGCGGCACCGCTCAGAAGGGCATGGCTACCGGGCTCGAAACACACCAAGGCGATGCGACTGGCCAGTTCTGCCAAGGTTTTGACCGACGCACCATCAACGCGTACCTGCCACTGCTTGCCATCGTGCTCAATGCCGGCGCGGTGCTCGGTAGCGCTGGCATCACGCCATTGTGCCAACACGCGCAACGCAGCTTCGCCATGTTGAATCAAGCCATCGCGGACGCGACCGCGAAATGATCGGCCGTGGCTCAATAAATACAAAGCCTCAATGGCACTGGTCTTGCCGGCTCCGTTATCGCCGGTAATAAGGTTGATGCCTGGGCCCAGCGCCAGGCTCGCGTCAGCAACACAGCGAAACCGGGAAACAGCCAGTCGATCTAGGCGCACAACAGCCAACCACGCAGGCAGGCATCACACCGGTCACAGCGCATCGGTAATGCAATCAAAGCCGCAGCGGCATCACAACGTGCCGGGTCTTGTCGTTGCTTGCCTCACGCAGCAAGGCGCTGGAGTTGGCATCACGCAACAACAACAGCACTTTTTCTTCGCGCAACGACGACAATGCCTCCAACAGGTAGGTGACATTAAAACCAATCGCAAGATCGTCAATCTGGGTTTCTGCCTCCAGCTCTTCCTGCGCTTCTTCCTGCTCGGGGTTGTGCGCAATGATGCGCAGCTGCCCAGGAGAGAACTCCAGTTTCACGCCGCGGTATTTTTCATTCGACAAAATTGCTGCTCGCTGCAAAGCGGCGCGCAGAGCATCGCGGTCCACGGCAACTTCCTTGTCCGCGCCAATGGGAATTACCGCATCGTAATCAGGGAAGCGGCCATCAATCAGCTTGCTGGTGAAAGTCACATCTTCGCGATGAATCCGCAGGTGGTTGCGACCCACTTCCAGTTCAACCGTGCGATCACCGCCCTCAAGCAAGCGCTGTAATTCGAGAATGCCTTTGCGCGGAACAATAATTTGCTTGCGCGCTTTGACGCCTTCGGGCAGTTCTGCTTCGCATAACGCCAAGCGATGGCCGTCAGTCGCCACGCAGCGCAACAGATTTTCGCGCAGATCCAGCAACAAACCGTTGAGGTAATAGCGCACATCCTGTTGCGCCATGCCAAAGGCTGTTCGCTCAATCAGTTCCTTGAGCACCGACTCGGGCAAGCTGACGCGCTCCACCAGTTCAAGTTCATCGATATTGGGGAAATCATTGGCGGGCAGGGTGGCCAGGCTGAAGCGACTGCGTCCCGCCTGCACGGTAGCCTTTTCGCCAGAAAAACTGACCGTAACCCGGCTGCCATCCGGCAATGCGCGCACGATCTCGAACAGCTTTCGTGCCGGTACGGTGGCATCGCCGTCCTGCGCATCATCAACCGCGCAGCGGGCAACCATCTCCACTTCGAGATCGGTACCAGTCATTGCCAGACGTCCGTCACTCACCTGCAACAACAGGTTGGCGAGAACCGGCAAAGTATGGCGTCGTTCAACAACGTTGACGACCTGCTGCAGCGGCTTGAGCAACACTTCGCGTTGTAGGCTGAATCGCATGTCGAAATCCCCAATAACGATGTGTATTAACTATAAGACTGGTGGTGGTGGTGTCGCCGAAAGCGCGGGATAACTTATGTAAACAATTGTTTTAAAACGAATATTAACAACCAACCGGTCTGTGGAATAACGACTTTGAGCCGTCGATAAAGCTGTGGGTAACTTTACCCGGTTTTTTTCATCAACACCTTATCCACAGGTCATGCTACTCGGTCAGCTTGCGGATCAGTTTTTCCCAGTCTTCTCGCATCTTGCCGTCGTTTTGCACCAATTCACGGATCACTTTGCAGGCATGCATAACCGTGGTGTGGTCGCGGCCGGCAAAACCGTCACCGATCTCCGGCAAGCTATGTTCTGTCAACTCCTTGGCCAACGCCATGGCGATCTGCCGTGGTCGGGCCAACGACCGGGTGCGGCGCTTGGACAGCAAATCAACCACACGCAATTGAAAGTAGTCTGCCACGGTCTTTTGTATGTTGGCGATAGATATCGCCTGTTGCTGGGCACGCAACAGATCGCGCAAGGTTTCCTGTGCAAAATCTTCGGTGATCTGGCGACCCGTAAAATTGGCGCGTGCTGCCAGCGTATTCAGCGCACCCTCCAGATCGCGAACGTTGGAGCGCATGCGCTGGGCCATCAAAAGTGCGACCGCTTCCGGCAACGCTATTCCGCGGCTTTGCGCCTTCGCCATCACAATCGCAGCGCGTGTCTCGAAATCCGGTGGCTCAATGGCCACGCTCAACCCCCACGACAACCGCGACTTCAAACGGGGTTCCAGGTTGCCGACTTCACGTGGGTAGCGATCGCAGGTCAGGATGATTTGCTGCTTGCCATCGAACAACGCGTTGAAGGTATGGAAGAACTCCTCCTGAGTGCGATCCTTGCCGGCAAAAAACTGGATGTCATCGAGCAGTAGCGCGCCGATTGTATGAAATTGACGCTTGAACTGGTCCATCGCCTTTTCACTCAGAGCCTTCATCATGGCGCTGAAAAATTGCTCGGAGCGCAGGTACAGTACGCGCATGGAAGGATTGTTCTGCACCATCGCGTTGCCGGCGGCAAACATCAGGTGGGTCTTGCCCAGGCCGGTACCACCGTATAACAACAGCGGATTGTGGGCGCGCTCACCCGGATGTTGTGCCGCCTGCAACGCAGCTGCGCGCCCTAATTGATTGGAACGGCCCTCAACAAAATTGTCGAAGGTGTAATGCGGATCCAGATTTCCGGCGAACGGCTTGCCAGTGGCCGTCACACGCCGATTGCCATTGGCTGGTAGAGCGGTCTCTGGCTGGGCGCGCCGCATGGCACCCACTTCGAGGCGAACCGTGGTATCGGTACCGGCATAGTGATTCACCAATGCGCAGATTCGCTCAAGGTAGCGGTCGCGAACGGTTTCCACCACAAACGCATTCGGCGCAAAAAGGCATAGCCCTTCTTCACCAGCTTCCGCCTGCAGCGGCTTGAGCCAGGTATGAACTTCTTCCGCCGGAAACTCGGTTTCCAGACGTTCCAGGCAACGCAGCCAGGCAGCAATCATTATTGGGGTCACAAACGGTTGGGTATTTGATCTTCGTCGTCGTCGCCAAAGCAGCAACAACAGGCAACGGCACAGAGCGCCCCAGTCTACCCGCGCAACCTTGGCGCTGCCAGCAGCAAACCGATGTGAAGGGGAAATGAGTACAGGCTTGCCAAACACCAACCTGATTAGTGTCGAACCTCAGCTGCTTTGCCCCTCTCCCTCCGGGACAAGCAGAGGCTTGGCAGGCGTTTCCTGCCTGCCTAGCCGCTTGTCGGGCTTGGTGTTGATTTACTCGACAATTGCTCCGGCGGCGCGAGTATCCGCATCAACGATCACTCTGACACGTTGCCGTAGACCCTATGAGCCCGAAGGCGGATCGCCGACACTGCGATCCCCATCCGACAAAAGAGGAGATACGGCAATGACAGCAGTGACGGCGATCCAGAACGCAGTGTGCCAGATGGCGATGGCGATCGAAATCTCGG
>JAUXUI010000086.1 GCA_030681035.1 Lysobacteraceae bacterium | reverse complement strand
GGGAATGACGACACGGCAAAGCGAAAGGCGCTGGATTCCCGCCTTCGCGGGAATGACGACACGGCAAGGCGAAAGGCGCTGGATTCCCGCCTTCGGGGGAATGACGACACGGCAAAGCGAAAGGCGCTGGATTCCCGCCTTCGCGGGAATGACGACGCGGCAAGGCGGAAGGCGCTGGATTCCCGCCTTCGCGGGAATGACGACACGGCAAGGCGAAAGGCGCTGGATTCCCGCTGTAGCCTGCCCTCGAATGCTTTAATCGGGGGCGGGAATGACGACGCGGCAAGGCGGAAGGCGCTGGATTCCCGCCTTCGCGGGAATGACGACACGGCAAGGCGAAAGGCGCTGGATTCCCGCCTTCGCGGGAATGACGACACGGCAAAGCGAAAGGCGCTGGATTCCCGCCTTCGCGGGAATGACGACACGGCAAAGCGAAAGGCGCTGGATTCCCGCCTTCGCGGGAATGACGACACGGCAAGGCGAAAGGCGCTGGATTCCCGCCTTCGCGGGAATGACGACACTGCAAGAGGCATCGGGTTTGCTGGTGCCCGGATGGCGTTTGCATTGATGTTGTTGTGGGTGGTGTCGGTGCAGCCGGCGCAGGCGCAAGGCGACGGGCTCAACGGCGGCTACTGGAACTTCAACGTCATCGCCAACGGCAACCTGTTTCCGAGCAGTGCTCCGGATCGGACGCGCATCGATCCCACGGTGAACTTCGATTGGGGTAGCGGCGCTCCGGCGCCCGGCATCGGCGGCGACGATTTTGCGGTGCGCTGGGATGGCATGGTGGAAGCGCCGCAAACCGGTGCTTACATTTTCTCGACGCAGTCCGATGATGGCGTGCGGCTGTGGATCAATGGCGCGCTGGTGATCGACAACTGGACCCTGCACGGGCCGACCTGGAACGACAGCGCGACCATCAATCTGGTCGCCGGCCAGCGCTACGTGGTGCGCATGGAGATGTTCGAGCGCGGCGGCGGTGCGGTGGCGCGATTGTACTGGCGCAAACCTTCGGATATCAGCGCCGGCTCGCCGCGCAATGTGGTGCCGCAGCAATACCTGTTTTCACAGGCCACGCCAACGGTGTTGGCGGTGGTGCAATCGTGTACCGATCTGAAAACCCTGAGCGTCAGTTTCAGCCGACCGATGCAAGGCGGCAAGGGCAAGGACAGCGTCGAGCGAAAGCAGAATTACGACATCATTGGTAGCCTGCCAAAAGGACTCACGGTGCAAAGCGCCGTGCTGGAGTCCGACGGCCAGACCGTCACCCTGACGCTCAACAAGGCTCTGATTGCCGGCAACAGCTACACCTTGCGAATCGAGGACGTTGTCGCAAGCGATGGGGTACTGATCGATCCCAATCCGACGTTGTTTATCTTCACCGCCGGTGCCGGTAATGGCCTGATGGCCAGCTTCTGGAACTTCGATGTGGCCAGCAATGGCAACGCGTTTCCGACTGGGCCAGCGGCGGTGGTGCGACAGGATGCGCAGGTCGATTTTGATTGGGCTGCCGGCAGCCCATCGGCAGGAGTCGGTGCGGATTCGTTTGCAGTGCGCTGGGAGGGTTTTGTGGAGGCGCCGGTTACCGGCAATTACACGTTCTGGACCCAGTCCGATGACGGTGTGCGGCTGTGGGTGAACGGCAATCAAGTGATCAACAACTGGACCTTGCATTCGGCCACCTGGGATAGTGCAGCGCCAGTGGCGTTGCAGGCCGGGCAACGCTATGCCGTGCGCATGGAAATGTTCGAGCGCGGCGGTGATGCGGTGGCGCGCCTGCATTGGCAGACGCCGGGCAGTGCGACGCGGGTGGCGGTGCCATCAAGCCAGTTGTTCGGTTGCCCGGGCGGGGTGACCATCGATCATGTACGGCTGTTGCATCCCGGCGTCGGGCTGACTTGCGCCGCAGCCGACATCACCGTATTGGCCTGTGCCAATGCCGATTGCAGCGTGCTGGTCAACGAGGCGATCACGGTCGATCTGCTGGCCAGCCCGGGTGGGGTATACAGCACCAATCCGGTGGTGCTCAACTCCGGTAGTGCGGTGGTGCAGTTGCGCCAGACCGCGCCGGGTGTCGTCACCCTTAATGCCGCCTCGCGTGCGCCGTTGGCGACCGCTCTGACCCGCTGCTTTGCCGGGGCGCTGGAAACCTGCCAGCTCGATTTTCGCGACAGCGGATTCGTGTTCGACGTGCCAACGCAAACCGCCTGCAAGACTTCGACCGATGTGGTGATCCGCGCAGTGCGCACCGACGACACCACGCAGACCTGCGCGCCGGCATTCACGGGTACGCGCACGCTGAACTTCTGGACCGATTACATGAGCCCGGCCAGCGGTACCCAGCAGGCATTGGTGAATGCCACGCCGGTCGCTACGACCGCACCGGGCACTGCGATTGACCTGACCTTCGATGCCAATGCCGAGGCCACGTTCACCGTCAACTATCCTGATGCCGGGCAGTTGAACCTGCACGCGCGGCATGTTGGCGCTGGCAGTGAGGACGGCTTGATTCTCGATGGTGCTGATCTGTTCGTGTCGCGGCCTGCTGGGCTGGCGGTGTTCAGCCCGGCGGCGCCGGCCGGCTGCCCAGCCGCCGATGCGGATTGCCCGCTGTTCGCCAAGGCCGGTGCGGATTTCCCACTCACTGTGCAAGCCGCGTGCTGGGACAGCGATGGCGATAGCGATTTCAGCGACAACCCGGTAACGCCGAATTTCCAGCAAACGCCGATCACGCTGAGTGCGGCGCTGCTGGCGCCAAGCCCCGGATTTGCCGGCACGCTGGCGATTGCCAACACCGGCATTGCAGCAGCCGATGCCGGCACGGTCACGCTCAATCAACAGTATTCGGAAGTCGGCGTGATCCGCATCGATGCCAATGCCGGCAATTACCTTGGCACCGGCGACCTGCTGGGCAGCACCCCGCCACTGGGTCGCTTCAGCCCCGATCATTTTGCACTCGCGGCGACGCCGAACATTACCGATCGCAGCAGCACGCCGGCGTGCCTGGGCCCGCCGGATAGCCCGTTCACCTACATGGACGAGCTGTTCCAACTTGATTTCACCTTGCAGGCAATGAATGCCGGCGGCACGGTGACGCGCAACTACGAGGGGCTGTTTGCGCGGCTGGTTCCAAGTGTTGCCACCGACCTGGGTTTGGCAGCGGGTAGCGGCGGGGACGATCTCACCGCGCGTCTGAACACGCCGGCGTCGGGCAACTGGTCGGCGGGCGAAGCGGTGCTGACTGCCGGTTTACGCTTCGCCCGCACCAACCCGCCCGATGGCCCGTACCCGCTCGACTTGGGTCTGGCACCCGCCGATAGCGATGGCGTGCAGTTGCTGCCGACGGATATCAATCTGGACATCGATGGCGATACCATCCCCGAGCACTTCAACGCCGGCAGCACTGAACTGCGCCACGGTCGGCTGGCCTTGTACAACGCCATCGGCTCGGAATTGCAGCCGTTGGTGGTGGGGCTGCAAGCGGAGTATTTCAATGGCTCGGGTTTTGTGCTCAATACCGCCGATACCTGTACGCCGCTCGATCTGGCCAGTGAGTTGTTGCTGCAAAACCCGGATACGGCGGGTGGCGAGCAGCCGGGCGATACCGTGATGACGGTCGCTGCCGGCACCTCCCGCGCCACTCTGGTCAACATGCCGCCGCCCGTACAGGGCCGGATCAATGTGTCGTTGACCCCACCCGGTGCCGGCAATACCGGTTTCATCGATCTGCGTGCGGCACTCGGAGCCTCGTTGCCGTGGTTGCAGTTCGACTGGGATGGTGACGGCCTGTACGACAACGATCCACGTGGGCGCGGCACCTTTGGCGTGTTTGCCGGCCCGGAGTCGATGATCGATATGCGTTAGCAGCCTGTCGGACGTGACGCTGACATAAAAACGGTTGTGCTCACCGGTGCGGTGCTCGGTCGCCCACACAGGGCTCCACAAAAAAGCAACGATGTGCGCCTGTAGGAGCGCACCCTGTGCGCGACCGTAATTTCTCAAATCGCGGAACGCTGGTCGTCCACAGGGTGGGCTCCTACAAAAAGCGACGATGCGGGGCGTTACCTGTCGCCCACACAGGGTTCCTACAAAAAAGCTTGCGCTCACCTGTAGGAGCCCTGTGTGGGCGACTGAGCGAGCAAAGCGTCGTGGCGAAGCCTCGCGTAACCGTGCAGCGGTCGAAGGCCCAGTCTTCTCTCGCCACAATCGGCCAAGGTCGGCCGGCTCCCACGCGTTAAAGCCAGCGCGAACGGCGCAAAATGGTGAATAGCCCGGCACAGGCGCTGGCGGTGACGCCCAGCACGATGTAGTAATTGTATGGGCCAGCCAATTCAGGCATGTGTACGAAGTTCATGCCGTACCAGCTTGCCACCAATGTCGGCAACGCCACCAGCGCTGCCCAGCCGGCGAGGCGCTTCACCACTTCGCCCTGTGCCACCGTCACCAGCGACAGGTTGACGGTCATTGCGGCGCTGACCATTTCGCGCACGGTGTCGATGGCTTCGTTCACGCGCAGGGCGTGGTCGAACACGTCGCGGAAATACAGCCGGGTTTCGTCGCGGATCAGGTTCGGGTGCAGGCGCACCAGTTGCGACAGGATGTCCTGCAATGGCGATACCGCCAGCCGCATCTTGGTCAGTTCGCCCTTGAGCTGATACAAGCGCTCGATGGTTTCGCGGCGATAGGTTTCGGCGAAGATGTCGGCTTCCAGCGCGCTCAGTTCATCCTGAAACTCGCGCGCCAGCGGCTGCAGGTTGTCGACGATGAAGTCGAGCACGGCGTACAGGCCGTAACTGGGCCCGAGTGCGAGGCGCTTGGGCGTTTGCTCACAGCGGGTGCGCGCGGCGGCGTACGACAGCGAAGCGCCGTGGCGCACAGTGACCAGATAACGCGGGCCGAGAAAAATATGGGTTTCGCCGAATGCGATTTCGCCATTCACTGCCTGCGCGGTGTGCAGCACGATGAACAACGAGTCGCCGTAGACCTCGATCTTTGGGCGCTGGTGAGCATGATGCGCATCTTCCACCGCCAGATCGTGCAGGCCGAACTCGTGTTGCAGGGTTTGCATCAATGGCTCATCGGGTTCCAGCGTGCCGACCCAGACAAAGCCTTTGCTGTCGGCGGCCAGGGTTTCGCTGATGTCATCAAGCGCGATGTCGTGGCGCTCGCCGGCGTTGCTGTAGGCGACGCAGTTGACCACCATGGTGTTGTTGGACTTGTTCATGCTGTCATCATCGCGGTGATGGCGCACGGGTACAAGCGCCAAGCATGGATGTGCAGCGGCGATTGTCGCCCACAGGGTGGGCTCCCACAGAAAAGCGGTGACCTGCACCGGTGGAGGCCATCCCCAGATCATGTCTGCGGCAGGCTCTGTGGACGAACAAAAAAAACGGGCCCGCGAGGGGCCCGTTTTCGACGTTGCAGGTCAGGTCAAGCGACCCGACCTGTCAGCATTTTGCTCAGCGTGTACCGGTGCGCGGATTGCTGCGGCCCACGTACGGCTTGGCGCCAGCGCCGGCATGGGCACGGCGCGGGGCCTGGCCATGCGGACGACGCGGGTGGGCATGGCCACCCGGGCGCGCGCCGGGGCGTGCGGAACCGGGCGCGCCGCCGTTGCCGTCCAGACGCAGTGGACGATTCGGCGCAAAACCGGGCACGTCAACCAGTGCCAGGTCGGTCTTGAGCAGGCGCTGGATCGCGCGCAGCAGGTTGGCTTCGGCCGATGACACCAGCGACAGCGCCAAGCCCTCGGCACCGGCGCGGCCGGTGCGGCCAATGCGGTGGATGTAATCCTCGGCAACCATCGGCAGATCGTAGTTGATCACCACCGGCAGGTTGTCGATATCCAGACCACGCGCGGCAACATCGGTGGCCACCATCACCGTGGCGCGGCCGGTTTTGAAATCGCGCAGGGCACGGGTGCGGGCGCCCTGGGTCTTGTTGCCGTGAATGGCTACCGCCTTGATGCCGGCTGCTTCGATCTGCTCGCACAGGCGATCGGCACCATGTTTGGTGCGGCTGAACACCAGCGTCTGGCGGCGTGAATCTTCGCCCAACAGGTGCAGCAGCAAATCGCGCTTGCGTGCGCCATCGACCGGATGCACGCGGTGGGTGACGGTTTCGGCGACGGAATTGCGCGCCGCAACCTGGATTTCCACCGGGTTGTGCATGAACTGCTGCGCCAGTTGCTTGATCGGGGCGTCGAAGGTGGCCGAGAACAGCAGGGTCTGGCGCTGGTTTGGCACTTCCTGCAGGATGCGCTTGATCGCCGGCATGAAACCCATGTCGAGCATGCGGTCGGCTTCGTCGAGCACCAGCATTTCAATGCCGGACAGGTCGGCGGTACGGCGATCCATGTGGTCGATCAGACGGCCGGGAGTGGCCACCAGTACATCCACACCACGACGCAGGGCGTCGAACTGCGGGCGCATCGCGTTGCCACCATAAATGGCGGTGGAGTTGACGCGCAGATGCTTGGCATAGGCGCGCAGGCTGTCATGCACCTGCACGGCCAGCTCACGGGTCGGCGCCAGGATCAGCGCTCGCGGCTTGCGCGAGCCGGTAACGGGCTTGTTCACGAAAAGGCGCTGCAACAGCGGCAGCACGAACGCTGCGGTCTTGCCGGTGCCGGTCTGGGCGCCAGCGAGCAGGTCGTGGCCAGCCAGAGCCTGCGGAATGGCTTCGGACTGAATGGTGGTAGGGGTGGTGTAGCCCTGTTCGGACACAGCACGCAACAACGCGGGCGCAAGCCCGAGCGATTCAAACGACATGATGAAGCTCCTGATGAATGACCCGGAGCGTTCCCGTCGAGAATCCGCGCTGCGAGTATGAATTAACGTTCGGTGCCGGTGGCGCCTGATCCGTTTGCTGGCCCGCGCGCCGTGCGGTGTGTGGGTCGCTGAAACCGGTCGGCGCAGAACGCGGACAGGCGGCGATATCCAAAGGGGAATACGACAGGCGCTGGCAATAAGCCCGCTGAGTATACGCAGGTTGTCTGGCAATAGCTAGTGCTTTGTAGCCGGGACTCGGGACTCGGGGCCACGGGGCCACGGGAAATGCGCAATGCCCTTTGTCCGCAAAGGACGCAAAGGACGCAAAGGCAAGCGACGTAGACCCTATGAGCCCGAAGGCGGATCGCCGACACTGCGATCCCCATCCGACAAAAGAGGAGATACGGCAATGACAGCAGTGACGGCGATCCAGAACGCAGTGTGCCAGATGGCGATGGCGATCGAAATCTCGG
>JAUXUI010000077.1 GCA_030681035.1 Lysobacteraceae bacterium | reverse complement strand
GGCTCTTCGTGAAGTCGTGTGGGTACTTTCGTTGATTTTCACAGTTCCGGCAGCATGCAGGTCAGCACCTTGAGCCGCAGGTATTCCTCGTCGCGCAGGCCGTAGGCGCGGCGCTGGATGACGCGGATTTTGTTGTTGAGGCCTTCGACGAAGCCGAGCGAGACTTTGTTCTCGGGACGACAGTGGGCGGCGATGCCGTCCCAATGTCGCTCGATCATCGCGGCGAACTTTTCGAACGCTGGCAGTCGTTGCCACTTCAGCGAATCGCGCCACTGCTCGAAGAAGCGCCGCGCCCAGCCCTCGCGCTGGTAGTCCCACAGTTGGCCGAAACTTTCCTTGAGCAGGTAGGCGGTGTTGAGTCGCTTGTTCGCGGCCAGCAATTGCTTGAGCGCCGACTTGCCGTCGCGGCTGAGGTTCTCGCGGTGCGACAGCAAGGTGTATTTCTGGCCCTTGATGTAGTCGCGATCCTTGCCGCTCAGGCGGGCGTACTCGGACTTGCGCACGGCGTCGAGCGCCTTGCCCAGGTGCGCCATGATGTGGAACTTGTCGAACAGGATCGCCGCCTGCGGTGCATGGGCTTGGGTGGCGTTGCGGAACGGCTTCCACATGTCCATTACCGCCAGCCGGATGCCGGCGGATTTCCTTGTCCCCAGCGCTTCGTAGAACATCGCCATGCTCGCTTCGGAGCGATCTTCACCGCCAAACCAGATCGGTCGCTTGCGGATCAGATCGCTAACCACGATGCGGTAGGTGTGGCCCTTGCGAATCGAGATTTCATCGATGCCGATCACCTTCGGGCCGGGCATCCCGGCACGCTTGAGCTGCTCGGCCATGTACTGCTTGTCCAGCGACTTGACCGTCTGCCAGTCGAGCTTGAACTCCTTGGCGACATCGCTGATTGACGAGGCGCGACAGCGGCGTCCAACATGCCAGGCAAACCGCTTCGTGTAGAACGGGTTGTCGGCCAGCCAGTCGATCCGCTCGGTCTTCACCTTGCCGCACGTTCGGCAGTCGATCCGGCGCACCTCGAACGCCAACCACACCCGGGTGTCGCCGCAGGACAGATCGCGTACCTGCCGCAGCTTGCGGTCGTACCAACCCGACTGCGTCCGACCACAACACCCGCAGACGGTTTTTTTTGGCGCCGAACCAACGTCACCACCCGTGCCTTGGGGTCGCCGAACACACCCTTGACCGTCGCCTGCGGACGAAAGCTGGGGAACCGATAGGCGTCGAGCAGACGCCGGGGACGCTTGGTTGAAGTAGCCATCAGCAAAGCGTGACAGATTTCAAGCCAACGCTGAAGCCAGCAAAGCCTTATGCTGTATGGGCTGCGGCACCATCACCGGGTGCCAGCCACCCACACGTTTCCACGAAGAGCCGATAATGTAGATATGGACGCCGGCACCATCGTTGGCGTTGGTGTTGGCACCGACGCGCGATACGCCCCAGGGCGTCACTTGCGCCGTACCACCACCGCCACCACTGCCGGGCTTGCCCATGGTGGTGTGCATTTCGCGATCAAACTCGATATTGGCAACCATCGGGTCGGCACGCAGTCGATCCAGCGCGGCTTCCGATACACGCGCCGCAAAACCAGTCAACACCTTGCCATAGGTGTGACTGGCAGCAACGCCATGCTGACGTGCCACTTCGGCAGCCAGGGCGCGGTTGTCGGCGCGGCTATGGTTTTGTACGTCACTGTTGAGGGTGACGATGACATCGAGAAAACGATCAGCGGCCGGTGCGGCAACGCTGCTGCCGGGTGCAGCAAAGCCGGCCAGGCCCAGCGTTACGCTGGCTGCAAGCAAACCAAGTTTCATTGTTTTTATCCCCAAAAATTATACGTGATGTGCGGTTTGATGCAGTGGCCATAGCCCTCGCCGATGCATCGGGTCGCGAAAACGATCCTGCGCCCACCTCCCGTGTAGGCGCTGCCCGAGCGTACGTAAAAATATGACGCAATGCAAAGGTTTTCAAAACCCAAGCCCAGCCTTGGCTTGACCGGTTGCGGCGAGGGAAAGCCGGCCCTCTTCGCTTGGCGCGGCCTGCCTGCCGGCAGGTCGCCCACAGGGTGGGCTCCCACAGTGAGCGCCGCCGCATCTTCTGTAGCAACTGTGTTACTCGCTGGTGCCAATCTGTGCTGTTGTGGGAGCCGGCCTGCCGGCGAACAATCTTGCGACAGCTTCGCGCGCAAGGCGCGCTCCCACCAACGCCTTGAAACACCCCTGTAGCAACTGTTGGCGACCTGCTTGCCATCGGGCCGGCGCCTGGATGCACGCAGGCACATCGTTTTGCACCATAATCGAACTCTTTGCGCCGTGCTTGCGATCATGACCCCGCTCCCCGCCGTTTCGCCGCCGCCGCCGCGCGACTGGATCGTCCTCAAGTTTGGTGGCACCAGTGTTTCCCGGCGCAAGCGCTGGGACACGATCGGTGCGCTGATGCAGCAGCGCGCCAACGCGGAAGGTGCGCGCGTGCTGGTGGTGGTTTCGGCGCTCACGGGCACCACCAACGCGTTGCAGGCGGTGATCGACAGCCATGCCGATGCGGTGGCGGTACACGTCACCATCGCCCAGATCATCGCACGTCATTGCGCCATGGCGGTGGAGTTGGGGCTGGATGCGGAAACGGTACTGGGCCCGCGTTTCGCCGAACTCTCGGCGCTGGCCGATGCCCCCGGCCGGCCGGCCGCCGACTTGCCGTGGCAGGCCGAGGTGATGGCGCAGGGTGAATTGCTGTCATCTACCCTCGGTGTGGCTTATTTGCGTGCGCAGGGCATCGATGTGCATTGGCTCGATGCCCGCGACTGGCTGCATGCACGCGCCGAGCCCAATCAGAACGCCGCCAGCCGCTGGCTGTTGGCCAATTGCGACACCAGCACCGCTACCGATACCGCAGCGCAACTGGCCGCCAAGGGCCGGCTGCTGTTGACCCAGGGTTTCATCGTGCGCGCGCAGGGCGGTGGCACCGCAATCCTGGGGCGCGGCGGTTCGGATACCTCGGCGGCGTATTTTGGCGCGCTGCTGCATGCGCGGCGGGTCGAAATCTGGACCGACGTGCCCGGCATGTTCAGCGCCAATCCACGCCAGGTGCCCGATGCCCGGCTGCTGGCGCGGCTGGATTTCGAGGAAGGCCAGGAGATTGCCAGTACCGGCGCCAAGGTGCTGCATCCGCGCTGCATCCCGCCGTGTCGCGAGGCGCGGGTGCCGGTGTGGATTCGCGATACCGAACACCCCGATCTGGCCGGCACCGTGATCGGCGCCAATGCTGGTGACACGCCCGGAGTCAAGGCGATCAGTTCGCGTCGTGGCATCGTGCTGGTGGCGATGGAATCGATCGGCATGTGGCAGCAGGTCGGCTTTCTCGCCGATATTTTCGAGCGCTTCAAGCGCCACGGCTTGTCGGTCGATCTGATCGGGTCGTCGGAGGCCAATGTCACGGTGTCGCTCGATCCCAGCGAAAACCTGGTCAGCTCCAACGTGCTCGACGCGCTGTGCGCCGATTTGGCGCAGGTGTGCCGGGTCAAAGTGATTGCGCCGTGTGCGGCGGTCACATTGGTTGGCCGCGGCATGCGCTCATTGCTGCACCGGCTGTCGGACGTGCTGGCCGAGTTTGGCCGCGAGCGCGTACACCTGATTTCGCAATCCTCGAATGATCTCAACCTGACTTTCGTGGTCGATGAGGCGCTGGCCGATGGCTTGCTGCCGCGTCTGCACGGCCTGTTGATCCAATCCGGCGCGATGCCGGTCGATGACAGCGCCGTGTTCGGCCCAAGCTGGCGTCAGCTCGCGCGCCCGGTTCCGCCGCGCGATCCGCCGTGGTGGCAAGCGCAGCGCGAGCGCTTGTTGGCGTTGGCTGCGCACGGTACACCGCGTTACGTCTATCACCTGCCAACCATTCGCCAGCGCGCCGCGTCGCTGGTGGCGATTGCGGCGGTGGATCGCTGCCTGTACGCGATCAAGGCCAACGCCCATCACGAGGTGCTGCAAGCGCTGGATCAGGCCGGGGTCGGTTTCGAGTGTGTCTCGGCCGGCGAATTGACCCATCTGTTTGCGGTGCTGCCGCAACTGCCGCCGCAGCGGGTGTTGTTTACCCCCAGTTTTGCGCCGCGCGATGACTACGCGCAGGCGTTGGCGCGCGGGGTTTATGTCACTGTCGACAGCGTCGAGATTTTGCAACGCTGGCCCGAGCTGTTTCGCGGCCGTGCGATCGTGCTGCGCATCGATCCGGGGTTCGGTCATGGCCACCACGAGAAAGTGCGTACCGGCGGCAAGGGCGCCAAGTTCGGTCTGGCGCTGGATCGGCTACCCGAGTTCATCGCTGCCGCCAACGCAATTTCGGCGCGCATCGTCGGCCTGCATGCGCACATCGGCAGCGGCATTCTCGATGCCGGGCACTGGCGCGAGGTCTACGCACAACTGGCAGCCGTAGCCGAGCCGATCGGCAGCGTCGCCTTCATCGATGTCGGCGGTGGCCTCGGTGTGCCCTACGAGCCACAGGCCGAGCCGTTCGACATGGCGGCGTATGGCAACGCATTGGCCGAGGTCAAGGCCGCCTATCCGCAATATGCCTTGTGGATCGAGCCGGGCCGCTATCAGGTGGCCGAAGCCGGCGTGTTGCTGGCGCGGGTGACCCAGGTGATCGACAAGAGCGGCGTGCGCCGCATCGGCCTGGATGCCGGCATGAACGCCTTGATGCGCCCGGCCCTGTACAACGCCTGGCACGAGATCGTGAACCTGTCGCGGCTTGACGATTCGCCGGGGCCGCCGGCCGATGTGGTTGGCCCGGTGTGCGAAAGTGGCGATGTGCTCGGCCGCCGCCGCCGCTTGCCGGCCGAAACGGCCGAGGGCGACGTGATCGTGATTGCCACCGCTGGTGCCTACGGCGCGGTGATGGCCAATACCTACAATCGGCGCGAGTTGCCGGCCGAGGAGACACTGGATGACTGATCCGCAGATGTCGGCCATGCCTGTGGATGCCGTGCAGGCATTTATCCCCGAAGCCATTCGGGTATTTCATTTTGTCGGTGCGCAGTTCGATGCCGCCAGCGGTGAAGCACGGTTGGCTTATGCCTTCGATGATGGCGCACCGATGGTGGAGGTGCTGCGTTTTCCCGGTGCGCCCTTCACCCTTGAGCCGGCGCGCGCGCGCGCAGTCAATGCGGCGCTGCGCCTGCTGCACCAGATCGCCGGGGTGAGTTATTACAAGGCTGCCGCGCCGCCTGCGGTGGCGTTTGACGATGCACCCATCGATGCCGAAACCGCTGCCTTGCTGCGCTCGATCTATGAGAAGGGTCTCGGCGAGTTCGCCTACTGCAATGGCTTGCAACTGCGCGGCAATATCGATTTTCCGGCCGCCGCCGCGCCGGCTGCGGCGGCCCCGGTGCTGGGTTTGCCAGCGCAGGCGCTGGTCGCCATCGGCGGTGGCAAGGATTCGCTGGTCAGCATCGAAACCTTGCGCAAGGCCGGGATGAAACAGACTGTGGCGTTTATCGGTGGCTCGCAATTGATCGCCGCCTGCGCGCAGCGTACCGAGTTGCCGACACTCAACATCGGCCGGCAACTGGCGCCGCAACTGTTCGCGCTCAATCGTGCCGGCGCGCGCAACGGCCACATCCCGGTAACCGCAGTGAACTCGGCGATTCTGGTGCTGGCGGCGCTGCTCTACGGCTTCGATCAGGTGGTGTTTTCCAACGAGCGTTCGGCCAGTTACGGCAGCCTGATTCCCGGTACCGGCGAGGTCAATCACCAGTGGTCGAAGGGTTGGGATTTCGAGCGTGCGTTCGGCGACTACGTGCAGCGGTACATCGCTGCCAATCTGCACTACTACTCCTTGTTGCGCCCGTTTTCAGAACTGGCGGTGGCGCGTGCGTTCGCGCGCAGTGATCGTTACGACGCGCATTTTTCCAGTTGCAACCGCAATTTCCACCTGCTCGGCGAGCGCCCCACCAGCCGCTGGTGCGGGCAGTGCCCGAAGTGCCGGTTCGTGTTTCTGGCGCTGGCGGCGTTCATGCCCAAGCCGCGATTGGTCGGTATCTTCGGGCGCAATCTGCTCGATGAAACGGCGCAGTTCGACGGTTTCGATGCACTGATCGAATATCAGGATCACAAGCCGTTTGAATGCGTTGGCGAAGGCCGCGAATCGCGGGCACTGCTGGCCGCGCTGAGCAAGGCGCCGGCGTGGCGCGAGGATGCGGTGGTGGCGCGTTTTGCCGGCGAGATTGCGCCGCAACTGGCGGCGGAGGATACCGATATGGCACCGTTGCTGCGCTGGCATGAGCCGCAGGGCATTGCGCCCGATCTGGTCGAGGTGGTGCGTGCAGATCTCGGCGCTTGAGGGGCAGCGGGTTGCGATCTGGGGCTTTGGCCGTGAAGGCCAGGCCGCGCTCGACAGCATCCGCAGCCGCTTGCCGAAGCTGCCGCTGACCCTGTTTTGCAGCGAGGCCGAGGCGCTGGGTGCCCGCGCGCGTTTGGATGATCGGCTCGATATCCGCACCGCGGTCGATGAGGCGGAGTTGACCCGCTTCGATGTTGTCATCAAGTCGCCGGGTATCAGCCCGTATGCCGCACCAGCGGTCGGTGCGGCATTGCATGGCACGCACTTTATCGGCGGCAGCGCGTTGTGGTTTGCCGAGCACGCCGCCAAGGCAGCGCGAGGGCAGCTGATTTGCGTGACCGGCACCAAGGGCAAGAGCACGGTGTCCGCCTTGATTGCGCATTTGCTGCGCGCGGCGGGCAAGCACACCGCGTTGGCCGGCAACATCGGCTTGCCCTTGCTGAGCCTGCTTGATGCTTCACCCGAGCCGGCGTATTGGGTGGTTGAATTATCGAGCTACCAGACCGGCGAGGCGCTGAACCCGGATGTGGCCGTGGTGCTGAACCTGTTTCCCGAGCATCTGGACTGGCACGGCAGCGAGGAACGCTATTACGCCGACAAGCTGGCATTGGTGACCCAAGCCCTTCCACGCGCGCTGGTGCTCAATGCCGGCGACGCGCGGCTGCGGGCAGTGGCCACCGCCGCCGGTGCCTGTACCTGGTTCGACAACGCCGCTGGCTGGCACCTGCGTGCCGACAAGGTGTATCGCGGCGAGCGCCAGGTGCTGGATCTGCGCGGCCTGCCACTGCCGGGCCGGCACAACGGATTGAACTTGTGCGCAGCCTTGGCTGCCATCGAAGCGCTGGGGCTGGATGCGGTCGCGCTGGCGGCCCATGCCGCCAGCTTTGTGCCGTTGCCGCATCGTCTGCAGCGGCTCGGGGTGCGCGATGGCATCGAGTACATCAACGACTCGATCAGCACCACGCCGCACGCCAGCGTGGCGGCGCTGGATTGTTTCGCCGGCCGACGCATGGCGATCATCGTCGGCGGTTTTGATCGTGGCCTGGACTGGAGCGTGTTCGTTGAACGCATCCGCGCGCAGCCGCCGCTGCTGGTGATTACCCAGGGCCAGAACGGTTCGCGTATTCACGACCGGATCGAGCCGATGGCGCGCGCCGGGCGGCTGATGCTGCTCGCCGCCGAGGACCTCACCGACGCCGTCGCCAAGGCGCAGCATGTGCTGGGCAACGACGGGTTGATGCTGCTGTCGCCCGGCGCACCGAGTTTTCCGCGCTATACCGATTACACCGAGCGCGGCCGCCATTTTGCCAAGCTCGCCGGTTTTGACAGCAACGCCATTGGTGCCATTGCCGGTTTGGGGGTTGCCTGAATCGCGAAGGTTGCGTGCGCGCTTGTGCAACCGATGTTCTTGATGTCAAGCCACGCATGCGGCATATACTCCGGTATTTATTCGGGAGATAAACCATGCGTGCATTATTCGCGGTGATTGGCCTGCTGATCGCGGCCCCGGTGTTGGCCAAGCCGGTGGTGAAGCCGCTTGAGTGGGGCTATCAGGGCACCGAGTTCAGCGGTTACGTCATCTATGACGATTACAGTGCGGCGATTCGCCCCGGCATCGCGATGGTGCCCAACTGGATGGGTGTCAACGAGTCGGCGATCGAAAAGGCCAAGGCGATTGCCGGCAAGGATTACGTGGTGCTGCTGGTCGATATGTATGGCAAGGGTGTGCGCCCAGGCAACGCGCAAGAAGCACGCGCTGCGGCGCAGGCGGTATATGCTGATCGTGAGCAGATGCGCGGGCGCATTGTGTGGGCGGTGGAAGCCCTGCGTGCGCAAGGCCGCATCGCGCCGCTCGATTTTTCGCAACTGGGTGCCATCGGTTTCTGTTTTGGCGGTTCCACGGTGCTGGAGCTGGCCCGGGCCGGTGCCCTGCAAGCCAGCTTGGGCACCTCGGTTTCCGGCGTGGTGAGTTTTCACGGCGGCTTGAGTACCCCGGTGCCGGCAGCCAAGGGCGATATCCGAACCTCGGTGCTGGTGCTCAATGGCGAGGCCGATACCAGCGTCAGCGCTGAGGACATTGCGGCCTTTGGCGAAGAAATGAAGGCTGCCGATGCCGATTGGAAGCTGGTCAACTTTCCCGGAGCGCGCCACTGTTTTGCCGAGGCCGATGCCAACAGCCCGCCCAATTGCGTGTATCACGAACCCTCGGCAGAAAAGGCCTATGCGCTGATGCATGCGTTTTTCAAGGAGCGCTTCAAGATTCCCGTTGCGCAGTGAGGTGAAAGCAATCACGCGTTGCGGCAAATGCGCAGGCGTTGTTGATACGTAGCCGCAGCACAATATTTTTCCTGATTAGCGCTATATCTCAGCCCGGCGGGCTTCGGCCCCTTCTCCCTCCGGGAGAAGGTGGCGCGAAGCGCCGGATGAGGGTTCAAGCCCGTACGATAGCCGATACTCGCACCGAACCCTCACCCCCAACCCCTCTC
>JAUXUI010000076.1 GCA_030681035.1 Lysobacteraceae bacterium | reverse complement strand
CTTCGACACGCGGGGCTTCGACACGCGGCGCTTCGGCACGCGGCGCTTCGACACGCGGCGCCTCGACACGCGGCGCTTCGGCACGCGGCGCTTCGGCACGCGGCGCTTCGGCACGCGGCGCTTCGGCACGCGGCGCTTCGGCGGGCGGCGCTTCGGCACGCGGCGCTTCGACACGCGGCGCTTCGACACGCGGCGCTTCACCTGATGCGTGATTGCCAGCACCCTTGTCAGCAAAGTCCAGCGGCTGCTGATCCGGCGTCGTGCCGGGCTCGACGTTACCTTCGCTGCCGTCATTCTTGCGACGGCGACGGCCACCGCGACGGCCACGACGACGACGTGGTGTCGTGCTTTCCGAGCTTTCCGGATTCTCATCGGGTGCCGAGTTAGCGGTAATCGGCGATGCGGCAACGCTGTCTGCGGAAACGGCCTGGGCCGCTGGATTATTGTCGGTCAGCGGCGTTGCGGCAGCGATTACGGCAACGACCCTGGTTTCGCGGTCACTCACGGGTTCCGGCTTTGCTGGGCTGCTCGCCTCTGCGTGAACAGCGGCTACGCTCGGCTGGGGTTTTCCCTGTGCTGCGGTGCGTTCTTTGGGCTGTCGGTTGCTGCGCTCGGCGTCCTCTGGACGCTTGTTGACGGCGGTACCTGTTTCAGGCTTGTCCTTGCTGCGCCCGCCACGAGTCTTGCGCTGCTGACCGGCCGCCTGATCGCGTGAACGCTTGGGTTCATTGCGATCACGTGGCGCTTCATCGCGTGATTCAGAGCGATTGCGCTCTGGTCGTGGTGCAGGCGTAACTTGCTTGCTGCTGGGCGGCTTCGCCGGCGCCTGCGCTTCGCCGCGAATTGCAGCGAACAGACGTTGCAGCAAGCTGGTTTTTCCGACAACCGGAACTTTGCCGCGCGGTGACTCTTCACTCTCAGACTCGTCACGCTCCGGTGCCGGCCGCGATGGCGCAACGTGGGTAACTGCCGGCGGCGGCACGTTGAGGTTGGCCTTGGTCAGCGAATGGGTTTCCAGCTTGCGCGGTGAGGTGCGGTGGTAGCTGGGGCGGTTGCTTTCTTCGCCCAACTCGTTGTCGCGCAGCCGGATTACGTTGAAATGCGGTGATTCCAGTTGCTGGTCGGCAACCACCACGATCGGTGCGTCGTGGCGCTGTTCGATTTCGATCAACGCACGGCGTTTTTCATTGAGCAGGTAGTTGGCAATTTCCGGCGGTGTCTGCACCAGCACCTGACCGGTGCTCTCTTTCATCGCCTGCTCTTCGGTCAGGCGCAGGATCGACAGCGACAGCGATTCAATGCTGCGCATGCGACCGTGACCGGCGCAACGCGGGCATACCACCTGGGTGGATTCGCCAAGGCTGGGGCGCAGGCGCTGACGCGACATTTCCAGCAGGCCAAAGCGTGAGATGCGGCCGATCTGCACGCGGGCGCGATCATGGCGCAGCGCTTGCTGCAGGCGGTTTTCGACATCACGCTGGTGCTTGTTCGATTCCATGTCGATGAAATCGATGACCACCAGCCCGCCGAGATCGCGCAGCCGCAACTGGCGCGCCACTTCGTCAGCGGCTTCCAGATTGGTGTGGTATGCGGTTTCTTCGATATCGCCGCCCTTGGTCGAGCGTGCCGAGTTGACGTCTACCGCAGTCAGTGCCTCGGTCTGGTCGACCACGATCGAACCGCCGGAGGGCAGCCGCACCTGACGCTCGAATGCGTTTTCGATCTGGGTTTCGATCTGGTAGCGATTGAACAGCGGAGTGGAATCCTGATACAGCTTGAGCTTGCGCAAGGTTTGCGGCATCACCTGCTGGATGAACTCGCGCGCTTCCTCGTACATCTCGGTGGTATCGATCAGGATTTCACCGATGTCCGCGCGCAGATAATCGCGCAGCGCACGGATGATCAGACGCGACTCCTGATAAATCAGGAACGAGGCGGGCTTGGCCAGCGCGGCATCGGTGATCGCACGCCACACTTGCAGCAGGTAATCCAGATCCCATTGCAATTCTTCGGCATCGCGACCGACGCCAGCGGTGCGGATGATGATGCCCATGTCGGCCGGAATGTTGAGCTGATCCATCGCGGCCTTGAGCGCTTGGCGATCATCGCCCTCGATACGCCGCGAAACACCGCCAGCGGTGGGGCTGTTGGGCATCAACACCATGTAGCGGCCGGCTAGCGAGATGAACGTGGTCAGGGCAGCGCCCTTGTTGCCACGTTCTTCCTTGTCAACCTGAACAACCACCTCTTGGCCTTCGCGCAGCAACTCGCGGATCGTTGCCTTGTTGGCATCGACGCCCTGCGCGAAATAATCGGGAGAGACTTCCTTCAGCGGCAAAAAGCCGTGCTTGTCGCCGCCATATTCCACGAATGCGGCTTCCAGCGATGGTTCAAGTCGGGTGATGCGGCCCTTGTAGATATTGGACTTTTTCTGTTCCCGTGACGGTTGTTCGATATCAATGTCGTACAGGTTCTGGCCATCAACGATGGCTACGCGCAACTCTTCTTTTTGAGTTGCGTTAATCAGCATCCGCTTCATTTTTCTGATTCCTCACGCGCTCATACCGCGAGGAACGCCGGGGCTCCGCACCCAGTAATTCGGGCAGCCAGCCCGTGTTTCTGGACTGACATGCGAAAATCCAGCGCTACAAAAACCGCCAGGCAAGCCCGCGGGAGCGCTTGTTCATGTGACCGGTTGGGCCATTGCCCGCCGGCATCCGTGCCGGAAACCGCAAAACTACGGTATCCGTGCGATTAAAGCCTGTTTTCGAACCCGACGCGGCGTTCCCGATATAAGATGGCCGCCGCAGATTGCGGAGGCCTCGGGTTCACGCCACGCTTCGGGTCCGATTTCGCCAGCGCCGGTATCACTACCGGCAGCCCAACGAAATCAGGACGTTATTTCGCTCCTCAAGTGTAGCAGATTGGATTGTCATGGCGGAAACTTCAGCAAAAGGGGCCGTCAGAACGGTGGATGTGGCCGCAGACCGCGACGGTCAGCGCCTCGACAACTTCCTGTTGGGCCTGCTCAAGGGCGCGCCGCGCAGCCTGATTTACCGCATCGTGCGTAGCGGTGAGGTGCGTATCAATGGCAAGCGGGCCAAGCCCGACAGCCGGCTTGCCGGTGGTGACCGGGTGCGCATTCCTCCGGTGCGGCTGGGCGAGCCCGATGCCGGCGAGGGGCCGCCCAGCGGTATGGCCGAGCGTCTGGCCGAGCACATCGTGTTCGAAGACCGCGCCTTGCTGGTGCTCAACAAGCCCTGCGGCATTGCCGCTCATGGCGGCAGCGGGGTGCGCTTTGGCGCCATCGAACTGCTGCGCCGGGCACGCCCGAACGATTCTTTGGAGTTGGTGCATCGCCTGGATCGCGATACCAGTGGTGTGTTGGTGCTGGCCAAAAAACGCTCGGCGTTGCTGGAGCTGCAACGGCAGATGCGCGAGGGCGGCATTCGCAAGCGTTATCTAGCGCTGCTGGTCGGGCGCATGGCTGAAAGCTTCACGGTGGATGTGGCGCTGCAAAAATCGGTGCTGTCCGGCGGTGAACGGATGGTGCGGGTCAATGCCGAGGGCAAGGAGTCGGTCAGTCATTTTCAGTTGATCGAGCGCCGCGGTGGCCATAGTTATGCCGAGGTGCGTATCGAAACCGGGCGCACCCACCAGATTCGCGTGCATGCCGCACACCTCGGTCACCCGGTTGCCGGCGATGAAAAATACGGTGATCGTGAGGCCAATCGGCGGCTGCGCGACCAGGTTGGGCTCAAGCGCATGTTCTTGCATGCCGCCAGCCTGGAGTTCGCGCTGGATGAGGGGCGCTCGCCTTATGTGCTCAGTGCGCCGCTGGCGCCGGAGCTGGCAGCGGCGCTGGATCGTCTAGCCTGAGAGAGCCTGCCTAAAGCAGCGTATCGGCCTTGGCGGCGCAGATGAAATCGTTCTCGGAGAGCCCGCCAACATCGTGGGTCGAAAAGCGCACCTCGCAGCGGTTGTAATGCACGCCCAGATCGGGGTGGTGGTCCTCGCGGTGTGCGATCCATGCCAGCGCATTAACGAAGGCCAAGGTGTGGTGATAATCGGGGAAACTGAAGCTGCGGCTGATCGCCATGCCATCTTCGGCAACTGCCCAGTGCGGCGTCTGCGCGCCAAATGCGGCAATTTGTTCGGCACTCAGCCGGTGTTGTTCACCACGACGTGGCTGGCAATGACGTTGGCTCAGGGGGCTTTGTGGTGAGATCATGTGCGCTCTCCGGATGAAATGGGTGGTGCAAGTATACGAACGTTGTTGCATGGCGGCGGCAAAATGGTTGGTCAACGTAAATGCATGCGCTGCTAAACTTGCCGGATGATCGAGATAACCCAAAGCGCCCAGGCCTATTTCCACAAGCTGCTGCAATCGCAAGATGGCAGTGCGCTCGGCATACTTCTGCATGCACTCAAGGCCGGAACGCCGTCGGCCGATGCCCGTTTGTCGTTTTGCGATGCCGACGACCTGAATGGCGACGAATGGCAACTCGAGTGTGAGGGTTTCATGTTGTACGTTGACGCGGCCAGCGCACCGTTTTTCGAGGATGCGCAGATCGATTTCGAAAGCAATGCCACCGGGGGCCAGCTCAATATCCGCGCGCCACGGATCAAGGGCGTGCCGCCGGGCGAGGATGCCGGCCTGATCGAGCGCCTGCGCCATGTGATCGATACCGAGATCAATCCGCAATTGGCTGCGCACAAAGGCAGTGTGGCATTGGAGGCAGTCACCGCTGAGGGTGTTTTGGTGCTGCGCTTTGGCGGTGGCTGCCATGGCTGCGGCATGGTTGATGTCACCTTGCGGCAAGGCATCGAAAAGACGCTGGTAGCGCGTTTCCCTGAAATCACCGGCGTGCGTGATGCCACCGATCACGATACCGGCCAGCAACCCTATTACAAGGCGCCATGACCCGATACCACGGTAGCGCAGACAATGCCGATCATTACCGGGTTTAACGTGCTTTTCAGGGTCGGCCCGTTAGCCTCGCGAGTTGGCAGCCGGTTTTGGCAGGGGCGCTACTGATGGTGGAGCGATGGCGCATAGCCAATCCGACGCACAAGTAATCTGGGGCTATCTGTGCGAACGGATGCGGATCGTCATGCGCGGTTCGCTGCGGCGCTGGTCTGTTTTGTCGTTGGTTGCCCTGTTGCATCTGCTGCTGGCGATGATGCTTGCTCACATCATGCGCAAGGTCGAGCCCGAGCAAACTGGCCGTGCAATTCAAGTGCAGTTTGTCGACTTGATCGATTTGCCGCCACCACCACCACTGCCGGATCTGCCGCCAACCCGCCGCCGAAGCATGGTCGAAGCAAGCGCAGCGACACCTGACGTGCTGTATGACGATTTGCCCGCGCCCGTCACCGAAGCGCAAACCGAGCCAGCACCGAAATTGCGCTTGTTCCGCCCAGACGGTTCGGTCAATGTGGCAGAAGACCTGTTGGCAAAAATTGAACGGCGCGTGCTCGCTGATGGATTGGCCGAGTACCGCATCGCTGATCTCGACAAGGCGGGTTATTTTGAGACGCGCACGGTATTGGAGTACGAGGAAACGGTTTTCGAACGCTATTGGGTGCCGGGCGAGTCACTGCTGGAGGAGTGGGTGCGCCGCGGTATCCATGAGGTGTCGATACCAATTCCGGGCAGCAACCAGAAGATCACTTGTTATATCTCGTTGGTGGCACCTGGCGCTGCCTGTGGCATTACCTCACCCAAGCAGATGACGAGCAAGGAAGAGCGCGAATACGAGCCACCGCCGAACCGCAATTTCCGCACCGAGTGAGTGCTGAGACTTGCAGGTCGCGTGCGATGCGATGATGGCCGCTTCGACGGTAGGCAGTCGCCCACAGGGTGGGCTCCCACAGAAGCGCCTTTCAGCGTTCCTGATTAGCGCTATATCTCAGCCCGGCGGGCTTCGGCCCCTTCTCCCTCCGGGAGAAGGTGGCGCGAAGCGCCGGATGAGGGTTCAAGCCCGTACGATAGCCGATACTCGCACCGAACCCTCACCCCCAACCCCTCTC
>JAUXUI010000074.1 GCA_030681035.1 Lysobacteraceae bacterium | reverse complement strand
GGCGAAAATCTGGCTGCGCGAGGACAGATTTTCGCCGGATCGCCGGCGCGTAGCACCGCTACGGGCCAAGATTCGGCGGAAATATGCACCGCGCAGACGGATTTGCAGCCCGTGCCAGGTAAAGTCCGACAGGCTCCTAGGGACACTCTGAGCAACAGGGTTTTCGTCATTTCCGCGAAAGCGGGAATCCATCGAAATGAGTGCCATGGCCCCGGCCTTCGCCGGGGTTTCCAGGGGCTTTTCCCAACCTGGCAATCAGACTACAGCAAAGCCACCAGCAACACCGCCAGCGCCGCCACGCCAATTACAGCCCACAGCCGTTTGTTACTCAGCGCGGATTGTTTTGTGGCACCCGCAGCGAGGTTAGCATCCGGCCCCAGCCGCAACAGATCGACCATGGCCTCGGTTACTGGCTCATCAAAGCTCAGCGGATCAAATTGATCGCGGCCAAAACGCGCCAGAACGGTCTTGATCTCCGAGGCATTGGGCACGTATTTCATTGCCCACTCGGAAAATGATGGCGCCGTGATGGGTTTGCGCTGCAAGGTCTTGATGTCACGATGGCGCGGGTCGCTGGCCAACTGCGTATACAGGGTATCCAGCGCTTCGGCTGAGCCTTGCAGACACTGGAAGAAAAACCCATTGCTGTAATACAAGGCGCCAACCAGGCCACGACGTGGATTGTTGCGCCGGGAGACGGTGAGAATGCGTGCCACCTCGATATCGATGCTGCTGACACCGCGGGTTGGTGCAAACGTCGCACGGCTTGCATAAACCAGTTGCTGGTAATTGGACATTGCTCCCCCTGAACATCATCAACACCCCGAATCATCGATGCTAAGGCGTGCAATACGCGTGAAATGCGCATTTACCGGCGGCGACACCCGCAAATCCTCGTTTTTCGGGGCGGCTCGATGGATACCAACCGATGACGAATCGGCGCGCGCGCGGTACTCTATTGGTGATGACGAACCTGGCCCAACGCGACTTCACCCTTGAACCCGACGACATGGCGCGACTGGCCAATCTCACCGGCCCGCTGGACGCACATCTGCGCCAGATCGAACTGCGCCTGGGCGTCGAGATTTCCAACCGTGGCAACGTGTTCCGGGTGATCGGCGATGGCCCGATCGTGGCAGCCACCGAGCGCTTTTTGCGCACTCTGTATGCCGACAGCGAAACGGAAACGATCACCCCGCACCTGCTAAATGTGCGCCTGAATCAGGCCAATGTCGCACACCTGACCGAGGCCGCTGCTGAGGGTGCGCAGGAAGTGGTAATCCGGGTCAAGCGCGGCGTGGTCAAGGGACGTGGCCCGAATCAGGTGCGTTATCTGCACGCCATCGCCAGCCACGACATCAACTTCGGCATCGGCCCAGCCGGCACCGGCAAGACCTACCTCGCCGTTGCCAGCGCGGTGGAGGCACTGAGCCAGAGCCGCGTGCAACGGGTGGTGCTGGTGCGGCCGGCCGTGGAAGCCGGCGAGAAGCTCGGCTTTCTGCCCGGCGATCTCAGCCAGAAGGTCGATCCCTACCTGCGCCCGCTGTACGACGCGCTGTATGAAATGCTCGGCGTCGAGAAGGTGATCAAACTGCTGGAGCGCAACGTGATCGAGATTGCGCCGCTGGCCTACATGCGTGGCCGCACCCTCAATGATGCGTTCGTGATTCTCGATGAAGCACAGAACACCACGATCGAGCAGATGAAGATGTTCCTCACCCGCATCGGCTTTGGTTCAACGGCGGTGGTGACCGGCGATGTGACCCAGGTTGACCTGCCCAAGCACGTCAAATCCGGCTTGCGCGACGCCGTTGAAGTGCTGCGCGATATCGACGGCATCAGCTTCAGTTTTTTCACCTCCCACGATGTCGTACGCCATGCGCTGGTCGCGCGCATCGTGCAGGCGTACGATCAACGCGATAACATCTCCGATTGACGCGAGGCTCACATGATGAGCGCATCATTGATGGAACGCAGAAAGAAAAATCGAGCACCATTGCAACTGGAGCTCGGCGTCAGCTACGGGCTGCCGCGCAAGGGCCTGCCCGCGCCGGCCTCGTTCAAGCGCTGGGCGTCTGCCACGCTTACCAACCGCGTGCGCAAAGCGGATCTTGCCATCCGACTAGTCGATGAACGTGAGGGCAAAGCCCTCAACCACCACTACCGCGGCAAGAGCAGCGCCACCAATGTGCTCAGCTTCCCGGCTGAACTGCCCGAAGGCGTCAAGCTGCCAGTGCTTGGCGATATCGTTCTCTGTGCGCCGGTGGTAGCCCGCGAAGCCAAGGCGCAGGGCAAAACGCTCCACGCCCATTACGCGCACCTCACCGTACACGGCGTGCTGCATCTGCTCGGCCTGGACCATGACGACCCGCGTGAAGCCGAAGCCATGGAATTGCTGGAGCGAGAGATTCTCGCTGAGCTGGGTGTCGACGATCCGTACCAGTAATTCGGCTGTCAAATCGCCAGATCGTTGGCGCTGGTAATCGCCAGAATCACACCCATGATGATGGTGCCAATCAGGCTGCCAATCACCAGGATGGCAATCGGTTCGATCAGGATCAACAACCGCTTCATCCGATTGCGCCCGGCTTGCTCGTAAAGGCGAGCCAACGATTCCAGCATCGACGGCAATTGCCCCGAACGCTCGCCAACCCGGATCAGGTTGTAACCGGTCGCAGTCAACGCATCGTGGTCTTCCAGAGCATCAGCCAGCGCACTGCCACCGCGCACAGCGCGGGTCACTTCGCCCATGCGTGAGCGTCGGTGCGGCAGGCTCAACCCGCTTTGCGCCAGCTCCAAAGCGCGCATCAGCGGCACCCGGTTGCCCAACAACGCACCGAGAATCTTTGCCCAACGCGCCGTATCCGACTCGATCAGCCAATCGCCGACAACCGGCACATGCGCAAGCCGATCCATCAGGCTTTCCTTGACGCCAGGCCGACGCAGCCACTGCGCCAAACCCATTGCGCCCAGCACCACGGCGATCAGCAGATAAACGCCGTTGCGATTGCTCCAGGTGCCCAGCCCCAGCACCGCCCAGGCCAAAAACGGCAGGTCATCGGCGCGTGCCAGCAACGATGCAAACTTGGGCACCACGAATACGAACATCAACAGCACCGCCGCTGCGCCGGCCACAACCAGCACCGCTGGATAGGTGAGCGCGTTGCGCATTTCCGAGCGCAAATCGTGTTCATATTCCAGTTGCGCTGACGCATCGGCCAGCGCCCGTCCCAGCTCACCGGTCAACTCTCCAGCGCGTGCCAACTGCAATACATACTCGGGTAGCGGCAAACCGCTACTCGCCAGTGTTGCCGAGAATTGCTGCCCGCGCTGCAACCCGCGCGACATACCCACAAATGCCGCCACGATCTTCGGGTGATGCGCCGACACCGCCTGTGCCGACACCGCATCGGCCACCGTCACCCCGGAATTGAGCATGGTCGCCAACTCTTGCAGTGCAAGAATGACATCGGTAGGTTTGAGACGGCGGCGGCGGCCGGCGTCTGCGGCCAGGGTCTGCTCGCTGTGCAACGCGATCACGGTCATTCCACGGCGTTCCAGCGCGCGCGCCGCCGCGCGTTCACTTTCGGCGCGCAAGGCGCCGTTGAAGGCCATGCCCTCGCTGTTTACAGCCTGATAGCGGAATCTCGGCATGGCGGCTCATTGCGATCAGCGATTGCGGCACGCGGCACCGCACATACCGTACTCGCCGCGCCGCTCATGGTGTCACAGTCCGAACTGCCCGAGAATGCCGATCTCACGGCCGCCGGGCAAGCTCGGAATCATCACGCGCCTTGGGCATCAAATCCTGCTTGGTCACACCCAGCTTGAGCAATACCGGGCAAGCAAAGAAGATTGAAGACAGGGTACCCACCACGATGCCCACGATCAGCGCCAACGAGAAGCCTTCAAGCGTCTGACCACCGAACAGGTACAACGACACCACCGTCAACAAGGTGGTAAGCGAAGTCATGATGGTACGACCCAGGGTGTTGTTGATGGCGCGATTGAGCACTTCGGTCGGTTCGATGCCACGGGTGGATCGGAACAGCTCGCGCACCCTGTCGAACACCACGATCTTGTCGTTTACCGAATAACCATCGACTGCGAGGATGGCGGCGAGCACGGTCAGATCGAAATCCATGCCAGTGACCGCAAAGAAACCCAGGGTGATGATCACATCGTGCATTTCACCGGCAACGACGGCGACCGCGAACTTCCACTCAAAACGCATGGCGATGTAGATCATGATGCCGGCCAACACCACAAACACGGCAATCACGCCGTTGTAGGCCAGCTCTTTGCCCACCTGCGGGCCGACGAACTCGCTGCGTTTGACTGTTACGCCGACGCCATCGGCACGCAACGCATTGACCACGCGTTGCCCAAGCGCGGCATTACGGCTGTCCAGGCTGGTGTCCTGTGCATCGAGTGCTCCAGCATCATCCTTGGCACCGGCTTCCGGCGCCAGGCGAATGGCGAAGTTGCTCGAATCAAAACGCTGTACCACGGCACCACGAAACCCCGCCGCCTCAAGTGCCTTGACCACCGTCGGCTGCTCCATCGGCTGGTCGTAATTGACCTCAACCAGGGTGCCACCGGTGAAATCCAGCGCAAAGTTCAAGCCGCGTGTTGCCAGCGCCAGGATCGAGCCGAGCACTAACACCAACGATATCGCCACCGAAAAGCGGCGAACACCCATGAAGTTGACATTGCTAGTCGGACTGAAGAATTCCATATCCGTGCTCCTCAGACCGAAACCGATTTGACTTTGCGACCACCGCCATACACCAGGGTTGCCAGCGCGCGGCTGACCGTTACCGAGGTAAACATGGAAGTGAGCACACCCACGAACAGCACCACGGCAAAACCGCGCACCGGCCCGGAACCGAAACTGAATAGCGCAATCGAGGCGATCAGCTTGGTCACGTTGGAATCCAGGATCACCGTCCAGGCCCGCTCGTAACCGGAGCGGATGCTCGATACCGGGGTATTGCCGTTACGCAATTCCTCGCGGATGCGTTCGGCGATCAGCACGTTGCCATCGATCGCCATGCCCAGAGTCAGCACGATACCGGCGATGCCAGGCATGGTCAGCGTGGCACCGGCCAAGGACAGCACTGCCGCCAACAGCAGCAGATTGCTGAACAAGGCAATCACTGAAATGACACCGAACAGGTGGTAATAGAAGATCATCAGCACGCAAACCGCGAGAAAGCCGATCACGATGGCGCGTTTGCCGGCATCGATATTGTCCTGACCAAGGCTTGGCCCAATCACCCGCTCCTCGACGATATCAACCGGCGCCGCCAGCGAACCGGCACGCAGCAACAGCGCCAACTGCGATGCCTCCTTGATGCTGTCGAGGCCGGTGGTCTGGAATTGCTTGCCGAACACACCGCGAATGGCGGCCACTGACACCACCTCTTCGGTGATACGTGCAGTACGCACTTCCTTGCCATCGACCAGACGCACTTCCGGCGTACGTTCAACGAACACCACTGCCATGCCGCGCCCGACGTTTTCGGAGGTGAAATCGAACATCCGCTTGCCGCCGGCGCTGTTCAATGTCACCGACACCATCGGCCCACCGCCCTGCGGATCGTTGCCGGATACTGCATCGATCAACTGATCGCCCGAAGCAATGATGCGCCGGCTCAACAACACCGGTATCGGCTTGCCATCCGGCCCCAGATCGCGACGGTAATACAGTCGCGCATCCGGTGGCACCCGGCCACTACGCGCAGCCTCATAGGCATCACCATCCACCTGTGCGCGGTATTCCAATGTCGCCGTTGCGCCGAGCACCTTCTTGGCCTGCGCGGTATCCTGCACACCGGGCAATTGCACCACGATGCGGCTGGCGCCCTGTCGCTGGATGATCGGCTCGGCCACGCCCAGCTCATTGATACGATTGCGCAAGGTGCCGATATTCTGTTCCAGCGCCTTGTTGGTGATCGCCGCCAGATCGGCATCGGTTACACGCACAATGATCTGCTCGGGCGCTGCCCCTTCGATCACCTGCAACTGCGGATTTTCGCGTGTCATCAGACTGCGGAAGGCCGCCACATCGGCAGCATCGCGCAATTCCACCAGAATCTGGCCGAGCGTACGATTTACCGTGTTGTAGCCAATTTTGGCGTCGCGCAAGGCGGTGCGGATATCGTCGGCGTAGGCGTTCTCGCGCTTGTCTATGGCGGCGCGCTGATCGACTTCCATCAAAAAATGTACGCCACCCTGAAGATCGAGACCCAGATTCATTGGCGAGGCGCCGAAGAAGCGCAGCCAGTCGGGCACGGTGGAAGCCAGATTCAACGCCACCACGTAGCTGCGACCCAACTTCTCGCGCAAGTAATCGGCAGCACGCAGTTGCACGTCGGGATTGGCCATCCGCACCAGCAGGTTGTCGGCACCGACCTCGATGGCCATGGCCTGCAATTTTTCCTCGGCAAGCAGGTTTTCAACGCGCGTTTTGAGCGCATCGTCCACCGAACCACCACGGTTCGCGCTGATTTGCACCGCAGGGTCTTGCGGATACAGATTGGGCAACGCGTAGAGCACACCGAACATCAGAACCAGTGCGATCAGGACATATTTCCAACGAGGTAACTCGAGCATGGCGCAATCAGCCGCGTACGGCCGCTACTGCGGCCGGGAATTGACAGGGATGGGGATGGTTCAGATCGACTTCAAGGTGTTCTTGGGCAGAACGGTTACAACCGCACTGCGCTGCACCTTGATCTTGACGCCGTCAGCAATCTCGATGGTTACAAAATGCTCACCCAGTTCGTCAATGCGGCCAGCAATGCCACCAGCAGCGATCACTTCATCGCCCTTGCCCAGTTTGGAAACCAGCTCGCGATGCTCTTTGGCGCGCTTCATCTGCGGCCTGATCAAAAAGAACCAGAACACCGCGAAGAACACACCAAGCATGATCAACGGCTGCAACGGGCTTGGCGCCGCGCCGGCAGCCTGCGCGTATGCGGGGGAAATCAGTAGATCCAGAAAGTCCATCGTTTCATCAACCCGGTTGCGACCCCAAAGGGCCTGGTAAAGACCCGGAAGTATGCCATGACGCACGGATCGGCGCATGGTCGTGTTGCTCGGGTCGTGTTGCTCTGGACTTGGGAACAGTAGCGCATGGACCCGCAAATGACGTGAATGATACTCAGTCGGCAGGATGGGCAGAGCATAGCGAAACCCATCAAACGCTGAATCCCGAGGCGCGGTTCGCAACGCTCCAGGCTTTCAAGCTTGAGGCCGGCACAGCTTCATATCTAAAGCAACGCTTTCAAGCCTGCGGCCGGCAAGCTTCCGATTCCCAAACGTCGCCGCTACACCACCCCACTGCGACGCTGATAGAAATCCTCGCGAAACGCGGCAAACCGCCCCGCCTCGATTGCCGCCCGGATCTGCGCCATCAACTCCTGGTAGTAATGCAGGTTATGGATGGTGCCGAGGATCGAGCCAAGGATTTCATTGCAACGATCCAGATGCCGCAGATAGCTGCGGCTGAAACCCGACGCACAGGCGTAGCAGGTGCATTGCGGGTCGATCGGCGCCAGATCGTGCTCGTAGCGCGCATTGCGGATGCGCACCGTGCCAAAACGCGTGAAAAAATGACCGTTACGGGCGTTGCGGGTGGGCATCACGCAATCGAACATGTCGATGCCGCGTGCCACCGCTTCCACGATGTCCTCGGGCCGGCCCACGCCCATCAGGTATCGCGGCTTGTCCGCCGGCAACTGCGGACAAGTGTGTTCGAGCATGGCATTGCGCTCGGCCTCGGGCTCGCCAACCGCCAACCCACCCACGGCATAGCCGTCGAAATCGATCTGGATCAACTCGGCCGCCGAACGGCTGCGCAATGCCGGGTACGTGCCACCCTGCACGATGCCGAACAAGGCCGCATCGTTGCCCTGATGCGCCAACGCGCTGCGCGCCGCCCAGCGCAACGACAGCTCCATCGACGCGGTAGCCTGCGCTTCACTGGCCGGATACGGCGTGCATTCATCGAAGATCATCACGATGTCCGAGCCGAGCACGCGCTGGATGTGCATGCTTTCCTCGGGACCGAGAAACACCTTGCTGCCATTGACCGGCGAGGCGAAGGTAACGCCCTGCTCGCTGATCTTGCGCCGATGCGCCAGCGAGAACACCTGAAAGCCGCCCGAATCGGTCAGGATCGGCCCGTTCCAGCCGGTGAACCGATGCAAGCCGCCGTGCGCGGCGATCACCTCAAGGCCGGGCCGCAAGAACAGGTGAAAGGTATTGCCCAGAATGATCTGCGCACCACTGGCATGCAGATCGCGCGGGGTCATGGCTTTCACCGAGCCATAGGTGCCCACCGGCATGAATGCCGGAGTCTGTATTTCACCGCGCGGAAAATCCAGACGGCCACGACGCGCGCCGGCATCGCTGGCGAGCAAGCTGAAAGACATACGACTCATTGATTACACCCGAAATCACAAAACAGTACGAGCCGAGAACGCAATAGGGATGCTCTGAACAAGTCGTCACCCCGGCGAAGGCCGGGGTCCAGTCCGTTGATGAAACTGGATTCCCGCTTTCGCGGGAATAACGCCCCCTTGTTCAGAGCACCCATTACGGGAAGCCAGTTGAAACCAACGCAGTCGAACTGCGTAATCAACTACCGGTTACGCGCAGCACCTCTTCCACCGTGGTCTTGCCCTGCCACGCCTTGAGCAGGCCATCCTCACGCAGGAAGCGGCAACCCTCGCTGCGCGCCAGCGTACGCATCTCGTTGACGTTGGCACCGCTCACGATCAATTGCTGCATCGGCTCGGATACCGGGATCATTTCGTAGATACCCAGGCGCCCACGGTAACCGGTGTTCAGGCATTTGCTGCAACCCACCGCCTCCATCCACTGTGCCGGCTGGTCGCCAAACAGTTGCTGCGCGAAAGGCGCGACTTCAGCGGCGATCACCGCCGGCGCCTTGCCCGGGCGGGCGCATTCGCACAAGCGACGAACCAGACGCTGCGCCTGCACCGCGCGGATCGGCGTTGCCACCAGAAACGGCTCAACACCCATATCGATCAAGCGGGTGAAGGCACTGACCGCATCATTGGTATGCAGGGTGGACAACACCAGATGGCCGGTGAGCGCCGCTTGCACCGCGATCTCGGCGGTTTCCAGATCACGAATTTCGCCGATCATGATCACGTCCGGGTCTTGCCGCAAAATCGAGCGCAGTGCGCTGGCGAAGGTGAGGCCGATCTCGCTGTGTGCCTGAATCTGCGTGATCGCCGGTAACTGGAACTCGACTGGGTCTTCAACCGTGATGATCTTCTTCATGCCATCGTTGGCCGCAGCCAGCGCCGCGTAAAGGGTGGTTGATTTACCCGAACCGGTGGGGCCGGTTACCAGCACGATGCCATTGGCTTCGGCGGTCCACGCGCGCATCAGCGCCAGGTGATCGCTTTCAAAACCCAATGTCTCCAGGCCCAGTTCCTTGCGCTCTTTGGGCAGCAAGCGCATCACGATCGACTCGCCATGCACACCGGGCAATGCCGATACGCGGATATCCATCTCCTGGCCGCCAACGCGGGTGGACATGCGGCCATCCTGCGGCAGTCGGCGCTCGGCAATGTCCATGCCGGAAATCAGCTTCAGCCGCGAGGCGACCGCGTCGTAACGATCACGCGGCAAGCGCAGCCGCGCATGCAACACGCCATCGATACGAAAGCGCACCGCAAACTGGCGCTGCTCGGGCTCGATGTGGATATCCGAGGCCCGCTGTTCCACCGCCTGCGCCATCAGGTTGTTGACCAACTCCACCACCGGTGCTTCTTCCGCCATCTCGCGCAGATGCGCCACGTCACCACTCTCATGGCCATCACCGGCACGCGCCTGGTTGAGCGCATCGAGCATGCGTTCAATATCCTGCGCTCGGCACAGGCACCAGCGGATGCGCTTGCCTGGATAAGCGTGGCGCATGGCTTCGCGCAGGCTTGGCAGTAGCGGGTCGCGGGCCGCGCAAATCAGGCTGTCGTCATCACCGGCCCACACCAGCACCTGTTGATCGAGCAGCCAGTCCAGCCCCACCGGCGATGCCAACGCGGCCAAGCGCACGGCATCTTCATCCGGTGCCGGCACGCTGTCGCCCATCACCGGCAGCGCAAGCTGCTGCTTGAGCATGATCAACAGATTGTCCTCACTCAATGCGCCAATGCGCATCAGCACACTGCCTAGCCGCCCGCCAATGCGCTCGCGCAACTTCAACGCACGCTCCAGGTCGGCATCGCCGATCAACCCGGCGGCGACCAACATGGCACCCAAGGGCTGCATTTCGTGCAGTGCGGCATCAGACGACATCGGCAAAACCCTTCTTCAATGTGGCGAACAGCCACAGGCCGACACCATAAATCAGTAACGCGGCACCGGCGTATACCGCCAACGCCGCAAAATCCGGCAGCATTCCTTCGAACAATAGCAGCCGCGCCTGCTCCAGCGGCACCGTGATCGGGTTCAGCGCCAGCCACGCCCGCATCGTTTCGGGCATCGCTGCACGCGGGTAGAAGATCGGGCCAAGGAACATCAACAAGGTCACCAGCGAACCCATGACCTGGGCGAGGTCACGCACGAACACACCAAACGCCGCGATGAGCAGGTTCAGCCCCATCAACAACAGGCAAAATGGCAACAGCGCCAGCGGCAACAACAGTTGCGCCCAAGCAAACCCGGTACCCCATATCCCGTTGACGACGACCAGCAGCAAGATACCCGTCACGGCGTGGAACAGTGACGACAACAACGACACCCAGGCCAGCACTTCCAGCGGGAATACCACCTTCTTGACGTAATTGGGCTGGCTGACCACCAGCAATGGCGCCCGGGTCAGCACTTCGGCCAACAGCCCCTGCAACAACAGGCCACTGAGCAACATCAACGCAAACAGGCCCATCCCGCCCTCGCCGACACGGCCCGGCCAGCGGGTGGCAAAAATCACGCCGAATACCAAGGTGTACACCGCCAGCATCAGCAACGGCGTCAGCACCGGCCATAGCACGCCCAGAAACGCACCGCGATACCGCAACGCAATATCGCGCCAAGCCAACGTGCGGATCAGCGCGCGATGACGCCAGGGATGGGTGATTGATGCCAGCAATGCCGAACTCAAGTGAACTCCGGGGCCGAGAAGCGCGTGTGCAGCCGTGAAGTGTACCGAAAACCCCGCCCACACAGGGTTGCACGCACCGCGCTTTAGCCGCAGCGCACAGCGCGCACCCGGCCTTGAGCGTCCAGCTCAATGTTCAAGCGCTCGGCACGGTAATCCTGGGTAACCATCATGCTATCCGCAATCACCCGTACCGATGCCGCACCCGCCTCAATCCGGGCGCGCTCGATCATCGCATCGTCCGGCAGTTCGCCAATGGCCCATTGCAACACAGCGGCATCACAGTTCATCTGCTCCTCCTGAGCCAGCGCACCGGCACTGCCAGCGAAAAGCAACACAACAGCCCGTATGAATACCGTCATTCGCGCCATATCACACCTCGCAATCCATACCATCATCCAAGCGAATCGCCCGGGATTCGCAAAGCCACAGCAAAACCCACCCGGCCTTGGCCCATACCCACGGCCCCGTGGCAGAGCAGCGTCAAGTCCGACAGGCTGCTAGAATTGCACTCCCGCCTGCCTTGGCGCAACCGCAACACCTCATGTCGGACGACCCGAATAGTACCCCGCCGGAGCGGCGATCCTGGTTTGATCGATTGGGCCAGATGCTCTCCGGCGAAGCACAAAATCGCGAAGATGTGCTGGACGAACTGCGTACCGCACAGAGCAATGGCCTGTTGTCGGCCGACACCCTGCGCATGATCGAAGGCGCCATTGCGGTGTCCGACCAGCAAGTCTCCGATGCCATGCTGCCGCGCGCCCAGATTGTCGCCATTGATGTTGATGCACCGATGGATGAGGTGATCGCCACCGTGATCGAATCGGGGCATTCACGATTCCCGGTGCATGGCGAGGATCGCGACGACATTCTTGGCATCCTGCTGGCCAAGGATCTGCTGCGCGCCTACGGCGAAGGCGAACCGCCCGCCAGCGTGCGCAGCCTGCTGCGTCCGGCGACACTGATCCCCGAATCCAAACGCCTGAACGTGCTGCTCAAGGAGTTCCGCCTGTCGCGCAATCACATGGCGATCGTGATGGATGAGTATGGCGGCGTTTCCGGGCTGATCACCATCGAAGATGTGCTGGAACAGATCGTCGGAGAAATTGACGATGAGCACGACGACACCCAGGATGATGCGACGCACATTGCCGCACTGGCCGAAGGCGAGTTCCGCGTTGATGCGCTGACGCCGATTGATGAGTTCAACAGCTTCTTTGGCAGCGATTTTTCCGATGACGATTACGACACTATCGGCGGCCTGGTCACTGACGCCATCGGGCATCTGCCTGAACCCGGAGAAGAATTGAGCCTCGGCAAATTTCATTTTCGCGTCGCCAGTGCCGATGCGCGCCGGGTTCACGCCTTCGTGCTTGGTGTCGCAACCGATGATTGATGCTGGTAAATGGTTATGCCTGGCATTGCTGGCACTGCTGCTGTGTACCACTGCCCATGCCGCGCCACGCATTGGCCTGGTTACCATGGAGCCGGGCGAAACTTATTGGGAGCGATTCGGACATAACGCCATTCTGGTCGCGCCCGACGATGGCAGCGAGCCAACGCTGTACAACTATGGCTACTTCGATTTTGATGAGCCCAACTTTTTCTTGCGTTTTGCTGCCGGCGATATGCGTTATCGGCTGGTTGCCCTGCCAGTGTCCGAGGATCTCGCCTATTACGCCAGCGTGGGCCGCGGTGTCGATCTGCTCTGGCTGGATATCGCGCCCGATGCAGCCGCACAACTCGCCGCGTTTCTGGCATGGAACACGTTGCCCGAAAACGCCTACTACCGCTATGACTATTTCGCTGACAACTGCTCCACCCGGGTGCGTAATGCGCTGGACACTGCCTTGGATGGCGCCTTGCGCAAGCAGCTCAGTGGTCGCTCACACGGTCTGAGTTATCGCAGCGAAACCCTGCGCCTGGCGGCGCCGGCGCCGTGGATGGCGCTGGCCATTCATCTTGCCGCCGGCCCGTATGCCGATCAAAACCTGTCGCGCTGGGAGGAGTCATTTATCCCGATGCGGTTGCGCGACAACCTGCGCGAAATGAAAAC
Source organism: Lysobacteraceae bacterium (assembly GCA_030681035.1). Lineage (GTDB taxonomy): Bacteria > Pseudomonadota > Gammaproteobacteria > Xanthomonadales > Xanthomonadaceae. The sequence goes on along the minus strand of JAUXUI010000074.1, from coordinate 16,642 downwards.
CGGCAAGGGCACCCCGCTGGTGATTGCCGAGCAAGTGCTCAGTCCGGCGCGGCTGCCAGCAGCTCCAGACGCACCGCCCCGCTGGCGCTGGCTGTTTGCCACGCTCGGTATCGGGCTGGCTATCGGCATGAAAGCCTTGCATACCCGCATGCCGCGTACCTTAGCGGCGCTTGTTGGCGCGTGGTGGACGCTACTGGGTATCAGCGGGCTAGGCATTGCCGCATTGTGGGCATTCACCACGCATCACGCTGGCTTTGGCAATGAAAACCTGCTGCTGTTCAACCCGATGAGCCTGGGTTTGTTACCGCTGGCAGTGGCGCTGTGGCGCGGGCAGCGACCCTCGGCACGTATGCGCCATTTGCTTGCACTGCTTGCCGTGCTTGCTGCCTTGGCACTGTTCTTGAAGTTCCTGCCATTTCGCGTGCAGAGCAATGGCGACTGGATTGCGCTGGTGCTACCGGTGCAAGCGATGCTGGCGCTGGTGCTTGGGCGAACGCGGTTGGAACAACCCAAAGATAGGTGACGCTTGCCACCGGCCACTTTGCGGTTGCGCGGCTCGCCCGCTACAGGTCGCCCACAGGGTGGGCTCCTACAGGGGTGCTTCAAAGCGCTTGTGGGTGCGGGCCTTGCGCGCGAAGCTGTCGCAAGAGGGTTCGCCGGCAGGCCGGCTCCCACCACTGCACGGATTGGCGCCAGCGAGTAACACAGGGCTCCTGTGAGCCGATTACCGCTCCACTGTGGGAGCGCACCCTGTGCGCGACCAGAACCCGCACTACCAAGTCGCCCACAGGGTGGGCCTACAGTGAGCGCGCGAGACGGCAAGCGTGATCGCTAACGTCCAGCGTTACCCGTACCGGCGTTCTTCGCCAACTCGGCATCGAGCACCTTGCGTACCTGCGCAGCCCACAATGGCGCAGCACGCGCCGCCTTGGCGCGATTGCCTTGCTCGGCGGTGATTGCGGCGACATTGCGCCGCACCGGCGTGAATTGATGCGCGTTGCGATCAAACACCACCGTGCCATCGGCCGCCAGCACAAACAGGCCCGGTGTGCCACGCACCTGCCATTGCGGCGCCAGCGCATCACCCTTCAGTAAATTACGAAAGTCGTAGCCGTTTTCGAGAACAACTTCCTTCCAGTCATCGTCGTTGTCTTCCCAGATATCGATCGCAACCACTTCGATACGGTCGGTGCCGTATTCATCGAGCAAGCTTTGCAGATGCGGCATCAGCGCCTTGCAATAAGGGCACCACGTTGCCCAGAACAACACCACGGTGGGTCGCCCGGCGGCAAGTTCGACAAGGCTGTGTGTTTTGCCATCGGCGCCGGGAAGTGATACCGCAGGCGCCGGTTTACCTTCCATCCCGGCTGCCTGCAAGGGCAACAGTGGAACGGCAGCGAGCGCGACGACAAGCAACAAATTGCGAACGAATGAAAGCGACATGACATAGCCTTGTGATAACTGGATGGAGTTACGACCAGCGAAGGCGAAGCAGGTTCCGATGTTACTCCACGTCTTCGTCAATCTGAGCTGAACGTTCGAGTGTTTCTGTGCTGACACGGCCGCCGTCTTCTTCAGCGGCATCGTCAGCAGCATCGGAAATCTCGGAAGCAGCCTCCTCGACCGCGTGTTGCTCACTGGTTTCTTCGCCAAGATGAAAAGCCGCAAACCCAGGCAATACTTGCTGATTTTGCGCCATACCCAGCACCCTGCCGAAAACAGGCGACATGATTACACGCTCGGTGTTGTGGATCGGATCAATCACGCGACCCAATCGCTGACCCTTTTGCACACGCTGGCCCAACGCCACCTCGCCGATCAACAAACCACCGGCATTGGCGCGCACCCACTGTGAATCGTAAAAAATCGGTTGCGTGACCTCATCGCTCGGGCTGCCCTGCGACATCCCGAGATGATGTAACAAACCGTTGATCGCACCGACTGCCACCTCGATTTCAGACACCTGTAAGCGCGCCGGAGCACCCACTTCAAAGGTCAGCGCCGGAATGCCTGCCGCAGTAGCGGCAAGCCGCAACATGCCCTTGCTGCCCGGGCTGTGCAAAACCACCGTTGCACCCAGGCCACGGGCTAGCTGCAAAACCGGCGGCAAGCGCAGGTCGGCTCGAACCTGCGGCAGGTTGCTACGATCAAACGAACCGGTATGAAAGTCGATCAAGGCGTCACAATGTCTGGCAATGCCATCAAAAAACACATGCGCGATGCGTGATGCCATGCTGCCGTATCGGCTGCCGGGGAATGATCGATTCAAGTCGCGCCGATCCGGCAAGTAGCGGGTGCCGCGCTGAAAGCCTGACAGATTGACCACCGGCACGGCCACCACAGTGCCGGCGATCTGCTCTGCCTGCAACGCATTCGCCACCCGACGCACGATCTCGATGCCGTTGATCTCATCGCCATGGATGCCAGCAGCAAGACACAATACCGGCCCAGGGCGCGCACCATGAATCACTGTCACCGGCGTGCTGGCATCGCTACCGCCACCGGCAAATGGCAGATCCAAAACCATGCGCGTACCCGGTAACACGAAGCGACCGAGCAAGCTGAATGGCACGACCAGTTCCGCTGCCGCCGGAGCGGGTTCCACGCCCTGATCGAGCTCAACCAGATTGGGCGGGCTGACGGCCACCGGTACACGCAGTTCAAGCGGAAAGTCCTGGCTGCGCAGCGGCGAAACCAACAGCAATGCGGCAAGCAACAATGCTCCTCGACAGGCGGCAATCATTCAGTCCCACCCGCGCAGTCTGCACACAGGCCATGCACCTCAAGGGTCTGCGCCTGGGCGTGAAAACCCAAAGCACGGGCCGACGTCTCCAACAAGGCCACCACCTGCGCATCCTCCAGTTCCACCGCGAGCTGACAACGATCACAAATCAAAAACGGCACCGAGTGCTGCGCCGTACGCGGGTGATGGCAACCAATATAGGCATTGATCGATTCGAGCTTGTGTACGAAACCGTTTGCCAGCAAAAACTCGAGCGCCCGATACACCGTGGGTGGCGCGGCAGCGGCGTGCGCGGCCTTCATTTGATCGAGCAAATCATAGGCTTTGATCGGCCGCGTCGCCGCCGCAATCAGCCGTAACGCCTCGGTGCGGATCGGCGTCAAGCGCAAACCGCGCTCGGCGCAGGCAAACTCTACCTCGCGCACAAAACCATCGGCGTCATCAACATGATGATGCGGGTCGGTACACGGATGCGAATGATCTTGTGCCATGGCTACAGCTTGGCTGCTGTTGCCACGCTATTCAAGGCCACCATCACCAATACGGGCCAGCGCCGCATCAATGCGGTTCAATGCTTCGCTGCGTCCGGCCAGATAAATCGTGTGATCGATCGATGGCGACACTTGCGTACCGGTGATCGCCACGCGCAGCGGCTGCGCCACCTTGCCAAGGCCAAGACCCAGCGCCTTGGCGCAGGCATCAAGCGCTTCATGGATCGCTGCCGGCGTCCATTCGCGCAGACCGGCAAGATGATCATGGACTTGCTGCAATGCCGGTATTGCCGCCGTTTGCAGATGTTTGGCGACCGCCGCATCGTCGTAATGGGTCAACGGCTGATACCACACCCGTGCGCGCTCGGCCATTTCAGCCAGAGTTTTGACCCGATCGGCCAGAGCCACCACCACATCGGCAGCGGCCGGGCCACTGGCTGGATCGATCCCGATACGCGTCAGGTGCCATTCCAGCTCCGGCGCAATCAATGCCGGGTCGGATTGTTTGAAGTATTGCTGATTGAGCCAGCTCAGCTTTTCGACATCAAACCGCGAAGCCGAATGATTGACATCATCGATCCGGAACAAGGACAGCATCTCCTCGCGCGAGAATATTTCCTGATCGCCATGCGACCACCCCAGGCGCACCAGATAATTGAGCAGAGCATCTGGCAAGAACCCGTCTTCGCGATACTGCATCACACTGACCGCACCATGGCGCTTGCTCAGCTTGGCGCCGTCCGGGCCAAGGATCATCGGCAGATGCGCGAACGCCGGCACCGGCGCTGACAGCGCCTCGTAGATGTTGATCTGGCGCGGGGTGTTGGCGACGTGATCGTCGCCGCGAATGACATCGGTTATGCGCATGTCGATGTCATCCACCACCACGGCAAAATTGTAGGTCGGCCAGTTGTCCGAGCGCAGGATCACCAGATCATCAAGTTCGTCATTGCTCCACTCGACCCGCCCCTTCACCTTGTCGTTGAACACGACCGAGCCGGCCTGGGGATTCTTGAAACGGATCACCCGGTTGGGATCATCGCGCAGCGGCTCGTTGCGCTCACGGTAATAACCGTTATAGCGCGGCTTGAGGCCGGCTTCCATCGCCTGCGCGCGCATCGCATCAAGCGCTTCGCGGGTTTCGTAGGCGTAATACGCCTTGCCAGCCTTGACCAGCTGCGCCGCCACTTCACGATAACGCTCGACGCGCAGGGTTTGATAAAACGGGCCTTCATCGTGGCCCAGACCGAGCCATTGCATCCCTTCAAGGATCGCCTGCAGCGCCGCATCGGTGGAACGCTCGCGATCCGTGTCTTCGACACGCAAAATAAACTCACCGCCACGACGACGCGCTTCCAACCAGCAATACAAAGCGGTGCGGGCACCACCGATGTGCAGGAATCCGGTCGGGCTGGGAGCAAAGCGGGTTCGGCAGGTCATGGCATTTCGCAATTACAAATCAAAGACCGCGAATTGTAGCCCGGAGTGCCCGATTGCGGCTGACACGAACCGATCCAGCCCGGGCAAAACAGCCAATGGGCCAAACCCGTATCTGCGACACGCCTCCACGGATACCATGGCACACGGTGCTCAAGTCTGTTGCGTCACTCCAACGCGAGATGAAACCCATTGCAAACCGCATCATGGGCCCAGCCTTGCTCGCACTGCTATTCGCGCTAAAGGCCGCCTTCGGCGCTCGGTCGCTTCGCGACAGCGTAGGCGTACCTGCAACGCCTACGCTTCTCCGGGCCGGACGCTGCGCCTCGCGTCGCGCTGGGGTGGCGACGTGTACACCGTAACCGTGGATTGGTTTACGCAATTCTCCCGCTCTAAAACGGCCACACTCAGCCCATGATGCGATTCCACTCGGCAACGCGATCAGCCTTGGCAGCAAGCACCGCTGCGGTATCGCCTTCGATGGTGAGGCTTTCAAGGATGTCATCGCCACGGATGGCATCGACCACGCCCTGGTCGTCTGCACCCTGCACGCTGCCAAATACGGTGTGCTTGCCGTCGAGCCACGAGGTGGCGACATGGGTGATGAAGAACTGGCTGCCATTGGTGCCGGGGCCGGCATTGGCCATCGACAGCACACCGGGTTTGTCGTGGCGCAACTCGGGGTTGCACTCATCCTCGAAGCGGTAGCCGGGATTGCCACGGCCGCTGCCTTCCGGGCAACCGCCCTGGATCATGAAGTCAGGGATGACGCGATGGAATTTCAGGCCGTCGTAAAAACCACGCTGTGCCAGATTGACGAAGTTGGCGACGGTAAGCGGGGCCTTGTCGGCGAACAGGTTGACGCGGATGGTGCCGCGCGAGGTGTTGAAAACGGCTACGAGACTCATGTTATGCGCTCCAGATGGGTGGTGGCGGGGAATGCCGGTTTTGCGGCGCTTGGCGACGAAACACACGCCGGCAAGCAGGCAGTCATGCTTACAGAGTATAATGTCCAGTTCCCTATCCTCCAATGCGTCAGTTTGGCGCGGCCTTCGGTATGTCCATTCAAAACCTGCGCAACATCGCCATCGTCGCCCACGTCGATCACGGCAAAACCACCCTCGTCGATCAGTTGCTCAAGCAGTCCGGCACATTCAGCGACCGCACGGTCCTTGCTGACCGGGTAATGGACAGCAACGATCTGGAAAAGGAACGCGGCATCACGATCCTTTCCAAGAACACCGCAATCCGCTGGACCGCGCCGGACGGCCAGGAATATCGCATCAACATCGTCGATACCCCGGGCCATGCCGACTTCGGCGGCGAGGTGGAGCGGGTGCTGTCGATGGTCGATTCGGTACTGATCCTGGTCGATGCCATGGATGGGCCGATGCCACAAACCCGTTTCGTCACCCAGAAAGCATTTGCGATGGGCTTCAAGCCGATCGTGGTGGTCAACAAGGTGGATCGTCCCGGAGCGCGCCCGGACTGGGTGCTCGACCAGACCTTCGATCTGTTCGACCGCCTCGGTGCCAATGACGACCAGCTCGATTTTCACACCGTTTATGCGTCCGCGCTGCACGGTTATGCGGGTTTGCAGCCGGACGTGCGTTCGGGTGACATGACGCCGTTGTTCCAGACCATCGTTGATCACGTGGCGCCGCCGCCGGTCGATCCCGATGGCCCGTTCCAGATGCGCATCACCTCGCTGTCGTACAGCAACTATGTCGGCGTCATCGGCATCGGCCGTATCCAGCGCGGCACCATTCGCCCGAACATGCAGGTTAGCGTGGTCAATCGCGAGGGCAAGGTACGCAACGCCAAGGTGTTGCAGGTACTCGGCTTCATGGGCCTGGAGCGGATCGAGGTGAAGCAGGCGCAGGCCGGCGACATCATCGCCATTTCCGGTATCGAAGGCCTCGGCATTTCAGAAACCGTATGCGATGTGTCGGCGCCCGAGCAACTACCGGTACTGACCGTCGATGAACCCACCATCAGCATGACGTTCCAAGTCAACGATTCACCGTTTGCCGGCAGTAAAGAGCGCAGCGGCGGCAAGTTCCTCACCTCACGTCAGTTGCGCGACCGGCTGATGCGCGAGGCGCAGCACAATGTGGCGCTGAAGGTGGAAGATACCGAGGATGCCGACAAGTTCAAGGTGTCCGGGCGCGGCGAGTTGCATCTATCGATCCTGATCGAAACCATGCGCCGCGAAGGCTTTGAGCTGGCGGTGTCGCGGCCTGAAGTGATCATCCGGGAAGTCGATGGGCAGAAGATGGAGCCGATCGAGAGCCTGGTGGTTGATCTTGAAGAAGCCTATCAGGGCGGCGTGATGCAGCGTTTGGGCGAGCGCAAGGCGCTGCTGCAAAACATGGAGTCCGACGGCAAGGGCCGGGTACGCATCGACTTCATGATTCCGGCGCGTGGCCTGATCGGCTTCCAGACCGAGTTTCGTACCATCACCGCCGGCACTGGCTTGCTGTTCCACGTGTTTGATCATTACGGCCCGAAAGCCGATGGCGAGATTGGCCAGCGCCAGAACGGCGTGCTGATCTCCAACGGCACCGGGCCGTCGCCGGCTTATGCGCAGATCGCGATGCAGGAGCGTGGCCGGCTGATGGTTGAGCCGGGTGAGGAAATCTACGAGGGCCAAATCGTTGGTATCCATTCCAAGGACAATGACCTCACCGTCAATGCCCTGCGTGGCAAGCAACTCACCAACTTCCGCGTCTCGGGCAAGGATCATTACGAAGGCTTGGTGCCGCCGGTGAAGTTTTCACTGGAGCAGGCGCTGGAGTTCATTGATGATGATGAACTGGTGGAAGTGACGCCGTTGGGCATCCGCCTGCGCAAGAAAGGCCGTACCGAAAACGATCGCAAGCGCGCCAACCGCGGCGGCTGAGTTAGCGGGTAAAACTTGCGGCATCGGGCTGGCGTGCGATGTCGCGCCGCGTTACCCTCGCCTGTGGTGCGTTCGGCACTTGGCGAGGGTGGCAACCATGCGACATTCGAGTGTTCTAGCAGCCTGTCGGGCTTTGCTGGTCTGGATAGTGGTGCTGGCCGGTCTTGTGGCGTGTCAGCGCGCCCAAGCGCCACAGCCATCCAACCCGGTTGCTGTGGCGCCCGACCCCACGTTTTCGGTCATTGAAGCCGACATCGCCAGCATTCAGTTGGCGATGCACGATGGTGCGCTGAGCTCGCGCGAACTGGTGCAGGCATATCTGGATCGCATCGCCGCCATTGATGACGCCGGGCCGCACCTCAACGCAGTCATCGAAATCAATCCCGATGCGCTCAGCGAAGCCGGGCAGCGTGATGCCGAGCGCCGGCAGCATCACGTGCGCGGGCCGCTGCACGGCATCCCGGTGTTGCTCAAGGACAATATCGACGCGACGCCGATGATCAATTCCGCCGGCTCGCTGGCGCTGGCTGACAATCGCCCGGCCGATGACGCATTCGTGGTTGCCCGTCTGCGCGCGGCGGGTGCGGTGATTCTGGGCAAGACCAATCTCAGCGAATGGGCCAACTTCCGCTCCACGCACTCATCTTCGGGTTGGAGCGGGCGCGGTGGCCAGACCCGCAACCCGTATGTGCTCGACCGCAGCCCCTGCGGCTCCAGCGCGGGCACCGGCAGCGCGATTGCCGCCAGCCTCGCCAGTGTCGGTATCGGTACCGAAACCGATGGCAGCGTGATCTGCCCCTCGGCCGTGGCCGGGTTGGTCGGGATCAAGCCCACCGTCGGGCTGGTCAGCCGCGACGGCATCATCCCGATTTCTGTCAGCCAGGACACCGCTGGGCCGATGGCACGCACGGTGGCCGATGCGACGGCGCTGCTCGGCGCAATGGTGGGCAGTGATAACGCCGACCCGGCAACCCTCGATGCCGATCAACGCGGCGCCACCGATTACAGCGCTCACCTCAAACCCGATGGGTTGCGCGGTGCGCGAATAGGGGTGCTGCGCGCATCGATGCGCTTCCATCCCGGTGTCGATGCGGTGATGGAGCAGGTGATTACGCAATTACGAGCCGCAGGCGCGGAGGTCGTCGATGCCACGTTACCGACCCAAGGGAAGTGGGATGAACCCGAGTTCGAGGTGTTGCTGTACGAGTTCAAGGCGGGCATGGCGCAGTATCTGGCTGGTACCAATTCACCGCACAAGTCCTTGGCCGACCTGATCGCCTTCAATACCGCGCATGCCGATGTCGAAATGCCGTGGTTTGGTCAGGAGATTTTTACCCTGGCCGAGGCTAAAGGCCCACTCAGCGACGCCGCTTATATCAAGGCGCGCGATGCCGCGCGGCGCCTGGCTGGCGCGGAGGGCATCGACGCCGCGCTGTCTGCGCAGAATCTGGATGCGCTGCTGGCGCCGGCCACCGGCCCGGCCTGGCCGGTGGATTGGGTCAATGGCGATCACTTTCTCGGTGCCGGCTACGGTGCAGCGGCGGTCGCTGGTTATCCAAGCATCACCGTGCCGGCCGGCGACGTACACGGACTGCCGGTGGGCGTGGTGTTTCTCGGCCCGGCCTGGGGCGAGGGCCGCTTGATTGAATTGGCCTACGGTTACGAACAGATCAGCCATGCGCGCAAGCCACCGCAGTACCTGCCGACGCTGTCAAACTGAATCTTCTCGACCGCTGAGCGAGCGCAGCGCGGCGTAAGCATTGCTCTGGGTAAAGCCCCGTCGTAGTAAAAACCCGATCAGCTTGCGTTGAGTTGCCGCGTCCGCCGGGTTGTTGCCGGCAAAGCGACGTTGCGCCAGCTCCTGCGCCAACTCCGGCCAGTCGGTTTCGCAGCTCTCCAGCGCGGCTTCAATCATCTCGTCGGCGACCCCGTCGCCAAACAATTCGGCACGAATGCGCACCGGGCCGTAACCCGCCGCAGCGCGGGTTCTGGCGAATGCCCCGGCAAAGCGTGCGTCGTTCTGGAAGCCCTGCTCGATCAGCCGATCCAGCGCAGCGTTGATCGCGTCGGCTGGCAAGCCGCGCGCATCGAGCCGCCGGGCCAGATCGCGGCGTGAATATTCACGCCGCGCCAGCAAGGCCAGTGCCTTGTTGTAGGCATCGGCATACGCCGCTGCGTCGTCCATCAGCCGTGCTGCCGGCTCAGGCTTCTACGGCTTCTTCAACGTCGCCAATCACCAGCCCGGGCACAAACTTTTCGCGCAGCTTGGCTTCCAGATCCTTGGCCACGGTCGGGTTCTGCTTCAGCCAGTTGCGCACGTTTTCCTTGCCCTGGCCGATCCGCTCGCCGTTGTAGCTGTACCAAGCACCCGATTTTTCGACCAATTTGGCATCCACGCCCATGTCGATCAGCTCGCCCTCGCGCGAAATGCCCTCGCCGTACAGGATTTCGGTCAACACGATCTTGAACGGCGGCGCCATCTTGTTTTTCACCACCTTGATCTTGGTCTGGTTGCCGATGATCTCGTCGCCCTTTTTCACCGCACCAATACGGCGGATATCCAGGCGCACCGAGGCATAGAACTTGAGCGCGTTGCCGCCAGTGGTGGTTTCCGGGTTCTGGCCCGGCATCATGTTGCCGATCTTCATGCGCAACTGGTTGATGAAGATCACCATGCAGTTGCTACGCTTGATGTTGCCGGTGAGCTTGCGCAGCGCCTGGCTCATCAGCCGCGCCTGCAGGCCCACCTGCATCTCGCCCATTTCGCCCTCGATTTCGGCCTTGGGGGTCAGCGCGGCGACCGAATCGACCACAACCACATCCACTGAGTTCGAGCGCACCAGCATGTCGGCGATCTCCAGCGCCTGCTCGCCGGTATCAGGCTGGCTGACCAGCAGGTCATCGATATTGACGCCCAGTTTTTGCGCGTAAATCGGGTCGAGTGCATGTTCGGCATCGATGAAGGCTGCGGTGCCACCGGCCTTCTGACACTCGGCAATCACCTGCAGGGTCAGCGTGGTCTTGCCAGACGATTCCGGGCCGTAGACCTCGACCACCCGCCCCTTGGGCAGGCCGCCGATGCCCAACGCGATATCGAGCATCAACGAGCCAGTGCCGATGACCTCATGGGGTTCGATGCTCCGATCGCCCATGCGCATCACCGCGCCCTTGCCAAACTGCTTGTCGATCTGGGCCAGAGCCGCAGCCAGGGCACGCTTCTTGTTGTCGTCCATCGGTAGTCCTCGTTGTAGGTTGCGCGCAGCGTATCGGTTTGCTGTCTCAGTAGCTGAGACAGCCGAAAACCTCGCTGTGAATCCAAATTATCCCATACCGGGTGACGGCGCCGTCGGCAGTTTGCTGATCAAGGGGTAAGCATTTTCAGTATTCCAAGCAGCGCCTGCGCCACGGTTTGTCGCCGTACCGCCTCGCGATCACCGGAAAAATGAAACAATTCCGCTTTCGGGTAGCCAGCACGCCGCTTCCAGCCAATCCAGACGGTTCCGACTGGCTTGCCGCTGTCGCCGCCGCCCGGCCCGGCGATGCCAGTGACCGCCACCGCCACATTACCGCCACAGGCAACCAGCGCCCCGGATACCATTTCCAGACAGGTTTCCTCGCTGACCGCACCGTACTCGACCAGGGTTTCTGGCCGCACCCCGAGCAACGCCTGTTTGGCTTCGTAGCTGTAGGCCGCCACGCCACAATCAAACCACTCCGAACATCCCGGAATGTCGGTAATCATCTTGGCGATCCAGCCACCGGTGCAGCTTTCAGCGGTAACCAGCATCAGTCGGCTGGCCTTGAGTTGCTCGCCCACCTCGATGGCCAGGCGATGCAGATCAGCGTCGGTCGGAATTGGGCTGGCATCCATCGGTGCAGTTTACCTATCGCGTGTACACAACGCGCACATGATTCACGCTCATTTGCCGTACACCTGCTCCGGCAGCCAAGTGATTAGGCCCGGGAACAGATAGGCAATCACCAGCAACAGCAACTGGATGGCAATGAACGGCACCACGCCGCGATAAATGGTGCGCGTCGGCACCGATGCCGGCGTCACCCCGCGCAAATAAAACAGTGCGAAACCAAACGGCGGGGTAAGGAACGAGGTTTGCAGATTGAGCGCAATCATCACCCCCAGCCACACCGGGTCCAGCCCCATCGCCAGCAACACCGGGCCGACGATCGGCACCACCACAAACGTGATTTCGATGAAATCGAGGATGAAGCCGAGCAGGAATACCAGCAGCATCACCACAAAGAACGCGCCGAGCTCACCGCCGGGCAGACGTGCGAACACATCCTCGATCAGCACTTCGCCGCCATAGCCGCGAAACACCAACGAGAACAACGATGCGCCGATCAGGATCATGAATACCATGGCACTGATTTCGGTGGTGCCTTGCGCCACTTCGCGCAACTGCGCAAAGTTCAACTTGCGTTTGGCCAGCGCCAACACCATGGCGCCCAAGGCACCAAGCGCCGCAGCCTCGGTCGGCGTGGCATAGCCGCCAAGGATCGAACCGAGTACGGCGCCAATCAGCAGCAGCGGCGGCAGCAGCGCATTGAACAGCTTGCCCCACTGGATCGGGCCAAGCTCATGCGCCGGCAATGCCGGCAACTTTTTTGGCTGCCATATCGCCACCGCGATCAGGTACACGATGTACATCGCGACCAGCAACAGCCCCGGCAGCAATGCGCCAACGAACAAATCACCCACCGACACCGTTTTCGGCGAAAAGATGCCCAGCTTCAACTGCGCCTGCTGATAGGCGCTGGACATCACATCGCCCAGCAACACCAGCACGATCGACGGTGGGATGATCTGGCCCAGGGTGCCAGTCGCGGCCAGGGTGCCGGTGGCGATGGCCGGGTCGTAGCCCCGGCGCAGCATCGTCGGCAACGCCAGCAGGCCCATGGTGACCACGGTGGCACCGACAATACCGGTACTGGCCGCCAGCAATGCACCCACCACGCATACCGAAATCGCCAAACCTCCGCGCAAGGTGCCGAACAAGCGCGACATCGACTCCAGCAAGTCTTCAGCAACCCGCGTCTTTTCCAGCATCACCCCCATGAACACGAACAACGGCACCGCCAGCATGGTCTGGTTGTTCATGATCCCGAACAAGCGGTTGGGCAACGCGCTGAGGTAGCTGCCATCAAACGTGCCGGTGAGCATGCCGATGCCGGCAAACAGCAGCGACATGCCGCCCAGGGTCAAGGCCACCGGATAACCAGCCATCAACGCCAGACAGATACAAGCAAACAGCAACAACGGCATCAGCTCAGCCATGCGTCAGCGTCGGTTGGTGGCCGTTGCCACGCAGCACACAAACCGCCTTGATCGCCTCGGACAGCCCCTGCAACAACAGGCTGGCGACCAGGATCAGGATGATGCTTTTTTGCAGGTATACAAACGGCAGCCCGCCGGATTCGTTGGAGCCCTCATGGGTATGCCAGGCATTGCCGACGTAATCCCAGCTCGCCCAGCCGAGGAACAGACAGAACGGAAACAGGAAAAGCACCGTACCGAGCAGGTCTACGAGCGCCTGCCGCCGGCTGCTGAAGTGGTGGTAGAAGATATCGACACGCACATGGGCATTGCGTTGCAGCACCCATCCGGCCGCGCCCATGAACACCAGCGCATGGCTGTACAGCACCGCTTCCTGCAACGCGATGGCGCCGATGCCAAAGCCGTAACGCAGCAGCACCACCAACGCAGTGCCCAGCACCAGAAACACCGTCAACCACGCACAGGCCTGACCAAAGCGAGCGGTCACCAGATCGAGGGCACGGGCAATGCGCAGAGCGGGTGATAGCGATTGTGTCATGCAAGACCTGGTCGTTGGCAACGCGTGGTTGGTTCCATCGGCAGCAAGTGTGAACGCCCGGCAACTCGCCGACAATGCCAGCCAGGCTGACACACTACACTACGACTTTAGTCGCAATTGACTGCAGCAACAGACCATCAGCCGCGATTTGCCGCTATGTTGAGCAATCAGCGCTGCATCCGTTGCAGCCTGCTGCGTTGCCCGTCACCACTGAGGAGAATACCGCATGAAACGTCGCCAAATTCTGATTGCCGGGTCTGGCCTGGCTGCCGCCGCGTTGGGTGGCTGTAGCAAACAGGCAGAAATCGGCGGTGCCCCGCAGCAATATGCTGTCGGCAAGGTTATCGAGTGGAAAATGGTGACCTCCTGGCCGAAGAACTTCCCCGGTGTCGGCGTGGGCGCCGAGCGCTTTGCCACGCTGGTCGATGCGATGAGCGGTGGCCGCCTGAAAGTGAAAATCTACGCCGCTGGCGAACTGGTGCCGGCGCTGGAAGTGTTCGACGCGGTATCACGCGGTACCGCCGAACTGGGCCACAGTGCTGCGTATTACTGGAAAGGCAAAGTGCCGGCAGCACAGTTTTTCTGCGCCCTGCCCTTCGGCCCAACCGCACAGGAAATGAATGCCTGGCTATACCGCGGTGGCGGCATCGCGCTATGGGAAGAAACCTACAAACCATTCGGCATATTGCCGATGGCCTGCGGCGCCACCGGCGTGCAGACGGCCGGCTGGTTCAACAAGGAAATCACCTCGGTCGATGATTTCAAAGGTCTGAAAATGCGCACCCCCGGCCTCGGCGGCGAAGTGCTGACGCGCATGGGCGGCACCGTGGTCAACCTACCTGCCGGCGAAATTTTCACCGCCCTGCAAACCGGCGCTATCGACGCCACCGAATGGATTGGCCCCTACAACGATCTGGCATTGGGCCTGCATAAAGCTGCCAAGTATTACTACACCCCGGGCTGGCAGGAACCGAACGTCACCTTTGAACTCGACATCAATCTGGCTGTATGGGCCACCCTGCCGCCCGACCTGCAGGCCATCGTGCGCAGCGCCGCCCGCGCCGTGAACGCGGAAATGCTGGACGACTACAACGCACACAACATGGAAGCAATGGAACAGCTCAAGAGCGAGGGCGTGCAGGTGCGCCGCCTGCCCGACGCCGTGCTGGCCAAACTCAAGGAGGTTGCTGCCGAGGTGGTTGACGCCGCTGCCGCCGCCGACCCAACCGCAAACGAGGTATGGACGCAACAGAAAGCCTACCTGCAGCGCCTGTACGACTACGCCCAGTACGCCGAAAAGGACATCTACGCGATTCGTGGTTGAGTGCGGCCTGTAGTTTCACGCAAGCCTTGGTCAGCGCCCGTAGCGGGCGCTCGGGCCGTTTACGCGCTACAGCAGCGTACGCAAACCAAGGTGGGCGACATACGGCTCGAAATCACGGTCGCTGTGCAACAGGGTCAAACCGCTGTGAATGCAGCGGGTGGCGATCACGGTGTCGATGGTCTTGCGCACCGTCACGCCCAAGGCGCGCAAAGCGCGATAGTTGTCGGCTGCCTGGATGGCGATCTCGTGCCCGCCAAGGTCGATCAAGGTGAGTGCGGTCAGCAGCTTTCGCGCCTGTTTGAATTGTTTATCGTCGGCGAAGCCCTGCAACACTTCGACCAGAATCAAGTCGCCGGTTGCCAGCGGTTCGGTCCCGAGCAGCGCATCGAGCCGATCCGTCTGCGGCGTGGCAACACCACGAAAATAATCGATCCATACGCTCGAATCGACGAGTATCACGAGTCCCGCCGCATCGCATCAAGGTCGCCTTGCCAGTCGAACTTGCCGCGAAAACGTCGAATCTCCTCCTGCTGGCGCAAGCGCAACAACGTGCGCAGACCAAGCTCCACCGCCTCGCGCTTGGTCTTCAAGCCGGTGGCGCGCAGGGTTTCCTTCATCAACTTGTCGTCAATCACGATGTTGGTGCGCATGATGTGTACCTTTGTGAGCTTTGATACACACAATAATACGACGCCCAGTCGCGCGCAACGTGGTGTTTTTGCCGACATGCCAGCGAAAACTGCACCTTTTGCAGCAAACCAAGGAAGTCATGCCGCCACTTGCCGCCACTTGCACTCTTGCCGCGACGCCCGTAGCGCATTACAATCGTCGGCTTGCATCGGGGTGTAGCTCAGCCTGGTAGAGCGCTACGTTCGGGACGTAGAAGTCGCAGGTTCAAATCCTGTCTCCCCGACCAACAAGATCAATGCGTTAGACAAAAACCGCCGCGAGGCGGTTTTTTGTTGTCCTGTAAGCGTCCTGCAAAAGCGGGTTACAAACATGTCAAATTCCTGGGGCAAGCGACTCGATTTCTCAGGTTCGACCCACGTGCCCCACTCACTCTCAGGATTGCAAGGTGCCGATGGTGCGAATCTCGGACAGCAGGGTGTGGGGTGAGCGCCAAGGGCTTAAGTTTCGTCATTCCCGCGAAGGCGGGAATCCAGCGATCCAGGTTGCGGGCCAGCCGAAAGTCTCTGGATTCCCGCTTTCGCGGGAATGACGGAATGTGGAAGTCCGGGCTTCAAGCGGGAATGACGGCTTTGTGGGGCCCGTGCAGTGACGGCTTTGAAGGGCCTCGCGATGACGGCTTGAGGGGTGAGCGCCAAGGGCTTAAGTTTCGTCATTCCCGCGAAGGCGGGAATCCAGCGATCCCGGGCTGCGGGCCAGCCGAAAGTCTCTGGATTCCCGCTTTCGCGGGAATGACGGAAGTGGGAGTCCGGGCTTCAAGCAAGAATGACGGAATGTGGGAGTCCGGGCTTCAAGCAGGAATGACGGAATGTGGGGGTCCGGGCTTCAAGTGGGAATGACGGCTTTGTGGGGCCCGTGCAGTGACGGCTTTGAAGGGCCTCGCGATGACGGCTTGAGGGGTTAGCGCCAAGGGCTTAAGTTTCGTCATTCCCGCGAAGGCGGGAATCCAGCGCTCCCGGGCTGCGGGCCAGCCGAAAGGCTCTGG
This sequence comes from Lysobacteraceae bacterium, assembly GCA_030681035.1. Taxonomy (GTDB): domain Bacteria; phylum Pseudomonadota; class Gammaproteobacteria; order Xanthomonadales; family Xanthomonadaceae. The sequence continues at coordinate 239 of JAUXUI010000074.1, read as the reverse complement.
ATTCCCGCTTTCGCAGGAATGACGGAACGTGGGAGTCCGGGCTTCAAGTGGGAATGACAGCTTTGTGGGGCCCGTGCAGTGACGGCTTTGAAGGGCCTCGCGATGACGGCTTTGAGGGGTGAGCGCCAAGGGCTTAAGTTTCGTCATTCCCGCGAAGGCGGGAATCCAGCGCTCCCGGGCTGCGGGCCAGCCGAAAGGCTCTGGATTCCCGCTTTCGCAGGAATGACGGAACGTGGGAG
>JAUXUI010000073.1 GCA_030681035.1 Lysobacteraceae bacterium | reverse complement strand
GGCGAAAATCTGGCTGCGCGAGGACAGATTTTCGCCGGATCGCCGGCGCGTAGCACCGCTACGGGCCAAGATTCGGCGGAAATATGCACCGCGCAGACGGATTTGCAGCCCGTGCCAGGTAAAGTCCGACAGGCTCCTAGGTGAAACCCCAGTCACCACGAAGCGGCCGACAGCCTGTCCGGCCGAGCCCGCGTCGCACAACAAAAGACCGAGTTGTGGATGACACGGCATTACCCCAGCAAGCGCTCGATCACGTCGCGATACACCCGGGCCAGCAACTCCAGATCGGCGACCCGCACACATTCATCGACCTTGTGAATGCTGGCGTTGATCGGCCCCAGCTCGACAACCTGCGCACCCAACGGCGCGATGAAGCGCCCATCCGAGGTACCACCGCCAGTATTTTCCGCCGGCACGACGCCGGCATGCTCGGCCAGCGCCGCACGCACCGCCTGCCGCAAAGCGCCGTCGGCGGTATGAAACGGTTCCCCGGAGCGATGCCAGTGGATATCAGCACGAACGCCGTGCCGGGCCAGGGTCGCGTCCACTTCTGCAATCAACCGATCCGCAATCCAGCTCGGCGCATAGCGAAAGTTGAAACCGATCTGCGCGCTACCAGGGATCACATTGCTGGCACCGGTACCGGCGCTGAAATTGGCGATTTGAAAGCCGGTTGGCGGAAACTCGGGATACGGCGTTGCGTCCCACACCCTCGCCACCAGTTCGGCGAATGCCGGCAGTGCGCGATGGATCGGGTTTTCGGCGAGGTCGGGATAGGCGACATGGCCCTGCACGCCGTGGATGGTGGCGCTTCCGGTGAGCGAACCACGGCGCCCTACCCGCAGCACATCACCCAGTTGTTTTGCCGAGCTGGGCTCGCCGACCAGACACCAGTCGATGCGTCGGCCTTCAGCGGCAAAATCTGCGGCCACCTTGCGCACGCCATCGATGGCGTCGCCTTCTTCGTCGGAAGTCAGCAGCAGTGCGACCGTGCCTGGGTGTTGCGGATGGGCGGCAACGAACTGTTCGAGCGCGATCACAAACGCCGCGACGCTGCCTTTCATGTCGGCGGCGCCACGGCCGTACAGCACCCCGTCGCGCAGCACCGGCGTGAACGGGTCACTGCGCCATGCCGCAGGCGGCCCCGCCGGCACCACATCGGTATGGCCGAGCAGGCACAGCACCGGCCCGCCCGCGCCATGACTGGCCCAGAGGTTGTCCACCGCACCGTGGCGCAGCGATTCAATGGCGAAGCCCGCACGCCGCAGGCGCTCGGCAACCAGCGCCTGGCAGCCGGCATCTTCCGGGGTCAGCGACGGCCGCGCAATCAGATCACACGCGAGTGTCAGTAGATCAGACATGTGCCTGGCCTCAGCCGACGCCAAAGCGCATCTTGTACGCCTTGTCGGTAAAGCCGACGCTGACCACACCATCATCGGTTACCAGCACCGGGCGCTTGATCAGCGCTGGGTGTTCACGCAACAGCAAAGTCCATTCCGGGGTCGAGCCCGGCGACTTGCGTGCAGATGGCAGATTGCGCCAGGTGGTCGAAGCGCGATTGATCAGGTGCTCAAAACCGCCCAATTGCTCCGCCCAGGCGCGCAGCGTTTCCGGGCTGATCGGCTGCGCGCGATAGTCAACGAACGTGAATGCAACATCGAAACGCTGCAACCAGTTGCGCGCCTTGCGGCAGCTATCGCACTGCTCCAGGCCGTACACGGTGACGCTCATCGGAACCTCCAGACAGGTAATCCATCTCGGAGCCAGTAAATATCCCCCAGCAGAACCGGGGGCCTCAGCGGTGAGCCCCTCAAAGGGGCCGATCAAAGCATTGTGCCGCGTGACGGCAGCCTTTGCTCCCTTCTCCCTCCGGGAGAAGGTGGCGCGAAGCGCCGGATGCGGGTACGGCGAAGCGTCAAACAGTGACGCGACTTCGCCGTACCCTCTGCAACCCCTCTCCCGAGGGGAGAGGGGCTTTGGAAGCCCGACTGCCGTCACGGTCGAACCCTTGTGAGCCCCCCGGCAAAGCCGGGGTTTGTTTCAGAGAATCAATCCAGACTGCGCAGCAACTCATTGACCGAGGTCTTGCTGCGGGTTTTGGCATCCACTTGCTTGACGATTACTGCGCAGTACAGTGAATACTGGCCATCAGCCGATGGCAGCGAACCGGCGACCACGACGCTGCCGGCCGGCACCCGGCCATAGCTGACCTCGCCGCTGGCGCGATCGTAAATGCGCGTGCTCTGGCCGAGAAATACGCCCATGCCGATCACGCTGCCCTTCTCCACCACCACACCCTCGACCACCTCCGAGCGAGCGCCGATAAAGCAGCCGTCCTCGATGATGGTTGGGCCGGCCTGCAGCGGTTCGAGCACCCCGCCAATACCAGCACCACCAGAGATATGGCAATTGCGGCCCACCTGCGCGCAAGAGCCCACCGTCGCCCAGGTATCGACCATGGTACCGGCGCCAACATAGGCACCAATATTGACGAAGCTCGGCATCAGCACCACATCGCGGCCCAGGTGCGCACCACGGCGCACCACCGCGCCGGGCACCACGCGCGCGCCCACTTCGCGGAACATGCTCTCATCGCTATCGACAAAACGCAGTGGCACTTTGTCGTAATAAGGGGCTGGCTGGCCCTCCATCAGTTGCAGGTCATTGACCCGGAAATACAACAACACGGCTTTTTTCAGCCATTGGTGTACTTGCCACGCACCACCACGCCCAAGGCTGGCGACCCGCAATTCGCCGCGCTCAAGACCGGCAATCACCTCCTCCACCGCCGCTTGGGTAGAGCCTTCGATTTCCGCCGCAGTCAGCAGCGCACGACGCTCCCACGCACTCTCGATGGTTTGTTGCACACTGTCCCAGCTATTAGTGTCGGTCTTCTTTGTCATCATTTTCTCCATCAACGCAGTTCAGCAACGCTGTGCGCAGGGCTTGCAGGGTTTGTGGCGCTTGCAGCGCCCTATCGTGTTCATCGGTCAACTGGAAAAAATCCTCGACCCGCTCGCCAAACGTGGCAATGCGCGCTGCATGCACACGCACCCGCTGCTGACGCAGCACTTGCGCCACTTCAGCCAGTAAGCCGGGGCGATCCGTACACACCAGAGTCAACTGACTGCGGCCATTGGCAAGGGTTTCAAACTCTACCCGAGTTGGCACCCGGAAGTGACGCAAATGCCTCGGTAACGCACGGCGTGATGGCCGAACCTGCGCTAACGGGCGGGCCAGAATATCACCAAGACGGCGACTGACCGAACGCGCCAGTTCATCACGGCCAACCCCACGATCATTGACCGCCAGCACCTGAAACGTGTCCAGGCTCATGCCGTTGTGCGCAGTCATTACCCGCGATGCCAGAATACTCAGCCCAAAGCGATCCAATGTGGCAACCACCGCTGCAAACAGGCCATCGTTGTCGGGTGCATAGACGAACACTTCGAGTGCCGGCGCACCGCCTTGTGCCAATGGTCTTGCCAGCACCAGCGCCGAGGCGGCGCGATGCTTGCCAATCGCGGCCGTTTGCCATGCGATCTGCTCGGGGCGATAGCGCAGAAAACATTCGTCGGGAAACGTTGCCCACACCGCGTTGATTTCGCTATCGCTCATGCCATCGCCGAGCAACAGGGCATGGGCAGCAACCCGGCACTCGCTGATGCGCTCGGCGCCATGCACCGGATGTTCAAGGCCGCGGCGCAAAGCAAAGCGCGTGGCTCCATAGAGGTCAGCAAGCAAGCGGTCCTTCCAGGCATTCCACAGCTTCGGGCTGGTGCCGGCGATGTCGGCTACGGTCAGCAGGTACAGGAAGTCCAGATGTTCGCGATCAGCGACACGCTGCGCGAAGCGATTGATCACCTCGGGGTCGGAAATATCCTGACGCTGCGCGGTCACCGACATCAGCAAATGCTGGCGCACCAGCCATGCAACCAAGGCAGTGTCACCTGCTGGCAGGCCATGCGCGCGAGCAAATGCCTCGGCATCCTGGCTGCCCAACTCGGAATGATCGCCGCCGCGACCTTTGGCGATATCGTGGAACAACCCCGCCAACAGCAGCAATTCGGGTTTGCGCAGCCTTGGCCACACTTCGTGGGCCAGCGCAAAACGTTGCTGCGGATCGGGCGCGTTGAAACCGGCAATATTGCTCAGCACCGCCAGCGTATGTTGATCGACGGTGTAGACATGGAACAGGTCGAATTGCATGCGTCCGGCAACATTGCCAAAAGCCGGCAAATAGCACGCCAGCACGCCAAGTCGCGACATCCGCCGCAGCGACAGTACCGCTTGCGGGCCACGCACGATCTCCATGAAGCGCGCACGCAGTTCGGGCGTCGCGACGTCATAGGACGGGATGTTGGGCAAGGCCTCGGCCAGCGCCCGCGCCGATTCCGAGTGCAGGCCACGCAACTGCGGGTCGGCTGCCCACACCTGAAACAGCCGCAGCACCAGGCTCGGCTGCCCCGCCAGACGAGCCGGCTCACGCAAGGCCAGATAGCCGTGCCGACGCACGAACTCGGCATCGATCGGCTCGGCACGCTGCTCGCCTTCAAGCTGTTCTTCAAAGCGCTGCAACAACCGATCATTGATCCGCAGCACCGTCGCCGCCGCGCGGAAAAAGCCCTGCATCAACTGCTCGACCGCCAGATTGTCGGCGCGCTCATCGCGCAGGCCAAGACGCGCCGCCAACGCTTTTTGCAGGTCAAACAACAATCGCTCCTCGCGCCGCCCGGCAACCAGATGCAGTCCAAAACGCAGTCGTGACAGCGCCTGGCGCTCGCGCTCCAGGCTGGCAAACTCGTCCTCACCCAGTGCGCCCAGCGGTACCAGTTCGGCCAAGCCGGCTACGCCATGCACGCGCCGCGCCATCCACACCAGAGTATGGATATCGCGCAGGCCACCCGGGCCTTCCTTGATGTTCGGTTCCAGGTTGTAGGCGGTGTCATTGAAACGGGCGTGACGCTGACGTTGCTCTTCGCGCTTGTGCGAAAAATACTCGGCCGGTGGCCACAGCGTGTTTGCTGTCACCGCCCGCGCCAGCCGCTGCGCGACCTCGATTTTTCCAGCCAGCAACCGCCATTCTGAAAGCGCAGTAACCACCGTCAGATCATCGCGCGCCGCCTGCACACCGTGCTCCAGCGAACGCACCGCATGCCCGGCACTAAGCCCCGCATCCCAAAGCAAGGCAAAAAAACGCGCCAACGCGTCGTGGTGTTCGGCTTGGGCTTCGCTTTCCGCCAGCACCAGCAAATCGACATCCGACCCCGGAAACAGCTCGCCGCGGCCATAGCCACCGGTCGCCAGCAGTTGCAGTTCGGGCAACGCACAGTGTGCCCGCTGCCAGGCACTGCACACCACGCCATCTACAAGTGCGGATCGCGCAGCCAGCAACCGATCAACCGGCTCGTCGGCATCAAAGCGTGCCGCCAGCGCCGCATCGGATTCGCTCAACAACGCCCGTGCAGCATCGCGCCAACTGCCGTCAGCATCGTCAGCAATCGACGCCAGACACGATGGCGCGGGCACGCTCACAGGACGTTGTCGTCGCCCGGCACCACGGTCAGCAGCTCGACGCCCTCATCGGTGACCAGGCAGGTGTGCTCCCATTGCGCCGACAACGAGCGATCCTTGGTGACTACCGTCCAGCCATCGGGCAGCACGCGGGTATGGCGGGCGCCGGCATTGACCATCGGCTCGATGGTGAAGGTCATGTTCTTTTTCAGAATCACTCCCGTACCGGGGCTGCCGTAATGCAGCACCTGCGGGTCTTCGTGATACACACGCCCGATGCCGTGGCCGCAGTATTCGCGCACCACCGAGAAACGCTCGGACTCGACATAGCTCTGGATCGCATGACCGATGTCGCCCAGTGTCGCGCCCGGACGAACCATGCGGATACCGCGAAACATCGCCTCGCGGGTAACCTCGACCAGCCGCCGTGCCAGCACCGACGGCTCGCCCGCGTAGTACATGCGGCTGGTGTCGCCGTGAAAGCCGTCCTTGATCACGGTGACATCGATATTCACGATATCGCCATCCTTGAGCACCTTGGCCGGGCTCGGGATACCGTGACAGATGACGTTGTTGACCGAGGTACACAGGGTCTTGGGGAAACCGCGATAGCCAATGTTGGCCGGGATCGCGCCCTGCACATTGACGATGTAGTCGTGACAGATGCGGTCGAGTTCCTCGGTGGTGACGCCGGGGCGCACGTGCTCGCCGATCATTTGCAGCACGTCGGCAGCCAGACGGCCAGCGACACGCATTTTTTCGATGTCTTGCGGGGTTTTGATAGTAATAGCCATGCAGTGATTATCCGTTACTTGCGCCACTCAAGGCCAGAGCGCTACAATTCGCCGGTTGCATGACCCTGAAACAGGCATCGCTACCGCCCACACCGGGCGTCACCGGTGAATTCACACGCGCGACAATACCCCTGCCTCGGGGTGCCTAACCCAGTCTAACGGGTCACGGGTTCGTGGCAGTGGTCGCGTGGAGGCCCAACCCCGGAGTTGCTATCGCCCGCAGTGGCGAGCTGCTCCATTACTCAGGACATCACCATGCCCCAAGTCACCATGCGTCAAATGCTGGAAGCCGGCGTGCATTTCGGCCACCAGACCCGTTACTGGAACCCGAAGATGGCGCCGTATATTTTCGGCGCACGCGGCAAGATCCACATCATCAACCTCGAAAAAACCCTGCCGCTGTTCAATGATGCCACCAACTTCATCTCCGGCCTGGCGCAAAAGCGCGGCACCATCCTGTTTGTCGGCACCAAGCGCTCGGCGCGTGATGCAGTCAAGGAAGAAGCCATTCGCTGCGGCATGCCCTACATCGCCCTGCGCTGGCTCGGCGGCGCGCTGACCAACTTCCGCACCATCAAACAGTCGGTATCGCGGCTGAAAGAACTGGAAGCCGCTGAAACCGACGGCACCTTCGAAAAGCTGGTCAAGCATGAAGTGCTGCAGCGTCGGCGTGAACGCGACAAGCTGGAAGGTTCGCTGGGCGGCATCAAGAACATGGATCGCCTGCCCGACGCCCTGTTCGTTATCGACATCGGCAACGAAAACATCGCGATCCAGGAAGCCAGGAAGCTGGGCATCCCGGTGATCGCCGTGGTCGATACCAATTACGACCCGAGCCTGATCGATTACCCGATCCCGGGCAACGACGACGCGATCCGTGCGGTGCAACTGTATGCCCGCGCCATTGCCGACGCCGTGCTGGAAGGCAAGGCCGCTGCGCCAATCATCGCCAACAAGGATGACGAGTTCATTGAACTTGATGCCGATGGCAACCCGCTCGCCGCAAAGGATGACAACAAGGCCGCCCCCGCCCGCCGCGCACCAGCCAAGAAAGGCCCAGCCCGCCGCGCCCCGGCACCGGCGCGCAAAAGCGAAACCAAAAGCGCCGAGTAAGCACCGCAGCGCGCGGTGACGATTGTCATCGCGCGCCGTTACCCTGGCACAGCCCTGTCCAACAGGGCCAACAGCCAAACCCCCCATCTTCGCAGCGCGCGTCGCCACCTTGCGAACCGCTGCTCAAGGTCGATCATCGACCCTTACGAAACCAGTCAAGAGGTAATGCAATGGAAATCACCGCCAGCATGGTCAAGGAACTGCGCGAGCGCTCCGGCGCCGGCATGATGGAATGCAAAAAGGCGCTGGGCGAAAACCAGGGCGATGTTAACGCCGCCATGGAGTATCTGCGCAAGACCGGCCTCGCCAAGGCCGACAAGAAAGCCAGCCGCATCGCCGCCGAAGGCCGTATCGTGGTCGGCACCCGTGACGGCCACGCGGTGTTGGTCGAGATCAACTCGGAAACCGACTTCGTCGCCAAGGATGACAACTTTGTCGCCTTCTCCGATGCCGTGGCGCAATCCGCCATCGCCTCTGGCGCCGCCGACGTCGAGGCGCTGAAAAACGCCGCACTCGCCGACGGCACGGTCGATTCCGCGCGACAGGCGCTGGTTGCCAAGGTCGGTGAAAACGTTCAGGTGCGCCGCATGTTGCGCATCGACAGCGCCAACACCATTGGCGCCTACGTTCACGGCGGCCGCATTGGCGTGCTGGTCGAGCTCAAGGGTGGCGATGCCGATCTCGCCCGTGGCCTGGCCATGCATGTCGCTGCAATGAATCCGCAGTACGTGTCTCCGGCCCATGTCCCGGCCGAATTCGTGGCCAAGGAAAAGGAAATCGCACTGGCGCAGATGTCGGAAAAAGACAAGGCCAAGCCGGCCGAAATCCAGGAAAAAATGATCAGCGGCAAGGTCAACAAGACCCTCGCCGAGATCAGCCTGACCGGTCAGAACTACGTGCTCGACACCAACGTGACAGTCGAGAACGCGCTCAAGGCCGCCAAGGCGGAAGTGATCGGTTTCGTCCGCCTCGCGGTTGGCGAGGGCATCGAAAAGCAGGAAGACGACTTCGCTGCCGAAGTGATGAAGCAGGCCGGTCTCGCCTGAGCCACCCGCTCACATGGTATTGAACGAAAGGCCGCAGTGATCTGCGGCCTTTTTTTTGGGCGCACCCTGTGCGCGCCCGTGGTTTTGCGGGTCGCCCACACAGATATCCCACAGGGGTCGATCACCGATTTTCTGTAGGAGCTCTGTGTAAGCAACCGTGATCCCACCCTCAGCGCGTAGCCGGGTCGCCCACAGGGTGGGCTCCTACAGGGGTCGATCACCGATTTTCTGTAGCTCACCCTGTGCGCGACCGTGCTTTTCCAGCCGAAGCACACGCGGGTCGCCCATACAGGTAGGTCACCGATTTTTTTTTGCGGCAATCATTTGCCAGCGCCGATACCGGCTCGCACAATACGCAGTCCCGCGCCTGCAATCGAGATGTCACGGTGACTGCCAGTCTTTCCGAACTTCGCACCCAGATCGACCAGCTCGATCAACAACTGATCGCGTTGCTGGCCGAACGCGCCAGCCTCACCCGTGCGGTAGGCGAATACAAACACCGCAACCGACTGCCGTTGTATGTGCCCGAGCGTGAAGCGCAACTGCTCGGTGAACGCCGCGAACAGGCCCGCGCGGCCGGGCTGGACCCGGCGCTGCTCGAAGACATCCTGCGCCGAGTGATGCGCGACTCCTACGCCAGCCAGCAGGCGCAGTTCCCGGCCACTGGCAACACCAGCCGGGCGGTGGTGATCGTCGGCGGTGGCGGCGCACTGGGTCAATTGCTGAGCAGTTTTTTCGAGCGCTCCGGTTATCCGGTGCAGGTGCTGGAGAAGGACGACTGGGCACAGGCACCTGCCTGGTTTGCGAACGCCGGGCTGGTGCTGATGGCGGTACCGATCGAGCATACCTGCGCGCTCATCCGCGCCCTGCCGGCGCTGCCCGCCGACTGCATCCTTGCCGACATCACCAGTATCAAGCGCGCGCCATTGGCGGCGATGCTGCAAACCCATCCCGGGCCGGTGGTCGGCCTGCACCCGATGTTCGGCCCGGATGTCGGCAATCTGGCCAAACAGGTGGTGGTGGTGTGCCATGGCCGTGACCCACAACGCTGCCAATGGTTGCTGGAGCAGTTCACGGTGTGGGGCGCGGTGCTGCGCGAAGAACAGCCTGAGCGCCACGACCGGGCGATGGTGCTGATTCAGGCGATGCGCCACTTCAGCAGCATGGTCTACGGCATCTTCCTGCAACGCGAAGGTGCTGACCTGCACGAGCTGATGCGCTTGAGCTCACCGATCTACCGGCTGGAACTGGCGATGGTCGGCCGCCTGTTTGCGCAAAACCCGGCGCTGTATGCCGACATCATTCTCGCCGCCGAACATCTGCCCGAATTGATCGGCCATTACCGGCAGACCCTGGACGCGCTGCTGGCGCTGGTGCGCGAGGGCAATCGCGCCGAACTGATCGCCGAGTTCAACAGCGCCAGCGCCTATTTCGGTGAGCTGGCACCGGCATTGCTGCACGAGAGCGCCGACCTGCTGCGCAAGGCCCACGACGCCCGCGACCCGTGCTGATAAGCATCGCCCACAGGGTGGGCTCCTACAAAGAGCGATTGCGCGCACCTGTAGGAGCCCACCCTGTGGGCGAGCTGGCAAGCGCGCCGCGCAACTTGATCGCGGTCAAGGCAAAGCGGTGCACAAGCGGCCAGCATCGCTCAACCCCCTCGGTGCACGAGGGCCAGTGAGGCCGACATGCCGCGAAACTGCCGCTCGCAAAAACGCAAGGCTGCGCCGTGAGCACAACGCACGATGCCGCAGCGCTGACGGCGCAACGCCCGTGGCTGCACCACTACGGCACCGTGCCGACACAACTGCACTACCCCGACGCTACGCTGTATCAGATGATCGCGGCCAGCGCGGCGCGCGCGCCCACCGCGATCGCCTGGGATTTTTTCGATACCCGTGCCAGCTATCGCGCGCTGCTGGCGCAGATCAATCGCTGCGCCAACGCGCTGGCCACACTGGGCCTGCACGCCGGGCAACGCCTGCTAATCATGATGCCAACTACGCCGCAAGGTGTGATCGCGTTTTATGCCGCCAACAAGCTCGGTGCAGTGGCGGCTTTGATCCACCCGCTATCCACCAGTGAGGAAATCGGCCAGGCATTGGACGCCACCGGCGCACGCATCGTGCTCACCCTGGACGCGTTTTACCCTGCCCTCGTCGCCGCGCAGCCACGGCTGGCGTTGCAGCACATCGTGCTGGCACGGATCGGCGATTATCTTTCGCCACTCAAGCGCCTGGCGTTCTGGTGGCGCAAGGGCCGCGCCATCGCGGCCATCCCGCCCGACCCGCGGGTTCACCATTGGCACGCGCTGTTGCGGGCACTGCATTTACCGCAACCGATGGCAAAACGTGATTGCAACGACCCGGCGGCGATCCTGTTTTCCGGCGGCACCACCGGCCTGCCCAAGGGTATCGTGCTGTCGAACGCCGCGATCATCGCCGAGGGCATGCAGACGGCGGCCTGGGGGCAGTTCGACGCCAGCGATTCAATACTGGCGATCCTGCCGATCTTCCACGGCTTTGGCCTTGGGGTGTGCGTCAATGCCACGCTGATGGCCGGCGGCACCACGATTCTGGTGCCGCAATTCGATGCGGCGCAGGTTGCACGCCTGCTGCGACGCAAACGCCCCAGCCTGCTGGTCGGCGTGCCGACCCTGTTCGAGGCACTCAGCCGCGACCCCAGCCTGGCGCGCACCGACCTGAGCTTCCTGCGTGCGGCGTTCTGTGGCGCCGACACCCTGCCACCGCCGGTCAAGGAGCGTTTCGAGGCACTGGTACGCGGCAATGGCGGCGATATCCGGCTGATGGAAGGCTACGGCTTGACCGAAGCGGTAACAGCGATCATGGCGATGCCGATGGACAGCTACCGCGAAGGTTCGATCGGGCTGCCGTTCCCGGACATGCTGGCGAAAATCTGCGTCCCCGGTTCCGACGCCCCGGTACCGATCGGCGAGGAGGGTGAAATCTGCATCGCCGGCCCAGCGCTGATGCTCGGCTATCTCGATGACCCGGAAGCAACCGCCGCGACCCTGCGTCGCCATGACGATGGCCGGCTGTGGCTGCACACCGGCGATCTCGGGCGGCAGGACGGCGACGGCTACTTCTACTTCAGCGTGCGTCTCAAGCGCATGATCAAGTCATCCGGATTCAACGTCTATCCGGCGCAAGTCGAGGCGGTGCTGCTGCGCCATCCACTGGTGGCGCAGGCCTGCGTCATCGGGGTGCCCGACCGCGCACAAATCGAACGGGTGCAGGCGGTGGTGGTGCTCGCCGATCCGGCACTCGCCAATGACCAGACCGCGCAGGCATTGATCGTCTGGTGCCGTGAGCATCTGATCAAATGGTCGTGTCCGCGCGACATCATTTTCCGCACCGCCCTGCCCAAAACCCGGGTCGGAAAGATCGATTACCGTGCCTTGCACGACCAAGCGGCGAGCGAAAAATCATCATGAGCGACAATATCGGCATCACCGGCGGCGACCGCGTTGCCGAGGCATTGCAGGCACACGGTGTGACCTGCCTGTACACCCTGTGCGGTGGCCACGTCGCACCGATTCTGGCGGCGGCAAAAGCACGCGGCATGCGCATCGTCGATGTGCGCCACGAAGCCACGGCGGTGTTTGCCGCCGATGCCGCAGCCCGCCGCAGCGGCCTGCCCGGGGTCGCGGTGGTCACTGCCGGCCCCGGCGTCAGCAACACCATCACTGCGCTCAAGAACGCACAGTTGGCACAATCACCGCTGCTGTTGATTGGCGGCGCCGCACCCACCGCGCTGCAGGGGCGTGGCGCGTTGCAGGACATTGCGCAAAAGCCGCTGGTTGCTCCGCATGTCAAACACTATCGCAAGGTGCGCCGGGTCGCCGATCTCGGGCCGGCCATTACCGAGGCGTTCGCGCTGGCAGTCGCCGGGGTGCCTGGCCCGGTGTTTGTCGAGTGCCCGGTCGACCTGCTTTACGATGAAGCCACTATCCGCGATTGGTATGACCAGGCCAGCCCGCGCGGCAAGTCGCTTGCCGAACGCGCACAACGGGCCTACATCCGCTGGCATCTGGCGCGGATGTTCGCCAACGCCAAGCCCGCCGCCACACCGACACCCAATATCGTCATCGTGCCGGAACCCGACGCTGCATCGGTCGAACGCGCAGCGCGAGCGATCGAGCGCAGTGAACGTCCACTGCTGCTGATCGGCAGTCAGGCATTGGCCGCCGCCGAGCAGGCACCGCACGTGGCCGCAGCAGTGGCCGCGCTCGGTTTGCCGGTGTATCTGTCGGGCATGGCGCGTGGCCTGCTCGGTTCGCACCACGAGCGTCAGCATTTCCACCAGCGACGCAAAGCCCTGCGCGATGCCGATTGCGTGATTCTGGCCGGAGTGCCCTGTGATTTTCGCCTCGACTACGGCAGCCATGTGCGGCGCAGCGCCACCCTGATTGCAGCCAATCGCAGCGCCCGCGAAGCGCGCATGAACCGCCGCCCCGATATCGCGGTGATCGGTGATGCCGGGCGATTTCTGCAATTGCTCGGCACGCGCCTGTCGCGATGGCAGCCGGCCCCGGCGTGGCTGCAAACCCTGGCCGAACGCGATGCCGAACGCGAGGCCGAGATCGCCGCCGAAGCCGCAGTGGTGGGCGAGCACGTCAATCCGTTGGCGCTGTTCCGCGAAATCGACCGGATTGCCAGCGCGCGCGCGGTGTTTGTTGCCGACGGCGGCGATTTTGTCGCCACCGCCGCCTATACCCTGCGCCCGCGCGGGCCGTTGCGCTGGCTCGATCCGGGCGTATTCGGCACCCTTGGCGTCGGCGCCGGCTTTGCCATCGGTGCAGCGCAAGGCCATGGCAGCGACGAGATATGGCTGATCTGGGGTGATGGCGCCTGCGGCTTCAGTGTGGTCGAGTTCGACAGCCTGGTGCGCCACGGCATCGCGGTGATCGCGGTGGTCGGCAACGACGCCGGCTGGACCCAGATCGCGCGCGAGCAGGTCAAGATGCTCGGCGATGACGTTGGCACGGTATTGGCGCGCAGCGATTACGATCAGGTGGCCACTGCTTTTGGCGGCGTGGGCCTGCAGATCCGCGACATGGCGCAAATGCCGGAAACGCTGGCCCGCGCCCGCGAGATCGCACGCAGCGGCAAACCGGTGCTGATCAACGTCTGGCTGGCGGCAAGCGCATTCCGCGAGGGTTCGCTGTCGATGTGATGGCGCTTTACTCTGGCACAATCACAGCACTACCCTCAGGAGTGCTGCCCATGTCCGTTGCCGATATTGTTCGCCTTGACAGCGCCTGCGTGCTTGACGAACGCACCGATGTGGCTCCCGAAAAACGCATCGACGGCGACCCGGTGCAGTGGCTGCACAACGCCTATTCCGATCCCGACAAGCGCTTTCATGTCGGCATCTGGGAAGGCGGCGTAGCGCGCTGGCGAGTCACCTACACCGAACACGAGTTTTGCCATATCCTCGCGGGGCGCCTGCGCCTGAGCGACGCGCTGGGCGGCGCAGTGGAGTTCGGCGCCGGCGACAGCTTTGTCATTCCGGCTGGTTTCAACGGCATCTGGGAGTCGCTTGAGCGCACCCGCAAGATCTATGTGATCTACGAGCCGGCCAATATCTCGTGAGTAAAGTTCGCGCGTGACGGCAACCGACGCAGGCGGCTACAATCAACGAGTTTGCCCGCCCTGAAGGAACTGCCCGTGACCGATCCCGAGCTGAAGTACCGTCGTGTTCTGCTCAAACTGTCCGGTGAGGCGCTGATGGGTGCGGCGGATTACGGCATCGATCCGGTGGTAATCGGGCGGCTGGCGCGGGAAATCCTCGAGGCCAGCCGCGCCGGGGTACAGGTTGGCGTGGTCATCGGTGGCGGCAACATCTTTCGCGGTGCCGGTCTCGCTGCTGCCGGCATGGACCGGGTCACCGGCGACAACATGGGCATGCTGGCGACGGTGATCAACGCGCTGGCGATGCAGGATGCGCTGGAAAAGCTCGGCGCGTACGCGCGGGTGATGAGTGCGCTGAAAATCAACGAAGTATGCGAGGACTACATCCGCCGCCGCGCCATCCGTCATCTGGAAAAAGGCCGCATCGTGATCTTCGCGGCGGGCACCGGCAACCCGTTCTTCACCACCGATTCGGCGGCTGCATTGCGGGCGGTGGAAATCAACGCCGACCTGTTGCTCAAGGCCACCAAGGTTGATGGCGTGTACGACCGCGACCCGGCCAAGCATGCCAATGCCATCCGCTTCGAAACCCTGACTTACGATGAAGTGCTGCACCGCGACTTGCAAGTGATGGACACTGCCGCCTTTGCACTGTGCCGCGATTACTCGATCCCGTTGCGGATATACAACCTGAGCGAACCCGGCAGCCTGATGCGCATCCTCAAGGGCGAGGAAATTGGCACGTTGGTCAGCGGCCGCGACTGATACGGCATGCCCGGCCACGATCACAATCAGCATCACGGTGGCCACGACCACGGCGCCAGCAGCACCCGCGCATTCGCACTCGGCACCCTGATCAATCTGGCCTATACCGCGCTGGAGGCCGGTTACGGGCTGGCGACCGATTCATTGGCGTTGTTGTCGGATGCGCTGCACAATTTCGGCGATGTACTCGGTTTGGCGCTTGCGTGGGGCGCAGCGATTCTGGCGCAACGTCGGCCAACCAACGAGCACTCCTTCGGCTGGCGCCGCGCCACCTTGCTCGCGCCGCTCGCCAACGCACTGATCCTCGCCGTATTTTCCGGCGCACTAGCGTGGGAGGCAGCACGCCGTCTGAGCGCCCCGCCCGATGTCCCCGGCCTGCCGGTGATGATCGTTGCGGCCATTGGCGTGGTCATCAACCTCGCCAGCGCGTGGCTGTTCCATGCCCGCCAGGACACTGACTTGAATCGACGCGGCGCTTACCTGCACCTGCTGGCCGATGCCGCTGTCTCGTTTGCCGCAGTGGTGGCCGGGCTGGGCATGTTGAAACTGGGCTGGTTCTGGCTCGATCCGGTGCTGGCGCTGCTGGTTGGCGTGGTCGTCGCCATCACCGCTTGGTCATTGATGCGCGAAAGCTTCGCCCAGGTGATGGATGCGGTTCCCGCGCACATCGACCGCGAAGCGGTGGTCGATTTTCTGCAATCACAGGATGGCGTCAAACAGGTGCATCACGTCCATATCTGGGCACTGGGCGCCGACGAGGTTGCACTGACAGCGCACATCGTGCGCCCACGCGTGGATGACCACGACGCTTTCCTCGACGCACTCGTGCGTGCGCTCAACGAACGCTACGCAATCAATCACGCCACCCTGCAATTCGAACGCGGCACCGCCTGCACCCACGACCAGCACGATCTGGCACCGCATCATTGATTTAGCGGTGTCGGGGCTCGTGTTTGATGGGTTTCGGTCGCTTCGCGACAGCGTTCGCTGTGCGAACTACGCCTTCGCATCGCTCGGTCGCTATGCTCTACCCATCCTGCGGCCTCGGGGGTCGGGAAAAGCGTAAAGCACTTGGTCCGCAAACAACGCAAAACAACGCAAAGGAAATGCGCAAAGAACATCCGAGTCTGGATGTCGGCGCGATGCGCCCCAGGTTGCGCCGCTCTGCGGCTATAACCTGACCTGATTAGCGCTATATCTCAGCGGTAGAAGCCCCTCTCCCGCCGGGAGAGGGGTTGGGGGTGAGGGTTCGGTGCGAGTATCGGCTATCGTACGGGCTTGAACCCTCATCCGGCGCTTCGCGCCACCTTCTCCCGGA
>JAUXUI010000061.1 GCA_030681035.1 Lysobacteraceae bacterium | reverse complement strand
CTCGGGACCTCGGGACCTCGGGACCTCGGGACCTCGGGACCTCGGGACCTCGGGACCTCGGGACCACAAGCTTGCGACCTTCTGCTTGTGCTTTTGCGTTGTTGCTTCGGCTTTTGCGTTGTTGCTTTGGCTTTTCCATTTTTGCTTTGGCTATTCCGGGTCCCGGGTCCCGGGTCCCGGGTCCCGGCTTCATCGAGTCTCGACATCTTGAGCACGATCAAGGCGACGCAGGCGCGTGCGGTTAAACTGGCTGTGGAACCTGCAGGAGCGACCCATGGCTTATCCCTACACCCGCCCCCGGCGCATGCGCCGCGACGATTTCTCGCGCCGGCTGATGCGCGAGAACCAGCTCACCAGCGATGACCTGATCTATCCCGTATTCGTGCATGGCGGGGAAGGGCGCATCGCGGTGCCCTCGATGCCCGGCGTGGAACGCCTGTCGATCGACGATCTGCTGGCGGTCGCGGAGCAGGCAAGCGTGCTGCGTATTCCGGCGCTCACCCTGTTTCCGGTGACCGACGTTGCTGCCAAAAGCGACGATGGCCGCGAGGCATGGAGTGAGCACGGTTTGGCGCAGCGCGCGGTGCGTGCGCTCAAACAGCGTTTTCCCGATCTGGGGGTAATCACCGACGTCGCGCTCGATCCGTATACCAGCCACGGTCAGGATGGCCTGCTCGATGAGCACGGTTACGTGACCAATGACGACACCGTCGCCGCACTGGTGCGCCAGGCACTGTCACATGCGCATGCCGGTGCCGATGTGGTGGCGCCATCGGACATGATGGATGGGCGCATCGGCGCCATTCGTCAGGCGCTGGAGGAAAACGGCTTCGTCAACACCCGCATCTTGAGTTATGCCGCCAAATACGCGTCGAGCTTTTATGGCCCGTTCCGCGATGCCGTGGGCAGTGCCGACAACCTCAAGGGCGGCAACAAGTACAGCTATCAGATGGACCCGGCCAATTCCGATGAGGCGCTGCGCGAAGTTGCGCTCGATCTCGACGAAGGTGCCGACATGGTGATGGTAAAGCCGGGGATGCCGTATCTTGATGTAGTCAGGCGCGTCAAGGAACATTTCGGCGTGCCCACGTATGCTTACCAAGTGAGTGGTGAATACGCGATGCTGAAGGCAGCGGCAGCCAATGGCTGGCTCGATGAGCGCGCCTGTGCGTTGGAAGCACTGCTGGCGTTCAAACGCGCTGGCGCCGATGGTGTGCTCACTTACTTTGCACTCGATGCCGCCCGTTGGCTGGCCGAAACCCACTGAACCCGATTGCGGAGAATCCGATGTCCGAGAACGCCACCAGCGATACAAAACTCCACCAATTTGCCGTGTTCGGTCATCCGGTGGCGCATTCGTTGTCGCCGCGTATTCATCACGCATTCGCCAAACAACGTGGCTTGCAGATCGAATACCGCGCCATCGATGTGGCGCCGGGGGTGCTGGCCGCTGCGCTGGACGCGTTTGCAGTTGCCGGCGGCATGGGCGCGAACATTACCCTGCCGCACAAGGAGACCGCGTTTGCCCTGTGCGCCGCGCGCAGTGATCGCGCCGCGCGTTCGGGTTCGGTCAATACACTTACCCGCGTCAACGGCCGCTGGCATGGCGATAACACTGACGGTGCGGGGCTGGTGCGTGATCTCACCGAGCGCCAGCGCTTCGACCTGCGCGGGCGGCGCACGTTGTTACTCGGTGCCGGCGGTGCTGCACGCGGAGTCGCGCCAGCACTGCTCGATGCCGGCATTGACGAACTGGTAATCGTCAACCGCAGCCCCGAGCGTGCAGATGCGTTGGCCGACGTATTGGGCGACCCGCAGCGCGCGCATTCGCGCTATTGGAAAGACCTCGGCACCATCGGTGAATTCGATCTGCTGATCAATGCCACCTCGGCGGGACGTGCCGGTGGCCGGTTGGATCTGCCCTTCGCACTGATCGCGCCGCGCGCCTTGGCAGTGGATTTGAATTACGGCGAAATCGCGGTGCCGTTCCTGGCCTGGGCTGAAAGTGGCGGCTGCAAAAAACGCAGCAACGGCTTGGGCATGCTGGTCGAGCAGGCGGCCGAGAGCTTCGCGATCTGGACCGGCAAGCGGCCCTCGACCGAAACCATCTTCGAAGAACTGTCGCTGCATGCTCAGGCACTGCATACCGCCGATTGACACGGTGACTGGGACTCGGGACTCGGGCGCGGGACTCGGACGCGGGACTCGGACGCGGGACGCGGGACGCGGCGATTGATGGGTTTCGCTGCGCTCTACCCATCCTACGGACGCGGGACTCGGGACTCGAAGAGCATAAAGACCAACGGTCCGCAAAGAACGCCAAAGGCGCAAATAAAGGCATTTAGCGGCAAACAGCATCTGGGTCGCCCACAGGGCGGGCTCCTGCACGAGCCGAGACCTGCTCCTGTGGGAGCGCGCCTGCGCGCGAAGCTTTTTCACCAGTTCGTTCGCCGGCATGCCGGCTGTCATTGCGAACGCGCAGCGTGAAGCAATCCAGTGCTTCTAAAGCGAAGCTTTCACCGGCCTGCGGCATACCCGCTGTCATTGCGAACGCGTAGCGTGAAGCAATCCAGTGCTTCTAAAGCGAAGCTTTCACCGGCCTGCGGCATACCCGCTGTCATTGCGAACGCGCAGCGTGAAGCAATCCAGTGCTTCTAAAGCGAAGCTTTCACCGGCCTGCGGCCGGCGAGGCCCTTTTCAGGGCGGAAAAGGGCGGAAACGCCTTGCGCCGGGCGCACGTCGGTGCGGCTCCTGCCGCACCGATCCGCTGTGCTTCTCGGCAACCGCAGGCCGGCGCCGAACTCGCACGTCCATGTGCTTTAAACACCGGCGCCTATTCCCTGCGTTTGCCTGCGATGCTCGCCGTGCTTTACGGCGCGTTGCCGCACTCGACCGCGCATTCGGCAACTGCTCCTGCGTTGCTCTCGGCCGCTGTTCCAGACGCGGCTCTCGGCCGCTGTTCCAGACGCGGCTCTACCTCCTCCATCCATGGAGTCGTACCTCGGCAACTGCTCCTGCGTTGCTCTACCTCCTGCATCCATGCAGTCGTACCTCGGCAACTGCTCCTGCGTTGCTCTACCTCCTGCATCCATGCAGTCGTCCGGCATGACCCACAGGGCTGGGGAATGCAGATTTTGCATGGAGCAAAATATCTGCCCATGCCGTCGCCATGCACTCGGGGCGCTTGCACATCCATGCGCGGCGTAACCCGGGGCCGAGTCACCTCTGCGGTTGCGCGATGAGAAACACGACAGCCCGTAGCCCGTAGGATGGGTAGAGCGCAGCGAAACCCATCGACAACATCTGGCCATGATGGGTCCTACGTCGCTGCATTTGCGTCCTTTGCGTCCTTTGCGGACCGAAAGCTTTACGCTTTTCCCGAGTCCCGAGTCCCGAGTCCCGAGTCCCGAGTCCCGAGTCCCGAGTCCCGAGTCCCGAGTCCCGGCCTCCAGTCCGGCTTCATCAACTGCGCAAACGCACCCGCGCGAAATTGCGTTTGCCGATCTGCAGCAGGCCCTCGAATCCCGCATGGAACACACGCAGCGGGTCTTCGATCAACTCACCATCCACGCGCACCGCGCGTTCGCGCAGTTTGCGGGTCGCTTCGGAGTTGCTGCTGGCGAGCCCGGCCAAACTCAGCAATGCGCCGATGCGCAGGCCGTCGGCGGGCACCGTGAGTTCATGCAGCGGCAACAAATCGAGCTGACCCTCGGCAGCGCCTTGTACCACCGCCTGCCAGCCGGCGATGGCTTGTTCGGCCTCGGCCGCATCATGGAAGCGGGTGGCCAGTTCGCGCGCCAGACGCAGCTTGATATCGCGTGGATGCACCGTGCCGGATGCGACTTCGGCGCGCAGTTGCGCCAACTCGGCCAGCGAAATATCGAAGCTCAGCAGTTCGATCCAGCGCCACATCAGGCTGTCGTCGATCTTCATGGTCTTGCTGACCATGTCGATGGCCGGCTCGTTGATGCCAATGTAATTGCCAAGTGACTTGGACATCTTGTTGACGCCATCAAGCCCTTCCAGCAACGGCATGGTCAGCACGATCTGCGGCGCTTGCCCGTAGTGTGCTTGCAGGGTGCGACCCATCAGCAAATTGAAGGTCTGGTCGGTGCCACCGAGCTCGACATCGGCCTTGAGCGCGACCGAATCGTAGCCCTGCACCAGCGGATAGAGAAACTCGTGGATGGCGATCGGCTGCTGGCCGGTGAAGCGCTTGGAAAAGTCATCGCGTTCAAGCATGCGCGCTACGGTATGAAGCGCTGCAAGCCGGATCATGTCGGCGGCGCTCATGCGATCAAACCATTCCGAATTGAAGCGCAGTTCGGTGCGTTCGCGGTCGAGCACCTTGAACACCTGTTCGGCGTAGGTTTCAGCGTTGCGTGCCACGTCCTCGCGGGTGAGTGGTTTGCGCGTTGCGTTCTTGCCTGACGGATCGCCAATCATGCCGGTGAAATCGCCGATCAGAAAAATCACCTGATGGCCGAGATCCTGAAATTGGCGCATCTTGTTGAGCAGCACGGTATGGCCCAGATGCAGGTCCGGGGCGGTCGGGTCGAAGCCGGCCTTGACTCGCAGCGGCTGCCCGGAAGCCATGCGTTCGCGCAATTCTTCGGGCTTGAGTATCGCTTCGGCGCCGCGCGCAATCAGCGCCATGGCGTCAGTGGTATTGCTCATGGTGTTCTCACAAAACAGGAATGTGCTGCGTCGAGGCGTAGCGAGGTTCAGCGTTGCGTTGCGTGCGATGGCAGTCCGAAGCCGGCCAAGGTGACAATCACAGACGTTAAGTACACGTTAATGGCAAACGCATAAAAAAGCCAGTGCTGGCAAGGGTTTGACGAGCGCTGGCGAGCTAGGTAAGGTGGCCGCAGATCGGCTCTTGGGTGCGCGTGTGAAAAATCGTTGGGGAAGCCTGTTTGCAGCATCGCCGCGCGTGCAGGCGGTGCGCCGAACACAAGCCGCGCACGCTGCGCCGCAGAGTGCATCACTGGCTGCACTGTGGCAGCGATTTGCGCACGAACACTGGCTGGTCGCGGCCTTGTTGCTGTCGATCACGCTGATGGTGATGGCGATTGTGCCGGGTCTTTCAAGGGTGGTGCAGGCTGCAACGACATCGCGTGTCGAGCTTTCTGTGGAGCTGCCACAACGTGAGCAGGACGCGGCGGCCCCGACGCTGCAACGAGGGCCGTGGAAAACGGTAAAAGTGTCTGCCGGCCAGACACTCGGCCAGATCTGCAGCAACCTTGGCATTGCCATGGCTGACATGTACAAGGTGCTCGACTACCCTGGTGCGCGCAAACCACTTACTCAGTTGCAGGTCGGTGCAGAGTTGGCATTTGATATCGGCGAGCATGGCGCTCTGCGCGCGATCCGTTTTGATCGTGATGATAGCCAGCGGGTGCAACTGAGCCTCAATGGCGAACAGGTGCTGGAAACCGTTACCGCACGTGAATTGCAGTCGCGGGTGCAAGTCGCTTCGGCCGAGATCAACAGTTCGCTGTTCGCTGCCGGTGCCGCCGCTGGCTTGCGTGATGCCACCTTGTTGGAATTGGCCAATGTGTTTGGCTACGACATCGACTTTGCTCAGGACATCCGTGCCGGTGATCGCTTCACCGTGGTCTATGAGGAAATCTGGCGCGATGGCGAGTTTGTTCGCAGTGGCGATATCGTCGCCGCGACCTTCGTCAATCAGGGGCGCGAGTTTGCGGCCTACCGCTACACCACCAGTGACGGCAAGCTGGGTTATTACGATGAAGAAGGCCGTCCGGTAAAGAAAAGTTTTCTGCGCATGCCGATCGAGTTTGCGCGCATCAGTTCGCGGTTTACCAGCGCACGCAAGCACCCGATCCTCGGCAAGGTGCGAGCGCATCAGGGTGTCGATTATGCTGCACGCACCGGTACGCCGATTCGTGCCGCCGGTGATGGTCGGGTAGCGTTCGCTGGCTGGAAAGGGGGTTACGGCCGCGCCGTGATTCTCGATCATGGCCGTGGCTACACCACGCTGTACGGCCATATGTCGAGGTTCGGAAAATACCACACCGGTCAGCGCGTCGTGCAAGGCTCGGTCATCGGTTACGTCGGCGCCAGTGGTCTGGCTACCGGGCCGCATCTGCATTACGAATTCCGGGTCGCCGGTGTGCATCGCGATCCGTTGAAGGTAACGCTGCCCAAGCCCGAGCCGCTGCCGCGCAACGAAATGGCGCGGTTCACCGCACAGGTTATGCCGATGCGCACGCAATTGGCCTTGTTGCAGGCGCGGCGCTTCGCGGCGCGTTGAAGGTGGATGATCCGCACTGTTATCTCGGACTGATTTCCGGTACCAGTGCCGATGGCATCGATGCCGCGCTGGTGTCGTTTGCGCCGTCCTTGCAGATCCATTCCGCCCACACGTTTGCCTACGCCCCCGCGTTGCGTGAACAGGTGCTGCAACTATCGCAAGCCAATGTAATGGTCACGCCCGACGATCTGGCTCGACTCGACACGGCAATTGGCCGTGCATTTGCCGACGCCGCCGAGCAGTTGATCGAGCGCTGCGCGATTGAACGCCATCGGATTCGTGCGATTGGTTCGCACGGACAAACCTTGCGCCACAATCCCGGCGATGCATTGGCCTACAGCATGCAACTGGGCGACCCCAATCAGATTGCCGAGCGTTGCGCGATCACCACCGTTGCCGATTTTCGCCGTCGTGATGTCGCTGCCGGCGGTCATGGTGCGCCGCTGATGCCGGCGTTCCATGCTGCTGTGCTGCATAGCGCCGACGAAGATCGTGCAGTGCTCAACCTCGGCGGTATCGCCAATCTCACCTTGCTGCCGCGCTCGGGGCCGGTACGCGGGTTCGACACCGGCCCCGCCAATGGCTTGATGGATGCCTGGTGCGCTCTGCATCGCGGCCTGCCGTTCGATGCCGATGGTGTGTTCGCGGATTCCGGCAACATCGACAGTGTCCTGCTTGCCGCGTTGATTGCCGAGCCGTGGTTTGCCTTGCCACCGCCCAAGAGCACCGGCCGTGACCAGTTTCATCTGGATTGGCTGCATGCCGCGATTGGCGTACGAAAGATCGCCGTCGCTGATGTGCAAGCCAGCCTGTGCGAACTCAGTGCGTTGAGCATTGCCTGTGCATTGCGCGAAAACGCGCCTGACACCAAGCGGCTAATGGTCTGCGGTGGTGGCGTGCATAACCCGGTGTTGCTGCGACGCGTGCAGGCACACCTGCCCGACGTTGCCCTGGCCAGCACCACGTTGCTGGGTTTGGACCCGGATTTTGTCGAGGCCGCCGGCTTCGCTTGGCTGGCGCGCGAAACCCTCGCCGGCCGCGCCGGCAATCGCTGCGAGGTGACCGGCGCGCGCGGGCCGCGGGTGCTCGGTGCGATTTACGCCGCGAGTTGATGCAATGGTTTGTGCAGCGTTCGTCGCCTGTCGCCCACAGGGTGGGCTCCCACAGAAGCGCGTCTGTAGGAGCCCACCCTGTGGGCGACAGGCGCGAAAAACGGAGTAGCCACGGCCGCCTCGTAGTCATTGCGATAGGGTGCAAGCGTCCGGCCATACCGAGTCTCGGTCCCGGCTTCGCTCAACGCAATTGCGCAAACACGGTGATCTCTTCGCGGTCGTGATACAGCTGGCGGGCACGGATGCTCAGCGCGCGGCCGGCATGTTGCTGTACCAGGTCCAGGCACAAGGTGGTTTCCAGCCAGCGCTTTTTCATCGGCAGTTTGAGGTTGAAAATCGCCTGCCGGCACCAGCCATTGGCAAACCATTCGCCCATGCGTGTGGCAACCCGTCGCGGTTGCTCAACCATGTCGCAGACCATCCAGTCCAGCGCTTTGGCCGGTTGCCAGGTGAAGCCATCGGCGCGCTGATGGGTAATCAGGCCGGTGGCCATGGCGCTTTCTGCCATTGGCCCGTTGTCGATGGCGCTGACCTGTAGCCCGTGCCGGCTCAGCACCCAGCTCCAGCCGCCGGGTGCGGCGCCCAGATCGGCGGCGCGCATGCCCGCGCGCAGCAACTGCGTGCGCTCGTTGCCATCGAGCAGGGTGAGCAGGGCTTCTTCGAGCTTGAGCGCCGAACGCGATGGCGCATCGGCATGGGTGCGCAGACGCGGCACGCCCAATGGCCACGGTGAGGCATCGTGCGGCCGGCTGCTGGCGAGCAAGGCGTGCGCGCCGTCGAGAAAACACACATGCAGGCGCGGCAATGAGGGGTCGTCGGTTGCCGTCAACACCCCGTGTTCGCGCAGTGGCCGGCGCAGGGCATTGGCAAAGCTGCGCGCCAAGCCCGCCAGCGGGCGGCTGTGTTCGGAATCGGCATGTTCGACCCAAACCTCGCCGAAAACGCCGCGCCCCTTGAGCGCTGCCAGCATCGGTGTGATGCGGTCGTGTGGGTCGAGGTGGCTGAGCTCGGCCACAATGCGCAGCTTCTGGCGAGCGAAAATCAGTTCGCGAAACGGCAGCGCCTGATCGAGCGTCGCGCCGTCTTCACCCAGCCACAGCACTACGCCGCTTTGCCGCTCGGTGCGGGCATAACCCGCCAGGCCCAGCGCGCCGCTGCGCTCACCCAGCTCTGCCGCCAGCTCGGGTTCAAAGCCTGGCCGGCACCAGCACAGCAGGCCGTCGAGGGGCTGATTGATGAGGGCCTGCGCAGGCCCCGGCTCAGTAGTCACCACCAGCCTGCTCGCTGTAGTGCCGCAGCACCGCGCACGCGGCCTCGCGTTGAATATCGCGGTACACCTGAATATCGCGGCGCTCCAACTCGCCGATCCAGTCAGCAGGCAGCGGGCCTTCATCGAACTCGGTCAGCGCCATCACATCGCTGGCACGGGCACCGATCAGCAGCCGGTCGATGCCGGCCCAAAAGGTAGCGCCGTAACACATGCAGCACGGCTGCGCCGAGCTGGCTAGCGTTATCGGGCCACCGACCGCATTGAGACGGAATTGCAGGCTGCGTTGCTGTGCGATCATGAACGCCATCATTTCGGCATGCGCCACCGAGCACGTTTCCGGGATCACCCGGTTGACGCCAATCGACAGCACCCGGCCGACGGCATCGAAGATCGCAGCGCCAAATGGCCCGCCGCTGGCATTGTCCACGTTCAGGCGTGAGAGTTCGATCGCCAGCGCCACCTTGCTGGCATCGTCATCGAAATTGCGATTCAGATCGACCTGGTCGTGTACCCAGATCGGCAACGTGAGATGCACTTGCGCATGCAGCATCATTGCACCTCCCCTGACTTGCCAGTGAGTGTGTTTCCGGTCGCTTCGCAGCGGCCCTGATTGCAACTGCACGCGGCAATCTCGCGAAAACCACACACCGCCATCTTGCCTTCGCGCTGGCAGTCGGCACGCACCTGTTCGGGATAAGTGGCGCTGTTGGTGTTGACACAGGCCGGGTAATAGCCACAGCAATTGCCGACGTTCTTTACCGCGCAATCGCTGTCCGCCTGACAACGGTAATCGACGATGCCGGCTGGCGCATTGGTGGCCGCCGTGACTTCGCTTTTGTTGGCAGATGCCGTACACGCGCTCAATGCAAACGCCAGCAACAAGGCCGTGACTGGCAGCAGCAGGGCGCGCCAGTGGTTCATTTTTCGGCCGCCTGTTTGGCCCAGACATCACGCAAGGTGACGCTGCGGTTGAACACGGGGGCTGTGGTGCTGTGGTCGCGGCGATCAGCAACAAAGTAGCCGACGCGCTCGAACTGCAGCGATTGCTCCGGCGCTGCCTGCGCGGCGGCGGGTTCGACAAAAGCCGTGACCACGCGCCGCGCATCGGGGTTGAGATAGTCGCGGTAGCTGTGGCCGTCGCTGTCATCATCGGGATCGGCGGCGGTGAACAGGCGGTCGTACAAGCGCACCTCGGCGGCCACTGCATGGCGCGCACTGACCCAATGGATGGTGCCCTTGACCTTGCGCTCGGCGCCAGCATTGCCGGGGCGGGTATCCGGGTCGAGGCTGCAATGCAGCTCGCGCACCTGCTCGCCATCGAGCACTACCTCATCGCAGCGGATGATGCCGACGCCGCGCAGCCGCACTTCGGTGCCGGGCATCAGGCGATGGAAGCCCTTCACCGGCTCGCGCATGAAATCGTCTTGCTCGATCCACAGCTCGCGTGAAAACGGCACCTCGCGGCTGCCCAGACTGGCATCCTTGGGGTGGTTGGCAAAGCGCAGCATCGCCTCGTGATCGGCGGCAAGATTGCTGATGACAAGCTTGAGCGGATTGAGCACCGCCAGGCGGCGCGGTGCGCGGCCATCGAGGTCTTCGCGCAGACAGGCTTCAAGCACTGAATAATCGGTGACCGAGTTCTGTTTGCTGATACCGATGCGATCACAGAACAAACGCAGTGCGCCCGGCGTGTATCCACGGCGGCGCAGGCCTTGCAGCGTGGGCATGCGCGGATCGTCCCAGCCATCCACCAGGCCTTCCTTGACCAGCGCCATCAGCTTGCGCTTGCTCATCACCGTGTAGTTGATGTTCAACCGCGAAAACTCGATCTGGCGCGGCTTGGCGGCTTGCAGCGGCAGGCCGTTGGCGGTGAGCGAGGCGAGCAGCTCGGGATGGCCGACCAGGTCCACCCGATCCACGCACCAGTCGTAAAGCGGGCGGTGATCTTCGAACTCCAGCGTACACAGGGAATGGGTGATGCCTTCGATCGCGTCGGACAGCGCATGCGCCAGGTCGTACATCGGATAGATGCACCACGCATCGCCGGTGTTCTGGTGAGTAGCGCGTTTGATGCGGTACAGCGCCGGGTCGCGCAGATTGATGTTGCCGCTGGCCATGTCGATCTTGGCGCGCAGGGTATGCGCGCCGTCGGCAAACTCGCCGCCACGCATGCGCCGGAACAAGTCGAGATTTTCCGCGACGCCGCGCTCGCGATTGGGTGAATTGCGGCCCGGCTCGGTGAGAGTGCCGCGATATTCGCGCACCTGATCGGCAGACAGATCGCAGACATAGGCATCGCCCTGCGCGATCAGTTTTTCCGCCGCCAGATAAAACACCTCGAAATAATCCGAAGCGTGGCGCAGTTCGTGCCATTCATAGCCCAGCCAGTGCACGTCCTCTTTGATCGCCGCGACGTACTCAGGGTCTTCCCTGGCCGGGTTGGTATCGTCAAAGCGCAGATTGCAATCGCCACCGAACTCGGCGGCCACGCCAAAGCTCAGGCAGATCGCCTTGGTGTGGCCCAGATGCAGATAGCCGTTGGGCTCCGGCGGAAAGCGGGTGCGGATCGCCGTGTGCTTGCCGCTGGCAAGGTCATCGCGCACGATCTGGCGGATGAAGTCATTGCGGGGCAAGTCACTGGACGGCGGGCTGGGTTCGGACATGGCGGCGTAGGGTGTGGGAAACCGCTCATGGTAACAGGGCGGGCAGGTGCCGGCTGGCCTGTGTACTATTCCGCCATGCTCGCTCATGCCCTGCTCGCCGCTGCGCTATCCGTCGACGCTCGCGTGCTTGATGCGCTCACCGTTACCGCGCGCCGGCCGCTGCCCGTGGCAGCGCAGGTCGAATCGGTGAGCGTGCTGGATGCCGATACCATCACCACCGTCGCTGCCACCCACGCCAATGAATTGCTGACGCGGGTGCCGGGTGCGTGGATCAGTCGTGGCAGCGGCCAGGAGCAACTGGTGGCGATCCGCTCGCCGGTGCTGACCGGCGCCGGCGCCTGCGGCGCATTCCTGATGCTCGATGATGGCGTGCCGATCCGGCCGGCTGGATGGTGCAATGTCAATCAGTTGTTTGAACTGAATACCGAGCAGGCTGGCGCAGTGGAAGTGCTGCGCGGGCCGGGTGCGGCGGTACATGGTTCCAATGCCTTGCATGGGGTGATCAATGTGCGTCCGCGCGAACCCGGCGACAGCCCGACACAGGCGTTGGCGCTGGAGTTCGGGCCCAACCGCTATCGCCGTGCCCAAGCCAGCGTGGCCGGCGGACTGGCAAGCACGCCGTGGCGGATCGATGCCTATGGTGTGAGTAGCGAAAGTTTTCGCAGCCAAGAGGGGTTTGATCAACAAAAACTGCGCCTGCAATGGCAACAGCCCGATGGCTTTGGTGCGCCGCGCCTGCAGTTGGCGATGAGCAATTTGAATCAGGAGACTGCCGGCTTCGTCACTGGCCGCGATGCCTTCCGCGATGCCCGTCGCCGCAGCAACGAGAATCCGGAAGCGTTCCGCGACGCAACCAGCGTACAGGCGCAGGCGCATTGGCAATGGGCGGTTGGCGCGCAGCACCGCCTGAACTGGGTGCCATATGCGCGCTATCAGCGTATGGACTTTCTGCAGCACTTCAGCCCCGGCAAACCACGTGAGCTGTCCGATACCCAAAGCGTGGGTACGCAACTATTGTGGCGGCGGCAGGGCGGGCTGGATGTGCAGGCGGGTGTCGATCTGGAATGGACGCGGGGTGATCTGCTGGAGCGCCAGGATGCGTCGGTGATTGGCAGCGCAGCACTGCAGGCGATCCGACCCCTTGGGCGGCATTACGATTACCACGTCGATTCGTTCAACAGCGCGCTGTTTACGCAAGCGCAGGTGCATATAGGCAGGCTCCAAGTTAGTGCCGGTGCGCGGCTGGAGCGTCTGCGCTACCGCTACGACAACCGCGCCGGTGACGGCAATTTGCGTGAGGACGGCACCGCCTGCGGTTTTGGCGGGTGTTTGTTCAATCGGCCTGGCGACCGCCGCGATGTCTTTGATGATGCCAGTGCGCAGCTGGGTTTGCGCCTGCCGTTGAGTACCACCACCGCGCTGGTGGCGCGTTATGCACGGGCCTTTCGCATGCCGCAGACAAGTGAGTTGTATCGATTGCAGCGCGGCCAGGACGTGGCGGATCTGGAGGCGGAAACGCTGCGCGGGCCGGAGCTTGGACTGCGCCATGTAACTGGTGACATGCAACTGGATATTGATGCCTACAGCTATCGCAAAGCGCATGTCATTGGCCGTGATGCCGAGGGCTTCAACTTTTCCGACGGCGCCACCCGACATCGTGGCATCGAGGCACAGGGCCGCTGGCGGTTTCGTCCGGGCTGGTGGGTGCAGGGCAATGCGGCCAATGCCCGCCATCAGTATGCGTTTGATCGCGACATTGCCGGTGGCGAACGCATCCGTAACGGCAATGATGTGGACAGCGCGCCGCGCTGGTTGGCTGGTGCGCGGCTTGGCCACGAGCAAGCCATGCTTGGGCGTTTCGAGCTGGAGTGGGTGCATGTGGGTGCCTACTGGCTCGATGCGGCCAACAGCGAGCGCTATCGCGGCCATGATTTATGGCATTTGCGCTGGCAACGCCCGTTGTCGGCGTCCTGGCATGGGGCACTGCGCTTGATGAATCTCACGGATCGCCGCTATGCCGAGCGAGCGGATCTGGCCTTTGGCAGTTTTCGCTATTTCCCCGGCGCCGGGCGTTCGTTGTTTTTGGAAGTGGCCTATCGCCGCGATTGATGCGCTGCTGCGACAACCATGCGCTATGCTCGGTGCGATACGGCGGCGTGGGAGGCGGTATGCGTGTGGTTTACGAGGCAGAAAACGTGATCGACGCACATCTGGTGAAAAGCCTGCTGGAGAACGTGGGCATACCGGCATGGGTGCGCGGCGAGTTTCTCACCGGTGGCATCGGTGAGCTGCCGGCGCAAGGGTTGGTGTCGGTGTCGGTGCCCGATTCGGCGGAGGCTGCGGCACGCGCCGAGTTGGCGCTATGGCAGGCAGGGCGCGATGCGTTGAGCGCTACATCGGAGGATGCGCAAACCGGGCTTGATGAAGACGATGCCACGGCGTACACGCCAGCGTAAGATTTCCCGGTAGCGCCGGGGCTTGCACAAGCGCGTAAAGCACATTGGGTCCGCAAAACACGCAAAGGAAAGCCCAAGTCTTGATTCGCTTTCTTTGCGGCTTTCGCGTCCTTTGCGGACATCCGCTCTCGGTTTTGCGTTGTTGCTCTGGCTTTCCCGGGCGCCGAGTTCCGGTTGGCTGATTCCGCAGCGGACGTTCTCGGTATAGCATGGCCGCACAGGGGAATGATCAGGGCCGACGTGGTGTGCATCGCCACGGCGTTACCTGGTGTGATCAGGACGTGGCCGATGACGCAACGGTGTAAAACATGGATTGTTGCAACGAGCATGCTGCTCAATCTGCTGTTGGTGCCGCACGCGGTTGCCAGCGAAGGCGTAGTGTTGGATGTCGGGGTGATTGCCTCCGATCAGCCCTACACCGCACGACAGGTGTTGCGTGGCGATGCTGGTGCGTGGCAGGCGCGCGATGTCAGCCGGCTGCATTTTTCCGGTAGCCCAACCACGACTTACTGGCTGCGCATCAAGGCATCGTTGCCGGAGTCGCCGGATGATCGCTGGGTGCTGT
This sequence comes from Lysobacteraceae bacterium, assembly GCA_030681035.1. Classification (GTDB taxonomy): domain Bacteria; phylum Pseudomonadota; class Gammaproteobacteria; order Xanthomonadales; family Xanthomonadaceae. Next base: position 67,202 of record JAUXUI010000061.1, on the reverse strand, counting down.
GGTTTGATCGGGTAACGCTGACCGATTTGAGCCTGATGCTGCGCGACGGTAATGGTGATTTCACCGAGGTGACGCGGCAGTTTTTCCGGCCAGCACCCGACGACCCGACGTTTTCATCGGGGCTTCGATTTCCGCTGCGCGCCTATGGTTCACAATCGTTGGAATTGTTGCTGCAGGTGCGCACCAATGTTGCGGTCAATCTGCGGCCAATGTTGTTGTCCGAAGAGGAATACCAGAGCAAGGATCGCGATAGCGTCATCCTGCTATCGGCAATGTATGCCGGCCTGTTGGTGCTGGCGATGACCGGGCTGGCAATGTTCATTGCTTTGCGTGACCGCATCCACGGCGCCTACGTCGGGTTCACGGCGACATCTTTTTTCCTGTTGCTGGCAGTCAATGGCCATGCCTACTCATTGCCGGTGCTTGATGTGTTGGCCTATTGGCGTGAGCTGGGCATTCTGGCGCTGGTCAATTTGCTGACGGCATTTACGGTGATGCTGGCGCGCGCGTTTGCCAATGCCGGCCGTGATTCGCCGCGCAGCGATACGGTGATGCAATGGAGTGCGCGATTGATGCTCGCGCTGGCTTTGCTTTGTGTACTCAATCCACGTGCTTTTTTGCCGCAATTGCAGATCGCCTCAATGGCTTTGTGGGCCTTGTCCGGGGTGCTGGTGATTACTGTCGCAGTGCAGGCATTGCGCCGCCGCCGTCCGTTGGCACGGCCGATGCTTTTCATCTGGTTGATGGTCTATCTGAGTATTCTGGTGCGCGGCCTGATTCCACTAGGCTGGATGCCGCAGAACAGCGCAACGATGTATGCCTTTCAGGCGGGCCTGGCATTTGCGGCGTTTTTGCTGTCGTTGGCAATGGCCGATCAGGTAATGGAGTTCCGCAAGCAACGTGACCGTGCCCGCCTGGCAATGGAGCAGACCGATGCCAGCCTGCAATCGGAAAAAGTGCGGCGGCGTTTGCTGGAATCGCTGCAAAGCGGCCTGCGTGCAGCGCCGACCAAAGACTTGGCCTGGATTGCGCTGCGCCGCATGCTCGATGCGGTCAACCAAGTGGTACCGCAGCGGCGCTCGGCGGTCGCCGTGTTCGGCTATCAGGGAGGCGATCACCTGATCGCCGAGCCGGTTGCTGCGACGGAGCACTTCGAACACCTGCTCAGTGCGCGTGGCGGTGCGATGAAAGGTTTGTGTCGCACCAACAAACCGGTGCAATTGCGGCTTGAAGATCCGTCTGAGGATGATGAAGAGGGCAGGCGCAGTGAGCATGCCGAGTCGGCATACGCGATCATACCGCTGCCGATGCCACGGCCTGCCTGGGGCGTTTTGTTGATCGAGCGTGCGGCATGGGAGGCATTTTCACCGTCGGAATTGCGCGAAGCCAGCGAGTTCAGTGCCATCGCCATGCAGGCAGCGGATGATGCGCGTGCGGCGCAGGAGTTGGCTGCCAAAACCGAGCGCGACCCGCTCACCGGTGTGCTCAACCGGCAGGCCGTTGCCACCATCATGACGCGTGAGCTGGAAAGCGCACAGGCGCGGCGCACCTCGCTGGCTTTGCTGGTGTTGGGGATCGATCGTTTGACGCAATTGACCGAACGTTACGGCCATGCCGTGGCTGATGACTGCCAGTGCGCAGTGGCCGAATTGCTGCGCCAATCGTTGACGGTCGGCGATTGTGTGGGTCGCCTCAATGCCGAGGAGTTCGTGCTGGTGCTGCCCGGTAAAACGCTGGAGCAGGCGCACGCTGTTGCCGACAAACTGCGGCTCGGCGCCTCGGACATTCGCGTGCCCAGCCCGCTTGGGCTGTGCCAATTCACTATCGGCGTTGGCGGCACCGTGCGCGCCTCTGCAGAAAACAAATTGGCAACCTTGCTTGATCGCGCCAGCAAGGCATTGATTGCTGCGCGCCATCGCGGCAACAATCAGACCCACATGATTGCGGTGGACACCACCAGTGCGGGCGATCCCGATGCGCGGCTGTACTTCTGATGGAAATCACTGACCGGCATCATGTGCATGGCCGATCACTTCGCGGGCCGTTTCCGGGCCAAGCCGAGGTGTTGTTTGGCATGGGCTGTTTCTGGGGTGCCGAGCGGCTGTTCTGGTCACTGCCGGGAGTTTTTTCCACGGCGGTGGGCTATGCCGGGGGCACGACGGTAAATCCCAGCTATCGCGAGGTATGTTCGGGCCGGAGTGGCCATGCCGAAGTGGTACGGGTGCTGTTTGATTCGGCGCAGATTGCATTTGCCGATTTGCTGCGCCGGTTCTGGGAAGGCCACGATCCGACTCAGGGTATGCGTCAGGGTAATGACGTGGGCAGCCAGTATCGATCACTGCTCGCTTGCGACAATGCCTCGCACCATCAGCTCGCGCTCGCCAGCCGTGATGCCTACCAGCAACGGCTGCACGATGGCGGCCTGGGAACCATCAGCACCGAGTTGCTGTTGCCGCTGCCAGCGTTTTATTTTGCCGAAAACGAGCACCAGCAATATCTGTCCAAGAACCCGCATGGATACTGCGGCTTGGGTGGTACCGGGATTGGTTGTGGCTAGACTGCTTTCGCGTAGTTGAAGAACCAAACGCTACGCAGTCCGCAAAGGACGCAAAGCACGTAGGATGGGTTTCGCTACGCTCTACCCATCCTACGTGCCAGGGGCCCGCCCTTCGGGCCGCCTTCGGCGTTCGGGCGCTACGCGCCGCGTCGGTGGGGTGACGAACTTCCAGTGCTCCATTTGCGTTTTTTGCGTCCTTTGCGGACCCCTTTGTGCCGTTCAATTTGCGGATCGTGTAGCGATCAATCAGATCACTGCGCCGCAGATCGAACCGTGCATCAGGGTGCTTCAGGCTTCGCGGTGCTGCCAAATCCGCCATCGGCCTGGGCAGCCAGATAGGCGAGCACGGCATAAGCGGCGACCTGTTGATCGAGCGCGCGTGGATCGATCTTGTCCAGGGTGTCGTTGGCGGTGTGGTGGTAGTCGAAATAATCGCTGCCATCCTGCGCCAACTGCGCCCAAGCCATGCCGTGTTCGGCCATTGCGATGATATCGGGGCCGGGGCCGCCACCTTCACTGTCATGGGCAATGCCCAGTGGCGCCAGCACTTCGCCAATAGCGGCAATCTGCGGACGCGTGGCCTCGCTGACGGCTGCACGCAGGGCATAAATACGGCCAGCACCAAAATCGCTTTCGGCGCCGATAATGTGCTGACTGATTTCGGCCTTGTGCTGTTCAGCGTATGCCTTGCCACCGAACAGACCCTGTTCCTCGTTGGCGAAGGCGACCACGCGGACGCTGCGCTCGGGTGGGGTTTTCAGGTCGCCGATCAATGCACCGGCAGCCATGGTGATGGCAACGCCAGCACCATCGTCGATGGCGCCGGTGCCCAGATCCCAGGAATCGAGATGGCCGCCGATGATGACGACTTGCTCGGGATATTTGCTGCCGGTGATTTCGCCGATCACGTTGTATGAGGTGGCCACGCCGACGACACCCACGTCGATGTTAAGGCGCAATCGCACCGGTTGGCCACGGCGGATCATGTTCGATAGCAGATCAGCGTCGGGATTGGATAGCGCTGCGGCCGGAATGCGCAGCGGCGCGTTGTCGCCCTCGGCATACTGCAATGCGCCGGTATGCGGCATGCGGTCGTGGTCGGTGCCGATGGAGCGAATCAACAACGCCAGTGCGCCCTTGCCGGCGGCCTCGCTGGCACCGCGAGAACGAGCTCCCACGGCCGGGCCGTAGCCTTTGCCATCGCGGGTGCGAATCATGCGATTGGCGATGTAGGCGATCTTTCCGTTCAGGCTGCCGGGTGCGGCAGCGCTCAATGCCGCCAGATCAGCAAACGCCACCACCTCGGCTTCGATCGGGCCATTGCTGCCAACACTGAGCCCCAATGCAGTGATATGCAGCGGCTGCGGGTAGGGCGCAAGCACTTCGGCGAGTTCAACACCGCGACGCCACTGCGGAAACGTCACCGGTTCGGTCCACACCCGATCAAAACCCAGCTCCTGGAACTTGGCCTTGGCCCAGGCAACGGCGCGCGCATCTGCTGCACTGCCAGCCAATCGCGGGCCCACTTCGGTGGTCAACGATTCCACGATGTCGTAAGCCGCCGAGCCGCCGTTGGCCAGATCGCGCAGGTAGGCGGCAGACTTCAGTGCATCGGGTGCGAACGCCGCCTCGTTGGCGATTGTTGCGGTGAGGGGAGCTAACAGGGCGGCGGCGAGCGCCAGGGCGGGGATGCGCATGCAGACTCCAGAAGGGTGCAAGGTTATTTTTTGAGGGCGTCGCGGATTTCGGTCAGCAGCGTCACCTCGGCGCTAGGCTCGGCAGGTTTTGGCGGTGCCTCTTCTTGCTTGCGCTGCATTTTGTTCATCAGCTTGATGGCAATGAAAATCGCAAACGCGATAATCACGAAATCGACCGTGCTTTGCACGAACAAGCCGTACTGCAATAGCACCGGTTCGACGCCCTCGGTGCCGGGTTTGAGGGTAATGGCCAGATCGGCGAAGTTGACCCCGCCGACCAGTACACCGACCACCGGCATGATGATGCCACTGACCAATGCCGACACGATCTTGCCGAACGCCGCGCCAATCACCACACCCACCGCCAGATCAACCACATTGCCGCGCATCGCAAACTGCTTGAACTCCGATATCAGGCTCATCGCTCTTTCCCCGGTCCATGCTCGCCATCGTGACGAAGGCGTGACTTTACCTGCGTAGCCGCTCAGCGGGAAGTGAAATGACCGTCGAGTTGCAACACATCATCGATGCTGGCGTGGTAGCAATCGTCCGGTTGCAGGGCAGCGACGCCGGCTGGTGTGCCCATGAAGATCAGGTCGCCGGCACGTAGTTCGTACAGGCGCGAGAGTTCAGCGATGATTTCCGGCACCGACCAGACCATGTCCGACAGCGGCGCCTGCTGGCGTACGCTGCCGTTGACGCTGAGCGTGAGTTGTTGCGCGCCGAGCGGGCCAAATTGCGCAGCAGGGATGATTTCGCTGATCGGTGCGGAGCGGTCGAAGCCTTTGGCGGTATCCCAGGGCAGGCCCTTGGATTTGGCTCTGGCCTGCAGGTCGCGGCGGGTGAGATCCAGCCCCAATGCGAAGCCGAGCACCAGCGCCATGGCCTGCTCGGCAGCCACTTCGCCATCGGCATCGTGGCCGAGCGCAACCACCAGCTCGACCTCGTGGTGCATATCGCTGGTGGCGCTGGGGAACGGCTGATCGCCGCCACCGGGCAGCACCGCATCGGCGGGTTTCATGAAAAATACCGGGCTGCCGCGGTCGATCTCCGAGCCCATTTCGCGCGCATGCTCGGCGAAATTGCGGCCGACGCAGTAAATGCGATGCACTGGAAATCGGCGGATATCGCCACGCACCGACAAGGTGGGCGTGGCCGGGGCGGCTATGATCAGGTCAGGCATCGGGCGGGCTCGCAAAAACCGGGAGTGTAGCGCGGCCAAGCCGCAATATCGCTTGGACGGCAAATCATCATCTCGCCACCCCGGCGAAAGCTGGGGTCCAACTGACTTCCTCTCAAGAAATAAAACTGTAAGTCATTGTTTTTTTCTAGAACGTCTGGTCCGCGTATTGCGGACTTTGGAAGCTGATTAGCGCTATATCTCAGCCCGGCGGGCTTCGGCCCCTTCTCCCTCCGGGAGAAGGTGGCGCGAAGCGCCGGATGAGGGTTCGAGCCCGTACGATGGCCGATACTCGCACCGAACCCTCACCCCCAACCCCTCTCCCGGCGGGAGAGGGGCTTCTACCGCTGAGATATAGCGCTAATCAGGTTTTCAGAAGAGCCAAACCATGCCGATTTATCACTCTCGTTACCATGAGGAAAGACCTGATTGGCGCTAATCCGGCATCAATAAGCGTGATGTTGAATTTGATTGCACAGACCAGCTGAATTATCCACAAAACATCCAGGAGATATAATGGACACGAATAAAATGACCGCTGGATCGGGATTTCCGGCAATGAGTTGGAATTCTGTTTCCGGTGAACGCGTAGTCCCTGCAGACGGGTCAGGGTGGCGAGTTCTCATTATATACAGAGGAAAACATTGTCCCCTGTGCAAGGCGTACCTGAACACGCTTGACGGGATGCTCGGCGACTTTCAAGACGCTGATATCGCAGTTTTTGCACTTTCAGCCGACAGCAAGGAAAAGGCCGAAGCCGAAGCTGCCGAATGTGGCTGGAAATTTCCGGTTGGTTACGGCCTGACGGTCGAGGAGATGCGCCAGCTTGGTCTGTACATCTCGGATCCGCGCTCGCCGGAGGAAACCGACCGGCGGTTTGCGGAGCCGGGGCTGTTTGTGATCAACCCGGATGGCAACACCCAGATTATCGACATTTCAAATGCGCCGTTCGCGCGTCCCGATCTGGAATCGCTGTTGAAGGGGATACAGTTCGTCATGAGCAATGACTACCCGATCAGAGGACGTGCGTAGCAACGCTGTACACCCCTGGCCCGACCTGATTAGTGTCGAACCTCAGCCGTGTTCGTCGTACCACCGGGAGAGGGGCAAAGTCAGCTGAGGTTCGACACCACGTAACTGCATATCCTCGACGCCGCCACACATGCGATTGAACAGCATGGCCTGTTCCTGATCGTGCCAACCGGAGGCCGCACGCCTCGAGGGGTAATCGCATATTGCGCTTTGCGAGTACCGACCGGTAGCGCTGGCTGATGCCCTGGCGACGAACGCTGCCTGCCGAAGGATGATTCAAAGCGTGACAACCGGATGGTGGCCGATCTGTGGATGGGGTAATTCGATTTCAAGGGCTGACGACTGCCGGAAAACCGTCTGCAGCGAGCGCCAGCGTACAGACGAGTGTTGACTCAACGCTGATGATCTGCAGTGACAGATCTACAGCGTTCTGGCTCAACTTCGGGAGGAATGGGTGATGCAATCCAAGACATTGTTTTACAGCGTATTACTGATCATCTTGCTGGTGTTTACCGTTTTCAACGCCAACACTACACCCGCTGCTTCCAGCACCGTAACGGCCAGATTATCCGGGGCTTCCGAAGTACCCGTTGTCTTAAGCTCGGGCAGCGGCACCCTCACCGCCAGCTTTGACCGCAGAACCCGAGTCCTGAAATGGGCGATCAGCTACTCCGGCTTGAGCGAACCGCTTACGGCCACACATTTCCACGGTCCGGCGCTGGCGGGAGAAAATGCTGAGGTGGCGGTCGCTGTCAGTGGCAACCTGGCCAGTCCGATCAACGGGTCCACGACATTGACAGCGACCGAGATGGACGAACTGCTGGCTGGAAAATGGTACGTGAATCTGCACACCGCGACCCATCCGAAGGGAGAAATACGCGGGCAGCTCGCGGTTCGGCCCTGAGCCAGCGTTCAACCGCGCGCCATCGGCTCCAGCGCCCAGCGGCAAGCCCGGATGGCCATTGTTGGCGTGCTGCACCATGTCCACCGACAGCAAGCGCAGGGTATTGATGCATTGCCGATCGCGCAGTAAACCGGGTGGCTTCCGGGGTGGCGTCGATGCGGATGGACGCACCGCAGCGGTATGTCGTCAGGCGCCAGCAGCGACGGTGCAATGGCCGGGCCAGACCCAGTCGCGGATTTCGGGCAGGTCCTCGCCATGCAGGTTGATGTACTGGCGGTGCGCAATCAGCAGATTGTTCAATTGCAGCTTCACGCTCAAACCGCGCTCGCCGGTCTGCGGCAGCCGGTCGATTGCGTCCATCGTCAGATGAAAGCGATCCAGATCGTTGAGCACGGTCATGTCGAACGGCGTGGTGATGGTGCCCTCCTCCTTGTAGCCGCGCACGTGGATGTTGCGGTGATTGGTACGCCGGTAGGTCAGTCGGTGGATCAGCCACGGATAGGCGTGGAAGGCGAAAATCACCGGCTTGTCGGTGGTGAACAGCGCGTCGAATTCGGCGTCGCCGAGCCCGTGCGGGTGCTCGGAGGGCGGTTGCAACCGCATCAGGTCGACCACATTGACCACGCGCACCTTGAGATCGGGTAGCTGCTGGCGCAGGATCGATACCGCCGCCAGCGTCTCCAGCGTCGGCACGTCGCCGCAACAGGCCATCACCAGATCGGGCTCGCCGTCGGCGTTGCCGGCCCACGGCCAGATGCCGATGCCTGCGGTGCAATGACGCACCGCCGCGTCCATGTCCAGCCACTGCGGCGCCGGGTGCTTGCCGGCAATCACCACGTTGACGTAGTGGCGGCTGCGCAGGCAGTGATCCATCACCGACAGCAGGCAGTTGGCGTCGGGTGGCAGATACACGCGCACCACTTCGGCCTTCTTGTTGACCACATGGTCGATGAAGCCGGGGTCCTGATGGGTGAAGCCGTTGTGATCCTGACGCCAGACATGCGAGGCCAGCAGATAATTGAGCGAGGCGATCGGACGCCGCCACGGCAGCCCGGCGCTGACCTTCAACCATTTGGCGTGCTGGTTGAACATCGAATCGATGATGTGGATGAACGCTTCATAGCAATTGAACAGCCCGTGGCGGCCGGTGAGCAGATAGCCTTCCAGCCAACCCTCGCACTGGTGTTCGCTGAGCATTTCCATCACCCGCCCGCGCGGCGCAAGAAACTCGTCGCCCGGCTGCGTTGGCGCATCCCACTGGCGCGCGGTGACCTCAAACAGCGCGCGCAGCCCGTTGGACAGCGTTTCGTCGGGGCCGAACACACGAAAATTGCGGTTGTCCTGATTCAACGTAACCACCTCGCGCAAGAACCCACCGAGCACATGGGTGTCGCCAATGCCGGGTACGCCTGGCACCGGCACCGGCACTGCGTAATCACGGAAATCCGGCAACCGCAGATCACGCAGCAGCACGCCGCCATTGGCATGCTGGTTGGCGCCCATGCGCCGTGCGCCGAGCGGCGCCAGCGCCGCCAGCTCCGGCAACAGATGGCCATCGGCGTCGAACAGTTCCTCGGCGTGATAGCTCTTGAGCCAGTCCTCCAGCAGCTTCAGGTGCGCGGGGTGGGTGCGCGGATGCAGCGGCACCTGATGCGAACGAAAATTGCCCTCGATCGGCAGGCCCTCAACGATCTTCGGGCCAGTCCAGCCCTTGGGCGACACCAGTACGATCATCGGCCAGCGCGGGCGCGTGGTTTCGTGCTCGATTCGCGCCGCATGCTGGATCGCGCGAATGCTCGCCACCACCGCATCCAGCGCGGCCGCCATCGCCGCGTGCATCAACGCCGGCTCGTGGCCCTCGACGAAATACGGGGTCCAGCCGTAGCCGCGCAATAGCTGTTCCAGTTCGTCGCGATCGATGCGCGCGAGCACGCTCGGATTGGCAATCTTGTAACCGTTGAGGTGCAGGATCGGCAGCACCGCACCATCACCAACGGCATCGAGAAACTTGTTCGAATGCCAGGCCGTGGCCAGCGGCCCGGTCTCGGCCTCGCCATCGCCAATCACGCAGGCGACGATCAAGCCGGGGTTGTCGAACACCGCCCCGAACGCATGGCTGAGCGAGTAACCCAACTCGCCGCCCTCGTGGATCGAGCCCGGGCATTCCGGCGAGGCATGACTGGGAACACCGCCGGGAAAGGAGAACTGCCGGAAAAGCTTCTGCATCCCGGTCTCGTCCTGCGTGATCTCGGGATAGATTTCGCTGTAGCTGCCCTCCAGCCAGGTATTGGCCAGCACCGCCGGCCCACCGTGGCCGGGGCCGCAGACATAGATCATGTCGAGGTCGTACTGCTTGATGACCCGGTTCAGATGCACGTAGATGAAGTTCTGTCCGGGCGTGGTGCCCCAGTGACCAAGCAGCATGTGTTTGACGTCGCTCAACGCAAGCGGCCGGCGCAGCAGCGGGTTGTCGTACAGAAATATCTGCCCCACCGCCAGATAGTTCGCCGCACGCCAGTAAGCATCGATGGCTTGCAGTGTGGTTGCGCTCAACGTGGTGTGCGCCATGCTCTATTGCTCCTGGATTGCAGCGTCATTGAGTAGATCAGCCACCGCCAGCGCGATCACACGTTCTTCATCCGTGTGGATGACCCGCACTTGCACCCGTGCGTCGGTGCTCGAAATCAGCGCTGCGTGCGCGGCATTGCGTTGCGGGTCGAGCACGATGCCGAGGAACCCCAGATCGGCGCAGATGCGCGCGCGCACCGGTGCCGCGTTTTCGCCGATGCCACCGGCGAACACCAGGGTGTCGATCCCGCCGATGCTGGCGGCGAGGCCGGCGATGGCTTTTTTGGTCTGATGACAAAACAGCGCCACCGCATCCGCCGCGCGCACGTCGTCGGCCTCGCACGCCAGCAGATCGCGCATGTCGGAGCTGGTTTCCGAGACTCCGAGCAAACCGGACTCGGTGGTCAGCATCTGCTGGCAGCGCTCCGCATCCATGCCTTCGGTTTGCGCCAAAAACCAGGCCAGCCCGGGATCAATGTCGCCACAGCGTTGACCCATCGGCAGACCCGAAGCCGGCGTGAAGCCCATGCTGGTGTCCACCGGTTTACCGTGGCGCAGCGCGCTGATGCTGGCGCCGTGCCCAAGATGCGCCAGGATGACGCGGCCGTTGGCGACATCCGTCCCTGCCACACGCGCCAGTTCGCCGATCAGATACTGATACGACAACCCGTGAAAGCCATAGCGGCGTACCCCTTGTGCCCAATAGCGACGCGGAATCGCCAGCCACTGCGCCACCTGCGGCAGCGCATGGTGGAACGCGGTATCGAAGCACGCGACCTGCGGCAATTGCGGGTAGTGCCGCCCGGCTGCCTGGATCAAGGCGATTTCCGCCGGCAGGTGTTCGGGGTCGAACATCACCAACTTGCGCAACTTCGCCACCACCTCGGCGTTGAGCCGTTGCGGGGTGCTGAAGTCGGGGCCGCCATGCACCAGCCGATGCCCGATCGCCACCACGCCGTCGGCTTCGCCGCGTTCGCGCAGGCAGGCGATTACTGCATCCAGCGCCTGCACATGATCGCCAATCGCCGACGCGTGCGCGCTGGCATCGCCCGTCGGCGCACCGTCGATCCGCAGCCGCGTGTGCGGTTGGCCGATCCGCTCCACGTTGCCCGAGCATACGCGCGCCATTGGCGAAACCGCCTCGAACAACGCAAACTTGACGCTGGAAGAGCCGCCATTGATCGCCAGGATACGCGGTGCGGGCGGCGGCATCGCACCGGCCCGGCGAGGCCCGATGGCGGCGTTCATGCGACCTCCAGCGCGGCATCAACCAAAGTCTGCGCCTCGCTCAGGATGGCTTGTAGATGCGGCCGGCTGCGGAAACTTTCCGCATAAATCTTGTACAGCGCTTCGGTGCCGGAGGGGCGCGCGGCAAACCAGCCGTTGGCGGTGCTTACCTTGATGCCGCCGATCGGCGCGCCATTGCCGGGCGCATGATCGATCACGCTGTCGATGCTCTCGCCGGCCAGCGCGCTGATCTGCACCTGCTGCGGTGTCAATTGCGCCAGCCGCGCCTTCTGCCCGGCATCGGCCGGTGCTTCGACGCGATCGGCAAACGCCTCGCCTACGGCCTCGGTGAGCGCTTGGTAAAGCACACCCGGATCGCTGCCGGTGCAGGCGGTAATCTCGGCGGCGAGCAGGCCGGCGATGATGCCGTCCTTGTCGGTGGTCCATACCGCGCCGTCGATGCGGCTGAAGCTGGCGCCAGCACTCTCCTCGCCGGCAAAGCCAAGCGTGCCGTCCAGCAAGCCATCGACGAACCATTTGAAACCGACCGGAACCTCGCGGACGCCGCGACCAAGCCGGCTGGCGACACGATCGATCACGCCGCTGCTGACCACGCTCTTGCCGACCGCCGCCTGCGGCGACCACTGCGGACGCTGGCGAAACAGGTAGTCGATGGCAACACACAGATAGTGGTTGCTCGGCAGCAGGCCGACGCTGGGCGCAACGATGCCATGGCGGTCGTAGTCGGTATCGCAGGCAAAGGCGATGTCGTAGCGATCCTTGCGCGCAATCAGCCGCTGCATGGCGAACGGCGAGGATGGGTCCATCCGGATCTGACCATCCCAGTCGCGGCTCATGAAGCCGAATTGCGGATCGACGACCGTGTTGACCACACTCAGATCGAACCCGTGGTACTCGGCGATACGCGCCCAGTAGCGCACCCCGGCGCCGCCGAGGGCATCAACACCAATACGCAAACCGCTGCGGCGGATTGCCTCGCAGTCGATCACCTGCGCCAGATCCGCGACATAGCTGCCGAGAAAATCATGATGATGGGTGGTGGTGCTGGCACGCGCCCGGGTCAGTGGTATCCGCCGCACCGCAGCAACGCCACCGACCAGCAGCGCATTGGCGCGATCCTGAATCCAGCCGGTGACCCCACTGCCAGCCGGACCGCCATGCGGCGGGTTGTACTTGAAGCCGCCATCTGCGGGCGGGTTGTGCGAGGGCGTGATCACGATGCCGTCGGCCAGGTGGCTGCTGCGTCCGCGGTTGTAGGCGAGGATTGCGTGCGAGATGGCCGGGGTCGGTGTGAACTCGTCGCCGCTGGCGATCAGGGTGGTGACGCCGTTTGCCGCCAGCACCTCCAGCGCCGTCGCGAATGCCGGCTGCGACAGCGCGTGGGTATCAAAGCCCAGATACAACGGGCCGTCGATCACCATGCGCACCCGGAAATCACAAATCGCCTGCGCCATCGCCAGCACATGCCACTCGTTGAAGCTGCGCTGCAGCGCGCTGCCACGATGCCCGGAAGTGCCGAACACCACCCGCTGCGCCGGCAACGCAGGGTCCGGGCGCAGGTCGAGATAGGCGGCGAGCAACTGGGGCACATCCAGCAACGGCGCGATTGCGGCCGGCTTGCCCGCGCGCGGACTGATCGCGATGTTCATGCGCTCATTGCCCCTGGCGTTGTTGTGCCGGTGCCGCGCGCGCTGCCGTCGCCATCTTGTCGGCAATGCACTGCAGCAGGTGTTGCCACGACGCCACAAACGCTTGCGCGCCCTGTTTTTGCAATTGCAGCGCCAGCGCGTCGAGGTCGACGCCGGCCGCGGTGAATCGGGCCAGCATCGCTTCCGCCTCCAGCCCATCCTCCACCATCATGTGATCGATCACGCCATGTTTGGCAAATGCCAGCAGGGTCTTTTCCGGCATCGTGTTGATGGTGTCGGGTGCTGCCAACGCCTCGACATACATCGTTTCCGACGCAAACGGATCCTTGCTGCCGGTGCTGGCCCACAGCAGCCGCTGGCTGTGTGCCCCCTGTCGCGCCAGGTGTTGCCAGCGCCGCGATGCACGCAGTTGCCGGTGGCAACGGTAGGTTTGTCCGCAAATGGCAATGCCGAGCTGGTTGCGCAGGTTGGCGGGCACCTGGTCGTGTACCTCCACGTCCCAGCGGCTGACGAAGAGCGAGGCCACCGAGCGGATATCGGCATCCAGTCCAGCCTCGATTCGGCGTTCGAGCCCGCGCTGATAGGCGTCGGCGGCGGCAAGATATTGCGCGCTGGAAAACAGCAGGGTGACGTTGACCGGCACCCCTGCGAAGATGAGTTCCTCGATTGCTTGCAACCCCGGCGGCGTGCCGGGAATCTTCACGAACAGGTTGACGCGATCGGCCAATTGATGGATCTGCATGCCCGCCGCGATGCTACCTTTGGCATCGTAAGCCAACAGCGGCGACACCTCCATCGATACCCAGCCATCGGCGTACTTGCTGCGCTCGAACACCGGTCGCAGCAGATCGGCGGCGCGGCGCAGATCTTCCAGCGCGATTTCGGTGAATAGTTCTTCCCCCGACTTCCCTGCCCGCGCCTTGACCGCAATGGCATCGTCGTAGAAATTGCCATTGCCGATCGCCTTCTCGAAGATGCTTGGGTTGGAGGTCAGCCCAGTGATCGACATTGTGTCGATGTACCGCTTGAGCGTGCCGCTGTCGAGCAGGTCGCGGGTGATGTTGTCCAGCCACAGGCTCTGGCCGCTGTCGTGCAACGCTTGGGTGGCTTTCATGTGGGCTCCTGGTACTGCGCAGTGACGGGGAATGCGGCGTGCGTGTTGCAGCCGCCCGATTGCAACTGATCCGATGCCAGCGCGCAGGCGTCGTCGATGCCGTCCAGCACCAGATCCGCAGGTGGTTCGGCGCCGGGCCACGCAACCGCGGCGTAATGACCCTGCTGCACAAACACGCTGGTCAGGCGTGCGCCAAGCCGACGCTTGATCGCCGCCAGCAACGCCGGTTTGTCATCGATCAGCACGTAATGCCGCGCCGGAAACGCCTGCTCCACCAACTCCAGTGCGCGTTCCTTGTGCACCGTGACCAGTACCCGCCCGGCCACCGCGTCCCACAAGCCGGAACGCATGATCTTGCGCGGCTGGAACACGATGTCGCCATCCGAGAGCACGACCGTCGTGCCCAGGGTATGCAGATGCGCGAGCGCGGCCAGCGCGCCCGGATACAGGCGCTCCGCGAACGGGTAGTCGAGCACGAACGACGACACCTGCAGCAGTGCGTGATGGTCGAGCGCTGCGCTGCGAAAGCGCTGCAATGCGCCGAGGTAATCGGCGTAACCCGACTCGGCGCGCAAGGCATCGTAGATGCGCCAGTAGCGCGCGCACTCGGCGCTGCCGAAGCCGGCATCGAGGTGGGCGCGAAGATCGCTGGCGAAGCGGTCGTTGTCGAGCAGGGTATTGTCGACATCGATCAGGACCACCAGCGGCACGGTTGCACTCATGGCGCGCTCCCGGCCCGGGCATCGCTGCACGGCACCGCCGCTTCGGGCACCGGGTCGTGCCAACCGCGTTTACCCGCCACCAATTGGCGCGCCGCCAGCGGGCCCCAACTGCCTTTGCGATACAGGTGCAACGGATTCTCGTGGTCGGCCGCCGTGCCCAGCACCGGATCGACCACGCGCCATGCCGCTTCGACACTGTCGTCGCGGGTAAACAAGCCGGCATCGCCGCGCAGCGCCGCGCGCAGCAGGCGCTCATAAGGCAATTCGTCGCTCGGCGACTCGTGGCGGGCGATCAGTTCAACCGGCTCGCCGCGCATTGCGGTGCCGTGCTGCTTGACCCGCGCACCGGCCGAGATCACCACCTCGGGGCTGAGCCGGAAGCGAAAATAATTGGAAGCGGATTGGCGAGTAGCGTCGAACACCGCCAGTGGCGGACGCTTCAAGCACACCAGTACCTCAGTGGTGTCGACCGGCAGGCATTTGCCGGCGCGGATGTAGAACGGCACCCCGCTCCAGCGCCAGTTGTCGATATGCAGGCGCAGGGCAGCGAAGGTCTCGACCTGCGAGTCGGCAGCCACACCCTTCTCGCTGCGATAACCGCGGAACTGGCCACGCACCAGATGCTCGCGCGACAGCGGCCGGATCGCGCGCAGCAGGCGCAGTTTTTCGGCGCGGATCGCCTCCAGATCGTGCGCCACCGGGGCGTCCATCGCCAACAAGGAAACCACCTGCAACATGTGGTTTTGCACCACGTCGCGAATGGTGCCAACGTCCTCGTAAAATGCGCCACGGCCCTGCACGCCGAGGGTCTCGGCCATGGTGATCTGCACGTTGTCGACGTAGTGACGGTTCCACAGCGGGTCCAGAAACGCGTTGGCGAAACGGAAGTACAGCAGGTTCTGCACCGCCTCCTTGCCCAGGTAGTGGTCGATGCGAAACACTGCCGATTCGTCGAACACCGCATGCAAGTCGCGGTTGAGCGCCCTGGCCGATGCCAGATCGCGCCCGAACGGTTTTTCGACGATGATCCGGGCGTGCGTGTTGCAGCCCGACTGCGCCAGTCCCTGCACCACCGCGCCGAACATGCTGGGCGGCACCGCGAGGTAATGGATCGGCCGATGCGCGCCATCCAGCGCCTGTTTCAACAACCGATAGGTGGCGGCATCCTGATAGTCGCCATCGACATAGCGCAGTTGCGCCGCCAGCCGCGCAAACGCCTTGGCATCGAAGTCGCCGTGCTCGTGCAGGCTGGCACGTGCCCGCGCGCGCAATTGCGCCACGCTCCAGCCGGCGCGGGCGACGCCGATGATCGGGATGTCAAGATCGCCACTGCGAATCAGCGCCTGCAACGCCGGAAATATCTTGCGGTAGGCAAGATCACCGGTCGCGCCGAAGAACACGAAAGCATCTGAGCGCGCGGTGCTCATGGCGTCTTTTCCTGCTTGCGCCCGGCACGCGCCCGCGGCGGTCGCAGCGGCGATGCCGGCAGCACGGGGTGTGATGCGGACGGCGCCTTCGGCCGCCGCATGATCGCGACCGCGACCGCGTGCGCCTGACCGTCATCGCTCAGCGTAATGCCCTGATCGCCGACATCGACCCCATCGAGCGACGTGCGGCTGTGTACGCCCGCATCGCTGGCCGCGAGCTGCGTTACTTCGATCCGGTACACGGTTTCGCCAAAGCGATAGGCGAGCGAAAAGCCTGGCCACGCGTCGGGCAGGCACGGCTCGATGAACAGGCGCGCGCCCTCGCGGCGCAGGCCCAGCAGCGACTCCACCATCAGCCGATACAGCCAGCCCGCCGAGCCGGTGTACCAGCTCCAGCCGCCGCGCCCGGTGTGTGGCGCAATCGCGTAGACATCGGCCGCCACCACATACGGCTCGGCCTTGTAGACTGCCACCGCGGCGGCGCTGCCGGTGTGGCTCAGCGGATTGATCAGGGACTGCAACTCCCAGGCGCGACGGCCGTCGCCGAGCTTGGCAAACGCCATTGCCGCCCACACCGCGGCATGGGTGTACTGGCCGCCGTTTTCGCGCACGCCCGGCACATAGCCCTTGATGTAGCCGGGATTGAGTTTGGAGGTGTCGAACGGCGGATCGAGCAACTGGATCAGGCCGGCATCGCGTCGCACCAAATGGCTGTCGAGCGATTCCATAGCCTGCGCGGCATGCGCCGGTTCGCCGCCACCCGAGAGCACCGACCAGCTCTGCGAAATCGAGTCGATGCGGCACTCATCATTGCTGGACGCGCCCAATGGGGTGCCATCGTCGAACCAGGCGCGCCGGTACCAGGCACCGTCCCAGGCGTTGGCGGCGATGTTGTCGCGCAGCGCCTGTGCCTGCTCGCGACAGCGGTCGGCGAAGGCCACGTCACCGTGCTGAGTAGCGACATCGATGAACGCGATCAGCACCTGATACAGCAGGAAGCCCAGCCACACGCTTTCGCCCTTGCCTTTGATGCCGACCAGATTCATGCCATCGTTCCAGTCGCCCGATCCCATCAACGGCAGCCCGCGCTCGCCCAGGCGCAGGCCGTGCTCGATCGCCCGCACGCAATGCTGATACAAGCTGGCGGTTTGCGCGCTTTGCGCCGGCAGGTCGTAATACGACTCCTCGTCGGCACCCAGCGCCCGCCCTTCCAGGAAATGCAGGCTTTCATCGAGCACCGCCCGATCGCCGCTCGCCACCACGTAGCGGGACACCGCGAGCGGCAGCCACAGAAAATCATCGGAACAGCGGGTGCGCACGCCACGACCCAGCGGCGGATGCCACCAGTGCTGCACGTCGCCCTCGACGAACTGCCGCTGCGCACAACGCAGCAGGTGCTCGCGCAACAGCGCCGGCTGCGCATGCACCAACGCCATCGCATCCTGCAACTGATCGCGAAATCCGAACGCGCCGCCGGACTGGTAGAAACCACTGCGCGCCCACATCCGGCAGGCCAGTGTCTGGTACAGCAGCCAGCCGTTGGCAAGCACGTCCAGCTGCGGGTCGGGCGTGGTCACCTGTACCGCGCCCAGGGTGCGGCGCCAATAGCTGCGCACGGCGTCCAGCGCAGCCCGCGCCGCGCCGGGCTTTTGCAGGCGCGCTACGAGCGCGCGGGTGGTGTCGATGTCGTGCCCGGCGCCGAGCCGGAATACGGTTTCGCGCTCCTCGCCGTCGGCAAGCTCGAACGCGGTCTGGATCGCCCCACACGGATCCAGCGCGGCCCCAAGGCGGCCCGGCAGTCGCGCGTGCCGCATTGCCGCAGGCGCCTCCAGGCTGCCGTTGCGGCCGATGAACTCACTGCGATCGCCGCTCACCGAGCGCGACAGCCCGGCGCCATCGGCATCGAAGAACGCCAGCCGTGAGGCGAACTCGGTGTTGTAGGCATTGTGTGCGAACAGCGCACCGCTAACCGCGTCGATGGTGGTGACCACGTGCATGGCGCTGCGCGGGCGCAGGTCGCCCAGCACCCATTCGACGTAGCCGGTGACCGACAGCCGCCGCGCGCGGCCGGACCCGTTGCGCAGCTTGAGCACCGAGAACTTGACCGCATCGTGCAAATCCACGTAGACCCACAACTCCGAGTGAATGCCACCCTCGGTGTGCTCGAACACGCTGTAACCAAAACCGTGGCGGGTGACATAGGGCATTGCGCCGCGACAGGGCAGCGGCGTGGGTGACCAGAAGTAGCCGCTCTCCTCGTCGCGCACGAAAAACGCCTCGCCACCGCCGGTACCAACCGGATCGTCGCTCCACGGCGTCAGCCGGAATTCGTGGGCGTTTTCGCTCCAGGTATAGGCGGACCCGCTTTCGGTCACCACGCTGCCGAACTCCGGGTTGGCCAGCACGTTGACCCACGGCGCCGGCGTCATCCGCGCCTGGGTGGTGCTGATGACGTATTCACTGCCATCGGTGCTGAACCCGCCCAGGTCGTTGCCGAGGAGCAAGTCACTGCGCGCGGCATCGGTGCTGGCTGGCGGATCGTGGCGATGACTGCGAGCGGGTACCAGCAACGCCGCACGGCGCTCCGGGACGGGCCGCCGATTGACCTGATCGAGCAGCGGCCCCTGGGTATCGACAATGATGGCGCGCGCGACGGTCTTGAGCAGAATCCGGTCCTCGTGCGGAATCTGCTCGCCGGCGCGCACGAAGATACCGCCGGGGCGGTCGATCGCGTGGGCCTCGGTGCCGGTCGCAATCAGGCCCATGATCTGGTCCTGCAGACGCTGCCGGTAGCCGGCGTGCTCCTCGTTGGAGATCACCAGATCGACCACCAGACCCTTCAGCCGCCAATAGGCATGGCACTGGATCAGTTGCCGCGCCAACTCGATCTGGCTGGAATCGCTGATCGTCAGCAGCACGATCGGCAAGTCCCCGGAGATCGCATAACCCCACAGGCCGGACTGACCGCGACGGTTCTGCAACAGCACCGAGGCTTCCGCGCGCAATGCCGAATTGGCATACAGCACGGCTCCAGCCAGTTTCCGATATATCTGCGCGTCGGCTTCAGTGGCGTTGATCTGGCGCAAGGTCACGCCGTTATGGGTACAGGCGAGATCGCAAACACGGTCGGCGAGATGCCGATCGCGGTATTTGTCGATCAACGCGACGCAGTTCTCGCGGCTGTCGGTCATGCCCAGCACCCAATCGAGGGTGATCGACTGCTCGGCTTCCAGCACCACCCGGCAACGAATCGCGACGATCGGGTCGAGCACCGAACCATCGGTCCCCGAGAGCGCGCCGACGGCGTCCAACGCCGCCGGCGTCGCCAAGCTCCTGCCGCGCCCGACAAAGCGCATGCGATCGGTCTCGTAGGAAACGGTGCCGACATCGCTGCCGTGCGCCGCCATCAGGTGAAGCATCCACGGCACCGGCTCGTCGGCCGATCGCGGCCGGCGCATGCACACGATGGCGCGACGCTCGGGCAAAATCTCGGTCTGCACGAACAAATTGCCAAACGAGGGCTGCATCACATCGGCGGCCGGTGGCGCAATCACCACCTCGGTGTAACTGGTGATCTCGATGGTGCGACGCGTGCGCGAGCGGTTGGTAATGCGCAACCGGCGCAGCTCGATATCGTCTTCGGGCGACACCGCGATCTCGGAATAGGTCTCGATATCGCGGTCGCGGCGGCGGAACTCGGCGCGACCCTCGGAAAACATCGCTTCGTACGCGTCTGCCGTGGTACAGGTCGGCTGGTGGGCTGCCGACCAGGCATGGCCGCTGTCAACATCGCGCAAGTAGATGAAGGTGCCCCAATGATCGCGGGTAGCGTCTTCACGCCAGCGCGTGACCGCAAGATCCTTCCAGCGACTGTAGCCACCGCCAGCGTTGGTGAGCATGACGTGATAGCGACCATTCGACAGCAGTTGTACCTGCGGCGTCGGGGTGTCGGCGGCCATCGGCACCTGTGCCAAAGCCGCCGGCGCATCGGCCATCGCGGTGCCATGGGCATGCTCGGTGATCCGGGTGTAATACAGATTGGTTTTCAAGGTTCGCTCCTGAAGTAGCAACATGCCTGCCTGGAACAACGGATCGGACGCAAAACGCCGTTGCATCGGGCGATCCAGCAATACCGAAGCCAGCGACAACAGGGTCATGCCATGGTGATGCGCCATGAACGAGCGCACCACGGCGCCGGATTGACCACGGGTGAGTCGCGACGGCGTGTAGTCGATCGCCTCGTAGAAGCCGAACCGGCCCTGCATGCCCAGCGCCGCGAGACGTTGCAGGTTTTCGCAGGCCTCTTCTGGCGCCACCATCAGCGCCAGCGCCGACGCATACGGCGCTACCACCGAGGCCTCCGCCAGCCCGCGCTTGAGCCCCAGGCCTGGCACGCCAAAGGCGTGGTACTGGTAATTCAGACCGGCATCGACGATGTTGTAACCGGACTCGGACACCCCCCACGGCAAGCCACGCTGATGACCGAAAGCAATCTGTCGCTGCACCGCTGCAGCACAGGTCTGATCCAGCAGCGACCCGGCGAAGCTCGGCATCACCAGCAGCGGCATCAGATACTCGAACATCGATCCGCTCCACGACACCAGCACCGGCTGGCCGCCGGCGCTGGTCAGCAGACGCCCCAGCGCAAACCAGGTTTCCTGCGGCAA
The DNA here is from genome assembly GCA_030681035.1 of Lysobacteraceae bacterium. Classification (GTDB taxonomy): domain Bacteria; phylum Pseudomonadota; class Gammaproteobacteria; order Xanthomonadales; family Xanthomonadaceae. The sequence goes on along the minus strand of JAUXUI010000061.1, from coordinate 46,437 downwards.
CTGGCCCTGAGCAATCGCGACAAAGCTGCACAGACGCGCTTCCGAAGCGAGCAGATCGTAGTAACCGCTGTCGCGGCGGAACTCGTCGACGTTGTAGCCAATCGCGAGCAGGTGGCGCGAGGCGTCGTACAAAAAACCATACTGCACGTTGGCAAACTCACCGGCCTGCACCACCAAATGTTCGATCGCGACGATCCGCTGGGCCGCACGCTGGCTGCCCAGCACAATCTGCGCGTGCCATTCGCTGTGCTCAGCGCTACCCGCCCCAGCCAGCGCCGCAGTTTCAGCCGCGGTTGCAGACGATGCCCAGCGCTGGCCGACGCGCGCCAGCTCGCGCAATGTCGGCACGCCGCTGAAGTCCGCCGCCGCACCCCTCGGTGCCTGATCGCCGGTAGCGGACTGCGCCGCCCACGGCGCCAGCAATGCCAGCTCATCGCGAGCGTCGGCACACTGGCGCACGAAGGCATCCGCCCATATCCATGGTTCCGCAGGCCGCGCATCGGCGTCACTCGCCACGTCGCGATCGGCCAACACGCTGGCGCCTCCGGCTGCCAGCGTTTGCAGGACCTGCCAGATCGCCGGCAGGGTTGTCGGCGGGTTGCTCAGCGCGCCCTGCAATGTGCGCTGTACGCTTTGCAGCGTCGTATCGTCGGCAGCGCCGGCGGCCGCGACCAATTCCAAGGTATCGCTCAGCCCTTCGAACAGGCGTGCGTTGACGATCGGCGCGTCCACCAACGCCAGCAACCCGGCACGCAGTGTCAGCAGGTGTCCGCACAGATTGCCGCTGTCCACTGAGGAGATGTAGCGCGGCGCCAGCGGCGCCAGCGACACGGTGTCGTACCAGTTGAAAAAATGGCCGTGATAACGCGCCAGCTTGCTCAAGGTGTCGAAGGTGTTGCCGGTGCGCGCGATGCACGAACCCGCGCTGACATAGCCGAAGTCGCAGGCGGCAAGGTTTGCCAGCAGCGCCAAGCCGATATTGGTCGGCGAGGTGCGGTGGGCGACAACCGGCCCGGGTTGCTCCTGAAAGTTGTCGGGCACCAGCCAGTGATCGTCGGCACCCACAAAGTGATCAAAGAACGCCCAGGTCTTGCGCGCGGTCGCGCGCAAAAATCGGGTCTGCGTCATCGACAACATCGCATCCCGCGGACGCAGCGGCCGGCTGAGCCACCAGGCGAACATAGGTGCCAGCAGCCACAACGCCAGCAATGGCGCCACCTGCAGCAAGGCGGCAGGTTGCCGCAACCCGAGCGCAAGCGCGCTGAGTGCGGCAAACAGTGGCGCTGGCCACATCGTCGCGTACGACGCAGTCAGCGTGGTCGCTGCGCCGGACTGAAGCGCTGCATAGGGCTTCCACTCCAGCAGGCGCCGCTTGCTGATTCCCATCCGCCACACGCTGCGAGCGATCGCAGAGAGACTGACGGTGGCTTCATAGGGCAGGCAGGCGAGCGCATATGCGGCCTGCACCAGATTGCGTCCGGCCGAACGGGCGACTGCCGCCAGATGCTGACCCAGCAGCACTTCGCGCGGACGCTGCATCAGATCCACCACCGTCGCCAGCACTGGCGGCAGCAGCACCAAGCCCAATACCGCCAGCGTCCAGATGCCGTCGTGGGCCACCGCCGACCAGCCGATCAGCAGCAGCAACAGCAACGCTGGCGGCACCAGGCTACGCCGCAAATTGTCGAGTATTTTCCAGCGCGACAGCGCCGATAGTGGATTGATCTGGCGCACCCCATCGGCGGCGGTGACGCGCGGCAGCAACCACTGCACGATCTGCCAATCGCCGCGAATCCAGCGCTCGCGCCGACTCATGTCGGCGGCATAGCTGGCTGGATACTCCTCGTACACCGGTACGTCGCTGAGCAGGCCGGAACGCGCGTGGCAACCTTCCAGCAGATCGTGGCTCAGAATCAGATTGTCGGGCAGACGCCCTTGCAGCGACTGCTCGAAGGCATCGACATGGTAAATCCCCTTGCCGATGAACGAGCCCTCGCCAAACACGTCCTGATACACATCGGAGACCGAGCGCGTATAGGGATCCAGGCCCGCTTCGCTGCCAAACAACTGCGCGTAGTGCGAGCGGCTGGCGCCTTCGAGGCTGGCAGCGACCCGCGGCTGCAGGATGCTGTAACCGCCGCTGGTGCGCTGAAGTTCTTGATCGTAGCGCGGACGATTGAGCGGATGCGCCATGGTACCGATGAATTGCCGGGCGCTGTCGCGTGGCAATTGGGTGTCGGTATCCAGAGTAATCACATACGCCACCTCATCCAGCGCCTTGATGCTGCCGACCACCAGCGAAAAACATTCGTGGCCGGCACCGCGCAACAGCGCATTCAACTGGGTCAGCTTGCCGCGCTTGCGTTCAAACCCCATCCACACCCGCTCGGCTACATTGCACTGGCGGGCGCGATGCAGCAGCACGAACCGATCGCCACTGGCACCCGGATATTTTTCGTTCAACTTATCGATGCCCAGGCGGGCAATATCCAGCAGCGCGTCGTCCTCGGCGAGAGTGGGTGCAGCGGCATCACAAAAATCGCTGAGCAGGGCAAAGTGCAGGTAGTCGTCCTGATTGCCCAGAAAGCGCACTTCCAGCCCTTCGAGCAATGCCTCGACACTGGCCGGCGTGCTGAGCAGGCAGGGCACCACCACCAGCGTGCGCATCGCCGCCGGCAGCCCTTGCGAGTAATCCATGCGCGGCAAACGCTGCGGCGATGCCAGCAGGGTGGCGGCCCAGTTGGTCAGCACCGACGCCAACTGGCTGGCCGCAAATACCGACAATATTCCGATCAGCACAAACGATCCGCCGAATGCGAAACGCTGGTGCGCCATGCTCAGCAATGCCAGCGCAAACAACGTCGTCAACAATGCGATCGCCCCCAGGTAGAGCGGCAGCGGCAGCCGCGACGCCCAGCGCCGCAGCCGCTGCCACAGCGGCACCTGCGCCGCCACAGCCGTCTCAAGCTGTGCGACGCCCGCGTCGATCAGGTAATAACCGACATGCGCGGCGAACGCCCGATCGGGAGCTTCGCAGGCACTGCGCCGGGCCAGCGTGATCGCCGCTTGCGCCACCTGCAACTCGGTCATCGGGCTGCGCTTGGCGAGACGATCGACGACCCGCCGGTATTGATCACGGGTCGCGAAATCCATCTCGCCATAAATGCCGCTGCGGTCCTGGCGCAGGCTGTCCTCGACCACACTCATCGACTCGACAAACGCGCGCCAGTCCATTGCCCCCAGAAAACGCAGACTGCCAATCGAATTGCCGATGGCAACCTGGTCGGCCGCCTGTTGCTGGTTCTCCAGCAGCACCATCTGCTCGATGGTCTGGCTCGACTCCGCCAGCAACTGCTCAATCCAGGTCAGCGGCAGCGCCAGCGCGGGCCCCTGCCCTTGCAGGCGACGCGCCAACTCGGCGACGAAGGCACTCGTCATCGGTGGTTGCGAACGCGCCATGTCGGCAATCACCAGAATCAGACTCTTGGGATCGGAGTGCGCGATCTGAAGCATGCGTGTGGCCCAATCCTGAGCCAGATTGATGTGTTCGCGATCGACGCCGATGCGTGCCGCCACCCGGCGCAGATTCTCGATCAGTGCCAGCCGCAGCATGATCGGAATCGCCCACAATTCTCCCAGTGCCAGCGGCGCGACGGTCTGGTAGGCGGCCACGAAACGACCCAACGATTCCGCATCCACCCGGCCGTCGCCATGGGCGATGGTTTCCTGAGCGAGGTCGTACACCCGAGGCAGCCCCCGTGAATGGGTGTTCGCCAGCTGCGGCAGTTCGCGGCTGTAGTCATTGGGCAGGTGCTGACGCGCGGTGCGGATCTGGCCCTCGATCAGGTAAAAGTTGTCGAGCAGCCATTCTCCTGCCGGCGCGATCGGAAAATGCGCCTTGACCGCTGCGGTCAGCAGTGCATGGCTGGCGATCAGCACTTGTTCGTTTTCGCCCAATCGCTGCAACAGGCGATTGGGCCGACCGCCGCCACCAAGCACATGCGCCGCGGCCAGCATCATGCCGTGCTGCTCCATCTGGTCGGCGCTGAACAATTCGGCGCGCAGCGGTGCCTGCGCATACAGGCCCGGTGCGATGCGGCGCGCGCTGCGCCAGCGATTGCGCACTGTTGCGGCAACCCGACGCAGGTCGCGCAGTGACGACTGGATGGTCATCGCGGAGCGCTCGAAGCGTCATTTGCAGGCGCGATTGCGGCCCCGGCAATGCGGCGACTGGGTGAATGTCGTAGCAGCTTGCGCAACGTGAGACCGCCTTTTCTGGTTGACAAGTCGAAGCCCGCGTCTGGCATGTAATACGCCGCGCGAAACGGTGCTGTGCATCCGCTATCTATCGTGTCGCGCGTCGCTGCGGGCGGCCATGGATCGCTCCGACGCCGCGCTTCCACGTCCAGCCACGGTCGTATGCCGATGCTGTCCCGCAACCGCAATGACAGCGCACACCCATCCGACAGCGGTAGCATCGCCACCGCGCACCGAAGGCATCCGGCACCGTTGTGTTATACCGGCCGTGCCGCAAAGCCTCTGTCCGTTAGCGCACATATTCGACAGCGCGCAAGCCGCGCCGCTAACGCGTGGAACGCATGTCACCATCATCCCGAGCGTTGCCCTGTGCGGGGCAGGGCGGCTTGTGTTCGACAACGCACAGACCAACGTCAGCCATGCGAGCATCGTGACCAGCGACAACTGTCAGATTGCCCTATCAGGAGATACCCTCATGTTGGAAACCATTGCAATCATCCTGCTGATTTTGTGGGCGCTGGGGCTGGTGACGTCCTATTCAATGGGCGGATTCATCCATATCCTGCTGGTCGTGGCCATCGTCGTGGTGCTGATTCGCGTCATTCAGGGCCGGCGCCTGTAGCTGCACCGCCAGCCATTGGCGATACCCACTGAGGAACACCGCAATGAACGCATTGAAAGTTGTCGCGCTGGCACTGATCGTGCTCGGCGCACTCGCGCTGGCCTACGGCGGCTTCAGCTACACCAGCGAAACCCACCACGCCGACATCGGCTCGATGCACATGAGCATTGACGAAAAGGAACGCGTCAACGTGCCACTGTGGGCCGGAGTGGCGGCGATCATTGCTGGCGGGCTGATGCTGGTGGTAGGCAAGCGCTGACGCGGCATTGCCGCAGCGGCGGCAACACCACAGCGCCGCTTGCGCAACGGGCGCTGCATTGTCGACCAGTGTAGTGCTTCGTACCTGGCGGTACTTTCAGAATCGCGCCGTCGATCGCTCTGCTGTTGGTGGGGTAGCGGCCCCGACGCTGCGGTAGGTCGCCCACAGGGTGGGCTCCTACAAAAAAGCCACGACGCGCGCCTGTTGTCGCCCACAGGGTGGGTCCTACACAAAGCACCGTTATCCATCTCTGTGGGAGCCCACCCTGTGGGCGACCGGCAACAACGCTACCGCAGATGCGAACACCCGCGACAGCCTGCGCGGCGCGGTGCTATCAGCAAGGCAATCTTGCGATTGTCGCCTGACAAGACAAGCGCCAACCACAATGCAGCACTACACTAGCGCATTGCCCTTGCTGAAGCGCCGTGTCAATGCCAGCAACCTCCGACTACCCGCGTGACCTCACCGGCTACGGCCGAACCCCGCCTTTCGCCGATTGGCCGGGCCATGCGCGGGTGGCCGTGCAGTTCGTGCTGAACGTGGAAGAAGGCGGCGAAAACTGCGTGCTGCATGGCGATGCCGGCAGCGAGCAGTTTCTGTCCGAGATCATCGGCGCCGCCAGTTATCCGGATCGGCACCTGAGCATGGAGTCGATCTACGAGTATGGCAGCCGGGTTGGCGCGTGGCGCATTCTCGACGAATTCCAGCGTCGCGGCCTGCCGCTGACCGTGTTCGCAGTGGCGATGGCGATGCAACGCAATCGCGAGCTCATCGGCGCCTGTATCGACGCCGATCACGAGATCGCCGCGCACGGCTGGCGCTGGATCCACTATCAGAACATCGCAGCCGAGGTTGAACGCGAGCACATGGCACGCGCCGTGCAGATACATCGTGAACTCACCGGCAGCGCGCCGCTGGGCTGGTACACCGGCCGCGACAGCCCCAACACCCGGCGCCTGGTGGTCGAGCACGGCGGCTTTGCCTACGACTCGGATTACTACGGCGACGAGCTGCCGTTTTGGACGTCGGTGACGTGCGGCGATGGCAGCACCCAGCCGCACCTGGTGGTGCCGTACACGCTCGATTGCAACGACATGCGCTTCGCCACGCCGCAGGGCTTCAACACCGCTGGCCATTTCTTCGACTACCTGCGCGACAGCTTCGATGTGCTGTACGCCGAAGGCGAGCACACCCCGCGCATGCTGTCGATCGGCATGCATGGCCGCATCCTCGGTCGTCCCGGCCGCTTCATCGCCCTGCAACGCTTTCTCGATCACCTCGAAAAACACGAGCGGGTGTGGATTTGCCGGCGCATCGACATCGCCCGCCACTGGCAGCAACGGCATCCAGCGCCATGACCCTCGACCAGCTCAATGCGTTGGATATCGGCGCATTCGTCGCCCGGCTCGGCGGCATTTTCGAGCATTCGCCATGGGTGGCCGAGCGCGTGTTCGCGCAGCGGCCATTTGCCCGCATCGATGCACTGCACGCCGCGATGTGCGCGGTGGTCGATAGCGCCAGCGATGTCGAAAAATTGGTGCTGATCCGCGCCCATCCGCAACTGGCCGGCAAGGCCGCGATCCGCGATCAACTCACCGCAGCTTCGCGCAGCGAGCAGCACGGCGCTGGGCTGGATCAGTGCAGCGCGGACGAGTTTTCGCGCATCAACGCACTCAACGACGCCTATCAGCAACGCTTCGGCTTTCCCTTTATCCTTGCCGTGCGCGGGCATGGCCGCGACAGTATCATTGCCAACATGGCCGAACGCCTGAATAACGCGCCGACGCACGAACTCGACGAAGCGCTGCGCCAGATCGCGCGTATCGCCCACTTCCGCCTTTCCGATCTGTTCCAGGACTGAACCCTCATGGCCTTGCCTGCAATCGACCCCGACGCACCCGAGTTCACCCGTCGCCATGTGAATCTGGCCGACGCCCGCCTCGGCGCGCAGGCGCTGGCATGCAGCGATGATTTTTTCGCGGCCATGCAACGCATGCTCAATCCCGAGCCAGCGGTTTTCATTCCCGGCAAGTACGACAGCAACGGTAAATGGATGGATGGCTGGGAAAGCCGGCGCAAGCGCGTTTCCGGCCATGACTGGTGCATCGTGCGGCTGGCGCGCCCCGGACGCATCCACGGCATTGATCTGGATACCAGCCACTTCACCGGCAACTACCCACCGGCAGCATCGGTGGAGGGTTGCTGTGTTGCCGATGACGACCCCGATGCTGACACCGTCTGGTTCGAACTGGTGGCCGCAACCGATCTGGGTGGCGATGCACATCATTATCACGCCATCACCCAGATCCGGTTTTGCACCCATGTGCGCGTCAACCTGCTGCCCGATGGCGGGCTGGCTCGGCTGCGGGTCTACGGCACGCCGCAGTTTGATCACACGGCAACCGATGCCGCCGGACTGGTTGATCTGGCCAGCGCCCTGCAAGGTGGCACCATCGTTGCCACCAACAATCAGCACTTCGGCCTGGCTAGCAACCTGCTGTTGCCGGGCCGTGGCAGCCATATGGGCGATGGCTGGGAAACCCGGCGTCGGCGTGAGCCCGGCAACGACTGGTGCCTGATCGCGCTGGCACATCCGGGCATCATTGAAGCGATTGAGGTGGACACTGGCCACTTCAAGGGCAACTACCCTGATCGTTGCAGCATTCAGGGCGCCGCAGTGCCCGCGTCAACGCCCGAATCGTTGATCACGCAATCGATGTTCTGGCCGACGCTGCTGCCCGAGCACGCACTGCAGGCCGATCACCAACATTTTTTTGGCAGTGAGATCGTGCAACACCAGCCGATTACCCATGTGCGCTTCAACATCTTCCCGGATGGCGGCGTCTCGCGCCTGCGCCTGCGCGGCTGGCCGGCGTGACTGATCGATCCGTGCCGCTGCCGGTCGAAGCACTCAGCAGCCAGGCCTTTGCGCCGTTCGGCGATGTGATCGACAGCGCCGGTGCAGCAAACGTCATCCGCATCAACGACGGCACCGCGCAACGATTCCACGCGCTGGCGCTTATCGACGCCGATGCCGACGGCGGCAAGCCGGTCATCAGCATCTTTCGTGCGCAGCCGCGCGAGCTGCCATTCATGGTGCGCATGCTCGAACGTCACCCGCTCGGCAGCCAGGCGTTCATGCCGCTGGCGGCAAACCCGTATCTGGTTGTTGTCGGCAGCAGCCCCGACGCCGTTCCACGCGCCTTTTTGGCGCAGCCAGGGCAAGGCATCAACCTGCATCGTGGGGTTTGGCACCATCCTCTGCTGGCGCTCAAGGTGACCAGCGATTTTCTGGTGATCGACCGTTCCGGCGCCGGCAACAATTGCGACGAGGTGCAGTTGCGCTGCGCCTGGCAGATCCAAGCAGCTGCGATACCCGGCTGAGCTTGCGCAAACACGGCGGCTTGCGGCCGGCCGGTTGTTCGCCGCGTTGCATATCGCCCAATGGGCGACGCATACGCGTGCAACGACGAATACGGCCAATCGACATTCCGGCCCACCAGGCCGTGCTTCGCCGGGTTGCCGTGGATGTAATCGACGTGCGTACGCAGATATTCCTGTGTTTGCAAAGCGTGTCCCCAAATACCGAAGCCGGGGTTTCCCTACGAACAAATGATGGCGAACGTATCAGCGCGGCGCAGTCAGACAGTGAGCACTCACCACAAAGCTCACACGCATCGTATCCAGCGTACAATGCCCCTGCGGAGTCGGCCGGGCAGTCGCGTCGTGCGTAGGCACGCCGAGGAAAGTCCGGGCTCCACAGGGCAAGGTGCCAGGTAACGCCTGGGCGGCGCAAGCCGACGGAAAGTGCAACAGAAAGATACCGCCAACCTTCGCTGCGCGTTTTCGCGCGCGGAGCGGTAAGGGTGAAATGGTGCGGTAAGAGCGCACCGCGTGCGGGGCCAACGCCGCACGGCACGGCAAACCCCACCTGGAGCAAGGCCAAATAGGGACGCATTGGTGTGGCCCGCACCGCGTCCGGGTAGGCTGCTGGAGTGCCGTGGCGACACGGCACCGAGAGGAATGACTGCCCTTGACAGAACCCGGCTTACAGGCCGGCTCCGCACTTTTTCAGATATGGCGACAAAGGCTACGGCAGCCCTAGCAAAGGCTGCGGCATGCCGAAATAGTAACCTTGGCAGTAATCAACGCCGATCTCGCGCATGCGTTTGAGTGTCGCCTCATTCTCGACGTTCTCACCGATTGTCTTCAGGCCAAGTACGTGTGCCATTTTGTGGATGGCATCAACCATTGCCAAACTCACTGCGTCTCGCGTCGCGTCGCGAACGAACTGACCGTCGATTTTGACGTAATCCACCGGCAGGCGGCGCAAATACGCGAACGAAGACAAGCCACTACCGAAATCATCCAGCGCAAAGCGGCAACCCAACAACCGCGCTCGTTCCATGAACATGCCAACCGCATCAAAATCAGTGATTGCCTCGCCATCAGTGATCTCGAAACATAGGACACTCGGATCCAGCAATGCCCGCAGCTGCTGTTCAGCAAAGGCGCGAAACTCCGGGTCACACAACGATGACCCCGACAAATTGACCGCCACCAGTTGCGGCGCAACGCGACCGGAAGTACGACGCCAGCGTAACCAGTCGCATACCTGCTGCAACACCCATTGATCTATGCGCACCATCAAGCCGAATCGGCGGGCAACTGGCAGGAACTCACAAGGCGCAATCAGCCTTCCGCTTGCGCTGCGCATTGCAATCAGCACCTCTACGCTGCAGCCATCTGGCCTGCCTGTCGCACTTGGCACAATGTCATGCGCCAGCAGCTGAAAATCGCCTACTTCCAAGGCCGTCTGCAACCGGGGCAACCACTGCATTTCGTCCTGACGACGGATAAGATCCGCATCATTTTGCGAATACACATTAACGCGGTTACCGCCGTGCTCGTGCGCGGCAAAACACGCTGCATCGGCTGCCTGGATCACTGCATCATGGTTGCCGCTGCCGCGTTGCACCGGCGCAAGGCCAATGGATGCCGTCGTCGCAAACTGCCGATCACCCCAGGCAAAACGGATGCGTTCAATTGCCGCAGCCAAGTAGCGGGTCCTGACGAGCGCTTCACCCATGCCGCAATCAAGCATCAGCAAACCAAACTCATCACCGCCCAGGCGTGCCACCGGGTCATTCTCGCCTGCTGCGGAAGTCAACACCGCCGCCACATCACGCAACAGTGCATCGCCGGCAGCGTGTCCGCATGCATCGTTTACCAGCCTGAACTGATCAAGATCGATGACCACCAACACGTGCTCACCCGCACCCGATGCCACCTCGGTCACGCAGCGTCGCAGATGGCGGGTAAACTCCTCACGGTTTAGCAGACCAGTCAGCGCATCGTGACTGCTGCGAAAGCTCAGTTCACGAACGATGCCTGTGGTCTGCGCAATATCGCGGAAAGTCAGCACCAGACCTTGCGGCTGGCCATCGCTGTCGGCGACACTGGCTACAGCCATTTGCAACAACACGTCGCCACCCTCGCGACGGCGCACACTCACCGGCCGCTCCGACATTGAGTGAAACCAGGCGGCCAGCGCCGCCAGCGACGTTTTCCCAGGCATTTTACGTGGCGACTGCACCAGCGGAAAAATCGCCTCGACCGACTGACCCAACGCCTTGTCGGCGGACCAGCCCAAAATACGTTCAGCAGCTGGATTGATGTAGTCCACACAGCCGCTGCTGTCCACCGTAATCACGCCATCGGTGATGGCGCGCAATGTCGCCTGTGCGCGCACCTTCTCGGCAATCAATCGCTGCTCCAATTGCCGACGCTCAGTCACATCACGCAAGCTGGCAATCCAGCGCGCCGAGTTGATGCCATCACTGGGGAGCCAGCGTATCCGGGCCTCAAGCCATTGCCAGTCATTGCGTTGGTTGCGTACGCGGCACTCAACGCTGACCTCGCGCGCCTCGCTGCATCGAACGCGCGCCCATAGCTGCCGCATTCGGATGACATCGTCGCTTGATACGAAACGCAAAACGTGACGGCCAACAAGCTCGCTGGGGGTGTACGCCAGCATCGCGGTAACCGCCGGACTGACGTAGGCGACGCATCCTGAACTGGAGACCAGCATCAATACATCGCTGGACTGCTCAGCCAACTCACGAAACAGATCAACATTGCCTATCAACGCGGCGCGTTGGCGATCAATAGGCGTAACGTTGTGGTGCATATCTATCAGTGCTCAAAAAACCGTGTGAACCGTGAAAAACGCTCTCTCTCCGCCTGGGCGTGCGGAGAGAGAGTTACGCTCACATGAAGCTACGACGCAACTTATAGAACTGGCGCGACCGGTGACTGCAGAATCGTCGGCGCAGCCGACTTTTTGCCAGCCGCACGCTTGGGAGCCGCTTTTTTCGCAGCTTTCTTTGGTGCAGCTTTCTTTGCGGCAGCTTTCTTCGGCGCCGCTTTCTTGGCTACCTTCTTGGCCGCTTTCTTCGGCGCTGCCTTCTTTACGGCCTTCTTGGCGACTTTCTTGACTGCCACTTTTGCCGCTGCTTTCTTGACTACCTTCTTGGCAGCTTTCTTGGCTGCCGGTTTCTTCGCTGCTTTCTTCGTTGCCATGATGTTGCTCCTCGTCAGATGGGTGTTGATGACGCCCAGTAAACAACTAACCGCTCCGGAATACCGACCCGAAGCGTCCTGGAACTGCACATTCACAGTCGCCAGAACCGATGGCCTGCCGAACATCGGCAGGTGTACATGACAACGCCCGCGTCGCGAACGACCCGGGCGCATGAAACCAACAAATGGCAGCAATGTCTTCCCTCGTTTTTTTCGAGAGAAGCAGACCCCACGTCGATCGCGACGATGCGTGCAGCATCCCGTGATGCATCGAGCGTGTTGCCTTACGAATCGTAATCACCCCATCCGCTTTGCGTGTTTGCTGAGCGAACGCTAATCACGACGAATGATGCTGTCAATAAGCATGTGCTGTTTTTTTTCCTGCGCGCGCACTTCACCGCGCAACCTGCAACAGCGTTGCGTGCATCGTGGAAAGAAAAAAAATCAATGCCGAAAATTCGTTGTAGCGCTGAAAGCCGCATCAACACTGCGTTTGCAGTGTACCGCTTGAAATTATTTCGCTCGTGTGATGTTCAAGCCGTTGCATCGCACGCTAAAAAAAGTCGCCCTGAAGTTTGTGCATCACAAACTCACGAACACACACCTGAAAGCAACTTTTGCGCGATGCACAAGCGAAAATGCGCAAGCCTTTGACGCTGTCGATCACGGTTGCACAAGAAAAAACGGATGGCTCAAGCGTTCGGTTGCTGCGCGACAACGCCTTCGCTTCGCCGCTATGCGACTCGCTCGATCGCGATAGCCACTTCGCCAACGAAGCGCGCGATATCTTGATCGGTTTTTGTTTCGGTGGCACACACCAGCAACGCATCGCCCAACTCGGGGTATTCGTCAGCCAGCGATACACCGGCAACGATCCGTTTGCGTGCCATTTTCTCGATCAACTCACTTGCCGCAACCGGCAGGCGCAATGCAACTTCGTGGAAAAACGGCCGCCCGGGGAACACCGGCTCCACGCCGGGCAACGCGCACAAGGCGTTGTACAAGGTTCGGGTCTGCACCGCGCAATGACCAGCAACATTGCGCAAGCCTTGTGGACCGAGCAATGCCATGTGGATGGTTGCAGCCGTAACCAGTAATCCTTGGTTGGTGCAGATATTGGACGTTGCCTTGGCACGACGAATGTGCTGCTCGCGCGCTTGCAACGTCAGCGCAAAACCAGGACGACCATCAAGATCGGTCGTACGACCAACGATCCGGCCCGGCATGTTGCGTATCAACTCTTGACGACAGGTCAGAAACCCGAAATACGGCCCGCCCGATGACATCGGCACACCCAGCGGTTGACCATCGCCACAGGCGATATCAACACCGTTATCACCCCACTGCCCTGGCGCTTTGAGCAAACCCAGCGCGACCGGGTTGACTACCGCAATAGCCAACGCGCCACGTGCATGCGCCCAATTGGTCAGTGCATCGACATCCTCGATCAGGCCAAAAAAATTGGGCTGCGCGATGACCAGCACCGTGAACTCATCGGTAACGCGCTCCAGCGCATCAATTGTCAGCACACCTTCGGGACAAGGTATCTCGTCGATCACGATGTTCTGAAGGTTGAGGATGGTCGCCATGGTCTTGCGGTAGGCCGGATGCAACGAGGTGGGCACCAGCACACGGCGGGCGCCACCGCGTTTGCGGCTGCGCTCGGCCATCAACACCGCTTCGGCCACCGCAGTGGCGCCGTCGTACATCGAGGCATTGGACACGTCCATGCCAGTCAACCGGGTGATCATGGTCTGGTATTCATAAATCAGTTGCAGCGTGCCCTGACTCGCCTCGGCCTGATACGGCGTATACGCCGAATAGAACTCGCCGCGCCCCACGATCTGCCATACCGCTGAAGGAATGTGGTGCTCGTAGGCGCCGGCGCCGGCAAAACAAAGGTCCACCTCATCGCTGCGCGCGTATTGCGCCATCCGCCGGGCAAGCTCCATTTCAGACAGACCTTCGGGCACCCGATCCAGCGCGCCAATCTTCAGCGACTCGGGAATTTCGTCGAACAGGTCTTCGATGCGCGCGACACCGATGGCATGCAACATGCTGTTGACATCGGTTTCGCTATGGGGAATGAACGGCATGACAGGATTCCATCCAGCGGTAATAAAACCGGCCGCAATGCGGCCGGTGGGAGTCAATGTGCTTCGTCTTCGATCAACTCGGCGTAATCATCTGGCGTGAGCAACTCGTTGAGTTGCTCGGGCTCTGACATCTCGACAACAAATATCCATCCCTCGCCGTAAGCATCTTCATTGATCTTTTCGGGCTTGTCGGCCAGCTCGGTGTTTACTGCAACCACCGTGCCCGACACCGGGCTATAGACATCCGAGGCAGCCTTGACCGATTCGACCACCGCTACACCAACCGATTGCTCAACCTCATCGCCAACGTTCGGCAACTCGACGTAAACCAGATCGCCGAGCAAACCCTGCGCGTGATCGGAAATGCCAACCGTAACGCGACCGCTATCTTCGACACGGGCCCACTCGTGGGATTTGAGAAACTTCAGATCACCCGGGATTTCACTCATGACTGGCTCCTGCGCTGGGCTGGTTGTGGACGGCAAAACGTGGATTGGGGTCTTTTGGCACCGCCTGCGTGACCCGATGGCCAGGGTTTCACGAGCGGCACATTGTACTAAAAGCAACACGGTTCAATGCGATCACAGTGTCAGATCAATACCTCGGGCTGCGCCTTGCCATCACGAACAAACGGCATGCGGACCACACGAAGCGGCACTTCGCGGCCACGGATATCCACCCGCACCGCACCCGCCTCGCCAGCAGGAACACGGCCCATGGCAATTGCCAGGCCGAGCGTCGGGGAGAAGGTACCCGAGAGAATCTCGCCAGCTCCGGCCGCGCTCAACAAACGCTGACCGTGGCGCAACACACCCTTGTCGTCCATCACCAGACCGATGGTTTGCCGTGGCACGCCCTGGGCTTTCTGATTTTCCAGCGCAGCCCGGCCGATGAAACTGCGATCAGTGTCCAAACTGACCGTCCATGCCAGCCCGGCTTCCAGTGGGCTCACGGTTTCATCCATATCCTGGCCGTACAGCGGCATGCCCGCCTCCAGCCGCAAGGTGTCGCGTGCGCCCAGGCCTGCAGGCTTGATACCTGCGGCGAGCAACCGGTTCCACAGGTCCACCGCATCGGATTCGGGCACGATCACCTCGTAGCCGTCTTCACCGGTGTAGCCGGTGCGCGCAATGAACAGGCCATCAATATCGGCAGCGACGAACTTGGCCAGATTTGCCGCAGCCGTGGCGCCTTCGGGCGACAACAACGAAGCCATTTTTTCCCGTGCATTGGGGCCCTGCACCGCAATCATCGCCAGCTCTGGGCGCTCCTTGACCTCGACATCGAATGCCGAAGCCTGCACGTTGATCCAGACCATGTCCTTGTCACGTGTTGCCGCGTTCACCACCAGCCGAAACCAGGTTTCATCGCGAAAATAAACGATCAGGTCATCGATCACACCGCCACGCTCGTTGAGCATGCACGAATACAAGGCTTTGCCCGGCGTTTTGAGCTTGCCAATGTTGTTGGCCAGCAGATGACGCAGAAACGGCCGCACGTTGTCGCCATGCAGGTCGATCACGGTCATGTGCGAGACATCGAACATGCCGGCATCGCGGCGCACCAGATGGTGTTCCTCGATCTGCGAACCGTAATGAATCGGCATGTCCCAACCACCGAAATCCACCATCTTGGCGCCCAGCGCGCGGTGGCTGGCATTGAGAACAGTGTGCTGAATCATGGCGCTCGCCCAGAAGGAAAGGCATGCATTATCGCAGAGAAGCCGGGACTCGGGACTCGATAAAGCCGGAGATCGGGAAGATCAAATGGTCCGCAAAGGTCGCCAAGTGCGCAAAGGAAAGCACGAATCCGGGTCAGTAGAAGAACGGGTGACGCGTGGCGAAACCCGACAGCCGCCCACCCAAATGCTGTTATTTGCGTCCTTCGCGTCCTTTGCGGACCCGAGTGCTTTACGCTTTTCCCGAGTCCCGAGTCCTTCAATCCACCGCAACCACACGCAACACCATGTCATGCACACCGACGATGCGCACCCGCATACCCGCATCGGTATCTGGACCTTCCACATGCCAAAAAGCATCGCCGATCTTCAGCCGGCCACGGCCATTGATGATCGCGCTATCGAGCGGATACACACGGCCGACCAATTGCGCCGAGCGCTGGTTCAACAGCGGCTGATCGGTCACCTTGACCGAACTGCGACGGCGAATCTGCCAGGCTACGCCCACCGAAACCAGCGACAGGAACGAAAACACGATCCACTGCGTCACCGGCGCCATCCCCGGTATCAACAGCTTTAGCGCGCCGGTACCGCCCGCAGCCAGACCCAGCCAGAGCAGGAACACGCCGGGCACCAATGCTTCGGCAGCCAGCAATAACAGCGCCAATGCCCACCAGAACCAGTTTTCACCGATCAGATCCATGGCTTACTCCGGCTTGATGAACGGATTGGCGCGCGCCGCTGTGGCGCTGGTGTTTGCTGCGCCGGCGGCGCGACCAATTTCCACGATACCGGCCAACGAGCCGAGTATCCCGGTGGTCTCCATTGGCATCAGCAAGGTCTTCTGGTTTGGCGAGTGGGCGAACTCGCGCAGCGCCTCGACATACTTTTGCGCGATAAAATAGTTGATCGCCTGCACATCGCCCTTGGCAATCGCATCACTGACCAGCTCGGTCGCCTTGGCCTCGGCTTGCGCCAGCCGCTCGCGCGCCTCGGCATCGCGGAACGACGCCTCGCGCCGACCCTCGGCTTCCAGCACCGCCGCCTGCTTCTCGCCCTCGGCCTTGAGGATCGCGGCCTGACGGAAACCCTCGGCTTCCAGAATGTTGGCGCGCTTTTCGCGCTCGGCTTTCATCTGCCGTGCCATCGAATCGATCAGATCGCGTGGCGGCTGGATGTCCTTGATCTCGATGCGGTTGACCTTGATCCCCCACGGATGGGTGGCCTCGTCGACCACGATCAACAAGCGGGCGTTGATCTCGTCGCGCTTGGACAGCGACTCATCCAGATCCATCGAACCAAGCACGGTGCGCACATTGGTCATGGTCAGGTTGAGAATCGCAATTTCCAGCGTGGCAACCTCGTAGGCCGCCTTGGCGGCATCGAGCACCTGGAAAAAAACGATGCCATCGACGCGTACCACCGCATTGTCCTTGGTGATCACTTCCTGCGAGGGCACATCCAGCACCTGTTCCATCATGTTCAACTTGCGCCCGATTGCCTCCACCCACGGCACCGTCAGGCCCAGCCCTGGCACCAGGGTGCGGTCGTAGCGGCCAAAGCGCTCCACCGTCCACTCATAACCCTGCGGCACGATCCGCACCCCTTTGAGCACGGTAACGACAGCGAACAGCAAAAACGCGATGGCAACGATATCCATGATCGGCGGACCCCAAGAGTTATGTGTACGAGTAGGCGACATCTTAACCCGCCGCCCGTGGATACCAATGCCAGTATCTCACGGTAGTTATTGCGAATCGTTCGCGTTAGCGTTAGCATAAACGCACAGCCACTCAGCGGCTGCCCATCCAACCGCAAATCGTATAGGGGACATAACGATGCCTGCTACACGCACACTGGTGATGCGCACACTCACGCTTGCCGTAATGATGACCCTCGCCACACCGGCCTGGTCGCAAGACAGCACCAACCTGCCCAGCCGCGAGGCAATGTGGCAAATGCTGCAAGCCCAGCAAGAACAACTGGAGGCCATGCAAGCACGTATCGAGCAATTGCAAAACCAAACCCACAGCGCATCCGCTACCGCACCTGCCGCAGCGGAAGTTGCGCGCATCGAGCAAATTGAAGCACGGCTGGCGCAGAACGAAGAACGGATCGAGGCCACCGGTGGCGTGGTCGAAACCGCACTTTCCGATGCCGGGCTCGGTAGTGATGGCTGGTGGCAGCGCACCACGCTGGGCGGCTATGGCGAGATGCACTACAACGGCGGCAATAGCGACGAGATCGATTTTCACCGCTTCGTGTTGTTCGCCGGCCACCGCTTCAACGACTGGCTGCGGCTGCAATCGGAACTGGAAGTCGAACACGCCGACACCGAGAAGAATGGCGCGGTGGAACTGGAACAGGCATTCCTTGAAGCCGACCTGACCTCTGCCTTCGGTTGGCGCCTTGGCGAGAACGACCGCCACAGCCTGCGTGCTGGCGTGTTTTTGGTGCCGGTCGGCATCCTCAACGAGACCCACGAGCCACCCACCTTCTTCGGCGTCGAGCGCAACCGGATCGAAAATCAGATCATCCCCACCACTTGGCGCGAAGGGGGTGTCGCCCTCAACGGCACCTTCGGCCAGGGTTTTTCCTACGACCTCGCCACCCACTCCGGTTTGCAGGTCGACAGCAATTTCGCGATTCGCGGTGGTCGCAAAAGCGTATCCGAAGCGCCAGCCGAGGATGTCGCCTACACCGGCCGCCTGAAATGGAAGGGCATTCCCGGCGTCGAACTTGGTGTCAGCGGCCAGTATCAGCAGGACGTCACCCAGGGCGCACGCGGTATCGATGCCACCTTGCTGGAAGCGCACGCGGATATACTGCGCAATGGTTTCGGCCTGCGTGCGCTGTACGCGCATTGGGATATTGAAGGCGCGGCCGACGTCAAGGCACTGGGCCGCGACAGCCAGTACGGCTGGTATGTCGAGCCGTCATATCGTTTCGCGGTGGCTACCGGTACGTTGGGTTTCTTCGGCCGCCACGAGCGTTGGGATACGCAGTCCGGGCTGAAAGGCGTCGATACCCGCTTTGATGTCACCTCGTTCGGCTTCAACTATTGGCCGGTACCCGAGGTCGTGTTCAAGCTCGACTACCAATTCGAGAGCACCCCCAATGGCGTTCAGGACGATGACCGTCTCAACCTGGGTATTGGCTATCAATTCTGACATCACATGAATCATCGCCTGCTGTCATTCATCTTCGCCCTGCTCGCCGCATGCCAAGTGCATGCGGCACAGGTGATCGAAACACCTGAAGCGTTCGTCGCCAGCGCGTTCACTGGCGCAACGCCAAGCCAGGCGGTGCTGTGGCTGACGCCGGACATCCAGTCCGGCATCAGCCGCATTGTCGGCCAACGCCTGCCCAATCTACGGCAGCGTTACTGGCGCAGCGGTCAGCGCAGCGCATGGATTCTCGAAAAAGTCGGCAAGGAAGAGCCGATCACCGCCGGCTTTGTGGTGGAGGATGGCCGCATCGTCAGCGCCCATGTGCTGATCTATCGGGAAACACGCGGTTGGGAAATTCGCTACCCCAATTTTCGCGACCAGCTCATCGGCCTGTCACTCGACCAGGACCTCGCCCTGAACGGACGCTTCGATGGCATCGCTGGTGCCACGCTATCGGTCAACGCCATGCGCTCGATGGCACGGCTCGCCCTTTACCTGCACCGCGCCGCCATGTCGGACAAGCCATGATGAGCCGCTCGCCGTACAAGCACGGCGGCAACCACCTGCAACGCCTGTTGCACCGCTGGCATCGCCGCATCGGCGTTGCTGCGGCGTTACTGGTGCTGCTGCTCGCCAGCACCGGCATCATGCTGTCACACGCAGTGGGGCTGCGCCTGAACGAACGCGCGTTCGACGCACCGTGGTTGTTGGCGCTGTACCACATCGAGCCGGTTTTATCGCCGCGTGCCATGCCCAGCCCGGCCGGCTGGCTGATCTGGATCGACTCGCACCTTTATCTCGACGGCAAGCCGGTTGCTGACGACCTCGCCGAGCCAATCGGTGCGGTCGCCAATGACAGCCTGATCGCCATTGCCAACCATGAACAATTGCTGTTGCTCACCCTGAGCGGCGAACTGCTGGAACGTATCGACCGCAGCAGCCTGCCCGGGCCGATCACGGCAATCGGCAATGATGCGCAAGGCATGATCGCCATCCGCAGCGAAGGCCGTCTGCTGGCCAGCGCCGATCTGCTGCAATGGCAACCGGCAACATCCGGTGCCATCCGCTGGGCCAACGCCGATACAGCGCCACCGCAAGCCAGCCTCAACAAGGCGCTGACTGCCTTCCGTGGCAAGGGCGTGTCGGCATCACGGGTGATCGGCGACCTGCACAGCGGCCGTTTCCTCGGCCGTTTCGGCCCCTGGCTGATGGATGCCAGCGCCATCGCCCTGATCGTGCTGGCGTGCTCTGGCCTGTGGATGTGGTGGAAGCAGCGTCACCGCCACCGCGCATCGCGCCACCGGTAAACAGGGCTTGAAGGCATGTCTCTCGCCAAAACGCCAAGAACGCCAAGGAATCCATCGGCCTCTGGGGGGAAATCGGGGAAAAATGGGGGCAGATTCGAATGGCACTTATTAAAGTCGGAATCCCCCTGATTCGTCATTCCCGCGACTGCGCGCGCCTGGAGCGCGCGCGAACAGCGAAGCTGGCCCGCAGGGCGGCGGGCATGGACAGCCCGCCGTAAAGCGGGAATCCAGTGACTTCACGAGGCTAGGCAAGAGCGAGGCACTGGATGCCTGCCCTCGAATGCTTTACTCACCCCGTTTTTCGATGGGCCGTAAAGGCACGTCTGCGACGCAATCGGCTTATGGCGCATCCTATAGCCTGTGATCCAGCCATCTACCTTTGCCATCGATCTGCCCGACGCAATCGTCAAGCGCGCGCGTGATGGCCATGCCGATGCCTTCGAGCAAATCTACCGCCGTTTTGAACGCCCGGTGTACACCGTTGCCCTGCGCCTGCTCGGTGACCGTGAGGAAGCACAAGATGCATTGCACGACACCATGCTGCGGTTGTTCGAGCGCATTGGCAGTTTTCGCGGCGAATCGCCATTCTGGGCGTGGTTACGCCAGATTGCGGTGAACGAAGCACTGATGCGCCTGCGTCGCCGCGGCACGGTGAACTACAGCGACGAGCCTCCGGAACCCGAGATGGATGCTGGCGAACAGTTGTTGCCGCCGGCTGCTGCAGATCACGCATTGCTGTTGCGCGCGCTGGAACAATTACCGGCCAACACGCGCAGCGTGATCTGGCTTTATCACGTCGAGGGCTACACCCACGAGGAAATTGCGCAGGCGATGGAACGCAGCCTGAGCTTTTCCAAATCACAACTCGCGCGCGGCACTCGCCGCCTGCGCGCCCTGCTGCAGGAACCCGACCACGTCATCCCCGTGGAAGAGGAGCGACGTCATGCTTGATGATTTACACAACAACCCTCCCTCACCGCACGGCGGCATCAGCGTTGTTGACGCGCTGCGCGCACTGCCGTTGCAATCGCCATCACGCCCTGCATGGCCGGCGCTGGCGGCGGCGCTTGCGGCACGCAAAAAACGCCGGCAACAACGCTGGCCATTGGCACTTGCTGCATCGTTGCTTCTGGCGTTGCTGGTATCCAGCCAGTTGCGCATTACCCCCGAGCCGAGCGCTACCACCAACACTTCGATGGCTGATCCGTTGCCACAACTGCTTGCTGAATCGGCGCAACTGGAAGCACTGATTGCCGATAGCAGCGACATCAGTACCAGCGCGCCGATGATGTCGCTCAGCGCCGAGCTTGAAGACCAGTTGGCAGTGATCGACAGCCAGCTTGGCAACACTGCACTTGCTCCAGAGCAACGGCTGCTGGTGTGGCAGCAGCGTGTGCAAGTACTGCGCGAACTCGCTGGCTTGCAAGCCACGCAGCAATGGCTTGCCACCCGCGGCGAACAAAATGGCGTCGATGCCTTGGTATACACCTATTGAGCGTTACTGATTGATCGCAGGAGAAACGTCCCATGAACAACCAATTATTGTCCCTCGCCCTTGCCGCATCGTTCTTTTGCGCGCCAGTGTCAGCGCAGGACACAGCGACAGCGACAGAAGACACGGCAGCAACCCTGGCAGCGGCGCAAGCCGATCTGCGTGATGCCGCCCGACGCGTTGCCGAACTCTCGCGCGGGCAGGCCGGCGCTGACCCGCAGCAGGCTCGTAAACGCAGGGTCATGACCCTGCGCAGCCTCGACATGTCGCGGCCGATCATCGGCATCGTGATGGCAGAAAACGAAGAAGGCAATGGCGTCATGATTGCTGCCGTCACGCCGGACGGCCCTGCGGCCAAAGCCGGGCTGCATTCGGGCGATCAACTGCTGGTGGTAAACGGCCACAAAATCGTCGGCAAGACGGCGCAAGAACGCATGGCGCAAACGCGCAAACTGATCGGCGAGCTGAAAGATGGCGATGCCGTCAAACTCCGCTATCAACGCGACGGCAAGGAGCAACAAATCACGCTCAAGGCTGAGTCGATGCCAAGCGTGATGATGTGGCATCGAAATGGTGACGTGATGGTGCCGCACAGTGGCCATGACGGCACAGGGCGTTTCCACGGCATCATCGACCCCGGGGTCGAAATGGAAATCGCACGCATTGCACCGATGGCCGGATGCGCCGACGACCCGGACGCCTGTCGCTTCAACCGGCTACGCCAGGCATTCCGTTGGAGCGGGCTGAGCCTTGCCGAAATCAACCCCGGTCTCGGCCATTACTTCGGCACCGAAGCCGGGGTACTGGTGCTGCGCGATGGCAAAGATGGCCTCGACCAACTCAAGGCCGGCGATGTAATCACCGCCATCGATGGCAAGGAAGTAAAAAGTCCACGTGCGGTGATGCGTGCGCTGCGCGAAAAGGAAGCGGGCAGCAAAATTACCTTTGCGGTGTTGCGCGACAAACGCAGTCAACAACTGGAGGTCACTTCGCCAGCCCTGCGCGAGGTTGAGTTTTTTGCCCCACCCGCGCCGCCGAAACCACCGTCAGCACCGCAACCACCGCCGCCACCCAAACCACCGACGGATAACTCACCGGTGTGATTACGCACAACGGCGAGTTCCATCGTTTCAGACAACCTGAGCGGATCACGCCTTTATTCGCTGCACCAGGGATGCTCTGAACAGGTGTATCTTCGTCATTCCCGCGACGAGGCGCGCAGCACCCGAACGCCGAAGGCGGCCCGAAGGGCGAGCACGCAGTGCGAGTAAAGCGGGAATCCAGTTTGATCAACAGCCCTGGACCCCGGCTTTCGCCGGGGTGACGACTTGTTCAGAGGTTTCCTGGCGCGATGAGCCCACGTAAATCAATAAAAACGGCCACCGAGCCGCTGCACGGGCCGCTGCAGATGAGCGACATCGCGCGCATGGCCGGCGTATCCGAATCAACGGTGTCGCGTGCGCTGGCCAACAACCCGGCAGTGGCCGCGCGTACCCGTGCGCTGGTGCAAAAAATTGCTGCCGACGCCGGCTACCGCATCAACCCGGCGGCACGCAGCCTGCGCTCCAAACGCACCGGCATCGTTTCGGTCGCAGTACCGCTGGCGCACCAACGCGCACAGCATTTGTACGATCCGTTCATGATGACGATGCTGGCCCTGCTGGCCGACGAACTCACCAGCCGTGGTTACAGCATGCTGCTGAGCAAGGTCGCCAAACACCAGGATGGCTGGATCGAGGACCTGCTCAACGGCGGCCAGGCCGATGGTGTGATTCTTATTGGGCAAAGCTTCGAGCACGAGGCGATCAACCGTGCCGCGCAAGGTGGTTTGGCAATCGTCGCCTGGGGTGAGCAGCTTGCCGACCAGGCTTATCCGAGTGTCGGCAGCGACAATCAGCTTGGTGGCTTGCTGGCCACCCGCCACCTGCTCGAACACGGCCGCAGACGCATTGCGTTTCTCGGCGATGAGCGGCTGCCGGAAATCGCACCGCGTTTTGCAGGTTATCGCCGTGCGCTGGCCGAACAGGGACTGACTCCGGATCGAACGCTACTGGTACGCACCGAGTTTGAGCTCGATGATGCCTACCGCGCGGTCAAAGCGATGCTGGCCAAGGGTGCGCGCCCGGACGGGATTTTCGCGGTCTCCGATGTGATTGCCGTCGGCGCGATCCGGGCACTGGCCGATGCCGGCCTGCGCGTACCGCAGGACGTGTCGGTGATTGGTTTTGACGATATTGCCCTTGCTGCCTACAGCCACCCCTCACTGACCACGATCCGCCAGGACCTGGCGTTGGGTGCGCGCCTGCTGGTCGACAAGCTAATCGCCCGCTGCGCCAATCTGCCGGTGGACACCACTGTGATCGCACCGCAATTGATCGTGCGCGAATCGGCTTGATCGCAACATCAGCCCAACAGCCGGTCGCCCACAGGGTGGGCTCCTACAAACGCGCCTTGAAGCACCCCTGTAGGAGCAACTGAGTTGCACGCCGGTGCGAGCCAGTGCTTCTGTGGGAGCCGGCCTGCCGGCGAACGAACTGGCGAAAGCGCTTCGCGCGCAGGCGCGCTCCCACGAAAGCGGTGAACGCTCCCTGTAGGAGCCCACCCTGTGGGCGACCAAATGCCGCAACGCATAGAGCCGACGCAGACATTGCACCACCGCATCGCTGCGTGATCGTGCCAGCGCGCTCGCTTGCTCCTGGCACTTTGCACTTTTTGCGCTCTTTGCGTCCTTCGCGGACCCAATGCTCTCCACGCGTCAGCGAAACCAGAACACCAGCGCCAGCGTAGCCGCAACCAGCGCGCTCGCTTGCACGCGATAGTTCTGCCACAACGGCACCGCTTGCAAAGCCAGCGATTCGGCGCGGAAAAATGCCGGTGTCCAGCGCATGGTGTTGTCCGAGTGCGGGTCGGGAGCGCTGAACAGGCTGACCACCACCAGCGCTGCCGAGCAGGCGAGAAACAGAATTGGGGTGATGTATAAAAAGTGCAGCGACCACGGCACCGCAGCCATCACATTGAAGTAAAACAGGCCGATCCCACCCAGCACACCGACCGCGATGCAGGCCACCGCGCCGGTGGCGTTGGCACCGCGCCAGAACAGGCCCACCAGAAACAGCGCGCAAATCGGCCCCACCGCGTAGGCCAGCACCGCTTGCAGGTATTGCCACAGCGAGGCAAAGCGCTCGATCTGCGGCGCCCAATACACCGCCAGCACCATGAACACCATCGTGGCGATACGGCCGGTTCGCACCAATGAGGCATCGTCGGCGCTCGGGCGCAGCGGCCGGATGAAGTCCATGGTCAACAGCGTTGCCGCTGAATTGAAGGTGCTGGCGATCGACGACATGATCGCGGCAAAGAAACCCGCCATCACCAAGCCAATCAAGCCATGCGGCAGCAGGTCGAACACCAGCGTCGGGTAGACCAGATCGGCACGCTTCAGCTCGGGATACAGCAAGATCGCGCAGGTGCCCGGCAACACCATCAGAAACAGCACCGGCAACTTCAGGAACCCGGCAAACAGAGCGCCCCAACGGCCATGGTTTTCATCCTTGGCCGACAGTATCCGCTGCACCATGAACTGATTGGTACACCAAAAATAGAAGCCAATCAGCGATGCGCCAATCAGCGTGCCCAGCCAGGGCACACCGGGATCGTCGTTCGGACGCACCAGCGACAGCTTGGCCGGGTCGATCGAGCTCATCACATGATCCCAGCCGCCGGCTTTGTCGAACGCAAACCAGGCGATGAAGAACGACGCACCCAGCAGGATCACCGCCTGCACGGTTTCGGTGTAGATCACCGCACGCAAGCCGCCAACCACCGTGTAAACACCGGCCGAGGCAGCCAGGATTGCCACAATCTGCCACAGCGGCAGGCCCGGCATCACCAGCTTGAGCATCAACGCACCACCAAACAGGGTGCCGGCGGTATCGACCACGATATTGAGGAAGATCGTCAAACCGGAAAAATACAGCCGCGCGCGGCGGTCATAACGCCGCTCCAGATATTCGGGCAGCGTATACACCTTGGATCGCAACAAAAACGGCAGGAAGAACACGCAGAAGAACGCCAGCACCAACGCTGCCATCCACTCGTAGTTGTACACCGAGATGCCGATGGCATACGCGGCGCCGGCAAGGCCGATCAGGGTGGTCGATGAGATGTTGGAGGCAAGCAATGCCAGCCCGATCGTCGGCCAGCGCATCGAGCGGCTGGCGAGAAAATAATCCTCGGCGCTCGCACTGCGGCGCGAGGTGAGCAGACCCAGGGCAACGATGCCGATGGCATAGATGGCGATGATCGCCAGATCCATGCCACTCAAGGTGGTGTCGATGTTCGGCATTGCGTCCCCCGGCGGCTGTCAGTGCGCGAATGATGACATACCGCAATCGTTTTCAATGCTGCACCGCAGCGTGAGCCAGCCACCGAGCTATGCATGTAATGGCTTTGCATAGCGCTTTATCAAGCGATCTGCCACTGTGTTTGGAAGCAACCAAACGGATTTCTTGCAATCGATTGCAGAACGTGCTGACAATGCGCACCAGACGGTGAGGGGCATCGTCGAAAAACCACCTGGGAGGGCATCCATCATGAATACCATGCAGTCACATCGTCGCTGTGTACTGGCACTGGCGATCACCGCCGCACTGGCTTCAGCACCGGCATTTTCGCAAGACACCACGAACTCCAAAGGCAAAGACAATCCCGAAAACAGCCAGCGCGCCCGTGTGAGTGACGCGATCAATCTGGACGCGGTGGTTGTCACTGGCACCTCCGGCACCCGCACTCGCATGCAGGAAAGTGTGTCGAGCAGCGTGATCGGCATCGAATCGATCCAGAACTCGGCGCCACGTTCCACCGCCGAGATCTTCCGCAACATCCCCGGCATCCGCTCGGAAGCCTCCGGCGGCGAAGGCAACGCCAATATCGCGGTACGTGGCTTGCCGGTGGCATCCGGCGGTGCCAAGTTCCTGCAATTGCAGGAAGACGGCCTGCCGGTACTGGAGTTTGGCGACATCGCCTTCGGCAATGCCGACATCTTCCTGCGCAATGATTACAGCCTGGATCGGGTGGAAGCGATCCGTGGCGGCTCGGCGTCAACCTTCGCCAGCAATTCGCCGGGCGGCATCATCAACTTCATCAGCAACACCGGCGAGGTGGAAGGCGGTAGTGTCGGCATCAGCCGCGGTTTCCTCGAGGGCTTCGACAACACCCGTTATGACTTCCATTACGGCGGCCCGATCAATGACGACTGGCGTTTCCATGTTGGCGGCTTCTACCGCAGCGGCGACAGCGTGCGCGATGCCGGCTTTACTGCGGAAAAGGGTGGGCAGATCAAGGCCAACCTCACCCGCGAGTTCGACAACGGTTTCATCCGTTTCAACTTCAAGCATCTCAATGATCGCGCCATCGGCATCCTGCCGATGCCGGTGCTGGCCAACGGCAGCAACAGCAACCCCAACCTCGGCAGCCTGCCCGGCTTCGATGCCAAGCACGACACCCCGCACAGCCCGTTCTTCCGCACCGATTTCGGCCTCGACGGCGAAAACAACCGCCGCGTCACCGACATCGACGACGGCATGCATCCGCGCACCACGGCATTTGGCACCGAGCTGGAGTTCGAGCTGGGCGGTGGCTGGAAGCTTGCCGATCGCTTCCGTACGGCCAACACCGATGGCCGGTTCGTGTCGCCCTTTCCAGCCTCGGTTGGCGATGGTGCCGGCATCGCCGAATCGATTGCCGGCACCGGTGCAACGCTGAAGTATGCGAACGGCCCCAACGCCGGCACTGCGTTCACCGGTCAGGTCATCAATACGGTGCTGTTCAATTCCGAGATCAACTCGCTGGACAATACCGCCAATGATCTGAAACTCTCGCGTGCGTTCGACCTTGGCGCGGGCCGGCAACTGGACTTCGTAGCCGGGTACTACAAATCATCGCAAACCATCGCGTTGGACTGGACTTGGAACTCTTACCTGCAGGAACTCAAGGGCAACAATGCGGCGCTGATTGATGTGTTTGCCGCTGATGGCACCCCGTTCTCGCAAGGCGGCTTGTATGCCTTCGGGGTACCTGCATTCGGCAACTGCTGCACCCGCAGCTACGATGTCGATTACGACATCGACGCGCCCTACGCGGCACTGACCTTCACCATGGACAAGTTGACCCTTGACGCCAGCATTCGCCAGGATTACGGCAATGCCGACGGCAGCTTCGCCGGGCCTGTGCAAGCGACCGACTTCGATGTCAACGGCGATGGCATCATCCAGCAGACCGAGCGTAGCGTTTCGGTGGTTGATGTCGCCAACCAGAATCCGGTCAACTACGACTGGTCGTACACCTCGTATTCGTTCGGTGCCAACTACCTGTTCAGCGACGACCTTGCCGGCTTTGCCCGCGTCAGCCGTGGTGGCCGCGCCAATGCCGACCGCCTGTTGTTCGGCGTGATCCAGCCCGATGGCAATGTCGATTCACGACAATCCGTTGATGTGGTCAAGCAACAAGAAGCGGGTGTGAAATGGCGTTATGGTGATCTGAACGTATTCGTTACCGGCTTCCATGCCGAGACCAGCGAACAGAACTTCGAACTCACCAGCCAGCGTTTCTTCGACCGCACGTTTGAAGCGTATGGCGTCGAGCTTGAAACCTCGTACCGCATTGATCAGTTCACCTTCAGCGGTGGCGTCACCTATACCGATGCCGAGATCAACAAGGACCAGATCACACCCGAGGTTGAGGGCAACACGCCGCGCCGGCAGGCCGACTTCATCTACCAGGGCACCGCCGCCTACGAGGGCTACGACTACCGCCTTGGCGTGAACATCATTGGCACCAGCGCATCGTTTGCGCAAGACAACAACCAGCTCAAGATGCCGGCCTATGCGCAGGTCAATGTGTTCGCCAACTACCGCCTCACCGACACACTGGTGCTGGCACTGGATGTCAACAATCTGTTCGACAAGTTTGCGATAACCGAGTCCGAAGAAGGCTCGATCGTCGCCGGCCAGGACAACATCATCCGTGCTCGCACCATCCCGGGGCGATCGGCCCAGGTCAGCCTGCGTTACGAGTTCTGAGGACCGACACGTAACCATGACCGATTTGCTCACAACTGCCCGGCGGCATTTTGCTGCCGGGCTCATCGCACCGCGTCGCAGTGTTGCGCTGGCGCGCTTCGATGCCCATGGCCCGCGTTTGTTTGGCCTGCTGTCGTCACTGTATGCACTCAATGACGGCGTAACCGAGCCGATCCGCTGCCTGCTCGCCGGGCTGGCGCACGCCATCAATCAGCGCCCGGATGATCTGCTTGAACTCGATACCGCGCGCCCCGCCGACTGGCTGGATCGCGCCGACATGGTCGGCTACAGCACCTATGTCGAACGTTTTGCCGGCAACCTTGAGGGCGTGCGCGAGCGGGTGCCGTATCTGCATGAGTTGGGCATCCGCTACCTGCACCTGCTGCCATTCCTGAAAGCCCGCGCTGGCGACAATGACGGCGGTTTTGCGATCAGCGATTACGGCCAGATCGAACCGGCACTGGGTAGCAACGCCGAGCTTGAAGCGCTGGCTGCAAGCCTGCGCGAGCACGGCATCAGCCTTGCGGCAGACTTCGTGCTCAACCATTGCGCCGACGATCACCCATGGGCGCTGGCGGCGCGAGCCGGCGACCCGCACTTCCGGCAGTTTTTCCATGTGTACACGGATCGCGCACAAATCGAACGGCTGGAAGCCGACCTGCCGCAGGTGTTTCCCGAATCGGCTCCCGGAAACTTCAGTTATGTGCCTGAACTCAACGCCTGGGTGTGGACCACATTCAACCGTTATCAGTGGGACTTGAACTGGAGCAATCCCGACCTGTTTCAGCGCATGGCGCTGGCCCTGCTGGGTATGGCCAATCGCGGCGTGGAAGTATTCCGTCTGGATTCGGCCGCCTACCTGTGGAAACGCGCCGGCAGTGATTGCCGCAACCTGCCCGAAGCGCATGCCGTGTTGCAGGCCCTGCGCGCGGTCATCGATATCGCGGCGTCCAGCGTTGCGCTCAAGGCCGAAGTAATCGTGCCGCTGCCTGAGGTATCGCCTTACTTCGGCACTGACGATCAGGCGGGCAAGGAATGCCAACTGGCCTATCACAGCAGCCTGATGGCCGCGAGTTGGGCGGCATTGGCCGAGCAACGCGCCGAAATCGTGGCCGATGTGATTGCGCGCACCCCGGCGCCACCCGCTGGCTGCGTCTGGCTCAGCTACGTGCGCTGCCACGACGACATCGGCTGGTGGGTATTGCGCGAGGAAGCGGCTGGCCGCACTGGCCACCGCGGTTTTGATCTGGCCCGAATCGCGCGTTTCTTTGCCGGCGATGAGCGTGACAGTTACGCCGATGGCGAAGCGTTTCAAAGCACCGATCCGCACGTTTTTCATGGCAGCAACGGCATGACCGCCTCGCTGCTGGGCCTGCATCGCGCGCTGGCCGCAGACGATGACGACGCCATCGAGCTGGCCCTGCGCCGGCACCTGCTGTTGTATGCCATTGCCCTGAGCGCCGCCGGCATCCCGCAGATCTACATGGGCGATGAATACGGCCTTGGCAACAACCGCAATTACCGCGACACCGCCGACGCCGATGGCCGCGGTCTGCACCGGCCCGCCATGGACTGGAAACTGGCGCAGGCATCGCCGTTCAATCGCTTGCGCAGCGAGATCGAGCGCCTGATTCAGGCGCGACGCCACTGCGCCAGCCTGCGTCCGAGCACACCGATGCGTGCATTGGTTTTATCGCAACCTGCCCTGCTCGGCATCACACGCGGCGAGCACTTCATTGGCCTGTACAACCTCGGTGCGCAACCGATGACCTTCGATCTCGCGCAATTGTCATCGCTTGCCGGCCAGCACTGGCGCGATCTGCTGCACGACACTGCATGCCCGAGCACGTTCACCCTGATGCCTTACGATCTGCGTTGGTTGGCATCGACATGAGCCCGTGGCCATGAACCACACGCAACGCTTTGCTGCGATCGAAACCGGCGGCACCAAAACCGTATTCGCCATCGGCAATGCCAGCGGCGAACTGCTCGCCTGCGAACGCTGCCCGACCAGCGACCCGCAAACCACGCTGGGCACTGCGCTGGCGTTTTTGCGCGATGCCGCGCAGCGCCATGGCCCGTTGCATGGTGTGGGCATTGCCAGCTTTGGGCCACTGCATCTGATCCCGCAACATCCCGCTTTTGGCCACATCGGTGCCACACCAAAACCCGGCTGGAGCGACTTCAACCTGCTTGGCACGGTGCAAACGGCATTGGCCTTGCCGGTCGCGCTCGACACCGACGTCAACGCGGCAGCGATGGCCGAGCAACGCTGGGGCGCAGGGCGTGGTCTCGACCCGGTGGTGTACGTCACAGTCGGCACCGGCATCGGCGGTGGGGTGATGGTGCATGGCCGGCCACTGCACGGGCTGATGCATGCCGAGCTGGGCCATCTGTGCCCGCGGCGCCATCGCGAGGATCCGGATTTCGCCGGCACCTGCCCCTTCCACGGCGATTGTCTGGAAGGCCTGGCCAGCGGACCTGCGATCATTGCCCGCTACGGCGCAAGCCTGGCCGAGTTACCGGCTGAACATCCCGCCTGGCGTATCCAGGCCGATTATCTGGGCCAGTTGTGCGCGCAGATCACCCTGGCGCTGTCGCCGCAACGGATCGTTTTTGGCGGCGGGGTGATGCAACAAGCAGCCCTGTTCAATCCGATCCGCGAACGCACTCAGCATTGGCTGGGTGGCTACGTCGGTGCGCTCGATGCAGCCGATGCCCTGCGCAATTACGTGGTGCCGGCGCAACTGGAACCGAACGCCGGCATTCTCGGCGCGCTGGCTTTGGCAATTACTTCAGCGCGATAACGGCATAGCCATCGCGCGGCTGAATTGCGCCATCTGGGTCGAACTGCCGTGCTGCGGATGCAGCGGGCCGATGTCGGAATACTGCACGGCATAGCCATTGCGCCCGGCCACACCCTGCGCCCACTGCCGAAAGCGCGCACGGTTCCATTCAAAACGATGCCCCGGATGACGGCGCTCACCCGGCGCCATGCCATGCACCACGTTGTATTCCTGATTGGGCGTGGTCACCAACACCACGCCCGGGCGCATGCCGGCAAACACGGCCGTTTCCATCCGCCCGAGCAAGCGCGGATCGAGGTGCTCGATGGTTTCCACCAGCGCGGCGGCGTCAAACCCGGCCAGCGCGGCATCCGCCGCAGCAAAGGAACCATGACGCACCTGGATGCGATCACCGGGAAACGGCAAGCCAAGGCCCAGCACCCGACGCGCCTCGTGCAACGCCTCCGCGTCGATATCGATACCGACAATCTCGACAAACTGCGCTTCGCGGGCCAGCCGCAGCAACAATTCGCCAGGGCCACAGCCCAGATCAAGCACGCGGCGTGTACCACTATCGAGCAGTGTCTGCACGACAGTATCCAGCCGCACGTCGTGCAGGTCGCTGGCCATTCAGGCGCTGCCATTCGCACGCAATGCGATCAGGCCACCAACCAGGACGACACACCACGGCATCATCGCTGCAATCTCCATCATCCACCAACGCGAAAGCGCAACGTTACGCTAAGCTGACGGTTCGTCAAACTAGAGTCGAGGCCCGCCTTGCAAGCACTGTACGTATCTACCCTGGCGGTGGCGATTGCCGAGATCGGCGATAAAACCCAACTGCTCGCGCTGCTGCTGGCCGCGCGCTTTCGCCGACCGGTTCCGATTATCGCGGGGATTTTCGTCGCCACCGTGCTCAACCACGCCGCTGCAGCGGGCTTGGGTGCGTGGGTGGCGCAGTGGTTTTCGCCGCAAACTCTGCGCTGGCTGGTAGTCGGCTCATTCGTGGCGGTCGCGATCTGGGCCTTGATCCCTGACACGCTCGATGACGATGACGCCAAAACCGACGGACGCAGTGCGTTCATCGCCACCGTTATCGCGTTCTTTCTGGCCGAGATGGGTGACAAAACCCAGATTGCCACCGTGGTGCTGGCGGCGAGCTGGACGCCGCTGTGGCAAGTGGTGATGGGCACCACCATCGGCATGCTGCTGGCCAACGTGCCGGTGGTGTATCTGGGTGCGCGCTTCGCCAAGCGCCTGCCGCTGCATCTGGCGCGTTATGTCGCCGCCGCCGTGTTTGCGTCGCTGGCACTGGTGATCGCGTTGAACTGGGTATGATTCGGCGCGCCTCGCTGCACCGCGCCTTGCCCGAAAACCGCCGCTGCACTACGCTGCCTGACTACTCGGGGGATGCATAACGTGATTGATATTCTATTCGGGCTGTTTGGCCTGGCGACCTTGATCGGTATTGCCTGGCTGTTTTCCAACAACCGTCGCGCGGTGAACTGGCGCCTGGTGCTCACCGGCATCGCCCTGCAAATCGGCTTCGCCGCGCTGGTGTTGCGCGTTCCCGGCGGGCGCGAGGTGTTCAACCTGCTCGGCAACGGCTTTGTGAAGCTGCTGTCGTATGTCACCGAAGGCTCACGCTTCATTTTCGGCAGCCTGATGGATGCCGATACCTACGGCTTCATTTTCGCCTTTCAGGTGTTGCCCACCATCATCTTCTTCGCCGCGCTGATGGGCGTGCTCTACCATCTGGGGGTGATGCAGGCGGTGGTGCGGGTAATGGCGCTGGCCATCACCAAAGTGATGAAGGTGTCGGGTGCGGAAACCACCAGCGTCTGCGCCAGCGTGTTCATCGGCCAGACCGAAGCACCGCTGACAGTGCGCCCGTACATCAGCAAAATGACCGAATCCGAGCTGATGACGATGATGATCGGCGGCATGGCGCATATCGCCGGCGGCGTGCTGGCGGCCTATGTCGGCATGCTCGGCGGTGGCGATCCGGTGCAGCAAGCATTTTATGCCAAGCACCTGCTGGCAGCTTCGATCATGGCGGCACCGGCCACCATGGTGCTGGCCAAGCTGCTGATCCCGGAAACCGGCACCCCACTGACCCTCGGCAGCGTCCGTATGGAGATCGAAAAAACCAGCAGCAATGTTATCGATGCGGCGGCATCGGGTGCAGCCGATGGCCTGCGTCTGGCGCTGAACATCGGCGCCATGCTGCTGGCCTTCATCGCCCTGATTGCGCTGGTGGACGGACCGCTGACCTGGATCGGTGAAATCACCGGCCTGGCCACGCTGCTCGGCCAGCCCACCAACCTCGCCACCCTGTTGGGGTATCTGCTGGCGCCATTGGCCTGGGTGATCGGTGTGCCGTGGCAGGATGCCACCGTGGTTGGTGGGCTGATCGGGCAGAAGGTGGTGATCAACGAGTTCGTCGCCTATCTGCAACTGGCCGAAATCATCAAGGGCAATGTGGATGGCGTGATGCTGACCGACAAGGGCCGGCTGATTGCCACCTACGCCCTGTGCGGATTCGCCAATTTCAGCTCGATTGCAATCCAGATCGGCGGTATCGGCGGGCTGGCACCGGAGCGGCGCAGCGACCTGGCCCGGCTCGGCCTGCGCGCTGTGCTTGGTGGCTCGCTGGCCACCTTCATGACCGCCACCATTGCCGGGGTGCTCACCAGCCTGTGAGGCACTGCCGACCGATTGCAATGACGGTGGTGTTGGCGGGCCGCGCCACGTTGACCGCCCCCGCCGCGCGTGGTATCAACGCATACTCACCTGGGGGAAACGTGATGGCTGATCTCAAAGAGCAATTCGAACAGGCGGCGAAGGCGTTGATGGCGTTGGCGGATCGACCTGACAACGACACCCTGTTGCGTCTTTATGCCCTGTACAAGCAGGGCGCGGAGGGTGACGTGAGCGGCGACAAGCCCGGTTTTTTCGATTTCATCGGCACTGCCAAGTACGACGCCTGGGAAAAGCTCAAGGGCCTTGATAGCGAAGACGCGATGAAGCAGTACGTCGCCCTCGTCAACAAGCTCACCGGCTAGCCCGGACTATGGCGCGGCAGACCCGCCAGCGGATTCTCGACACCTCGCTCGCCATGTTCAATGAACAGGGCGAGCCGAACGTCACGACCAATCACATTGCCGATGAGATGGACATCAGCCCCGGCAATCTGTACTACCACTTCCGCAACAAGGACGACATCATCGAGCAGTTGTTCGCGCGCTATGAAGAGCGCATGGATGCCGCTCTGGTGGCGCCGGAGTCGCGCTTGCCGGAGCTGGAAGACATCTGGCTGCAACTGCATCTGGTGTTCGAATGCATCTGGGATTTCCGTTTTCTGTATCGCGACCTGATCGACATCCTCAGCCGCAATCGCCGCCTGCGCATGCGCTTTGCGCGCATCCTCAAGCGGGCATCGGAAAGTTCGGTGGAGGTGATGCGCGGGCTGGTGCGGGCAAGCATCATGCGTGCCTCGGCGGCCGAGATCGAGGCCACCGCCACCAATATTCTGGTGATCGCGACGTTCTGGCTCAACTACGCCAGCGCCACTGGCGAGCGCGACGAGCAGATCGCCATCCGCAAGGGCATCGTGCAGGTGATGATGCTGATGGCGCCGTTCCTGCGTGATGCCGAGCGCGTGCATCTGGATACCTTGACCAAAGCCTATCGCCAGGTCTGAAACACAGGGCACCCGAGCGGATGCCCTGTCTTGGTGCGAGAGGCGATGCCCAAAGGGGCTGTCGCCTCAGGCAGCTTTGCGACGTGCTTTGCTGGTTTTCACCGCAGCCCGGCGGGCAGCCGGCTTGCGTGCGGGTTTGCGTACACGCTTGGCCTTGGTGGCGACGCCGAAGCGTGCCAGCACCGGCGCCAGCGCTGACTCAGCGGCGCTGCGAACCTGGCCAATCACTTTGCTGGCGCGGGCTTGCGCTTCGGCAGTGCGATCAAGCAGCGTTTCACGCACGTTGGCAAGCATGTCATCGGCATTACCGAGGGTATCGACCACCGCCTTGCGGGACTGCGCACGCAGATCCTGCGCGCGATCAAGCAGCAGCGAATACGAGCTCACTACCTGCTTGCGCGCCAGCGATACAGCACCGATACCGGCCAGCCAGAAATCACGCGGCTGGTTGGGCTTGCGGGAAGTGCTACGTCGCGCTTTCACTTGTCTGGTCATGGCCAATACCTCGTTTATGGGGGAAGGCCATCCTTGGCCAAGGGTCGATCGACACCCGCATGGTGCCTAGCAATGGCTGAGTATTCACACTACCGAAGCAGCTTGCGTCAACGCCCGTTGCGGGCGATGCTTCAGGCTGACACCCAACCTGCATTGCGAGCGCAGCCATGGCCATCCGCAAACTCCGTTTCGCCCCCTGCCCCTTTGACGCTTCAGCGCTGGCGCTGGACGGTAAAACCCTGAAAAAGCATTGGCCGCAATTGCATGCCGGCGATCAGGAACCATTCCCCGATGTGCCACGCGCCAACGCCTTGATAAAAGCCGTTGGCAAAGCACCAAAAGGGGTCGATGCCGACCGCTTGAGCGAACGCTTGCAGGCCGCCTGGCTTGCCTTTCATCTGGGTGATTTTGCCGAGGCCTACAACACCGGCGCCGCGCTCGGCGCACTCGGTGCGTCAGTCGCGGTCAAGGCGCTGGGCATCCACACCGCCTATCTGGTGGACGACGAAGACGAGCACATCGCACGCTTCGAGCTCGCCGCGCAACTGGCCGAGGCGGCCGTCGAAGCGCTGCCCGAGGAGGCCAACAGCCACTATCGGCTCGCCTTCGCGCTGGGCCGATACAGCCAAGGTATCAGCATTGCCAAAGCACTGAAAATGGGTCTGGCCGGGCGTATTCGCGAGCATCTGGAAAACACGCTGCAACTGGCACCCAAACACGCCGAAGCCCACCTCGCGATGGGCGTTTACCATGCCGAATTGATCGCCAAAGTCGGCGCATTGGTAGCCGGCCTCACCTACGGCGCCAAGGCCGCCAAAGCCGAAGAGCACATCGCCAGCGCGATCAAGCTGTGCCCGAAAGCGCCGATCGTGCATGTCGAGCACGCCAACGTACTTCGCCTGCTGTATGGCAAGCGCCGCGAGTCCGATATTCAGGCAGCACTGGGCAAGGCGGCAAAGTCGCCGCCGCGCGACGCCATGGAATGGCTCGATGCGCAGGACGCGCGCGAACAGCTTGGCTGATTTGCCCAGCAAGGCGGAACCGGACACAGGCAAGCTGAACCGACGGGGATATCCCCCATTGATATACTAGACTTCGCGCCGTACGATACGCTTCTGGAATTACCAAACAAATGGGAGCCAAGGCCATGGCCACCACTGCCAAACTATTCACATTGGGTAAAGCGCAAGCCGTTCGTATTCCGGCGCGGTTTCGCCTGGAAGCAGACGAAGTAGAGATTACCGAACGCGACGGCGTGCTGATGCTGCGGCCCAAGCCGCGCACGGCGGCCGACATGTTCGCAGCCATCCGCGCCAACCATGGCCAACTTGCCATTGATCGGCCCGAACAGGGCGTACTTGAGCCGGTTCAACCACTGAGCCGCTGACTGTGGCAGCCGAGTATCTGCTCGATACCAATATTCTGAGCGCCGCATTGCGCGGCGAACCGCAGGTGCTGTTGAACCGCTTGGCGAGAATGGCTCCGAGCCGTTTGCATCTGTCGAGCATCGTGCTGGCCGAACTACAGACCGGCGCGGAAAAAAGTGCGCGCAAATCCGCACTGCTTGCCGCCGTGCGCGACCTGACCGCAGAGATGCCTCTGGCAGGTTTTGATGCCAATGCCGCCATCGCCTACGGCCGCATCCGCGCCGCGATGGAACGCAAGGGAACATGCATCGGCCCCATGGACCTGCTGATTGCTGCGCAGGCGGTCAGCATGGGTTTGGTATTGATTACCGATAACCTGTCTGAATTCAAGCGGGTACCGGGATTGCAGTGCGAAAACTGGCTGCGGTAGCAGCGAGGCCACCATTATGGGACACACAAAACCGGAAAGGCCCCGATCTTTCAATCAGGGCCTTTCTCAACGCTTTTTTTGGTGGGCGGTGCAGGGATCGAACCTGCGACACCTGCCGTGTGAAGGCAGTGCTCTACCGCTGAGCTAACCGCCCGGAGCGAGCGCAACAGGATAATGCCTCGCGCTGCGGCGGTCAACCGCGATTGCTGATCCCATGCGGCACGTGGCCGGTGGCGACATGCTGGCGGGCGGATTCAGTGTTGTGATGGGAATCGTCGAAGAAGATATCGGCACCAAACGCTTGCAGGAATGGCCCCTTGTCGCGGCCGCCAAGAAACAGGGCCTCGTCCAGGCGCACTCCCCACTGGCGCAGGGTGAGGATCACCCGCTTGTGCGCGGGCGCCGAACGGGCAGTGACCAACGCGGTGCGAATCGGCGAATCCTCTGCCGGAAACGCGCCCTGGATCTGGTGCAGAGCCGCAAGAAATCCCTTGAATGGCCCGCCGGACAGCGGCTGCTCGGCCAGTTCGCGCTCATTGCGGGCAAACGCCTCCACACCCTGCTCCTGACTGATGCGCTCGGACTCATCGCCAAACACCACCGCATCGCCATCAAACGCGATGCGCAGTTGCTCGCTGGCAAAACCCGCTGCTTTGGACGGCAGGATGGTGGCCGCGCCGACGCCGTTTTGCAGCGCGGTGCGTACCGAATCGGGGTTGGCCGACAGGAACAGATGCGCGCCGAACGGCTTGATGTACGGAAACACCGGCGCGCCACTGGTGAACACCGCACGCACGATATCCAGGCCATAACTTTCGATCGAATTGAAAATGCGCAGGCCGGTATCGGATGAATTGCGTGACAGCAAGATTACCTCGACCAATGGCACCTGCCCTGCGTGCAGTGCATCCGGTGCGTGTTCTCGCACCAGGGTATTGAGCGCGAGCAACTTGCGTACCAGTGGAAACGCAATGCCCGGCGCCAGGCGTTGGTTCTCCAGGCCGCGCTGATAGTCGGCATAGGCTTCCAGCCCCTGTGTTTCGAATAACTGGTGGCTCTCTTCGAGATCAAACAACGCCCGCGCCGAAATCGCCACCATCAGACGTGCGCCGTTGCAACGTCCAGGTGGCTCGGCGGGAGCGGAACCCGGTGCTTGGATAGTTTGGGTCATGCGCGGTCAGGTCAAGAACTGTTCGTTGAGGATACGTTCTTCCAGATTGTGCTCGGGATCGAACAGCAAGGTAACGGTCTGGTCGCTGGACTCGCGCACCGTCACTTCGATCACATCACGCACTTCATGCGAATCGGCGGTCACGCTGACCGGGCGTTTGTCGGGATCGAGAATACGCAGCCGCACCCGGGTATCGGAGCGCAGTACCGCACCGCGCCAGCGCCGTGGCCGAAATGCCGCGATCGGAGTCAACGCAATCACATTGCTGCCCAGCGGCAGGATGGGCCCGTGCGCGGAAAAATTATAAGCAGTGCTACCGGCCGCAGTCGCCACCATCACGCCATCGCAAATGAGCTCGCCCAGACGTTCGCGGTCATTGAGCTCGATGCACACATGCGCGGTCTGTCGGGTTTGCCGCAGCAGCGATACTTCGTTGTAGGCCAACAGGCTGGCGCTGGCTCCCGATTCGGTAATCGCGGTCATCTGCAGCGGCCGCAGCACGGCGGGTTCGGCAGTGGCGAGGCGCTCGGTCAAGCCGTCGGCGCGGTACTGATTCATCAAAAAACCGACCGTGCCCAGCTTCATGCCAAACACCGGCCGTTGCAGGTGGCCGTAGCGATGCAGGGTTTGCAGCATGAAGCCATCGCCGCCCAGCGCACACAGCACATCGGCATCTTCCGGCACGCATTGGCCATGCCCGTCGGTAAGCGCAGCGAGTGCTTGTTGCGCCGGCTCTGCTCGGCTGGCAAGAAACGCGATTCGGGGATGATCTGCCATCGGAACGGCCAACAGCGGCGGGGTGGCCTAGCTTACCCTGCAAGCGACAGCCACGTCACAAACCGGGCACCGTGAAAAACCATCGTGATAGTCGCCCACAGGGCCTGCCCCTACTCGAAACCGACGCTCCACCTGTCGGTCGCCCACAGGGTGGGCTCCTACACGGGTGCGTTAACGCATATTTGTAGGAGCCCACCCTGTGGGCGACCCGGCACAAGCCTGCCCCGGCGACCATAAACACAGCCCTCAGGATGCACTACCCTGCACCAATTGGCCCAGCCGGCGTGCCGCTACCGAAATCGTCGGAAAGTCCATGCTGCGCTGAGCACGTAATTCATCCAGTACTGCGCGGGTGCCGGTCAATGCCGGATCATCACGATTCAACCAGGCCTCGACCAGCTCTCTGGCACCCACCGCGGGATCAGCAACGGCAAGAATGCGCTCAGCCAACGCCGATTGCCGATCCTGCAACTCATCGCGCAACACGCCGCGTGCATTGGCGTGCCAGCGGCCTTCTACTGGCAATTCATCCACCCGACCCAGCAACCAGTTCAGGTGCAGGCCCTCGCCGAGCGCGAAGAATACGGTGGCAACGTCTTCCACGCTGCGATTGCAGTGGCTGGCACAATCGATGATGTCGAGACTGGCGTTGAGCAGCGGCAAACCGGCGAGTGATGTCGCCAGTGCCTCGGGAAAACCCTGCTCCTGCCACTGTGCCCGGTCAGCCTCAAAACGCTCCGCTGCCGATTCATCAAGCACCGCAGGCAAGGCGGCGCGCAATGCGTCCATTCCGGGCTGGTAACGCTCGACCATGGCCGCAATCTGGCCCAGTTGCCCCGGCCGGGCGAGGAACCAGCGCGTCAATGCGCGTTGCAGCACCCAGATACGTTGCAGCGCATCAATCTGCGCCGACTCGGGCACCTTCATATCCAGTTCGTCAATCGCTGCCCATAATGCGCGTGAATCGAGTACTTCGCGGGTGATGGTATAGGCCTTGGCCACTTCTGCCGCGTTCTCGCCAGTGTCCTCTTTCATACGCAGCATGAAGGTGCTGCCCATGCGATTGACCAGTGAATTGGTGACCGCAGTGGCAATGATTTCGCGGCGCAGGCGGTGCCGCTGCATTTGCTCGGCAAACCGATCCTGCAAAGGCTGCGGGAAATAGCGCAGCAATTCCTTCGATAAATACGGGTCTTCCGGCACGTCCGAATCAAGCATTTGCTGGAAGATGACGATCTTGGCGTACGACAGCAGCACCGAGAGCTCGGGGCGAGTCAAGCCTTGCCCACGCGCCTTGCGCTGAGTCAGATCGGCGTCGGTTGGTAGATATTCAAGTGCTCGATCCAGCAGGCCCTTGGATTCGAGCGTGCGCATGAAGTGCGCCTTGGAGCCAAGCCGTGCCACGCTCATGCGCTCCATCACGCTGATAGCCTGATTCTGACGATAGTTGTCGTTCAGCACCAACGCACCAACCTCATCGGTCATGCTGGCGAGCAGGGTGTTTCGCTGCTCGGTATTCAGCTCACCCGACTTCACTGCATCGTCGAGCAATATCTTGATGTTGACTTCGTGGTCGGAGGTGTCCACTCCGGCCGAGTTGTCGATGAAATCGGTATTGAGCAACACTCCCGACATCGCCGCCTCGATGCGGCCGCGTTGGGTCAGGCCCAGATTGCCGCCTTCGCCCACCACCCTGCAGCGCAACGCGTTGCCATCGACACGCAATGGGTTATTGGTACGATCACCGACGTCGTCGTGGCTTTCGCTGCTGGCCTTGATGTAGGTGCCGATGCCGCCATTCCAGAACAGATCGACCGGCGCCTGCAAAATGGCGTTCATCAATTCGGCCGGACTCATCTTGGTGATTTCGGCATCGATGCCCAGCACCTGTTTCAACTCGGCACCGAGGTTGATGGTTTTCAGCGAGCGCGGGTAAATGCCACCGCCAGCGGAAATCAGACTGCGATCGTAATCGTCCCAACTTGAGCGTGGCAGCTTGAACAGGCGCTCGCGCTCGATGAAACTGCGTGCCGCATCGGGCGCCGGGTCGATGAAGATATGGCGATGATCGAAAGCCGCCAGCAGCCGGATATGGCGCGACAGCAGCATGCCATTGCCAAACACATCGCCAGACATGTCACCGACGCCGACGCAGGTGAAATCCTCGTTCTGGCAATCGACACCCAATGCACGGAAATGACGCTTCACCGACTCCCAGGCACCCCGCGCGGTGATGCCCATGCCCTTGTGGTCGTAGCCTACCGAGCCACCGGAAGCGAACGCATCGCCCAACCAGAAGCCGCGCTCAAGCGCAATGGCATTGGCGATATCCGAGAACGTAGCGGTGCCCTTGTCGGCGGCCACCACCAGATACGGGTCATCGCCATCGTGGCGTACCACATCGTGCGGATGCACCAGCTCGCCATCGACCAGATTATCGGTAATATCGAGCAGGCCATTGATGAACATCTGGTAGCAGGCGATGCCCTCTTTGAGCACGGCATCGCGATCGCCACCTGCAGGCGGGCGCTTGACGAAAAAACCACCCTTGGCGCCAACCGGCACGATGACGGTGTTTTTCACCATTTGCGCCTTGACCAAACCCAGCACTTCGGTGCGGAAGTCCTCGCGCCGATCCGACCAACGCAAGCCGCCGCGCGCCACCGGGCCAAAACGCAGATGCACGCCTTCCACTTGCGGCGCGCAGACAAAAATCTCGCGATACGGCCTCGGCCTGGGCAAATCCGGCACCTTTGCCGGGTCGAACTTCAGACTGATGTATGGCGCATATTCGCCAGTGGTTTTCTGGTGGAAATTGGTGCGCAAGGTAGCATCGATCACCGCCATGAAGCGACGCAAGATACGGTCTTCATCGATGCTTGATACCTGATCGAGCAGGATTTCCAGTGCATCATGGCAGGCGTCGATTTGTGCGTCGCGATCAAGCCCGCGCGCATAGGAAACCTGTTCGATCAACGTCGCAGCCGCCGCATGTTGGTCGGGCGAAAGAATCGAGCCCAGCGCAGTGGCCAGTGCCTGCCGCGCTGCGTCGGCGCAACCTGCCTCCGGGCAATCATGGGCCGGATCAAAGCGCGATTCAAACAACTCGGCGAGCAAGCGCGCGGCCAGCGGATAGCGCGCCAGGGTTTGCTCCATATAGGCCTGCGAAAACGCCACCCCGGTCTGCAACAGATACTTGCAGTAGGCCCGCAGCATCGCCACCTGCCGCCAGTCCAGTCCGGCGGTCAGCACCAGCCGCATGAAACCATCGACTTCACTTTGACCGTGCCACAACTGCTTGAATGCATGTTCAAAGTGCTCGCGCACCTGTTCAACATCGATTTCGCCGTGCTGGGCACGAATGACAAAATCCTGGATAACGATGATCGCGCCATCGACCGACAACTCGTAGGGATGTTCGCTGAGAATACGCAGCCCCATCGCTTCCATCATCGGCAACACATCCGACAGCGGTGTACCGTGGTCGCGGCGAAACAGCTTCAGGCGGATATCACCCGCCGCACCGGGCGCACGATACATGCGCAGGCGCAGATCGTCGGCGTCGCCGAGTGCGGCGAGGTCGCCCACGTCATCGGCCGCCACTTCAGCGCTGATTTGCTCGATATAGCTGTGCGGCAGGGCTTTGCCAAATCGATTGGCCAAGCGCAAACCATGCGCTTCGCCATGACGGGAAACCAGCAGATCGCGAAGATCGTCATGCCAATTACGCACAATTTGCGATAGCCGCTGTTCAAGCATATCCATGTCGGGCACACCCGGATCACCGGCTTTTGGCCGCACGATGAGATGCAACTGTGCGAGCGGCGATTCGCCCACCTGAATGGTGGTATCGATGCGCTGGCCGTTGAGGGTTTCCATCAACAACGCTTCGATACGCAGGCGGTTTTCCGTGTTGAAGCGATCACGCGGGATGTAGGCGAGCACCGAATAGAAACGGCCATAGCGATCACGACGCAGGAACAAGCGGCTGCGTACGCGCTCTTGCAGCCCGAGGATGCCAAGACAGGTCTGGAACAACTCGTCCTCGGTGGACTGGAACAGCTCATCGCGCGGCAGGGTTTCAAGAATATGGCGCAGTGCCTTGCCGCTGTGGCTGTTGAAGGCCAGCCCGGAGCGGCGCATTACATACTCAAAGCGATGCCTGACCAGCGGGATGTCCCACGGTCGGCGGTTATAGGCGCTGGAGGTGAACAGGCCAAGAAAACGCTGCTCGCCGATGGCGCGGCCAGTGTTGTCGAAGCGCAGCACACCGATGTAATCCATGTAGCCGGGGCGATGCACGGTGGAACGCGCATTGGTTTTGGTGATGATCAGCGCATCCACCGAGCCCGATTGCGGCATGTGATGTGCAGCCAGAGTCTTCAACGAACGCGGCTTGCCCGCCCGATCATCGCGCTTGAGCAAACCCAGGCCAGTATCGGGCACCGCGCGCAGCAATTCGTCTTCGCCCGCACCCACAACCTCATACTCACGAAAACCCAGGAAGG
Organism: Lysobacteraceae bacterium; assembly: GCA_030681035.1. Taxonomy (GTDB): domain Bacteria; phylum Pseudomonadota; class Gammaproteobacteria; order Xanthomonadales; family Xanthomonadaceae. Next base: position 2,655 of record JAUXUI010000061.1, on the reverse strand, counting down.
TAAAGTGATCGTCTGCCACCCAACGCAGCAAGTCCTGCGCCTCCTGACGGCCCTCGGCACTTACCGGCATTTCGCGGCCCGGCAACTCGGCAGCAATCTGCAGCACGCGCTCACGCATTGCGCGCCAATCAAGAAAACACGAGCGCACATCCTCGATTGCTGCGCGCACCTTGGCAGCGATACGCTCCAGGTCGGCAACCTCCAGCTGACGATCAAACTCAATGTGCATCAACGATTCGAGTTTGCCCTCGCCAACGGCAACGATGCTCCCTGCCGCATCACGGGTGATTTGGGTTACCGGATGCCCGAGCACATAGATGGATGCATCCGCCTGCGTCAGCGCCATCGTCACCGAATCAACCAGAAACGGCATATCGTCATTGACGATTTGCAGCGCCGTATGCTGGCTGTCCCAACCATGCTCTTCCAAGGAAGGATTGAAAACGCGCACGCGCATTTCACCGGCTGGCCGCACGCGCGCAAACTCCAGAAATCCACCGGCAAGCGCCGCCCACGATGCCGCATCACGCGTTGTGAACTCTTCCTGTTCCAGACGCGCGTAGAACGCCGCGACAAAAGACGCTGCCTCACCCTGACGCGCTGGCGGCAGAGTGGCTTGCAAGGCAGAAACGATGGGTTTCAGGGAGACACCATGGATTGAAACAGGCGCACTGACGGACGAGGACATTACCTTCCCTGACAGGTGAGATTTGGTGACCGAAAGGATACCGGCTTGCCACTGTTACCGACAGTGCCACGGGCCCCACTGTTGGCGTTCTGGCCAGTATGCGGCAGCAAAAGTGGCCATACGCTTGCGCACGCAATCGCTCCTGCAAACACCGTGGCGTCAAGCCTGGGTCATGCGTCGATACGCTCGATTGCCCCGTATTGCAGCGCCAGCCGTGACAGCGCCATGACATCCTCGACCCCAAGCTTGTTGAAGCTGCGGTACTTGTGAGTGGCCACTGTTTTGGCGCTGATCTTCAAACGCTGCGCGATATCTTCCAGGCGCTTGCCCTGACACAGCAGCATTGCCACTTCCAGTTCACGCGGTGACAAGCCATCGAATGGCGACTCTCCGCCGACCATGGCATCGAGCGCCAGGCGCTGCGCCAATTGCGGCGCCAGATAGCGGCGCCCCTGCGCGACCTCGCGGATCGCCTTCAGCAATTCGCTGGCTTCGCCGCCCTTGCCCAGATAACCCGACGCCCCCACTTCCAGCAGTCGCCTCGGCATCGGGCCTTCGTCCTGCACCGACACGATGATCACCCGGCTGCCCTGATCCCAGCGGCGTACGCGCTCGGTCACTTCAAGCCCACTGACCCCGGGCAGGTGCAGATCACAGACCACCACATCCGGCTTGAGCTGGCGAATCAGCGGCAAACCCTCCTCGCCCGATGCCGCCTCGCCCACCACTTCCATATCGGTCTCGTACGACAGGATCATGCGAAATCCCGTTCGCACCAACGAGTGGTCATCCAGCAAGAAAACGCGAATCATGCGCTACCCCCCCAAGCCAGCCTTCGCCCAACTTAGGCCATGTTGCGGTGTTTTGCCAGCCCTGCCCTGTCGCTGCCCGCCATCAACCGCACAACTCGGCGAAAATACGGCTCAGGTAAGTGCTTCCATCACGCAAGGGCGCGGCAGCCTGATTCAGTTCGTTCTTGTCGTGCCAATCCAGCCGTAGTACATGATGCTCGATCATGGTTCCATGGTTGTGTGCGAGCGGGAGAAGCGTCCGTGCAAAAAGGGGCAGCTTCAGCTTGCCGCGTTTCAGTTCTTGCGAAAGCTCATCGATGAGTTGTGCCCCCTTGTCACTGGATTGAGCAATCAATCCCGATCCGGCACCAGCGCAAGCCGATAGCCCAACGCTTTGGCCACCTTCATGGTGTTGGCCAGACTGGGATTGCCCTCACCGGAAAGTGCCTTGTAAAGCCCAGCCCGCGTCATGCCGGTCTCCTCTGCCAGCCGGCTCATGTTGCGCGCACGCGCGATCGTGCCCAGGGCTTTGAGCATGAAGGCCGCATCGTTGGGCGCTTCCTCGGCGCAGGCTTCGAGATAGGCCGCGATGTCCGCTTCGGTCTTGAGGTAGTCGGCCGAGTCGTAACGGGTAAAGGTTTCTCGCACGCCTTTCATGATTCACGCTCCCAATCAGTCGCAATGCGACGTGCCAGCTTGATATCGGCAGGCTGGCTGCGTTTGTCGCCACCGGCGAGCACCACCACCAGCACCGAGCCACGTTGCATGAAGTACACCCGGTAACCGGGTCCGTGGTCGATCCGCAGCTCGCTGACGCCATGGCCCACCGGCTTGACGTCACCGAAGTTTCCATCGGCCATGCGGTCCAGTCGTGCCGCGATTCGAGCTTTGGCGCGAATGTCACGTAGGCCACGAAACCACGCATCGAAAGTGGCGGATTTGACCAGTTCGAGCATGGATAGATTGTAAACTGTGGTTTTCACACCGTCAACGACTCTGCAAGGAACGGGGTCTGGTTGACTTACACGCAGGGCGATGTCGCAAGAGGTGAGCGCCCGCGCCGCTGGCGCGGGCCGGGAATCGCACGAACAAAGCCATCGAAGATGGCGGAGAGAGTGGGGCAAGACGGTACCGTTTGCGAAGCGCAGCTTCGCGGTACCGGTGAGCGCCCGCGCC
>JAUXUI010000053.1 GCA_030681035.1 Lysobacteraceae bacterium | reverse complement strand
CCTTCCGATGAAACTACCAGCCAATCGACCAGGCGGCAAAGCCGCCAAGTCGCTGGTTGTCCCAGAGCGAGAAGGGTTTACGACAAACACGGCTGAATATCAGCGCTAATCAGGAAAATCAATGCATAGATTCGCCAGCGTCACGGCTCGGATAGTACCGGCTGTCGCACATCGAGGTAGTTGCGCGAATCCGACGGGCTTTGAATTACGGCCTGAGGTTGGCTGCGAAGCAATCAGGCATCTTCGGTAACGCGCATCACTTCTTCGATGGTTGTAACCCCAGCCATGGCCTTGATAAGGCCGTCTTCGTACATCGTGCGCATGCCACATTCGCGGGCAGCGGCCTCAAGATCACCCATGCCGGCATGTTGCATTACCAACCGGCGCAGGCGGTCATTCATGACCAGAAACTCCATGATGGTGGTACGGCCCAGATAGCCCGTGGGCGTCAATGCTGAAGATATTGGCCGATACAGATAGATGGTGCCTTCCGGCTGAAAACGACGCAACCCGAACTGTTCGATCACTTCGGGCAGGGCTTCATAACGCTCGGCGTGCGTCGGCTCGATCCGGCGGACCAGACGTTGCGCCAATATGCCGTTTACCGTGGATGTCAGCAGATAATCCTCAACACCCATGTCGAGCAAGCGGGTGATGCCGCCGGCGGCGTTGTTGGTGTGCAAGGTGGACAACACCAGGTGGCCGGTCAATGCCGATTGGATGGCAATGCGCGCAGTTTCCAGATCGCGCATTTCGCCGATCATGATGATGTCCGGGTCTTGCCGTACGATGCTGCGCAGCGCGCCGGAAAAATCCAGACCTATTTGCGGCTTTACCTGAATCTGGTTGATTCCTTCGATCTGGTACTCGACTGGATCTTCGACGGTGATGATCTTCACGTTGCTGGTATTGAGCCGCGACATGGCGGTATACAAGGTCGTGGTCTTGCCCGAGCCGGTTGGGCCGGTGACTAGCAATATCCCATGTGGCTGTTCCAGCACCGCCAGGAATTGCGCCATGAACGCGTCAGTGAAGCCAAGACTCTCAAAGTCGAACACCACACTTTCGCGATCGAGCAGGCGCATCACCACGCTCTCGCCATGCGCCGTTGGCACCGAGCTCACGCGCAGGTCGAGTTCCTTGCCCTGCACACGCACCATGATCCGACCATCCTGCGGCAGGCGCCGTTCGGCAATGTTCAAGCGGGACATGATCTTGATGCGTGAAATGATAGCGGCGGTCAGATTCGCAGGTGGGCTCTCGCCTTCTTCGAGCACACCATCAACGCGATAACGTACCTTGAGCCGGTTCTCGAATGGCTCGATATGAATGTCTGAGGCACGTGATTCCACTGCACGCTGGATGATCAGATTGACCAGCCGGATCACCGGCGCTTCGGACGCCAGATCGCGCAGGTGTTCGACGTCTTCCTCGGCGCCGGCGCGATCATCGCCGACGCTTTCCACGATTGCGCCCATCGCCGAGCGGCCGCTACCGTAGTAACGCTCGATCAGGTCGGAAATCTCGGAGCGCAGCCCAACCTTGACGCGTACATCACGCCCGGTCGCCAATGCCACGGCTTGAGTGCTGTAGGCATTTTGCGGCTCAGCAGCCACGATTTCGACCCAGCCCTCACCTTCGTTGACCGGACAGATTGCGTGCTCCTTGAGGAAACGCGTGGACATCTGGATCGACGCAGGGGGTGCGTCGGGGCAGTCGCGCACTACCACCAGCGGCAAGCCCATCACCTCGCTCACCGCATCGGCCAGATCGCGCTCCGAGACCAGGCCAAGACGACCGAGCAGGTTGGTCAGAGAATCGTCGGATTCGGCCAGCAATTTGCGTGCTCGGCCCAGATCGGCTTCCTTGAGCCGGCCGCGCGCGACGAGCGCTGCCGCGATGCGTTCATCGGCGCTGGATTCGAGGACTTCGGCGACACGGTTCATGGCGGCGGCACGGCGTGGGATGCGATGCGAGACTCTAACAGTTCAGGGCTATCGGCGAAAAGACGACGGCGACCGCGCAACGCTGCCAACGCGCACGGAAGAAGTTCAGAGCAGCCGAAGGAAAAGTACGGTGGGGCATAAAAAAGTCGTATACGGCAACAATATAGCGCGACTTTGGTCATCAGCATGCACGATCCGCAATGTTTGGCTCCAACAAAGCAATCCGCCGAGATTTGAATCATTGATGTGGCGTCAAGCGTGCGTGCTTGAACCGTTATCGGGAAGATGAAGCGCAGATCAAATACGTGCTGATCAATCTGTGGTCAGCGACGACACCTTGATCATCGTCAACCGGCCGATAACGGTCCGCCGCTATGCTGGCGACCAACTTCGCCAATGGCGAGCAGATTGCCAACTTGCCAGGATGTTCATGTCATATCAATTGCCCACTCTCCCATCTCGCGGTGTGCGCGCCCTTGTTCTCGCCACAGCGGCGCTGGCTGTGGTCACCCTTGCCGGCGCCGAAAACCCGGTCACTCCGCAACAGCTCACGACCCAACTCGAGCAGATCCGCAGCAATGACGTCGCCTACAAGGCGGCAGTTCGCGGCGGCGCCGAGCGCGTCGCATTCTGCAGTTATTGCCACGGCAAGGATGGCAACAGCGTCAAGCCCGAAGTACCGAAGCTGGCCGGGCAAAATGCGAAATACCTGTTCAACCAGTTCGAACGTTTTGCCGCCGGCGAACGAAAAAACTTCGTCATGCAGGAACTGGCAGACCAACTGAGCGCACAGGACCGGATCAATATTGCGATCTATTATTCCAGCCTGCCGGTGTCGGTGGAGCCAGTCGATGCGACGTTGGCGAGCAACGGCAAGATCATCTACGACACCTTGTGCCATGTCTGCCACGGGCCTGATGGCCATGGCAAGGACGAATATCCGCGTCTGGCCGGACAGAAACCGGTATACGTCGCGCTCACCCTGCGCGCGTTTCGTGACCAGGCGAGCAAACACAGCGACCCGACCATGCTGCAAGTGGCGCAGACGTTGAGCGATGGCAATGTCGATGCCATCAGTGCGTATGTCGGCACACTGCCGTAGCCGTGTTATTCCAACCACACCCGCGCGTTGCGGAACAGGCGCAGCCACGGCGAGGCTTCGCCCCAGTTGACCGGGTGCCAGCTCAGTTGCGCACTGCGGAACACCCGCTCCGGGTGCGGCATCATGATCGTAACTCTGCCATCGTCGCTAGTGAGGCCGGTTATGCCGTCAGGCGAGCCATTCGGGTTGGCGGGGTAGTGCGTCGCGATTTGCGCGTCACCGTCAACAAAGCGTAACGCACCGCGCACGGTTTCACGATGTGCATCGCAAGCAAACTCGGCGCGACCTTCACCATGCGCCACCACCACCGGCAGCCGCGAACCAGCCATACCAGTAAAAAACAAAGAAGGCGATTGGAGCACTTCCACCAGTGACAGGCGCGCTTCGTACTGCTCCGAGCGGTTGCGCACAAACCGAGGCCAGTGCTCGGCGCCCGGAATCAGGCTTTTGAGTTGGCTCAGCATCTGGCAGCCATTGCACACACCCAGCGCGAACGTATCGGGATTGGCAAAAAACTGCGCAAACTGTTCACGCAGCGCGGCCTGCTCAAGAATGCTGGTTGCCCAGCCGCGGCCGGCACCAAGCACATCACCGAAGCTGAAGCCACCGCATGCGGTCAAGCCATTGAAACCCGACAGTTGCTGTCGGCCAGCGAGCAGGTCGCTCATATGCACATCGACGGCGGTGAATCCGGCACGATCAAAAGCCGCAGCCATTTCGGTCTGGCCGTTGACGCCCTGCTCGCGCAGGATCGCGATACGCGGACGTGCGTGCTTGCCAATGTAAGGGGCGGTGATGTCGGCGTCAGGATCAAAGCTCAGTGTCGGCACCAGGCCCGGGCCACGAAAATCGAGCCGTGATTCGCGCTCTTCATCAGCGCAGCCGGGTTCATCGCGACGCTTGGCCATGGCATGAGTAACGCCCCACCAGGCCGAAAACAGGTCTTGCCAGGTCCACTCGGCCAGCGTTTTGCGGCCGTCCATGACGCTGATCCTGGGCGCGCTCAGCGGCCGCCCGATGCGCTGCGCACAATGGGTCAGGCCGTGGCGATCGACCAGATCGGCGAACTCGGCGCGATCATTGCTGGCGATCTGCACGATGGCACCCAGTTCTTCATTGAACAGGGTGCGGTAAGGATCGTCGCCCCAGCCATCGAGATTCAGCTCCAGGCCGCAATGCGACGCGAACGCCATCTCACACAACGCGGTAAACGCGCCGCCGTCCGAACGGTCGTGGTAGGCGAGGATCAGATCGCGCGAACGCGCCTGCTGGATCAGGTCGAAAAATGCGGCCAATCGCTCAGGGTCGTCAAGGTCGGGGCAGGTGCCGCCAAAGGTGTCGTAGCACTGCGCCAGGATGGAGCCACCAAGGCGTTGCTTGCCCGCACCCAGGCCGATCAGCCACAACTCGGTTTCACCGTCGTCATCGGCGGCTTCGCGCAATAACGGCGACAGTTGCGCGCGCACATCGCTGATGCGCGCAAACGCGCTGACCACCAACGACAGCGGCGATACGCAGCGCTGGGTAGCGCCCTCCGTGTCATGCCATTGCGCCTGCATCGACAACGAATCCTTGCCAACCGGAATGCTCAGCTCAAGTGCGGGGCACAGTTCCATCGCGACTGCGCGCACGGCATCGAACAACAGGGTGTCCTCGCCGGGGAAATTCGCGGCGGCCATCCAGTTGGCGGACAGTTTGACCTCATTGAGCGCGTTTACCGGCGCGGCAGCCAGATTGGTGATGGCTTCACCCAATGCCATGCGCGCACTGGCTGCCGCGTCGAGCAACGCCAGTGGTGCTCGCTCACCCAGCGACATGGCTTCACCAGCATGACCGATGAAATCGCTCAGGGTGATCGCACAGTCGGCAATGGGGATCTGCCAGGGCCCTATCATCTGGTCACGGCTGCACAGGCCGCCAACACTGCGATCAGCGATGGTGATCAGAAAACTCTTGGCGGCCACGCTCGGATGCGCCAGCACCCGCAGGCCGGCTTCGATCAAACCACCAGCAAGCCCGGTTTCTGTATCCATGCGCGCGAAGCGCAACAACGGCGGCATCTCGCAATCGCGATGCAGGCGCGGGGCGTTGCCGAACAACAGATCCATCGGGATGTTGATTGCAGCGTTTTGTGGCAGAGGCGCTGAAATCGCTGTAAAGCCGGCAGCATCGTTGGAGAAATCCGCGAGTATGAGTTGCTGTTCTTCGGTGGCAATGCCGACCACTGCAACCGGGCAGCGCTCACGCTCGCACAGGGCAACAAATGCATCGCGTTGTTCGGCCGCAACGCCCAGAACGTAACGCTCCTGGGACTCGTTGCTCCACAGTTGCATCGGCGACAGTGAGTGGTCGTCGCGTGGAATCCGGGCCAGATCGATCATCCCGCCGACGCCGGAATCGTGCAGCAGTTCCGGGATCGCGTTGGATAGCCCGCCCGCGCCAACATCGTGGATGCTGCGCACCGGGTTGTTGCAGCCCAAGGCGACGCAGGCATCGATCACCTCTTGGCAACGGCGTTGCATTTCCGGGTTGTCGCGCTGCACCGAGGCGTAATCCAGCGCTTCATCGCTGTCGCCGGCAGCAACCGACGACGCAGCACCGCCGCCCAGACCGATCAACATGGCCGGGCCGCCCAGCACTACCACGGCATCACCAGGGCGCAGTGACAGTTTGGTTACCTGGATGCGATCAATTGCACCGAGGCCGCCAGCGAGCATGATCGGCTTGTCATAGCCACGCACCAGGCCTGGCACATCGGTGCATATTTCGAAACTGCGAAAGTAGCCGGTCAACACCGGGCGACCAAACTCGTTGTTGAATGCCGCAGCACCCAATGGGCCGTCGGTCATGATCTCCAGCGCCGAGGCCATGCGTGGGTTCAGCGAACGCGGCTGCTCCCAAGGTTGCGGCAACTCGGGGATGCGCAAATGGCTGACCGAGAAGCCGCATAACCCGGCCTTGGGCTTGCCACCGCGGCCGGTGGCTCCCTCGTCGCGAATCTCGCCACCCGCACCGGTCGCAGCACCGGGGAAGGGTGAAATCGCGGTTGGATGGTTATGGGTCTCCACCTTGATGACAAACGCCGACGCGCATACGGGTTCATGCCGATACTCACCTGCCGGGGCGGGTCGAAAACGACAGGCGTCATGGCCTTCGATCACGGCGGCATTGTCGCTGTAGGCAGTCAGCGTGAACTCGGGGGTCTGCGCGTGGCTATGGCGGATCATCTGGAACAGCGACAGCGGCTTGGTTTCGCCATCGATGCTGAACTGGGCGTTGAATAACTTGTGGCGGCAATGCTCGGAGTTGGCCTGCGCGAACATCATCAGTTCGGCATCGGTCGGATCGCGGCCGAGCGCGCCATAACGCTGCCGCAGATAAGCGATTTCATCGGCACTCAGCGCCAGGCCCATCGTGTGATTGGCGTGATCCAGGTCGGCGAGTGCAACACGCAGCAGTGGCCCGGGTTGCGGGCTGCTGAACAATGCCGCCGCCTCACCACAGGCGAACACCAGAGATTGTGTCATCGGATCGTGTAGTGCGCGCAGTACTTTGGCGCGGCGCGGGTCGTCTGCCGCAGGCAGGCCGAGCAGGTCGAAGCGTACGCCGCGTTCCACCCGCTGCACCGGCAAGCCAGCGCCACGTAAAATCTCGGTTGCCTTGCTGGCCCACGGTGATATCGTGCCCATGCGTGGCAACGCAAACACGCTCACAGCCTCCGCCGGGGGCAAGGGCGGCGAGGCATTGCTGTCTAGAATGCGCGCCAAGATGGCCGTGTTTGGTGTCTTCCCCGGCTCAGGCTCGATGAAGAAGCACAGCCGCGAGTCGACCAGGCAAATGGAATTGCTCAGTGTGGTCAGGCGCGCTTGCAAACGTTCGCGCCGAAACGGCGACAGGGCGGCACTGCCCTCAAGGGTAATCATTTACGGGGCGGATACGACCGTGCTGAGGAACCTCGCATGATACCGGATCATCAGCGAAACCGTGTCCACAACCCCTTATTTAGCGGCAGCGAGGTCGTTCAGGCGCTGCAACATCTGCTGCGGCGCCAAATAGCCACCCAATTGCACGCCATCCGGGCTGTATACCGCCGGGGTACCTTCCACGCCGACGTCGCGGCCAAGTTGATAATCACTTGCCACCGGGTTTTCGCAGTCGCTGCTGGTGACGGCGGTACCGCCCTTGGCGTCAGTCAAGGCTTGCTGGCGATCCGGCGAGCACCATACCGATACTGCTTTGGCAAACGACTCCGAACCCAGCCCGGCACGCGGGAAAAACAAATACTTCACTGCGATGCCCAAACGGTTGTACTCGCCCATTTGCTGGTGCAAGCGGCGGCAATAGCCGCAATCGATGTCGGTAAACACGGTAACGGTGTACTTCGGGTCTTTGGGTGAAAACACGATGCTCTGGCTGTCTTTCACCGCATTGAGCATGCCACGCCGTTGAGCGGCGCGTGCATCTTCGGTAAGGTTTTCACGCTTGGCCATGTCGAGCAGGGTGCCTTGCAGCAAGTATTTGCCGTCAGCCGAAACGTAGACCACCGTCAGGCCGCTGAGCACGGCTTCATAAAAACCGGGCATCGGTGCTGGCCGGATCGACTCGATCTTCATTTCACCGGGAACCAGCGATGTCAGCGCGGCACGCACCAGTTTTTCTTCCTGCGCGCGATCTGCCGCCAGTGCCGGCAGGCTGGAAAAAGCAAGTACAAGCGCAGCGATACGCAATTTCATGGCGATACCTTGGGGGTGATAGGTTCAGGGGAAACCAAGACTGAAAAACCTCGACACAACGGTAGTCGAGCTACAATTGACCACGCAAGGCGCTGTGGGTTCCCCAATTTTCGCACGAGCCGCAGCATCTTGCGAACGCAGTGCCTTAACCCATGGCGTTGCAGGCTCAGTGCTCGGCGAAACGCTCGCCGAAAAAGTCGTTTTTGTTCCAGCGCGGGGGGTTGGCCGCGTCTGCGACGTGACGGCCGATGGCCGCATTGAGCGCCGCCAGGCGCGCTGCAGAAGCGTAATTGATCGGCAGCGACAGATCATCCGATGGCTGGTGGTAGTGGCTGCCCAAAAATCCGTCGAGTAGCGCCTTGCCGTCAACATCGGAGTGCGTCGGCGCCGTGCCACCCTTGAGATAGATTGCTGGCACTCCGCGGCGGATGAATGAAAACTGATCGCTGCGGATAAACACCACCTGCTCGGGCATCGGGTCCGGCGACAGCGTGATGCCGAGCTTGCTTGCAGCCGACTCCACAGCATCCTTCAGGGTGCTGTGCTCAATCCCGATTGGAGTCACGTCGCCAAGATCAGTGAGCAGTACCGGCATATCCATGTTGATGTTGGCCACCAGTGGGCCGGCGACGCTGGGGTGGCTGGCAAAGTATTCCGAGCCAAGCAGGCCTTTTTCTTCGGCGGTGACGGCGACGAAAATAATCGAGCGCTTCGGCCGATTATCTGCCGTGGCCAGTCGCGTCGCCGCGTCCAGCATCACCGCGCTGCCCATGGCATTGTCCAGTGCGCCGTTGTAGATGGTGTCGCCATTGATCGGCGCACCGATGCCGACATGATCAAGATGCGCGCTGAAAACCACATGCTGCGCGGCCAGCTTTTTGTCGCTGCCGGGCAGGCGGGCAACCACGTTTCGGCTCACTTTGCTGCTGATGCGGGCGCGCCCGGCAAGCAGTACCGTGCCAGGTAAATCGAAGCTGCGCAGGGTGCCGGCATCCAGCGCGGCAAACACCGCATCGGCCTGCATGTCGGCCCCGGTAAACAGTTTGCTTGCGGCTTCAGCGCTGATCGATGCGGTTGCAATCAGTTGTGGAAAGGTGTCCAGTGCTGCGCCGTTCGGCGCGCGCAAACGCATGCCGGGCCGCGCCCAGTTGGCCGCGCCGCGCGCCCAGGGTGATTTTTTCTCGCGGGTCGGGTCGGAAACAAAAACCGCCCCGACGGCGCCACGCTCGACCAGCGCCGCCATCTTCTCGCGCCCTGATGAGTAGAAGGCACGCGGATCGTTGGCAAAACTGGCGGGCGCACCATTGAGCAGTACCGCGATCTTGCCCTTGACATCGATGCCGGCAAAATCGTCATGATCAAACTCGGGGGCAGCCACGCCCTGGCCGACGAAGACCAGCGGTGCGGTTAGCGCGAAATCGGGTTGATCGTAGTTCACGCCGGGAAGAAACTCGGATTCAAACGCCAGCGACTCGATTCGCCCATTGCGGATCAGCTCGAAACGCGCGCCTTCGGCCAGGCGCTCGCCTTGCAACAAAGGCACCGGCTGAAAAAAACTGCCGTCTTCACCAGCCGGTTCAAGGCCCAATGCTTGGAACTGGCTGGCCATATAACGCGCGGCAATTTCGTGGCCACGAGTTGCCGTATCCCGGCCTTCGAGCAGATCATCGGCAAAAAATGCCATGTGCGCAGCAATGCGCTGTGCCGATATGGCATTGGCATCGACTTGCTCTGGCTTGGAGCTGGAGCAGGCAGCAAGCAGCAGGCAGGCGGTGGAGATCAAAATCTGACGCATGGCGACACCATTTGCAGCGCAGGGAAGCCTGAACGCTAACATTGCATGGGGCTAAGCGCCAACATCGGGAATTACTCGTTGCGTGGTGGCTGACGTTCTGGGAAGGGTAAAACCTGGCCGGTGGTGGTCTCCTGGCGTTGCCATAAAACCGGCACGTCATTTGGGCGGACGGGTTCCAGCGTGGTATCGGAGGCCATGCCAGCATCGGTATCGTCCTCGTCCTCCCAGTCATAGCGTTTGCGCAAGGGCGCCGGATCAAGTCGTCGCCACAACAATGCCGACGCAGTGCCGGCAAGTGCGCCGCCCAGGTGATATTCCCAACTGATCTGCGGATCGTTTGGCAATATCGTCAGCACCATGCCGCCATACAGGAAAAACGCGATCAGAGCCGCAGCTACTGCCGGCCGATCACGGCGCACGATGCCGATGACAAACAGAAAAAACATCAAGCCATGGTCGATGCCGCTGGCGCCGATGTGGCCCGAATCGCGACCCACGGCCCAGACGAAGATGCCGCTGAACAGCCAGATTACTGCGAAGGCCCGTTTTGCTGCGCGTGGCACCACCGACAGGCTCAGCGTGATCAACAGCAGCAACGGCAGGCTGTTTGATACCAGATGCGCAAAGGAGCCATGCAGCAGCGGCGCAGTGACGATTCCAACCAGGCCAGCGAGCTCGCGTGGATGCAATGCCAGTGCAGGGAAATCACCAAACAGGTGCTGAAACAGATGCACCCACCACAGCAAAGCCAAAAACGCGGCTGCGCTCAGGGCCGCGCCGCGCAGCCGGCGCGCATCGCTTTTTTGTTGCGCTACCGTATCCCGGGGTTGGTCGATGAGCGGTATGTCCATCATCAGCATCTGGGGCTGATGTCGGGGTTTGCAAGTTCGCGATGGCCGGCCGTAGCCGCTCTCGCCGTTGTCTTGGGCTACCATACTGTTACATTGCTGTAGTCGGGCCATTTGCCGCGCAAGGGGAGCGCATGAGTCTGGATGTTCGCACTGTCGTGCTTCTGGGCTCGCTGATGGCGGCGGCCCTTGCATTGATACTGGTCTGTGCCCAAGGCCGCTACGCGCGCTTGTTGCGCGAAAGCATGACGCTGTGGGTGCGCGGTTTGGTTACGCTGTTGCTGGCGCAAGTCCTGTTTGGCCTGCGTGATGTGGCGCCTGATTTGATGTCCATTGTACTGGCCAACACCCTGATGGCCGCCGCGTATGTCGTTTTCGCACTTGGCTTGCGCCGCTTTGCGGGCGCAAAGCCACAAGCAGGGTTGCTGTGGCTGCCGGTTGTGCTGATAGCGGCGGCAATGTACGTACTTACGGCTTTGTTTCCGAACTACCTTGCGCGGATGGTGGTTTTTTCTGTGGGGATGGTCTGGATACTCGCGCTGATGTTGCGGCCCCTGGTCGGCTCGTTACATCGCGGTGGCCCGGTGGGTCAGCAGGTGGTAATGGTGAGCATCATTGCCGCGATCACCATCATTCTCGTACGGATGATGGTGTTGGTGCTTGGCCCGGCACCAACTGCAGGCTTGCTGGACAACAGTCTTGTCAATACGGCGGCATTGGCTTACATGTCCGTTGCGCCGGTACTCATCACGGTCGGTTTTCTGCTGATGTGCAACGAGCGGCTGATGGACGATACGGTGCGCTTGTCAACGCTTGATGCACTGACTGGAGCCTACAGCAGGCGAGCGTTGACCGATCTTAGCGAGCGCGCACTGGCCGAGGCGCGGCGCTATCGCCGGCCATTGTCGGTGTTGATGGTCGATGCCGATCACTTCAAGCAGGTCAATGATACCTACGGCCATAGCGCGGGCGATGCCGTGTTGGTTGAAATCATGAGCCGACTCAAGGCCTCGCTGCGCACCGAGGACTTTGTCGGGCGAATTGGTGGCGAAGAGTTTCTGGTGGTGTTGCCAGCCACGCCTGAAGAAGAGGCGCTGCGGGTGGCGTCCCGCATCCGCGAGCGGATTGCGAACAAGACGCTGGTCTATGGACGTGAGGAAATACCTTTTACGGTGTCGATCGGCGTTGCCGAACGCGATCCGGGCGAGGCAAACATTGATCTGTTGATCAAGCGGGCCGACGATGCGATGTATGCAGCCAAGCGCGCTGGCCGTAATCGGGTGTTTGCGGCGAGCGCAATCAATGCCGTGCCAGACTGAGCCATTGCGGTGGGCGCGGCAAAAAGCACAGACCTCGCCGCGCGGTGTTCGTATGATGTGCGGCTTGGTTTTTTCGGAGGCGCACGATGCAGCTTGATGTCAGCTCAATGGCGATTGCATGCAGCACTTTGGCTACCTTGGTCGCTTTGATCCTGTTTGCCGCTCGCCGATCCTATGAGCCGGACATCCACGCCAGTTTGACGATCTGGGCGACAGCATTGCTGTTTGTGGTGATCTCATCGGCGCCGTTTGTGTGGTCGTTGGCGGCAAGCCTGCCGGTAATCATCGTCGGCAATTCCTCTCTGGTTATGGGCTACACCGGATTTGCCATGGCCTTGCGCCGTTTCATGGCACGGCCGTTGCCGCTGGTGGTTTATCTGATCCCGCTGCTGGTGGTGGTCGCCGGCACGATATTTTTCTCCACCGTCATTCCCAGCTACAGCCTGCGCGTGGCATTGGTCATCGTGTTTTTGCTGGTATTGCAAGCCACCCTGGTCAGGCCGATTTTTCATTCCTTGCGGCGTGGCGGTGAAGTCGGGCAACGGGTGGTCGCGCTGAGTTTTCTGGCATCGATTGTTTCTCTGGTTGCGCGGCTGGTGTGGGAATGGCGTCCGGCGGCGACCAACGGGCAGTGGCTTGCCGATGTCGATATCGTCGGCGTGCATATGCTGCTGATCTGGGCCACGCCGGTGGTTGCGAGTATCGGTTTTTTATTGATGTGCAACGAGCGCTTGATGCGTGCGACCCGGCATCTTGCCGAAACCGACGCGTTGACCGGCATATTTGGGCGTCGCGCCATTCTCGAGCAGAGCGAATACGCGATGGTTTCCGCGCGGCGCAATGGGCGATCGATGTCGGTGCTGATGATCGATGCCGACCATTTCAAACGTGTCAACGATGACCATGGGCACGATGCCGGCGATGCAGTGCTGGTGGAGCTGGTGCGCCGGTTGTGCAACGCCCTGCGCAATCAGGATGTGATTGGCCGTGTGGGCGGCGAGGAGTTTCTCGCGCTGTTGCCGGGCGCCGATCAGCAGGCGGCGCTGGAGATTGCCGAGCGCCTGCTGGAGGTGATGCGCGCGTCGCCGATTCGCCACGATGCGGTGATTGTTCCGATGACCTTGTCGATTGGCGCGGCCGCACTGGAGCAGCAGGATGTCAATCTGGATGCCTTGATCCGGCGTGCCGATGCCGCGTTGTACGCCGCCAAAGATGCGGGGCGAAATCGGGTGGCGCTGGCAAGATAGCGTGTTGCGCGGTGTTTTTTGCGCCTCAGGTACGCCGGTGCGGCTATCATGCCGCGATGAATACGCCCGCTTTGCCGGTGATCCGGCTCAAGATCGAACGCCGCTCAACCCACCCCTGGATCTTCCAGAAGATGCTCGAAAAGCCCGAGCCGCGGCCAAAGCCCGGTGCGTTGGTGGACATCGAGGACAACACCGGGGTCTGGGTTGCTCGCGGTTTCTACAACGGTCATTCGCGTATTGCCTTGCGGGTACTGACCGAAAACCCGGATGAAGCCGTGGATGCCGAGTTTTTTCGTACACGTATCGCCAAGGCAGTTCGCCTGCGCCGCGAAACGCTGCGTCTGGACGAGGTCAGTGACGCCTGGCGTGTGGTTCACTCTGAAGGCGATGGTTTGTCCGGGCTGGTGGTGGATCGCTATGGCGATCTGCTGGTGGTCGAGTTTTTCTCAGCGGGCATGTACCGCTATCGGGAATGGATCTACGCCGCATTGAGCGCAGAGTTTCCGCAGTGCCGCTTTTACAGCTTTGCCGAGGATCATGTGCAAAAGCAGGAGAGCTTCGACCTGCGCCTGCCGCCAATACCCGAACCCAGCATCATCACCGAATACGGGCTCAAGTTTTTGGCCAGCCCGGGCAGCGGCCACAAGACCGGCTTCTTTGCCGACCAGCGTGACAACCGCGAGTTTCTCGCCCGCTTCACTCGCGGTGCGCGGGTGCTCGACCTGTGCTGCAATTCGGGCGGTTTCGCGATTTATGCCAAGGCGCGCGGAGAAGCAGACGAGGTGGTTGCCATCGACATCGATGAGCAAATCCTGGAGATCGCGCGGCGCAATGCTCATCTCAACCATGCAAAGGTGCGTTATGTGCAGGCAGACCTGTTCCCCTGGCTACGCGATGCGGCAGCCAGAGGCGAGCAGTTTGATGTGGTGATCCTTGATCCGGCCAAGATGACCCGTGACCGCGAACAGGTGATTCCGGCACTGAAGAAATACCTCGACATGAACAAGCTGGCGATGGGCGTACTCAAGCCCGGCGGCGTGCTGTTGACCTGCTCGTGTACGGGGCTGGTCAGTGAGGATCAGTTTCTCGACATGCTGCGCCGTGCCGCGTTTTACGCGGGCCGTACGGCGCAGGTGTTCAAGGTTTCCGGTGCCGGCGGCGATCACCCGTTCATGGCGCACGTGGCCGAGAGCCGCTACCTGAAATCGGTGTTCTGCCGGGTGGAATGAGCATGCGGGCGAGCCAGCCATGATCGCGCTGATCCAACGCGTCAGCCGTGCCAGTGTGGCCGTTGCCGGAGAAACCATCGGCGCAATCGACGCCGGCCTGCTGGCGCTGGTTGCGGTGCAGCCGGGCGACGGCGAGGCGCAAACGCAGCGAATGATCGAGCGGTTGCTGGGTTACCGCGTGTTCGCCGATGCTGCGGGGCGGATGAACCGCTCACTGAACGACACTGCGGGTGGCTTGCTGCTGGTCAGCCAATTCACCCTGGCGGCAGACACCGCAAAAGGCATGCGCCCCAGCTTTACCCGCGCTGCCAGCCCCGGCGAAGGTGAACGCTGGTTCAATCGATTGCTGGAGTTGGCGCGGCAACGGCACGGCGTGGTGGAAAGTGGCCGCTTTGGCGCCCATATGGAGGTCAGTCTGGTCAACGATGGCCCGGTTACCTTTTGGCTTCACGTTGCCGCAGACGAAAAATAAGTCTTTTTCTTTCAGTATTTTGGCCAGATCCATCGCAAGCCGGTATACTGGAAGGTTCTTTATCCTTGGCGAACCGGTATTACGCTATGGCGAACAGCACGCCCGAACAGCAATCCGACATCAAACTCCTGATCAAAAAGGGGCTTGAGCAGGGCTACCTCACCTACGCCGAGGTCAATGATCATCTGCCCGACGACGTGGTCGATCCTGAGCAGATCGAAGACATCATCGGTGTGATCAATGGCATGGGCATCGAGGTGCATGAAGTTGCGCCGGATGCCGAAACGCTGTTGCTCTCCGATGCGTCGCGTGGCAACGATGATGACACGGCTGCCGAAGAAGCGGCTGCGGCATTGTCGTCGCTGGACGCCGAAGGGGGCCGTACCACCGATCCGGTGCGCATGTACATGCGTGAGATGGGCACCGTTGAGCTGCTGACGCGAGAAGGCGAAATCGCCATCGCCAAGCGCATCGAAGAAGGTCTGAACCAGGTGCGCAGCTCTCTGGCCGCGTTTCCGCTTTCCATCGAATTGCTGCTGGAAGAATACGAGCAACATCTGGAAGGGAAGAAGCGACTCAACGAAGTGGTGCTCGGCTTTATCGACCCCAACGCCGAAGAAGATGCGCTTGCCGCTGCCGCTGCCGCAGCTGAGTTGGCGTTGACCGAGGTCGAGGGAAGCGACGAAGACGAGACTGAAACGAGCGAAGACGAAGACGCCACCCCGGCCGATACCGGCCCGGACCCGGCAGAAGTGGCGAGGCGCATGGAGGTGCTGAAGTCGCTTCATTCCAAAGCGCAAAAGGCATACGCCAAAAACGGTTCTGACGACAAGCGCACCAGCAAGCTGCGCGAAGAAATGGCTGCCGAGTTTCTTGCATTGAAGTTGCCCGCTGCGCTGGTCGATAATCTGGTGCGCAAGTTGCGCGAAGTGGTGAATACGGTCAAGGAACACGAGCGCCGCACGCTGGATATCTGTACGCGTTACGCCAAGATGCCGCGCAAGGACTTTTTGCGCGCATGGCCGAGTAACGAGACCAATCTGGGTTGGGCAGATGATGTGATCCGGCGCAAGCAGAAGTGGTCGTCGGGCTTCCGTGATCATCGTGACGAGATCATCGGCGAGCAGGAAAAGCTGATTGGCATCGAGCGTTCGCTTCACCTGTCGCTGGCCGACATCAAGGAAATCAACCGCGCCATGGCTTATGGCGAGGCCAAGGCACGCAAGGCCAAGAAGGAAATGGTTGAGGCCAACCTGCGCCTGGTCATTTCGATTGCCAAAAAGTACACCAACCGCGGCCTGCAATT
Organism: Lysobacteraceae bacterium; assembly: GCA_030681035.1. GTDB lineage: Bacteria > Pseudomonadota > Gammaproteobacteria > Xanthomonadales > Xanthomonadaceae. The sequence goes on along the minus strand of JAUXUI010000053.1, from coordinate 13,501 downwards.
CCTCGACCTGATCCAGGAAGGCAACATCGGCTTGATGAAGGCGGTGGACAAGTTCGAATACCGACGCGGCTACAAGTTTTCGACCTACGCCACGTGGTGGATTCGCCAGGCGATTACCCGTTCGATTGCCGATCAGGCACGCACTATCCGTATTCCGGTACACATGATCGAGACGATCAACAAGCTCAACCGCATTTCGCGGCAGATGCTTCAGCAGTACGGCCGTGAAGCACTGCCCGAAGAGCTGGCCAAGGCGATGGAAATGCCCGAGGATAAAATCCGCCGGGTATTGAAAATCGCAAAAGAACCGATTTCGATGGAAACCCCGATTGGCGACGACGAGGATTCGCATCTGGGCGACTTCATCGAAGACCTCAATGTGGATTCGCCGATCGAGAACGCTACCACCACGGGTTTGATGGAAACCGTGCGTGAAGTGCTGGCCGGGTTGACCCCGCGCGAGGCGAAAGTATTGCGCATGCGCTTTGGCATCGACATGAATACCGACCACACGCTGGAAGAGGTCGGCAAACAGTTTGATGTCACCCGCGAGCGGATTCGCCAGATCGAGGCCAAGGCACTGCGTAAACTGCGTCATCCGACCCGTTCCGAGCAGTTGCGATCATTCCTCGATCTGGAATAGATGCGGTCGCCGTTCCTGTGTCCCCTGCGATGTGCATGGGTGCACAAGTGGCGCGGGAGGCATGGATGCCGACAGTGCCTGCGTCAACGATCACTCTGACAGGTCGCCCACAGGGTGGGCTCCTACAGCGGAGCGCTGTTTTGTGTAGGAGCCCACCCTGTGGGCGACCTGCCTGCCGAGCGACGCATTCGATCAAGCGATCTCACGCCGGCGAGCGCCCGGCCACGGAGGGCCGGGCAGGCGGCCACACCATGGACGGTTACTTGCGTAGAATCTGCGGGTTGGCGCGGGGCCTATAGCTCAATTGGTTAGAGCAGCGGACTCATAATCCGTTGGTTCCAGGTTCAAGTCCTGGTGGGGCGAGCTGGAGTTTTCGTGAGATGCGTTGAATCGCATCTCACGCCGGCGAGCGCCCGGCCACGGATGGCCGGGCAGGCGGTCACACCATGGATGGTTACTTGCGTAGAATCTGCGAATTGGCGCGGGGCCTATAGCTCAATTGGTTAGAGCAGCGGACTCATAATCCGTTGGTTCCAGGTTCAAGTCCTGGTGGGCCCACCACATCAACCCCCCATAATGGTTTATCGTAGCCGCTCCACAGTACTGGAGCGCGATTAACGCACCCGCCGCCAATGGATGTAATCGAAGTCCAGATACTCATCGATGACTTGCGGCCGGGCATGTACGTCAATCGGCTGGATCGCGATTGGGTGGGAACACCGTTCCCGTTGCAAGGCTTTTACATCACCAAGAACGAGCAAATTGCGCAGTTGCGCCAGTATTGCCAGCACGTTTTCGTCGATACTCAGCGCGAACAGATTCCTGCCGAGGTGCGCAAGGGCGGCTCCAACGGTGCTTTGCCAGCGCGCAGTCGCATCTATACCAATTCACACAATTTTGCCGAAGAGTCGCCCAGCGCGCGCAAGGTCAATGAGCGTGCAGCGGAGTTTGCGCAGCAAATGATCGCGGATGTGCGTAACGGGCAGAAGCTGTCGGCGCAAAGTGTGCAGGATGCGGTGGAACCGATCGTGCAGAGCATATTGCGCAATGCCGATGCCTTCTTGTGGGTATCGGGCATGGTGCGACGTGATGCTTACCTTTACAGCCATTGTGTCAATTGCAGCGCGTTATGCGCGGCGTTGGGGCGCCACCTGGGTTTTCCCGAGGATACTCTCATCCATCTGGCGACCGGCGGCATGCTGATGGATGTCGGTAAGGTGATCGTGCCCGATGAGTTGCTCCACGCACCGCGGCGGCTGAGCTTCAAGGAGCGTGATCAGGTGCGCCGCCACGTCGAATACAGCGCGCATGTGCTCGATGAGGCCGGCATTAGCGAACGAAGTGTCCGTGACATGGTGTTGGGCCATCACGAGCGGGTTGATGGCTCGGGTTATCCAGCCGGCTTGAGCCAGAGCGAGACGCCCTTGTTTGCGCGAATTGCTGCGGTAGTCGATTCGTACGATGCGATGACCAGCCCGCGCCCCTACAGCAAGGCGATCTCGCGGCACGAGGCATTGCAGGAGCTGTATCACGGTATTGGTAGCTTGTATCAGGGTGAAATCGTCGAGCAATTTTTGCAATGTCTCGGCACCTATCCCACCGGTTCGCTGGTTGAATTGTCCAATGGCGAAGTGGGCATTGTCATCGAGCAAAATCAGGCTCGGCGCCTGCGCCCGCGCGTGATGCTGCTGCTGGATGCAGAAAAGCGTCGATACAGCCGTTTCCCCGAATTGGACCTGCTGGCGCATAACGACCAGCACCCGGAACAGCCCATCCATGTGGTTGCCGCGCCTGAACCGGGCAGCTACGGCCTCGATCCGGCCGAGCTGTTTCTCAGTGATGTCTGATACCGCCAGCATCCGGGGTGCGCCGCGATGCTGAATTGGCGTGTCGCGCAAGCCCTTGTCAAGTACGGTCTCGCCGCGACCGCGTCGGAAGTGGCGTTCGTCGGGGTGCTGCTGTTGCGCGTGCGCCGCATGCATAGTTACAACATCCAGTTTGGTCACGCCGCTGGCGAGGTGCTGCTGCAGCAGGTGCAGGACATGATCGGCGCCGCACTGCGGCCGAGTGACCGCGTCGATCAGGTGGGCGATGCCGATTTTTTGATCGTGCTGCCGCACCTGCCGACACCACAGCATAGCGAGTTGGCCGCAGCACGCTTGCAGCAGGTGTTTGCCGAGGGGTTCATCCTTGAGCAGCAGCCGGTGCGCGTCGAGGTTGCCATCGGTATTGTTGTGGCGCCAGAGCACGGCACCAATGCCGACCAGCTATTGCGCCGTGTCGTACAGGCGGGCGAGGCCAGCCTGGCATCGGTTCAAGGTGTCGCGGTGTTCCGTCAGGATCGCGATGGCGATCCAGTACCGCACGTGGCGCTATACGAGGCGATCCGCAATAATCGTTTGCAAGCGTATCTGCAACCCATTTTCGAAATCGCCAGCGGCCGCCTTGTCGCGGTTGAGTCGTTGGCGCGCTGGCCTGGGCCCGATGGCGAGATTGCCTCTCCGACACGGTTTATCGCGGCCGCCGAGCAGACCGGCTTGATTACCCCGTTGACGCGCTGGAGCCTGAATACCAGCGCCCAGCATGCAGCGTTGGTGACGCAGCACTACGGGCGTGCCATTGCAATGGCGGTGAACCTCTCGCCCAGAGCGCTCGCCGAGCGCGGCATGGTGGAGCAGATACTGGAAGCGCTGCGGTTGTGGGAGGTCGATCCACAGCATCTGATTTTGGAAATCACTGAAACCACGGCAATGCAAGACCCGGAAGCCAGCGTGCCGCTGCTCAAGCGGTTGCGTGACCATGGCCTGCGTATTGCGATCGACGATTTTGGAACCGGCAACGCATCGTTTACCTATTTACGACATCTGCCATTGACTGAGCTCAAAATCGACCATTCCTTTGTTACCGGCTTGCGCGCGAGCCAACGTTCGATGCATCTGGTGGACGCCATGATTGGGCTTGCACACAAGCTTGATCTGCGCGTCGTGGCGGAGGGTGTGGACAGCGCCGAAACCCTGGCTTGCCTCAATGGGCTGGGCTGCGATTTCGGCCAAGGTTATTTTTTAGGGCGGCCACAGCCGATTGCGCAATTATTGACCAATTGCCTGCCAGAAGGGGGCAAAAAGCGCTCATTGGGCACCGAAATGCGCCAATAAGGCGGCATTTACCGCTTCTGGAGCCTCCATGTTGGCACTATGGCCAACCGCCGGAATCTGCACCAGAGTGGCATTTGCAATGGTTTTAGCCATGAACTCGGCATGTTTCGGGCTGGTCAGGATGTCCTGATCGCCGACCACAATCAGTGTCGGGCAACGGATATTGACCAGCTCGGCGCTGACATCGCTGCGTTGTACCACCGCTTTGACAGCATGCAATACCCGTTTGGGCCGGGTGGCCAGCCGCGCCCGCCAGTGGTCGATCATGCCGGCCAAGGCAGGGTCGCGCAGACTGCTGGCGCCAAACATCAGCTTGAGCATGGCCGGGATGAACGGCTTCAGGCCAAACACCCACGCCCCCAGGCGCATTGCGTGAAAGCGCAGGCGCACGCGGCTCGGCTCGGTCCACGCGCTGGAGTCGAGCAAGGTCAGCGAACGCAGTTTGTCGGGGTGGCGGGCGGCCAGGCGCAGGCCGACGAAGCCACCCATCGACATGCCAACGTAATGGCATGGGCTTGCATCCAGCGCGGCAATCAGGGCCGCCGCATCTTCGCACAAAGTGTCCATGTCCAGCCCCTCGCGCGTGGCCTGCGAGTCGCCCTGGCCGCGATGGTCGTAGCGGACCACCCGGAAACGCCCAGCCAGTGCCGCGATCTGGGCGTCGTACATCGACAAGTCCATCAGCAGGCCATGTGCCATCACCACGGTTTCCGGGCCGTCACCATCGATCCGGTAATTGAGTTGGGTGCCGTTGACATCGATTAGAGGCATGGCTGAACTCCGTATACTGTTGCCACATCATCGGCCAGACACAACCATCCGGGCTATGGGGCGCAACGAAATGTGCCCCTACCCACATTACCATTGGGGCGCAATGAATTGTGCCCCTACCCACGACACCATGGGGCGCAATGAATCGCGCCCCTACCCACATCACCGGGCTTGTACTGATCGATACCACCATTCCAACGCCGCCGCCCGTACGCCGTGCCGCGCTGCTGTTCATCTTCATCACCGTGGCGCTCGATGTTTTGGCGATGGGCGTGGTGATCCCGGTGCTGCCGCATCTGGTCGAGCAATTCACCGGTGGCGATATCGGTACCGCCGCGTTGTGGGTGGGCTTGTTCGGCACCGTGTTTGCGTTGATGCAATTCCTGTTTTCGCCGTTTCAGGGCGCGTTGTCGGATCGTTTCGGCCGCCGCCCGGTGATATTGCTGTCCAATCTGGGGCTGGGCCTGGATTTTATTTTGATGGCCTTGGTCAACACTCTGCCGTTGCTGTTCATTGGCCGGATATTGGCGGGTATCAGCTCGGCCAGTTTCAGCACCGCCAATGCCTATATCGCCGATGTGGTGCCGCCGGAAAAGCGCGCCGGAAGCTACGGCATGATCGGTGCCGCGTTTGGCCTGGGCTTCATCATCGGCCCAGCCATGGGCGGCTACCTGAGCGGCATCGACCTGCGCCTGCCATTCTGGGTGGCCGCTGGTTTGAGCCTGGCCAACTTCTGCTATGGCTGGTTCATCCTGCCTGAATCCTTGCCGCCGGAGCGGCGCGCGCCGTTCAACTGGCGGCGTGCCAACCCGGTTGGCGCGCTGATGTTGCTGCGCCGCTACCCGCAGGTGCTGGGCCTGGCCACGGTGCTGTTTTTCTCGCAGTTGGCCCATTACGTGCTCAACAGCGTGTTTGTGCTATATGCCGATTATCGATACCAGTGGGGTCCGCAACAGGTGGGTTATACCCTCGCTCTGGTCGGCGCCAGCAATGCGGTGGTGCAGGCCGGGCTGGTGCGGCGGGTGGTGCCGTGGTTGGGCGAGCGCAAGGCATTGCTGGCGGGCCTGAGTTTTGGTGTCATGGGCTTTGTGTTGCAAGGCCTGGCCCCCAACGGCACCTGGTTTCTGATTGCGATTCCGCTTATGGCGCTGTGGGGTTTTACCGGGCCTTCGCTGCAGGCGCTGATGACACGGCAGGTGGATATGCACGAACAAGGCAGGCTGCAAGGTGCGGTGGCCAGCCTGGCCAGCGTTGCAGGTATCTTCGGGCCGTATTTGTTCACGCATGTCTTCGCCAGTTTCATCGGCGAGCGCGCATCGTGGCATCTGCCGGGAGCGCCGTTTTTGCTGTCGGCGAGCCTACTTGCCGTGGGTGTCGTGCTGGCGTGGCGGGTGACGCGCAAGCCACGTTGAGGGCGTAAAAAAACCCCGTGCGCCTGGGGGAGCACACGGGGTAGGGGTGGGGCCCGACTGGGGGAGAGTCAGTGGCCCCGAGGGCCAACCCAGGGGGAGTGAGGTGGCCCAACCAGCCGGCATTGCGCCTGCTGGTGAACATGAGAACACAACGAACATGTAAAGTTCGTAAACGATTGCCTGGTAACGCTTTACTGGTTTATTCAGCATTCATGACAGCAAGCTGAAAACATACGGAGCAGGTACCCCCATGTTTGAACTGGTAGGTTTTGACGCCGACGACACGCTGTGGCGCAGTCAGGATTACTTCGATGATGCCCAGGCCCGCTTCGAGGCCATCGTCGGGCATTACGTCGATCTGGCAGACGCGCAATTGCATGACCGCACCCTGGCCACTGAACGCCGCAACATCAGGCTGTTCGGCTACGGCGTCAAAGGCATGGTGCTGTCGATGATCGAAACCGCCGTGGCGATCACCGATGCCCGCATCAGTGCCAGTGATATCCATCGGTTGGTAGTGCTGGGCAAGGAAATCTTGCAGCACCCGGTTGAATTGGTGCCGGGCATACGCGCAGCGGTGGAAGCCGTTGCCGAACATCACCCACTGGTGCTGATCACCAAGGGCGACCTGTTTCATCAAGAAGCCAAGGTGCGCGCGTCAGGGCTGAGCGAGCTGTTCCACCGCATCGAGATCGTGTCGGAAAAAGACCCGCCAACGTACGCGCGGGTGCTTAATGAATGCGGTGTCGCCGCCAGCGCGTTCGTGATGGTGGGCAACTCGCTGCGCTCGGACATCGCCCCGGTGCTGACGCTGGGTGGCTACGGCGTACACGTGCCGTATCACCTCACCTGGGCGCTGGAGGCCGAGGCGGATTTGGGCGAGGACGTAACGCGCATGTGTACGGTGAGCGAGCCGGTGAATATTGCTGCGGCGATTCGCGGGTTTGTGCGCTGATGCGTTGGCAGTAGTTGCCCCTGCAGAGCGCGCCTCCAGATCAAGTCTGGGGCGCGAACAGAACCCGCTCTACCAAGTCGCCCACAGGGTGGGCTCCCACAAAAAGCGACGATGGTGCGGTGTCGCCCACAAAACAACCCCTCCCCCGCATGCGGGGGAGGGTTGAAGAAGCGGCGCCGCACTTTTGTGCGCGACGCCCGCCCGCAGTGGCACTTACCTGCCCGGAGCTTGGTCCATCACCGCGTGGAGGTGAGTGGGTCCGGGTGCATGCATTCATGTCGATCCAGCAACGCGAGCGCGTGTACTCCGCGTGCGCCGCCCAAGCACCGCACCTCCAGGCACGGCGAATTGTGACGGCTGCTAACCAAGGCATCGACATCGCGATATCGGAACTCATCGGCATGCCCCGGCCGAGTGGGCGACCGGGACGCGCCAGACTCGCAAGTTCGCGTGTGGTGAGCATCGGTGCATCAGGCGCGGGCCCCCGCATTGCGCCTACCGCTGCTCTACCGCGAAACCGGCGACGATCCATCAGGTTCCCCAACCTGAATGGGATGCCTCGATCTGGCTGGATTTTAGTGAAGCATGCGTTCGGTGGTGCGACTCCTGCTTGCGTGGAGCCCCTTGATGTGGGGCTCCTGTTTTTGCCGTCTGTGCGGCGAGGCTATGATCATCGAATCCCGCTGCGGCCACCTTTCGGCAACCTTACGGTTCACAAGTGACTGATATGGAACGATAAGCGAGGCATCCCTGCATTGCTGCGGGCAACAAGCAATTCAGCCCCGAGCGTGTCAGGCGCGGCATGGCCGGGGCTGCCCGAGGGCGCCGCACTGCCACAAACCCCGGCTTCTACCCGGGGCCTGTGCCGACGGAGGCGGCTGTGTACACGTGCAGGGCGGCGATATCTGGCAGCGATAAAAATTAATCCCGATCCTTCAACTCCGGGTCGATGAAAATAATGGCACCAGTGCGTCGGTCTTCAACCTTGATCGTGTATTTGAACACCTGCCCGCTCGCTTCCGGGGTGTCCACGACATGCACGACAATGTTTTGTGGATGCACGGTCCAGAGCTTGAACGGGCTGGCGGCGGGCTCGTAGCCGAATGGCAGCTCGAACACGATGTCGCGAAACGCGTAGCGGCCACTGTCGCCCAAGGTGTAGACCAAGGTGCTGTCGCCGCTGAAACAGACCGTGTTCTGGCTGTTGGCCGGGCCGAGGCTGGCGCTGTAGTCGAGCACGTAACGGCCGCTGCTTGGCAGCACTATCGGCTGGGCGCGGATATCGACGCTGATCTCGGCGGTGCCGTTGACTGCGTAACCGTCGCAAGCGCTGGCCGTTGCCGCGTGTGCCGGGGTAGCTGCCAGTGCTGCGGCGAGCAAGGTCAGTGCCGGAAAGATGCTGCGTTGTGTGTGCATGGTGGTGAGTCCCTGTGTGGTGGTGCGTGGTTGTCTGCGTGGGCCTGGCCCCCTCCACGCGGTATGGGGCAGGCGAGGATTTACTTGGGTGTGGCCGCGAGGGTTGCGGTCGCTATGCTGCGGGTTCAGTGCGCGCCGACGAGGGCGTTGGCGTGCGCCAGTTCGCTGGCCGGCAGATCGAAATAACGTGCGATCTCGCGTGCAATGCGATAGCGCACCGCTTGCCCGGCTTCGGCGCGCTTGATGGTGGCGATCGAGACCTGGATGTCGCGACGGCCGAACTCATCGGCGAGATCGCGCTGGCTCAGCATCTGGGTGCGGCGCAGTTGCCGCAGGCGTGCGGCATCAAGCTGGATGCTGCCGCACTGGCTGGGCCGTTTGGCAGGCGGTATTGGTGTTGACTGTGCTGCATCGCTGGGAACTGGCATGGTCGGCGGCTCCTTGGCTAATCGATGGTGAACGGGCTGGTGAATCGCGACACGGCGGTATCACGATGCACACAGAATGGTCGCAGTGAGGTCGCAGAACCTTACGAAAACCTGACGGTTTGCAAGTGCTTGACGTATCAGGCTGACACGCGCCGCCGTCGCGCCGTCCCCAGACGCGCACAGGGTGGGTTCCAAAATGGTTGCACATGGTCACGAACGCATCCAAGGTCCCTACCGTAGGGGCGCGATTCATCGCGCCCTGGTTCGTCGCGCCCTGGTTCGTCGCGCCCTGGTTCGTCGCGCCCTGGTTCGTCGCGCCCTGGTTCATCGCGCCCGGGTTCGTCGCAACCGGGTCGTGGGGCGCAATGAATTGCGCCCCTACGGGGTTCGTCATCGCGAGCGCCGAAGGCGCGTGGCGATCCATGCCGCGCACTCGCGAATGCCACCCCTGCCACTGTCGTGGGCCGATGCGCTCATGGATTGCTTCGCTGCGCTCGCAATGACGAAGAACGAGGCTTGTTCAGAGTTTCCCCAACGTGCAAGCGCGCGATCAGGCGCTTAGTCGCGACGTTGCGGCTGCGTATCGCTGTCGGCCACGCGCGGATCGGGGTCGTGCGTGGCCGGCGGCGCGGCGAGCAGGGCGAGAAACTCGGGATGGCGATAACCGATGCTTTCAAGCCAGACGATGCGCTTGGCGACCGCAGGGTGGGGTTGCGCATGGTCACGAACGCATCCAAGGTCATCGACCAATACCTACCGTAGGGGCGCGATTCATCGCGCCCTGGTTCGTCGCAACCGGGTCGCGTGGCGATCCATGCCGCGCACTCGCGAATGCCACCCCCGCCACTGTCGTGGGCCGATTCGCTCATGGATTGCTTCGCTGCGCTTGCAATGACGAAGAACGAGGCTTGTTCAGAGTTTCCCCAACGTGCAAGCGCGCGATCAGGCGCTTAGTCGCGACGTTGCGGCTGCGTATCGCTGTCGGCCACGCGCGGATCGGGGGCGTGCGTGGCCGGCTGCGCGGCGAGCAGGGCGAGAAACTCGGGATGGCGATAACCGATGCTTTCGAGCCAGACGATGCGCTCGGCGACCGCAGCGCCATGCCCGAGCAGCCATTGCGCACTCAACCAAGGCACCAGCAGGTCGGTATCCGTCGAGGTGGCGGCGTCGCGCGCGGCAAGCAGGGCGCTGGCGCGTTCCCAGTCGGCACGCGCCGCTGCGCTCGCGCCGCGCCGATCGAACGAGCGGCCACGCGAAATCAGGACTTGGGCCAGCGCAATCGTGGACAAGACATCCTGCGGCGCTTGCTCGGCGATGGCCAGCAGATCGACGACCACCCGGTCGAGGGTCGCGTGATCGGTCGTGCTGCGATCCGGGCGGGTGGCGATATGCATGCGAATCTCTGCATCCACACGCCGCCATTGCGGCATCGGTTCGGAGCTGGCCAGCAACTCGGCCGACAGCATTTGCGCCGCGAGCAGGTGGTTGGTGACGCGCCACGCCGGTGCCGCGCTGGCCCCGGCGATTCGTGCTGCCCCCAGGTGTGCGTAGGCCAGATCGCGCCGCCATAACAAATTGTCGGGTTCAAGTGCGATCAGAGCCACCAAACGCTCAATGCCCTCGTCGATCATTGCGCGAGCCTGCGGCAGCAGGCCCAATTTCAGATCAACGCTGGCACCTCTGTGCAGGACGAGTGCCAAACGATCTTCCCATTCGAGCGCCTCGGGGTTCTCAGCGATCAGCTCGCGCAGCATGCGCACCACTTCGGTATAGCCTTCTGCGGCTTCGCGAAGGCGCCCGTCGGTCGCATCGGCACTGGCGACCCAGCTGAGGGTGTTAGTCAGATCGTAGCGCAGGCTGGAATCGTCTGGCCCGTGTGCCAGTGCAGCGCGTTTGAGCTCGGCCGAACGTATGAACAGCGGCAGCGCGGCGTCGCTGCGCCCTTGGCGCAGGGCCAGTGCCCCCAGGTTGCTCAGGGCATAGGACAGTTCCACCATCCACTTCGGGTTGCTCGGCTCGATCTGAACCAGGCGCTCGCTGCTGGTCAGATAGGCATGCCAGTGCCGGCGTGTCTCGTCCAGGCGATGTTGTTCAAAGTGGTAATAGCCCAGCCAGTATTCGGCGATGCCGGACTCGGCCAGGGCGGCGGTGGAGTCCGGAGCCCGCGCCACCGCGCCGCGCGCGGCCGCTACCGCACGCTCGAACGTCGGCAGCGCTTCTTTGCGCTGTTCCTGTGCCATCAGCACCTCGCCGATGGTGCGCAGGGCGCGCGAGTGGTTGATCAGATCCTCGGTGCGCATCGCTTCAGTCGGGCGATGTTCGAGATAAGACAAGGCCTGATTGCCGATGCCGGAGAGCAGCTTCAGGTTGCCGAGCGGGCGCAGGCGGTCGGCGAGGTCGACCAGCATGAAATCGGCCAGGCGCAGGGCTTCCTCGCGATGCTGCTCGGCCTCGCGCCGTGCGTGCTGCGCGCTGAACGCGAAAAGCACTGCAACGGCGCTGAACGCGAACAGCGCGGTGAGGGCTGCAACGCGCAGCCGACGTGCAAAGCGGAGCTGCCGCTCGCAGGCGGCGAGAAACGCGCGCTCGTCGTCGGATACCGTGGTGCCCGGATGGTTCGCCGCCTCGCGCGCTTCGCTCAGTGGCTGCCCGGGATTGAGCAGAAAGTCGGCACTGCGCCCCTCCTCGACCCAGCGCGCGGTGGCGCGGCGCAGGCGGGCGCGCGCTTGCAGCAGGCGGCGGTTGTCGACGATCCACTCGCGGGCGCGCGGCCATTGCCGCAGCAGCGCTTCGTGCGCCACCCCGAACACCGGCCGCCCGTGCTGCAACTCACCCACGAACAGGCGCGCGCAGACGAAGGTCTCGGCCAGTTGCCGCACCGACTCGTCCGCAAGCGCTGACCAGTACACACTTTGCGCGCTGATCGCTTCGCTGTCGGGCTGCACCACCACCAGCAGGGCGAGAACCTGATTGAGGCTCGCGCGCGCCGGCGCAGGCAGGCTGGCAAATACTTCCTCGGCGCGATGCGCGAGCGCTCCAACCAGACCACCGATTTCGCGATAACTGCGAAAGGTCAGCTCGCCGGCCTCGGTGCGTCGCTCGTACAGGGTGTGCAGCGCGTGTTGCAACAGCGGCAGCGCATCGACGTGTTCCAGGGCCGCATCACGCAGAGTATCGTCGAGGCGAGCCGCAGTGTCGGGGTCTTCTTCGAACACCAGGCCGGCGAGCATCGCCGGCGCGCGGATGATCTGCGCGATGTCGCCGGCGCGCGGGGTCAGCACGTCGACGTGGCCATCACTGGCCTTGAGCTCAGCCAGGCCCGGCAAGGCGTCGATCAGGCGTGGATAGAAGTCGCTGCGCGTAATCATCACCACCGCCACGTGCGCGCAATCGCACAACTGAGCCAGCACGCGCCAGAACGCGGCGCGCTCGCGCTGATCGATCGCGGGCGAAGCGACCAGGGCTTCGCCGTGATCGAGGATCAGCAGCAGGTGCGCATAAGGCCCCATCAGCGCACTGCGACGACGGACGGCCTCGGCGAGCGCCGCGCCCACGCGTTCGGGCTGCTGGCGCAGCATGCCGGCGAGATCGCTGACCGGGCCGGGCGCGAATACCGGCCGGCCGTCAAGGGCCCAACTTGCCAGCGCTGCGGCCAGTTGCAACAGCACGTCGCCGCCGTGACAGGCGGCGAGATCGCAATACGCCACCGCCAACGCCTGCAAACCATCGAAACCGCCTTCGCGCTTCAACAGGGGTTCGGCGCCGGCACGCAGCAACGATGTTTTGCCGCAACCGCTGGAGCCTACCAGCAAGACGAAGCGGCGCTGGCTGTCGATTTGCCGACGCAGCGCGGTCAGCAGCTTCGCCGTCATCCGGCTGCGCCCGAAGAACACCTCGGCATGTTGATCGTTGAATGCGGTGAGCCCGACGTAGGGGTTGCCGTGCGTCCACGGTCCAGCGAGAGTTGGCGTACGCCGATAGTCTTCCGGGAACAGGACCTTGGCGATCAGGCGATAGCCGCGCTTGCGGATCGTTTCGATGTAGGTCGGGTTCCGGCTACTGTCGCCGATCAGGCGGCGCAGGTGAGCGATGGCGCGGTGTACCGGGTTGTCGCTGTAGAAGGAGCCGCGCCAGACCTCAATCAACAATTGATCGGCGCTAACCACTTCGCCGGCATGTTCAGCGAGTGCGATCAGCACTTCCATCAGGCGCGGCTCGAGCGAAATCTCGCGTTCACCGGCGACTATGGTGAGGCGCTCGGGCACGATCAGCAGCGCGCCGATGCGGAATTGGCTCACCGAAGCCAGTGATTGAATGCGTGCGGAACGTTGCGCCATGCCGAGATTTTTCCTGCCGATGCATTCGGCGGAGCGAACCTGCGCGCCGCCGATCAATGGCTGAGCATACCTGTTGTGACAGGAAAAACCGGAGTGCCGGCGGCTGGCTTCGCGATGGGTGTCCCGGAACTCGCTTCGGAACTCGCTTCCGGAACTCGCTTTCCCGGAACCAGCCTCGACCCAGCCAGGGATGCTCTGAACAAGCCGTCAGTGGAGGAGCGAAGCGACGTGGCATACGATTCCGCATGGCCTTCAGGCCATAGCGGATCGGAGTCCTTTAGGGCATACGATTCCGCATGGCCTTCAGGCCATAGCGGATCGGAGTCCTTTAGGGCATACGATTCCGCATGGCCTTCAGGCCATAGCGGATCGGAGTCCTTTAGG
>JAUXUI010000046.1 GCA_030681035.1 Lysobacteraceae bacterium | reverse complement strand
GCCCAGATTGCCGCACACGTGAATGCGGGTCTCGCGGCCGATGTAGGCATACGTGGTCACCCGACTGGCGTTGCCGTCGTCGCCATCGGCCGGTGATGTCTTGCCCAGCGGCCGTCCGACCACATCGAAACCGCTGATGCGAGTGAAAACGGGGCTGCTGCGATACGGCGCGCTGGTCGCCACTTGCCGGCCCAGCGCATCGTACTGGGTATCGACATTCGACCAGGTGCCGTCTTGCAGTTTGCTCCGGGCCTTGATTACCCGCCCGAAGGCATCGAACACACTGACCTGGGTCGGCGCGCCGTCCTGCACCGTGGTGATCTGATAGCCGCCGGCGCTGGCGGTGAGCGCCATGCGCTGATCCGGCTGCAGGCGGGTGACGCCATCGCTGCCCAGAAACTCGGCACGCACGGATCGCCCGAACACGTCGTACGTGAAGCGGCTCAGGCGATCCTGGATGTCGCTGCTCTGGCTCGGCTGGCCATCGCGGCTGCGGGTGAGGGTCGTGGTGCTCTGGCCCAGCGGGTTGCTCACCGTCTGCGGGAAGTAGCCGTCGGCCGAATAGTTGGTGCTGGTGGTGCGGCTGCCATTGGCATCGCCGGCCGCGCTCACCGTCACCGAACTGGGCAGGCCATAATTGGTGGCCGGATAGGCGAAGCTGGTGGTGCGGGTTTGCCCCGTGACCCCCGGTTGCAGGGTCTGGCTGGCCGGGGTGCGGTTGGCGTTCCAATTGAAGGTCGAGGTTTGGGTCTGGTCCGGCGCGCTGGCGCCGGCCGGCAGCGGGTGTGCGGTACCGAACACCTGATGCGTGGTGGTGCTGGTTTGGGTCAATTGATCCAGCCACCAACTCCCGGTGTTCACCGTAAAGCTGCTGCGGCTGCGCTGGCAATGCAGCGCCACAAAATGCTCGAAGCCGGCGCTGCCAGCGCCCTCGTCAAAGGTAAGCTGGGTGCTGGCGGTGAGGTTGCCGTAAACATCGAAACCCGAGGCCGACGCGAATGCGCCCTCGCAGGTGCTGTCGTCGGCATTCACTTGCAGGGTGCGCGAGATCAATGCCGGGGTGCCGCTCAGTGCTTGGCTGGCATCGAATATTTTTGTTTCGCGGCTATCGAGGTACGGGAACCACACCCCGTTGGCCGGCGCCGGGCCGCTGCATGCGGCGGCATCGGCGCGGTTGGCGCGATTGCAGCGCCACACCTGATCCTCGCTGCGGATGGTGCCGGCCTCGCCGTCGCGCGCGATCGGGTTGACCACCACCCGCTCGACCTGGCCGGTCAGCGGAAACTTCTGGTGGAAGGTGGTCGTGGTGCGCAGGCCAGCGCCATCGTCCTCCTCGATCAGGGCGCGGAAACCCTGCATGCCACGGCCCATCTGGTTGTACATCGCCTCGGCGTAACCGTAGCTCCACGAGCGCAGCCCGCCGATGCCGTCGGAGCGGATGAATGTCGATACCACCGGCATTGAGGAGGTGAAGTAGATGTGCTGCGCATCGATATAACGCGCCGCGCCCGGGCCGGGCACCGTGTACAGCGGCAAGTCGCCAGCCGCACGCCCGGCCGCACTGGCCAGCGGGTAGTAGGTCCACAGCGCTTGGTTGGCGGTGATGATGTACGGGGCGGCGGGACACCTGCCGCCACCACGCCACGCGCCCCATGCGCGCCGTCGTCGGTGTCGCCGTGATCGGGATTGATGCGCGAGTGCAGTCAAAGCAAGACAACTCCGTTCAATTCAACCACCTCGCTCCGTTAATCTCAGTTCGATCCCGGTTTCGCGATTTCCTGATTTATCAGGTTTCCTGGTAGTGGCCTCGATACCGCCGCTGACAACACGTCATAACAACCCACCTCATCAATGAATATTCGATAATGTTTTGACGTTGCCTTTGTTGAGACTTTCCGAGAGGTAAGTTCGGTCGCCCAAGACGAGTCTTCGACCATGATAACTCTGTCATACGCCGCAACCTGCTCTGGCGAACAGCACTCGTAGAATGTGAAACAACTCGCTTCAACTCCATCGAAAACAATGGTCGAAAACTCGCCGACAACACCATGGTCATAGACAAACATTGCCTTATCTTCTGTCTGCATGAACTGCGGCGCCCTAAGGAACTCTTGTGAGTTTATCGGTAGATCCCACAGCACAACTATTGTGTCAACTGTCATGGCTACTCCAAATTACTCGCGTTGCTGCCCAATCCGGTGACCCGAATCACATCAGTGCCGCCATCCAGACCATTTCTCGCCAAACGTTCCGTTAGAATCCTTTCAAAGGTCGGATTGCCAGTGACGTTTCGAAACACTATTTCACTTTGGTCAATCCCAGCACGCCTCAGCGCGAGCAGTGACCGTGAGTTGAGCGCCAAGGTTTCACCATTTCGAACGATCACATCAACAGGAAGGTCACTCGGCTTTATGACGCCCGATCGCAACCCAGCGGCAACATCACCGATTGAGCTGCCCGCAAACGGGCCGTTTCTAAGAAAAGGAGATGCGGTCGTCTGTGTAAATCTCGTTGCACCCGTTGGGGCACTTTCCGTAGCCGCAAAACGCCCACCCACGACAGCAGTAAGCGCCAGTGCCGCTCCCGTTCCAACAGCTTTCGGACCACCTTCCCGCGCATCGTCTACGATGGCCACGCCGAATCGAAATCCGGCCACAAAGTCGTCTTCTTCGGCTCGCGCTTGTAGTTCGGCAACGGCGTCGGGATCTCCGTTCAGCGCGGCAGCCTGGAGAATATAATTCTCGACGATACCCTTAAATACGCCGACGAACGCACTTGCTGCCTTTCCAAAATATCCCTTCCCAGATGCCGCATTATCCCGCCCATCCGGCGATGCCGTATCGCTCGCCTCACCCCCACTCGTGCCCTGCGTGCCAGTGGACTTCTGCCCCGCCGCCGCGCCATTGGCCCGCCGTCCGCCGCGTGTGCTGGAGCCACTCCCTTGCGGGGAGCCGTTGTCTGCCGCGCCTTGCACATTCTCGCATTGCGTGCGCGCCACCGCGCAGATACTTCCCGGTTCGGGTTCTGCCGCATACCCCGTCGGATCGGTCCCTGCCAGCGGGTTGTTGAGGATGTAGCTGTACGGGTTGAGGCTCTGGCTGTTGCCGGGGAACTGGATAAACGGATCGACGCCGAGGAAGCGTCCCAAGGCGTAATCGTACACCCGGCCGTTCATGTGGATCAGCCCCAGGCCGTCGAGGTGTTCGTGCTGGGTAAAACCGTGCGCGGTCTGGGTGCTGCCGAGAACGCTCGGGCTCTTGTCGGCCCAGGTGCCGGAGCGTGGTGCCCCAAAGGCATCGAATCCGCGCCATTCCACGCTGCCGTCGTCGTCGGCCACCCCGATCACGCTGCCGAGGCGATCGCGCAGCAGGTAGTGCACGCTGCGGCCGCTGGGGCTTTGCGTGATCAGCGCGTAGTCGCCGAGATAGCGCTCGGTTTCGTTGCTGTCGGGGCGATCTTCGCTACCGGCGATGTAGATGCGCAGGCCGGTGCTGCCCCACTGCCTTGCCTTGTCGCCGTCGGGGCCGTAGCGGAACTGGCTGTCGGCAACGCCGCGCTGCATCACGGTGGGGCGTTGGCTGGCGTCGTAGTGCAGGCGCATGCCGGTGCTGTCGGAGATCAAGTTGCCGGCGCCGTCATAGCAGTAGCCGCGGCTGCCGCCGGCCTTGAGTTGCACCGATTTGACCGCGTTGGGGCCGCCGCCGCAGGCACCGCCGCTGTAGGCATAGGCGGTGGTTACCGCCGTGCTGAAATCGCTCTTGTACTGAAAGTTGCCGGCGGCGTCGTAGCCGTAGGTGACCTGGCCGCTGCTGGCACCGCTGCGGCTGGTCTGGGTGAGCCGGTGCAGGGGGTCGTATTGCAGACTCTCGATCACCGCACCGGCATCGAGCGCTTGTTCGGTCAGGTTGCCGTAGACGTCGTAGCGGTAGTCGATGCCGCGCTGCAGCGCGCCGTCGAAGCGGTGGCCGACGCCGGTTACCGAGCCGGTGGCTTCGCGGCGGCCGGTGCTCGATTGCCAGTGCCCGCCCAGCAACTCCGTGGTCGGCTGGCCGCTGGCATCGACCGCGGTGATCTGGCGGTAGTCGGCGCCGGTCAGGCCGTCGCTGTCGCGGGTCGGGTGGCCGTAGGCGCTGTAGCGGGTCCAGATCACTTCCGCCGTCTGGGTGGCCGTGTGCGGCAGGCTGCGCGCCTTGAGGCGGCCGTAGTTGGCGTCGTAAGCAAAGCGCTGGCTGTAGCTGCGTGCTTCGCCCAGCAACACCGCCTGGCTGGTGTCGGTCTGGAGCAGCCGCCCGTGGGCGTCGTAGCTGTGCTGCGCGCTGCGCTCCAGCACGCCGGCAATCGTGCGCTGACTCGATGCCAAGGCGCCGTCGGCACCGACCGGATCGTAGGCCCACTGATCGAGCACGCTGTCGGCACCACCGACGCCATCGACATCGACGCT
>JAUXUI010000043.1 GCA_030681035.1 Lysobacteraceae bacterium | reverse complement strand
CGGTTGCGTGCCTGCGCGTTGACGCATTCGGCCGTGGCCGCGCGCAGCCGGTAAATCTCGGCAGCCTCTTGGCCGGCCATGCGCTGGCGCCATTCAACCACCGCCAGCGAGTCGCCCGGCTTGGGCGCGTGTTTGTCCTGTAAGCGCGTTAATCCAGGACGCGTTAATCCAGGACACCCAGGAAACCCGTTATCCAGGACACCCAGGAAACCTATCCACAACCTATCCAGGACACCCACCAAACCTATCCAGCAAACCTATCCAGGACACCCACCATCCAGGCGATCATCCCGATCATCCGCAACACCCACCATCTCGCCAACACGGCTTGCTGTCAATCGCGCTGGTTCGCGCCCCGGTCGGCGACGCGTTGTATCCATCAATGGCTGTCGCTACGTGCGTGACACACACGCGCAGTTAGGCCAAACGGCGTTGCGCACAGGGGATGGCGTCGTGGTCAATGTGCGTGTTTGCGTGCTGATCAGCGCCTGATTCAGCGGCTCGCCTGCAACAAGCGTCGTGCTGCGCCAATGCCATGCAGCCAGCGTTGCCCCATGGCGCTCGCTTTCGCAATCAGGCTTTCAGCGGCGCCCACAGCACGATGAAAGTCCGAACCGACCGCCAGCACCTGCCTTGGCCAATGTGCTGAATCGTGGTGCAGACGCCGCAACGCGTGCGGCGGCGGGCCGCTGAGCGTGCCGCGCTTGTTCGGGTGCACCTGGCGGCCGGTCCAGTCGAGCAATTGCAGGTAGTCGTTCTCGGTGATGCCCAACACGCACTGCCCACCCACGCCGGCAACCGGCGCGATGACCTCGCCGGTGTGCGTATTGGTATCAATCTGCGCAAGCCGTCGCCAGGCACTGGTATGGGCGGAGTCTTCCAGCGTGTCGCACAGGGCTGCACGCACCGGGTTCAGATCGACATAGGCCATCGCGGCCAGCACCGCAGATTCGTCCAGCAAGGCCTGACACTTGAAGCGGCCCTCCCAGAAGCGGCCCTTGCACTGATCTTCGGCATTGGCGCGGCGGGCAATGGGCTCGCTCAGGCAGCGCATGAACCACGACAAGTCCGACAAACGTGAGCGCAACACGGCAAGCCGCTCGGGATTGGCGATCAGCGCCTCGACACGCAATTCTGTATCTTGCCCGGCTTTTAGAAACAAGCGTATCCAGCGCTCGGCCACTTCTTCATCGGCCCACTGCGCCGCCACGTCCGGCAATACCTGCACCACCACATGCAGGTGATTGCTCATCACCGCATACGCCCACAGTGACACCGCGAACACATCCGCCAAGTGCTGCATGCGATCTTCGATCCACTGCCGACGATGCTCGAACGACTGGCCGCTGTAGCGATCCTCACCGCACAGGAAGGCGCGCCGCACACAGCGCGATACGCAGTGGTACACGCCGGGCGATCCGGGCGGAACAAGCTGGCTGCGTGGATACGTCATGGCGACAGCATGCCGTTGCCGCAACGGCCCGTCTGTCAGCGCTTGGCGCATTGGGGTGTAGGAAATTTCGGATTCGTGGGTGTCCGGGGCTTCTTGGCGGGGCTTCTTTCACCCGTGAGGGTTACCACGCCGAACTGCGAGCTGACATCAATATCGAGGCCGTCGGTATAGTCATTCCACAATAATTTGGAATCGACCATGGCAGAGATGGTCGCATCGGCGACGAAATTACCGAAACTCGGTTTGGTGTCGACCACGGTAATTACCAGCATCGGGTCCAGCTTGATCCGGTTGTCAACACTGTCGATGCCTTCGGTACGCAGTGCAACTTGCTCGGCAAGATTTTTCTGGATTGCTGACTCGACGGTACCGGTCAGCACCGCCTTGTTGCCATCCACATCCACGTCGAGTGTGTAGCCATCCAGTGCCGGGTTGGCGACATAGGTGGCCCATATCTGACCTTCACGGAATGCATCCTTGGCTTCATCGGTCATATTCCTGCTGGTACTTGCCAGTGCGAGTGTGGGGGCAATGAAAATTGCCAGTGCGGTGACAAGCCGCGTCATCGGATTGTTGGTCTGTTTGATCATGAGTTACTCCTTGATTCGGTGGCAGCGTTAGCCACGTTGAGTGGTTACTGCGCCGTGTCAGGCCAGCAAGACCGAGGATCGGTCAGTGCTTGGTTTCCCCTGTCTGCTTCGCCCATTTGCGGTCACGCATGGTGTCGTGGTGCTTCTTGATAGTGGGCATGTAGCCGCGCAGCGATTCCTTGACTTCAGTTGGCGTGCTGTCGCTTGCGAGCACATCATGGAACGCATCCATCAAACGGTCTTCGCCGTTCTCGAGTTCGCTGACATACGCGAAATCGCCATCGTTGGACTGCATTTTGGCGCGCACATTTTCGTAAAGGCGCCTGAAAGTGCCGGTGATCGTTCCGCTGCTGGCGGGGGTCGCGCCGGCCTCGCGTACCTGTCGCGACATTGCGCCGACCAGCCCGCTCTTGGATTGCGCCATCTCGGCAAACAGTGACTTGAGTTTGGGGTTGTCGACTGCGTTAGCGGCTTCGCTGTAAAACTCGGCGCTGTCACGTGCAATCTGGATCAGGTCATTGATCGTATCGATTTTTTCGCGCTTGATTTCGGCGGCATTAGTATTCATGAGGACCTCCTGTAAATCAGAATTAGTGAGTGGTATTGCAGCGATTTATATAATCTATCTATTCGCTACAACGGCGATAAATATAACAAATCACATATGAACTATACATTAATAATTTATTTACTTTTTAAATCTAATTTAGAAGGACGACGACGCGGGACACCCACAATCCAATTAACATGCTCGTCAACGGGACTCGCTGCCAACCGCGTCGGATCGCGCTTGATTGACTCTCGGTGGGCGGCAGTGGAATGCCGCAATAACACTTGGCTCGCAGCCCGAGCGTCACGTGCAGCCGCAGGCGCAGTCGGGCATGATCGGCCTTGAAGCCACAGCATTGGGTGCACTGGATTTGCGCATGTACCAGGTGCACAGCACCTGACTCAGTGATTCGCTTGCAGCAGCCGTCGTGCAGCACCGATGCCATGCAGCCAGCGCTGCCCCATTGCTGCTGCTTTTGCGATCAGGTTTTCAGCAGCACCTACAGCTCGATGAAAGTCTGAGCCGACTGCCAGCACCTGCCTTGGCCATTGCGCGGCATCGTGGCCCAGGCACAGCAATACGCGTGGTGGTGGGCCGCTGAGCGTGCCGCGTTTGTTCGGATGAACCTGGCGGCCGGTCCAATCGAGCAATTGCAGGTAGTCGATGGCTGTGATGCCGACCACGCTTCGCCCACCCACACCGGCAATCGGTGCGATGACTTCGCCGGTAACCGCTTCGGTTTTGTGGCGAATCCGGGAGGCGAATCCGGGAACGAATCCGGGAGGAACGAATCCGGGACACCCATAATTTCGCCAACAAGGGTCGCTGTCATTTGCACAGACTAGTGTCTTGTCATGCGTTAAATGTCGGATATAATCGTCTGAGTTTTACGCGTGCATTCTCGGTCGTAAATTGCCAGTTCACCTTGGCGCGAATCTGGTCACGGCGTGCTTGCCAGGCGGCAACCTCCCCGCGTAGCTCCTCCATGCT
>JAUXUI010000042.1 GCA_030681035.1 Lysobacteraceae bacterium | reverse complement strand
CGGTTGCGTGCCTGCGCGTTGACGCATTCGGCCGTGGCCGCGCGCAGCCGGTAAATCTCGGCAGCCTCTTGGCCGGCCATGCGCTGGCGCCATTCAACCACCGCCAGCGAGTCGCCCGGCTTGGGCGCGTGTTTGTCCTGTTGCACCGGCTGGCCTTGCGCGTCCTTTTGCGCTCGCGGTTCGGGAACCGGCGCATAGACCGTGGTCTTGCTCGCTACCGCATCGATCTGTTCATGCGCGGGGAAGCCGCCGTCGACCAGCCACTGCTCCGGTGCCTGTCCCGAGCGTTGCTCAACCTGCTCGACCATCGGCGCAAGCTGCGCCATGTCGCTTCCGGCCGTGACCACATCCATGCCCACGATGACCTGCTCGTTGCAGGTCGTGGCGAACTGCACGTTGACCGCCGGACGGAATCCACCGTCGCCCATCTTCATGACCCGCGCGTCGGGGTCGGTGGTGCTCACCCTCGCGTCTTCTTCCTTGCCGCCGTTGCGCTTCTTGGTCGCGGCGACTTCGGGCAGTTGCTCCAGCGCCTGACGAATGCGTTCTTCGCGCTCCTCGGCCGCACGCAGCTTGGCGGATTGTTCGCGCCGTTTGGATTGACCGGGATCGCTCTGCGCCTGCTCCTTGAGGGTGCGAACCAACTCGCCGGCCTCGCTCAGATGCTCCAGCAGGCTGGCCTTGCGGCGAAACGACGCCGCACCCGCGTCGGCGCGCACGCGCATACCGTCTTGCGCCACGCGCTCCAGGCTGATCGCCCCGGCCGCCGCCAGCGCCGCGATGTTGTCGGTGAGCAGTTCGTCCATCAGCACTTCGTTGCCGCTGCGGAAGTCGTTCAGCGCGTGGTAGTTCACCGACACGCCACCGCAAATCCACCGATAGGCATCGTGTTCCTCGCTCAGCCGGGCCACTTCGCGACCACTGCCTACGCCTTCCAGCGTGGCGTATAGCCACAGCGCAAACAGGATTCGCGGGTCGATGGCAGCACGCCCCGCGTTGCTGCCACGCGCCTTGATCGCTTCGAACTGCTTGCTCAGGTCCTGGCGCTCGACATAGCCCCAGACCAGCCGAGCGCGATGATCCGCAGCCAACAGCGACTCCAAGTCCGACGCGCGCATCTCGATCTGCAATCGGTTGGGCTCAAGCACACGCGGCTTGCCGCTGCGCAGCTTCGCTGCCGCCTTGGCCTGTGCCCGCTGAACCTGCTCCGCGCTGGGCGAGGGCAAGCCCTCGAACAGGCAGCCCGCGGCAAGCTGACTATCGATTTCGTTGGATGTCGTCATGGCCCCAAGCATGCCAGTTCCGCGGTACCCAAAGGGTATCCGAGAAAAACTCTCAGGCTCTCAG
>JAUXUI010000017.1 GCA_030681035.1 Lysobacteraceae bacterium | reverse complement strand
CCGTCAACGCCCCGCCGCAGAGGCTGTGCCCGGCTGAAAGCCGACGCAGCGAACATGCCGCGACGTTCGCTGGCGCGGACGCTGCCGTCGAGGGCAAGAACACCGCGCCGGTCGAAAACCGAAAAACTCTCAGGCTCTGAGCCTTGACTTGGGTGGATTGGGTTGACGGCGCCCGTGCTTAAGGTTATAATAAAGTTATAACCTGGAGGTTAAAATGATTAAGCAACTCCGCAAAGTAGGCAACAGCAACGCCTTGATTCTGGATAAGCCAATACTCGAGTTGCTCGGACTCGAGGAGGACGGCCAAGTCCAGCTTACAATTCAGGACGGGAATTTGATTGTCACCCCGGCTCGGCCGAAGCTGGTCAGCCCGGAGGAATTGAGTGATAAGCTCGATTATGTGATGAAGAAGCGTCAAGAGGTCCTGCGACGGCTGGCCCAGTAATGCTGCCGGTGATTTACCTGTCCGTCGACCAAGTGCTGGCTGTCCACCGGCGGGTAATCCAGGAGTTTGGCGGCGACCCCGGCTTGCGTGATCGCGGGGTACTGGAATCAGCAGTCGCCATGCCGCAGTCGAGTTTTGGGGGCGAGGATCTTCATCACGGCTTGGCAGAGAAGGCGGCCGCGTACCACTTTCACATATGTGCGAATCACGCATTCATCGACGGGAATAAGCGAGTGGCTGTCACGGCCGCTGAAATATTTCTGTTGCTAAATGGATATGAACTTGGCGCGAGTGACGCCGAGGTCGAAGGAATAACCATGGGTGTCGCCGGTGGCAAGACATCCAAGGATCAGGTTTCCGAGTTTTACGTACGGCTTATGATGGAGGCTGTGTAGGTTGGCTGTCTATCGAATAAGGTTAGATCGCAACTGCTCGGGTCACCCACAATCATGCCAACACGGTGCGTTCTCAATCATGCTGGGCGGCAGAATGAGAAGTGTTCCGCGCTTGCACCCCTTGGTTACCCAATCCACCCAAGTCAAGCCCTCTCGTCTGGGCTAGCAGCCTGTCGGGCTTGGTGCTGATCTACTCGACAAATGCTCCGGCGGCGCGAGTATCCGCACCAACGATCACTCTGGCAGGTTGCCTACGACTGAGCCTTGCCTTGGGTGGATTGGGGGTGCATCTGTGTGACAGACGCCATCCTGTGAAGCAGACTGGCACGGGGGTTGCGGGCTTTGTACCGGCGCCTCGCACGGACTCGCGTCGGCGCAGTTGATCGCTGCTTCAAGCCGGTCGAGCAACATCCGGCGCATGCGCAAGCAACCGGGAAAGATGCCGACAGCAGCCCGGCGCGGTACCATGGCGGTTTTGCGACCGGGCATCGCCCCGAGAGGAAACGAAACCGATGTCAGCGCTGATCTGTGGCTCGCTCGCCTATGACACCATCATGGTGTTTCAGGATCAATTCAAGAACCACATCCTGCCCGACAAGGTACACATCCTGAATGTGTCGTTTCTGGTGCCACGGATGCGCCGCGAGTTTGGCGGTTGCGCCGGCAACATTTCCTATAACCTGAAGCTGCTGGGTGGCGATCCGTTGCCGATGGCGACGGTGGGCCAGGATTTCGAGCCCTACCGCGAGCATTTTCAGGCCTGTGGCATCTGCATGGATCAGGTCAAGGTGCTGCCGGATCTGTTTACCGCGCAGGCCTTCATCACCACCGACCTTGATGACAACCAGATCACCGCGTTCCATCCGGGCGCGATGATGCGTTCGTACGAAAACCACGTGCGTGATGTCGCGGGTGTCGAGTTTGGCATCGTCGGCCCGGACGGCTACGAGGCGATGTTGCAGAATGCGACCGAGTTCGCCGAGCTGAACATTCCTTTCATTTTCGATCCTGGCCAGGCGATGCCGTTGTACAACGGCGAGGAGCTGCGCACGATGATCGAGCAGGCGACCTACGTCACCGTCAACGATTATGAGTCGAGCCTGCTTGAGGAGCGTACCGGCCTGTGTACCCGCGATATCGCCGAGCGGGTCGATGCCTACATCATCACCCGTGGCCCGAAGGGCTCCGAGGTGCATACCAAAACGGGTGAGTTGCTGATTCCGGCGGCCAACGCGATGCGCGTGGTCGATCCCACCGGTTGCGGCGACGCCTATCGCGCGGGTCTGATCTACGGCTTCATGAACGACATGGACCTCGCCACCACAGGCCGGGTTGCCTCGCTGATGGGCACGCTCAAGGTTGAGCATCTCGGGCCGCAGAACCAGCGCTTCGATTATCCGCAGTTTGCCGAGCAGTTCCGCCAGCAGTTCGGCTACGCGCTGGCGTGAGCGCCGCCGCTGAAAAGCGCAATGCGATGACTGACCCGACTGAATCACCGGAAAATCCGGGCGCTACCGACCTGGCAGAGCAGATGCGCGCGGCGCTGGCCGTGCTCGAACGCGTTGCCGGCGATTGCACGCTGCTGGAGCAGTTGCCGGACGCCGACCGCCAGCGGCTGCACCGCTGCGTGGGGCAGATCTACAACCCCGACCCGACGCAGCGTCGCAAGCAGCGCAAGGCCGCCGCGCGTGAGCGCAGCAAGGCGCAGATCCGTAGCGACGACACCGTGTTGCACCAGACCGGCATCCGCGCCCTGCGCCGCAAGCCGGTATTCACCACGCCCAATGTGTTTCCGCCCGAAGGGGTGATTGCGCACGGTGTACACGGCGATGAACCCGAGCAGCGCGAGTCGCTGGAGCCGCAGCATTGCTACGTGTGCAAGCAAAAATACACGCGCATCCATCATTTCTACGATCAACTGTGTCCGGTTTGCGCCGAGTTCAATTTCGCCAAGCGCAGCGAAATGGCGGACTTGCATGGCCGTGTTGCCCTGCTCACCGGCGGCCGTGTCAAGATCGGCTATCAGGCCGGATTGAAACTGCTGCGCGCTGGCGCCCATCTGATCGTTACTACCCGTTTCCCGCGCGATTCCGCCGCGCGTTATGCGCAGGAACCGGACTTTGCGCAGTGGCATGATCGGCTGGAGATTTTCGGGCTGGACCTGCGCCACACGCCGAGCGTGGAAGCGTTCTGCCAGCAACTGCTGGGCCGCCAGCAGCGGCTGGACTTCATCATCAACAACGCCTGTCAGACGGTGCGCCGGCCGCCGCAGTTCTATGCCCACATGATGGCCGCTGAAACCGCACTGCACGACGCGCCGGCGCATGTGCGGACACTGCTGGGCAATTACGCGGGTGTGCGCGGCGAGCAGATTCTGGCCACGGCGGGTTCGCAAATCGCCCACAACGCTACGGACGCGCTGCCAAATTCAGCCGAGCTGTCGCAACTGCGATTGTTGCCGGAAGAGTTTCTGGCGCAGTCGCATTTGTTCCCCGAGGGCCGGCTCGACCAGGACTTGCAGCAGATCGATCTGCGCGGGCGCAACTCCTGGCGCCTGCAGATGGCGGAAGTGCCGTCGGTGGAATTGCTGGAAGTGCAACTGGTCAACGCCATCGCGCCGTTCATCATCAATGCGCGGCTCAAGCCGCTGCTGCTGCGCACGCCCGAGCGCGACAAGCACATCGTCAACGTGTCGGCGGTGGAGGGGCAGTTCTACCGCAACTTCAAGACCACCCGCCACCCGCACACCAACATGGCCAAGGCCGCGTTGAACATGATGACGCGCACTGCCGCCACCGATTACCACAACGACGGCATCCACATGAACAGCGTCGACACCGGCTGGGTGACCGACGAGGATCCGGCCGAGATCGCCGCGCGCAAGACCATCGAAGAACGCTTCCATCCGCCGTTGGACATCCTCGACGGCGCCGCCCGCATCGTTGATCCGATCATCGCCGGCTGCAACAGCGGCGAGCATGTGTGGGGCCAGTTCCTGAAGGATTACCGGCCCACCGATTGGTGAGTGCAACGGCGCTGGCGTGCGCGCTCAGATACCCAGGCGATCGCGCAATTCGTACCACAGCGCACCCAGTGCGGTGAACGGAACGCGCAGCAGGCGGCCACCGGGGAATGGCGTGTGCGGCAGTTTTTCGAAGGCATCAAAGCGTTCGGCCTGGCCACGAATCGCTTCGCTGAGCACCCGCCCGATGAGATGGGTGAAGGTGACGCCATGGCCGGAGCAACCCTGCGAGTAGTAGATGTTGGGCGCAAGCCGGCCAACCTGCGGCAGGCGCGACAGCGTCAGCAGGAAGTTGCCGGTCCAGGCGTAATCAAAACGCACGTCCCTGAGTTGCGGAAAGATGCGCGCCAGCTTGGGCCGGATCAGCGCCTCGATATGGGCCGGGTCGCTGGCACCGTAAATCACCCCGCCGCCGAACAGCAGGCGGCGGTCGGCCGAGAGACGGTAGTAGTCGAGCAGGTAGTTGTTGTCTTCCACGCATTGATCCGTGGGCAGGATCTCGCGCCAACGCTCGCCGAGCGGCTCGGTGGCGACCACCTGGGTGCCGCACGGCATCGAGCGCGCGGCCAGTTGCGGTTCCAGATCGCCAATGTAGGCATTGCAGGCGACGATGGCAAAACCGGCATTCACCACGCCGTGTGCGGTGCGTACCCGTACCGGTTCGCCGCGTTCAATGGCGAGTACCGCCGAATCCTCGTGGATCGTGCCGCCCAGGCTTTCCAGCGCGGTGGCTTCGCCCAATGCCAGATTCAGCGGATGGATGTGGCCACCACTGCGGTCGATCAGGATTGCGCAGTAGGCATCGCTGCCGATATGGGCATGGATGTCGGAGCCATAGTGCATCGACAGATGCTGATTGCCATAGCGCTGCCACAGCTTTTGATGGTGTTCCAGTTCGCGTGCCTTGCGCGCGGTTTTGGCGGCGTAGATGCCGCCGTTTTTCAGGTCACAGGCAATCGCGTATTTGTTCACTCGCTCACGGATGATCTGCGCACCCTCAAAGGCCATGCCACCCAGAGCGGTAGCCATTGTGCTGCCGTACTGGCGTTCGATCACGTCGATGTCGCGCGAGTAGCTATGCACAATCTGGCCACCATTGCGTCCCGAAGCACCCCAGCCCACCTGCGCCGATTCCAGCACCACCACCTTGAAGCCCGCTTCGGCAAGGTGCAGTGCGGCAGACAAGCCGGTGTAGCCGGCGCCGATCACGCACACATCGGTGCTGGTCTCGCCGTGCAGCGGTGGCCGCAGCGGCTGTGGATTGGCACTGGCGGCGTAGTAAGAGGGTGCGTGTGGCAATGGCGGCATGACTGCGGCTCAGAACGGCAATACAAGCTTGGGATTGATGGCCATGATCTGGCTGCGGAACAAATCCTGTATGCGCTGCAAGGCTTCGGGCGTGTCACCTTCAAAACGCAGCACCAGTATCGGCGTGGTGTTTGAAGCACGCAGCAGGCCCCAGCCATCGGGCCAGTCGGCACGCACGCCATCGATGGTGCTGATGCGCGCGCCGTCGAACTGACCGCGCTCGACAAAGGTGCTGACGAAGGCGTAGTTCTCGCCTTCGTTCATCTCGACCTTCAATTCCGGCGTGCTCAAGCCCTTGGGGATTTCGGCAAACACTTCCTCCGGCGGCTGGCCACGTGCGGCAAGAATTTCCAGCAAGCGGGCGGCGGCGTAGATGCCGTCATCGAAACCATACCAGCGTTCACGGAAAAAGAAGTGGCCGCTCATCTCGCCGGCCAGCTCGGCCTCGGTTTCCTTCATCTTGGCCTTGATCAGCGAATGCCCGGTGCGCCACATGATCGGGCTGCCGCCATGGCGCAGGATGTGGCCGGCGAGGCGGCCGGTACACTTCACGTCATACAGGATGCAGGCGCCGGGATTGCGCAGCAACACATCCTCAGCAAACAGCATCAACAGGCGGTCGGGATAGATGATCTCGCCATCGCGGGTAACCACGCCCAGGCGATCACCGTCGCCATCAAACGCAATACCGATATCGGCATTCATGCGTTTGACCGTTTCGATCAGGTCGCTGAGGTTGGCCGGGTCGCTGGGGTCGGGGTGATGGTTGGGGAACTCGCCATCGACCTCGCAATACAGCGGCACCACGTCGCAGCCGATCGACTCCAGCACCAGTGGCGCAATTGCACCGGCAACGCCGTTGCCGGCATCCACCACCACCGACAGCCGTTGCTCGATCTGGATATCGTTGGCGATGCGTTCGACGTAATCTGCGGAAACGTCGCGCTTGTCGAGCCGGCCCAGCGTGGGTGCATCGTAGAGATTGTCATCCGCGATGCGTGCATACAGCGCCTGGATGGTATCGCCCGACAAGGTCTCGCCGTCGATGACGATCTTGAAACCGTTGTAGTCGGGCGGGTTGTGGCTGCCGGTAACCGCCACGCACGAGCCAGCGCGCAGGTGGAAGGCTGCAAAATAGACGACTGGCGTTGCTGCCTGGCCGATATCGGTGACTTCGCAGCCGGCGGTACGCAGGCCGGCAATCAGGCCGTTGGCCATGTCCGGGCCGGACAGGCGGCCGTCGCGGCCAACCACGATTTCGCGCAGGCCCTTTTCGTGCATTACCGAACCGATGGCGCGACCGATCAGGCGGGCAATGCCCATGTCCAGTGTTTGCCCGACGATGCCGCGAATGTCGTAGGCGCGGAAGATCGAGCGTTCCAGTGGCAGGGTCGGCATGACCGCCGCCTTCGCCGCCCGCGGTTTGGGTTCACCGGGTACTTCAGGTGCAAGTGCGGCAGTGGTTTCGGCCAGTGTCGGCCCAATATCTTCGACCATCGTCTTGGGCATGCGTCGAATCAGCAGCAGTGCGCCAATGCCCACCAGCAGCAGCAGGCCGGAGACGGGATAGGACGTGCCCGGTTCAAGCAGCCCGATGTTGGCGTCAGGCGCGGTGGCAACCACCCGCAGATGGGTGTCCGGCACTGGCTGTGCGCCAGATTCGGACAAATAAGCCAGCGATTCGGCACCGAGGCTGGTCACCAGAAAGCGCGATTGTTTCAAGCCAATATAGCCACCGGGTGGTAGTGCGTCGGCCATGGCCTTGCTCAAAACATCCAGTGGTGCGATGGCAATTGCTATGGCCTGCAAGGCGTCACCGTCGCGCACCGGGGCGGCAATGGCCAATGCCGGCTGGCCAACATGCTTGATGACCAGGGTCTGGCTCTGGTTGCTGGATAGCACCGCTTCGATCAAGGCCAGACGGCCATAGCCGAATGACGCCAGATTACCGTCGTAGATCGGATCAACATCCGGCGATTGAAAGCTGAGATCACGCAGCACGGGCACTGCCGTGCGCACCAGTCGACTGGCGGTATCTGGATCGTTTTTAGCCAGGGCTGTGCCTACATCAGGCGTGGACAGTGCGGCAGCAAATGCCGTGTTCAGCGCATCAAGTTCACCCCGGACACTGGCTGCGGCACGGGCGCTGTACTGCGCCAACTGGTCGCCGATTGCCTCGGCGTGCGATTGCCGCCAGCCATCCCAGCCAAGCAGCGCCGCCAGCGCAAACACAGGCACCGTCAGCAGCGGCAGCCAGCGGTGTTTGGAGTCGCCAGTAAAGCGCGAACGCAACCATTGCAGCAGTTTTTTCGTGTCCATCGGGTGTCCTTAGACGCCGGTGTGGCCGAAGCCACCGGTGCCGCGCTCGCTTTGCGTAAAAGCTGTCACGATCGAAAAATGCGTGCGCACGATGGGCATGAATACCAATTGCGCGATGCGATCACCGGGGTTGATGGTAAAGGGGGTTGTGCTGCGGTTCCAGCAACTCACCATCAGCGGGCCCTGATAATCGGCATCAATCAGCCCGACCAGGTTGCCCAACACGATGCCGTGGCGATGGCCAAGCCCCGAGCGCGGCAGAATGGTGGCGCACAGATTCGGGTCAGCGATGTGGATGGCGATACCGGTGGGCAGTAGTTGCGTTTCGCCGGCAGCCAGTTCAATGCTGTGCTCGGGCATGGCGCGCAGGTCGATACCGGCCGATGCGGCGGTGGCGTAATCGGGCAACGCAAAGGTGTCGCCAATGCGCGGATCGAGGATGCGCAGTTCGATGCACTGGCTCATGCGTTGGCCATCGTTAGCCGCTCGGCGATCAGACCCAGCAACTGCTGTGCCACTGCGGTTTTGCTATCCGGGCCCAGGGTGCGCGCGCCATCGGCCCAGAACACCTGCAAGGTATTGCAGTCGGCCTCAAAACCGCCGCCGGCACAGCCGACCTGATTGGCGGCGATCAAATCAAGGCCCTTGCGCTGCAATTTATCGCGCGCGTAGTGCTCCAGATCGTGGGTTTCGGCAGCAAAACCAACCACGAATGGCCGTGGTGAAGTGGCAGCAACGGTGGCCAGGATGTCGGTGGTGCGATCCAGCGCCACCGCCATGTCGGCGGCAGTTTTCTTGATTTTCTTGTCGGCGACACAGGCCGGGGTGTAATCGGCGACGGCGGCGGCACCGATGTAAATATCCTGCCCGGCCAGTTCGGCCATCACCGCCGCCAGCATCTGCGCTGCGCTGCGCACATCGATGCGCTTCACGCTTGCGGGTGTCGGCAAAGCCACCGGCCCGGCAATCAGAGTGACCTCGGCACCCATCGCCGCTGCCGCAGCGGCGACCGCGAAACCCATCTTGCCCGAGCTGCGATTGCCGATGAATCGCACCGGGTCGATGTCCTCAAACGTCGGGCCGGCGGTGATCAGCACCCGCGCCCCGGCAAGCAGGGCGTTGGCGCGGATTTGCTCTGCCAGCAACGACACCAGTTCGCTCGGTTCGAGCAGGCGGCCAGGGCCGACCTCGCCACAGGCCTGATCGCCCGAACCGGGGCCGAACACCTGCACCCCGCGCCCACGCAACGTGGCCACATTGTGTTGCGTCGCCGCGTGTGCCCACATCTGCTGGTTCATCGCTGGCGCCACCACCACCGGCGCGGCAGTGGCCAGCACCAGGGTGCTGAGTAAATCATTGGCATGGCCGTGCGCCAGGCGCGCCAGGGTATCGGCGGTGGCCGGCGCAATCAGCACCCGCGTGGCCCAGCGCGCCAATTCGATATGACCCATCGCCGCTTCGGCGCCTTCATCCCACAGCGAATCGCGCACCGGGTTGCCTGAGAGCGCTTGCAAGGTCAGAGGGGTGATGAAGCGCTTGGCGCCTTCGGTCATCACTACCCGCACCTGCGCACCGGCATCGCGCAGACGGCGCACCAATTCGGCCGCCTTGTAGGCAGCGATGCCGCCACTGACGCCGAGGAGAACCCGCTCATCACGCAAGCACACGTCAGAAAACTCCTACCCTGAAATCAGTGCCTAGCTTACCCGATACACCGCATTTGCCCGATACCCGCGTTTGCCGGCAACGCGCACGATGGTTGCCATGAGCATACGACAGTGGCCCGAACACGAACGCCCGCGCGAGCGGCTACTACGCAGCGGCAGTCACAGCTTGTCCGACGCCGAGTTGCTGGCCATCTTTCTGGGCACCGGCGGGCGCGGCATGGATGCCGTGGCGCGCGGGCGCGAACTGATTTCGCGCTTTGGTTCATTGCGGGCGTTGCTCGATCAGGGCAATGAGAGCCTGATCAACGAACCGGGACTTGGACCGGCCAGCGTATGCCGGCTCAAGGCCGCACTGGAGCTGGGTACCCGCCATCTGGCCGCCGACCTGGAACGCGGCGAGGCCCTGACCGACCCGGCCAGCGCGGGTGCCTACTTCACCCGCCGCTTGCGCAGCCTGCCGCACGAGGTGTTTGCCTGCCTGTTTCTGGATAACCGCCATCGCGCACTGGCGTTTGAAGAGTTGTTTCGCGGCACCATCGATGCCGCCGAGGTGCATCCGCGCGAAGTGGTACGCCGCGCACTGGCGCACAACGCGGCGGCGGTGATAATCGGCCACAACCACCCCAGTGGTGTCGCCGAACCCAGCGCCGCCGATCGTGCCATCACCCAGCGTCTGCGCGAAGCCCTCGACCTGATCGGCGTGCGTGTGCTCGATCACTTCATCGTTGGCGATGGCCCGGCGCTGTCGCTGGCGCAGCGTGGCTGGTTGTGAAGCCCCCAGTCACTTTGGTCTGGCAGGCTCTGAACAGAGCGCTCGACGCGCACGCCTTGTCGCCCACAGGGTGGGCTCCTACAGGGAAACGGTCGCGCTCACTGTAGGAGCAACGGTGTTGCCCGCTGGTGCCAGGGATTGCCTTTGTGGGAGCCGGCCTGCCGGCGAGCAACGTTGCGCAAGCTTCGCGGGCAAGGCCCGCTCCCACGGGAGCGGTGTTGTGCCCTGTAGGAGCCCACCCTGTGGGCGACCGAGCGCAGCGAAGGCGTAGTTCGCGCAGCGAGCGCTGTCGCGAAGCGACCGACCGACTGCAATGGTGGATAAATGCTGCACGGTCAATACAGATCGATCGGGTCGACATCGATCGACCAGCGCACCCGCCGCGCCGAAGGCAGTTCGTAAAGTGCCGGAACCCAGCGCGCCAGCAACGCCTGCCGCAATGGCCGCTGCTCGGCGCTGAGCAGCAATTGCGCCCGCACCTGCCCGGCGCGGCGCGCCATCGGTGCCGGAATCGGCCCGTGCAGCGCAAGCCCGGCGTGTGCCTCGGGCACGGCGGCGCGCAAAGTCAGCGCCAACGCCTTGGCTTCGGCAAAAAAAGCATTGACCGCTTCGTGTGTGGCTGCCTCGGCGCGCAGCAGGGCCAGATGGGCAAACGGCGGAAACCCCGCCGCCTCGCGTTCGCCCAGTTCGCTGTCGGCAAAGGCGCGGTAGCCGCCACCGAGCAACGCCGCCAGCAGCGGATGGTCCGGATGATGGGTTTGCAGCAACACCTCGCCCGGGCGCTGCGCGCGGCCGGCACGGCCGGAAACCTGGATCAGCAACTGCGCCAGCCGTTCGGGTGCGCGAAAGTCGGCGCTGAACAGGCCTTCATCGACCCCGACCACCGCCACCAGGGTCAGCTTCGGCAGGTCGTGGCCCTTGGCCAGCATCTGTGTACCAACCAGAATGCCGGGCCGATCACCGAGGGTATTGAGCAGGCGCTCCAGGCCGTCGCGGCCACGGGTGGACTGGCGGTCCACACGCAAAACCGTGGCGTCGGGAAATTGCGCAATCAGCGCGTCCTCGATCCGTTCGGTGCCGGCACCCTGCGCCTGCAACGCCAGGCTGGCGCAGTCCGGGCATGCCGGCGGCACGCTTTGCCGCGCACCGCAGTGATGGCAGAGCAGGCGGCGGCCGCGTTCGTGTACGGTCAACATGGCATCGCAATGCCGGCATTGCGCGCGCCAGCCACAGTCGTGACAGATCAGCACCGGGGCATAGCCGCGCCGGTTTTTGAACACCAGCGCCTGTTCGCCGCGCGCCAGGCAGGCGCTGATGGCGTCGATCATCTGTCGCGACAGGCCGGCATCGAGCGGCCGCTTGCGGATGTCGATCACCCGCACCTGCGGTGGTTTGGCGTTGCCTGCGCGATGGCTCAGGCGCAGGTACCGGTAGCGCCCGGAGCGGGCATGGGAGAGGGTTTCCAGTGCCGGCGTTGCAGAGCCCAGCAGCACCGGAATGCCGAGCTGCTTGCCACGCACCAGAGCTAGGTCGCGGGCGTGGTAGCGCACGCCTTCGTGCTGCTTGTAGGAGCCATCATGTTCTTCATCGACCACGATCAAACCGGCTGCGGGCAATGGCGCAAACACCGCCGAGCGGGTGCCGACCAGCACCTGCGCCTGATTGCGCGCCATGCGCAGCCAGGCTGCTGCCCGCTCGCCGTCGGACAGCCCGGAATGAAAGGCCAGCACCGGCACTCCAAGCCGGCGGCGAAAGCGTTGCAAGGTCTGCGGGGTCAGCCCGATTTCGGGCACCAGCACCAGCGCCTGTTGCCCGCGCGCCAGGCAGGCGCGAATTGCCTCCAGATAGACCTCGGTCTTGCCGCTGCCGGTAACGCCTTCCAGCAACAGCGCTTGAAACGACCCGAGGCAGGCAATGACGGCACTCACCGCCTGCGCCTGCTCGGGATGCAACAACGGCCCCGGTTCGCTGGCCAGCGCTGGTTCGGTAGCGAGCACCACCGCTGCCGCCAAGCCGCGCGCGGCCAATGCACGCGCCGCACTGCGCCAGCCGGGCAGGTCCTGATCCAGTTGGACCTGTGCCCGTGGCCCGGCCTGCAACAGGCCAGCCAGCCGCTTTGGCGCACCAGCGCGCATGCCGGCCAGCGCGGTGTGCCCGGCTTCGCTGAGCTGCCAGCCGAGCACGCGGGTATCGGCCGGTTCGGCACCGTTGGCCAGCGCGTTGGGCAATGCGGTGGCCAGCATTTCGCCCAATGGCGCCTGGTAATAGCGCGCCGCCCATTGCAGCGAGTGCCAGAGTTCTCCGGTCAGCAAGGCCGTGTCATCGAGACGTTCAATCACGGATTTGAGGTTGTTCGGGTCGATTTGCGCCGGACCCAGGTCGGCAACCACCCCCACCCGCTGTTGTTTGCCAAACGGCACCCGCACCCGACAACCGATCCAGCCCGCGTCAACGACGACGCCCGGCGGTGCGCGGTAATCGAACAGGCGTGGCAGGGGCAGGGGCAGCGCAACACGCAGCACCGCGTGATCGGGCATGACAAACATGCGCGCAGTGTAGTGCAGGTGTGACGTAGTTCGCGTCTTCTGTGTGACTTGGCATGCAAAGCTCGGCTTGGGCCTCACCAAATGCGCGTAGGTCACTGTTCAACCGAGTGAATCCGCCTTATCCACATCGTCTGTGGATAAGTCTGTGGATGAAGCCCGGATCGGCCCCGGAATGGCCCGTGGTGACGGGCTGCGATCCAACTTGGCGATTTTTTAACCAAAGTGTCATGAATGAATTAAAACAATGACTTGTGCGATGCGATGAGTGATCCATGGTGCGTGGCGGGATGTCGCAGCCTGCCGCCCAGAGACACATTCCGGGCTTGTGTACAACCCTGCACCGGCAACCCTTGTCAGCGCTTGCGGAGCGCCTTTCATGGCCGTAGTCAAGCTCCGATTGGCAGCCATTGTCGGTGGCAGCGCGTGTACCCGAAACGCCGCCCGCCTGGCGTACCATGGCGGGCTGTTGATCGTGACCACCCCCATGCCTGCCAAACACTCGCTGTGCTACGAAATCAAGGCGACCACACGCTTGGCTGCGCCGCTGGTGCTGGGCCAACTGTCGTCGGTGGCGATGAGCGTGGTCGATACTGTGCTCGCCGGTTGGCACAGCCCGACCACGTTGGCGGCGGTGGCGGTGGGGAGTGCCATCTGGTCGGTGGTGATCCTGGTGCTGATCGGCGTGCTGATGGCGGTACCGCCGATCATCGCGCAGCTCAACGGTGCTGGCCGCCGTGCCGAGATCGGCAGCAGTTTTCGTCAGGCATTGTGGCTGGCATTGGTGATGGGCCTCGCGCTGATGGTGCTGGTGCGCAACGCTGAATGGATGTTCGATCTGGCGCGGATTGCGCCCCAAGTGCGGCCCGAAGCGCTGGCATTTCTCGACGCCATTGGCTGGGGCGCGCCGGCGCTGGCGCTGTATTTTTGTCTGCGCTACCTCAGTGAAGGTGTTTCCTGGGCGGTGCCGACAATGCTGTTCGGTATTGCGGGCCTGTTGCTGCTGGCACCGCTGGGTTACGCCCTGATGTTTGGCCATTGGCGGCTACCCGAGTTGGGTGCTGCCGGACTGGGCTACGCCACGGCTGGCGTGTTGTGGATACAAGTGCTGGGCTTTGCCGGCTATCTGGCGTACTCATCTCGCTTCCGCGATTTGCAGTTGTTTGCGCGCTGGGAAGCGCCACGCTGGGCGGCGATCCGCGAACTGCTTCGCATCGGGTTGCCAATGGGTGTGGCGATCTTCATGGAGGGCAGCCTGTTTGTGGTCAGCGCGCTGTTGATTGGCCGCATCGGCGCCATTGACGTGGCGGCGCACCAGATTGCGATCAATCTTTCCAGTGTCACCTTCATGGTGCCATTGGGCGTTGCGATGGCGACCACGGTACGCGTTGGCCATGCGGTGGGCATGGGCGACCCCGATGGCGTGCGCGGTGCCGCCAAAGCGGGCTACAGCATTGTGCTGGTCACCCAGGTGGGAGCCGGGCTGATCATGTTTTTCGGCAATCATTGGTTGGTTGGCCTGTACACCCAGGATGTCGCCGTTGCGGCGGTGGCCAGCAGCCTGTTGCTGTATGCCGCTGCGTTTCAATTGCCCGACGGTATTCAGGCGTTGTCCGGCGGTGCCCTGCGCGGGCTGAAGGACACCCGCATGCCGATGTTCATCACCGTGCTCGCTTACTGGATGTTGGGCATGCCGCTGGGCGCCGGCCTTGCGTTTGGTCTTGGCTGGGGGGCGCAAGGCATGTGGGCCGGTTTGATTATGGGCTTGAGCGCCGCCGCGGGCTTGCTGACCTGGCGTTTTGTACGGCTCGCGCGCGACCCCTGCCGCCGCGCCGTGACCTCCGGGTGATGGTTGTCACCGAACTTCGCGTTATCCTCTACCTGAATATCAACGGAGTACATCCATGAGCGACAAACCGCGCGGGCTTCTGGTTCGACTTGCGGGAGGTGTTTGGCGGACGATCGATTTCAGTCGCCGGTTCGTCTTCAACATGCTTTTCCTGCTGATCATGTTGTTTATATTGGCGGCGATTTTTGCGCCCAAGGCCGTGCTGCACAAGCGCACCGCCTTGGTGATCGCGCCCAATGGCGATCTGGTGGAACAGTACCGCTCCGATCCCGGCTCGCGTGCGCTGGCCAAATTGTTGGGTGAAGAACAGCCCGAAGTGCAGTTGCGCGATCTGCTCAAGGCGATCAAGGCCGCGACCACGGACAAGCGCATCGAGCGCATCGTGCTGCGCGCCGATACGCTGGGTGGCGCGGGCATGGCGTCACTGCGCGAAGTGGCCGACGCCCTGCGCACGTTCCGCGCGGCGGGCAAGGAAATCATTGCCTACGGCGACAGCTACGATCAGCGCCAGTATCTGCTGGCAGCGCAGGCCAACGAGGTCTACCTGCATCCGGGTGGCTCGATTCTGCTGGAAGGTCTGGCCCGCTTCCAGCCGTATTTCCGCGAAGGCCTGCAAGACAAGCTGGGCGTAGAGGTGCATCTGTTCCGTGTAGGTGAATACAAGTCGGCGGCCGAGCCGTTCATTCTCGATGGCCCCTCACCTGAAGCACAGACAGCCGATCTGTACTGGATGAACGATGTGTGGCAGCGCTATCTGGCGGACATCAGTGCCGCGCGCGGCATCGAGCCGTCGGCCATTGCCGATGGCATCGAGCAACTGCCGCAGCGGCTGGCGGCGCAACACGGTGATCTGGGGAAGTTGGCGCTCAGCGAACACCTGGTCGATGGCCTGATGACTCAGGACCAAGTGCGTGACCTGCTGATCGAGCGTGGTGTGGCGGATGAAGACAGCAACAGCTTTCGGCAGATCGATCTTG
Organism: Lysobacteraceae bacterium; assembly: GCA_030681035.1. GTDB lineage: Bacteria > Pseudomonadota > Gammaproteobacteria > Xanthomonadales > Xanthomonadaceae. The sequence goes on along the minus strand of JAUXUI010000017.1, from coordinate 20,375 downwards.
AGTCGTACCTTGGTTTTGTGAATGGCGAAAATCTGCATATTGGCCGGCAGGACACCATTGCCGTGGTGGTGGCGCAGGGTGAAATCACCGATGGCGAGCAGGCACCGGGCACCGTTGGTGGTGTGTCAACGGCGGCATTGATACGTGAAGCGCGCGAGGATGAGGATGTGAAGGCGCTGCTGCTGCGTGTGGATTCGCCTGGGGGCGGGGTGTTTCCGTCTGAGCAGATTCGCCGTGAGGTTGAATTGACCCGTGCGGCCGGCATCCCGGTGGTGGTGTCGATGGGCGATGTGGCGGCTTCTGGCGGCTACTGGATTGCGATGAACGCCGATGTGATATTCGCCGATCCGTCAACGATTACCGGTTCGATCGGCATCTTCGGATTGTGGATGAGCACGCCCAACACCTTGGCCAAGATTGGTGTACGTACCGGCGGGGTGGGCACTACCCGTTTCGCGGGTGCCTTCGATCCCACCCGGCCATTCGATCCGGCGGTTGGTGAAATCATCCAGTCGGTGATCGATGCCGGCTATGCCGAGTTCACCGGCAAAGTAGCAGCTGCACGCGAACAAAGTGTCAGCGCGATCGATCAAATCGCACGCGGCCGGGTGTGGTCTGGCGCGCAAGCCAAGGAACGTGGGCTGGTCGATGAACTGGGCGGGCTGCGCGATGCGCTGGCGCGCGCGGCTGAACTGGCAAAACTCGATACGGACAGCTATCGCGTTCATTACATCGAAGCGCAGATGTCGCCATTCGAGCAGTTCATGAGCAACATGGGCGCCAATGCAGCGGCGCGAACGCTGTTGCGTGAGTCGGGCATGGCCAAAGTATTGCTGGGGCCACAGAGCGCGCAGATCGAACAACGCCTGCAATGGCTCGGCAACGCGCGCAGCCGTCCGGTGCAGGCGCTGGCGCATTGCTTTTGCGGACTTTAATCCTCGCCACGACACGTTGATGGCAGGCAACGACGTGCTCAATACCTTGCTGCTGCCACTGCGCAGCGGCGAGGTGGCGTTGCCAGAATCTGGCGCGGCGCTGTTCGTGCGCGCGCGCGCAGGCACGGCGCTCAATGCCATGGCCGGTGTGCAGTGGCGCTGCCAGCAAAGCTTCAAGCCATTTGCCGATACCTTGGTCGCGGCCGGGCATGCGCTGGTTGCCGACGACGAAGCGCGCTACCCGCTGGTGCTGGCATTGCCGCCACGGCAGCGCGATGAAGCGCGCGCGACACTAGCGCGCGCGTTCATGCGCCTCACGCCTGGCGGGCTGGTGCTGGCAGCGATGGCCAATGCCGAGGGCGCGCGCAGCATGCAGGCCGATATGGAACGTTTGGCGGGTAGCACAAACAGCGTATCCAAGCATAAATGCCGTGCGGTCTGGGCAGCTCACGACCCAAGCCATTTTAATGCCGAACTGTGCGCCCAGTGGCTGCAAGCGGACGCACCATGCGCGATTGCCGATGGCCGCTTCATGTCTCGCCCCGGCCTGTTTGCCTGGGATCGCATCGACCCAGGCTCAGCGTTGCTCGCGGCGCATTTGCCGGTCGATCTGGGTGGCCGCTGTGCCGATCTGGGTGCTGGCTACGGTTATCTCAGTGCCGAGTTGCTGGCGCGCTGCCCGCAGGTGACGACGCTGGATCTGTTCGAGGCCGAAGCGCGGGCGCTGGAACTGGCGCAGATCAACCTGGCGCGCTGCGAACACCCTGCGCTGCGCCAGTTTCACTGGCACGATGTCACCACCGGCCTGCCGGGTCGCTACGATGTCATCATCAGCAACCCGCCGTTCCATGTTGGCGCAGCGTCCGATGCGGGCTTGGGTCAGGCCTTCATTGCCCGTGCCGCGCAGGCGTTGATGCCGAGCGGCCAATTGTGGCTGGTGGCCAATCGCCACCTGCCCTACGAAGCCGAGTTGGCGCGCCATTTCCGCAACACAGTCACCCTCGCCCAGGCGCAGGGCTACAAGATCATCCACGCCAGCGAGCCAATTCAATGAGAGTGCAATGAAACTGGTAAAACTGTTGGCCAACCTCGGCTACGGCAGCCGCAAAGAAGTAACACAAATGCTGCGCAATGGCTGGGTGATGCGCCGTGACGGCAGCACCCTGGGCACAGATGACAGCGCCGAGCCGGCCGACATCGTGGTCGATGACGAGCCGCTTGATCCGCCGCCGGGCATGGTGTTGATGCTGCACAAGCCGATTGGGGTTACCTGCTCGACCCGTGATGCTGGCGGCGTGGTTTACGATTTGCTGCCGCCACGCTTTCGCCAGCGCAATCCGGTGCTGTCTACCGTCGGCCGGCTTGATCGCGACACTTCCGGGTTGCTGCTGATGACCGATGACGGCGCACTGCTGCACCGAATCATTTCACCCAAGGCAAAGCTGGTAAAGGTATACGAAGCCACCCTGGCCGAAGATTTGCGTGGTGACGAAGCGGCCATCTTCGCCAGCGGAACCTTGTTGCTCGAATCGGAAACCACGCCAGTTGCGCCAGCACAACTTGCGGTGCTGGGGCCGCGCCATGCGCGCTTGTCGATGATCGAGGGCCGTTACCATCAAGTGCGGCGCATGTTTGCCGCGCAGGGCAATCATGTGCTCACCCTGCAGCGGATTTCGGTGGGTGGCCTGGGCATGGACGAACTCGCGCCGGGACAATGGCGGCTGCTCAATGACGACGATTTGACGCGTATTTTTGCCTGACTCAGGTGATGGGATAACTCGCACCCGGATCAAACTGCGTAGCGGGCAGGGGCTTGCTGAACAAATAGCCCTGGCCGAACGGGCAGGCCTGGTCGCGCAAAAAAGTCATGTGGTGCTCGAGCTCGATGCCCTCGGCGACGACGGAGAGGCTCAGTGATTGCGCCATGCTCAGAATGGCGCTGGCAATCGCCGCATCATCGGGGTTGCCCGGTACGCCACGGATAAAACTGCGATCGATCTTGAGGATGCGAAACGGCAGTTGCCGCAAATAGCCGAATGAGGAGTAGCCGGTACCAAAGTCGTCGATGCTCAGTGATACACCCAGTTCACCCAGCATATGCAAGGTGCTGAGCGCCAAATCCTCACCGGCAAGGAACAGGCTTTCGGTGATCTCCAGATGCAGTGCCGCAGCAGGCATCTCGTATTTACCCAGCAACGCGGCGACATGATCGACAAACGCCGGGTCACGCAACTGCCTTACCGAAACATTGACAGCCATGGTGAATGCCGGGTGTTGCCTGCGCCATACTTGGCATTGTGCGAGAGCGTCGTTCATCACCCAGTAGCCGATCTCGCAAATCAGCCCGGTTTCCTCGGCCAAAGCGATGAAGCCGTCGGGAAACACCAGACCATCTTCGGGATGATTCCAGCGCAGCAAAGCTTCGGCACCCACGGTACGGCCATTGCTCAGATCAACGATGGGATGAAAGTGCAACAGCAACTGTCCAGCACTGACGGCCAAGCGTAAAAACTGCTCGGTGCGCATGCGCGAGCGCGCATTCTCGTCGGTTTGCTGTGAATAAAAACGATAGCCGTTGCGCCCGGCTGCCTTGGTCTCATACATCGCCAGATCGGCGTTTTTCAGCAGAGTGGCGGCATCCTCACCATCCTGCGGGCATAGGGTAATACCAATGCTGGCGCTGATCTGATGTTCGACGCCATCGATCAGCATTGGCTTTGACACGGCTTCGAGCGTACGTAACGCCACCATCACCGGGTCATTGCGATCGGCCACCTGGCCGACGATAACGGCAAACTCATCACCACCCAAGCGCGCCACCGTGTCACTGCTGCGCACGACCGATTGCAAACGCTCGGAAATTGTTTTCAGCAATTGATCGCCCGCGTCATGACCACGAGAATCGTTGATGTCCTTGAAGCGGTCGAGGTCAACAAACATCAAAGCCAGCGAGGTATTGCTGCGTCGAGTGAAGGCAACCGCCTGATTGACGCGATCAAGGAACAGGCTGCGGTTTGGCAGCCCTGTCAGGCTGTCGTAGAGCGCCAATTGCCGGTTTTTTCCCTCGCTTTGTGCAAGTGAATGGTTGCTTTCCTGCAACTGCCTCAGCGTTTCGCCAATTCGGCGCACGATACCAAACACAACGTAGATGGCGAGCACCGTGAATGCAATCATGCCGATCAACACCGACCAGGCCAGACGCCGACCGACCGCTGCGACCGGTGCAATAAACGCATCGGAATGTTCCCGGAAAGTGGCAGCGGATGCGATCAACTGCGAATACATTTCAAAGCTATCAAGCGTGCCAGCTTCGTGGGCAGCGATGGCAAGCAGAGCGTTATCCGCGAGCGCGATATCCTGCTCGCATAAACGCAGCAGTTCAGTGCCCCCCAGCAAGGAAATTTCGGCGCGTGCAAACGCACCCGCTTCGCGCAAACAGCCTAGCGGTTGGTCGCGGACGCGCAACACTGCGCTACGCACAGCTTGCACATCAATCACGCCCTTTGCGGGGTGGGCGATCAGTTCGTTGAGCGCGTGCGTAGCCTGCAAGTGCAGTGTGTTCAATTCGTGAAAGCGTGCGACTTTGGCCAACTGCACAAAACCGGTGAGGGCCAACACGCACAACACGACAATGATGGCCACAATTCCGAGCAGCCGCATGCGCATATCGCTGCTATTCAAACGCAATCCCCCCGGCTTTTGTGGCTACGTTCGGTGCGCCAGCCAATGCTTGAAAACGGCGACAGCCGAAATCCGCGCCATAGACAGAACATAGCAATTCGCGACGCTCCGCGATAGCTTTGCGGCTATACGCGCTGACTTGGATCAATAAATGCTGCCTTGGTTCCCTGCATCATACGGTGATGGCAGGGCAATGTTCCCGGCCCAATAAAACAGGGAATTGCACCCATGCGGACGATTGGTTTGATTGGCGGCATGAGCGTTGAATCGACGGTGCCGTATTACCAGCAGATCAATCGCCATGTCGCTGAACGCTTGGGCGGCCTGCACTCGGCACCGTTGCTGTTGTACAGCGTCGATTTTGCGGAAATTGCGACGCTACAGGCGGCCGATGACTGGCAGCAGGCGGGTGCAGTGTTGGCAAATTGCGCGCAAGCCTTGCAGCGTGCCGGCGCCGAAGGGCTGGTTTTATGCACCAACACCATGCACAAGGTGGCGCCGGCGATCGAAGCGGCGGTGGATATTCCATTTCTGCACATCGTCGATATCACTGCGGCGGCGGTCTGCGCAGCCGGGATCGACAACGTGGCGCTGCTGGGCACCCGATTCACCATGGAGCAGGCGTTTTATCGCGAGCGCTTGCAGTCGCACGGGTTGCACGTGATCGTGCCCGAGGCGGCAGATCGCGATTGTGTGCATCGGGTGATATTCGAGGAATTGTGTTGTGGCCGGATCGAGCCTGCATCGCGGCAAGCTTTTGTCGAGATTGTCGAGCGCCTTGCGCAGCGTGGAGCGCGGGCGGTGATTCTGGGCTGCACCGAGATCGGGCTGCTGCTCGGGCCTGAGGACAGTCCGTTGCCGGTGTTCGATACCACGGCGTTGCACGCGCGTGCGGCGGCGGATTTTGTGTTGGCTGATACGCGCTCCGTACCAGCGCCTTGAAGCGGGCTTGCAAGCCTGGGTTAGACCGTAGGATGGGTAGAGCGCAGCGAAACCCATCAATGCCAAATGTAATCGATGGGTTTCGCTGCGCTCTACCCATCCTACGCCACTGTGCGGACCAATATCTCTGCGCTTTTCCCGAGACTCCGAGGTCCCGGGTTAAAATCACGCATCTCCTTGCACTGATCGAACCGGCCCATGTGTCTGATTGCCTTGGCGTGGCATGTCCATCCCCGTTATCCGTTGGTGCTTGTCGCCAACCGCGATGAGTTTCATGCGCGGCCGACAACACCGGCGGCAGTGCATCCAACACAGCCGCAGTTGTTTGGCGGCCGTGATCTGGAAAAAGGTGGCAGTTGGCTGATGGTTTCCAGTCGGGGCCGGATGGCGGCGGTGACCAATGTGCGATTGCCGCAGCCGGTAGATCCCGATGCCGCGTCGCGTGGGCACTTGGTGACCGAGTTTGCGCAATCGGACGTTTCAGCCGTTGCTTATGGCAATGCGCTGGCTGATCGCGCGGCGCAGTATGCACACTTCAATCTGCTGGCCTGGGATGGTGCCGATCTGGTTTATGCCGGCACCCATCCCGAATATGAGTCCGCGCGCGTCGAGCCGGGTGTGCATGTGCTGTCCAATGCCGGGCTCAACAGCCCATGGCCCAAAGCCTTGCGCTTGCGGCAGCGCTTGCGCGATTGGCTGGAGCAGTCGGATCAAGCATCGCCCTCGATCGAGCCGCTGTTTGCGGCGCTGGCGGATCGCGAACAAGCATCTGATACCGAATTGCCGAATACCGGCGTTGGCATCGAGCGTGAACGCTTTCTGTCGGCGCCGTTCATCGTCGGCGCCGATTACGGCACCCGTTGCAGCACCATTGTGTTGGCCAATGACGAGGGGATCACGTTCATCGAGCATCGGTTCGCGCCGCTGGGTGTATACCTTGGCGAAGTGCAACAGACATTGCGGCCATGATGCGCATGGCGACCCTCACCCCGGCGCAGCGCGCCGCCTGCGCTATCGTCAATGCCGCGCAAATGGCGCAGGTTGATGCCCGCACCATCGATGGCTATGGTGTCAGCCTGATCCAGATGATGGAAAACGCCGGGCGCAACCTGGCGCGCCTGGCGCGCGACCGATTTCTGGCCGGCGCTGCGCGCGGGCGCTGCGTACATGTGCTGGCTGGGCCGGGCGGCAACGGTGGCGGGGTGTTGGCCGCGGCGCGACGTTTGCATGGCTGGGGTGCAACGGTGCAGGTATGGCTGGCGCAACCGGACACGCTGAGCCCGGCCGCTGCGCAGCAATGGCGCAGTTTGCAACAGCTTGGTGTGCGGCTTGGTGCTGGCGTGGCGCCCGGCGATGGCGCCGATCTGTTGCTCGATGGCCTGTTGGGCTATCGCTTGCGCGGGCAGCCAATGGGGCGTTATGCCGAACTGATCACACAAGCCAATTCTGCCAATGTGCCGATACTGGCAATGGATATGCCATCCGGCCTTGATCCCGATCACGGCGTAGTCAGCACCATCGCGGTGAAGGCAACTGCCACGCTTACCCTTGCCGCGCCCAAGCCCGGCCTGTTCACCGATGCGGCGCGGGCCGTGGTCGGCGAACTGTATCTGGCCGACATCGGCGTGCCGCCGGCGGTGTATGCCGAGCTGGGGCTGGCCAGTGCGGCGGCGATGGTGGATGTATTTGCGCTCGATGAGGTGCTGCGTTGGGTGTGAGTTGGTGCTGTGCTGGCCACAGATGCAGTAGCATCGGTGCGAATTAATGGGAGGTTGGGCCAATGGTCTGGTTGCGGGCGTTTATTGCAGGATTTTTTTCCACCCTGATCTTTCATCAGGGCATGTTGGCCTTGCTGTATTTCGGCAAGCTGGTGCCACGCGCGCCGTTTGCCATGGCCCCAGTGCCGCCGCTTGGGGTTCCGTCGGTGATTTCGCTGGCGTTTTGGGGTGGCCTGTGGGGTTTGCTGCTGTGGGCGATGATTCGCGGCCAGAGTGGTGGCACGCATTGGTTGCTGGCGGTGGTGCTGGGCGCGTTGTTGCCCAGCCTGATCGCGTTGTTGGTGGTGTTTCCGCTCAAGGGTATGGCCTTCGCCGGCAATTGGGACCCAAAGATATGGGTGGGCGCGGCCCTGCTCAACGGCGCCTGGGGTTTTGGCGTGGCGCTGTTGATGCAATGGTTGGGTCGGCGATGAGTGCCGTGCCAGCAACGATGCCCAGTGACCGCTTTCGCCTGTATGGCCGCGCCGGCACCTTGGCCTTGCTCGATGCCATGGCGCGGCAGGCGGTGGTGCGCCTGGCCGGGCAGCCATGCACGGTGATCGGCGTATTGCGCCGCGGTGCGCCGCTGGCCGATCTGATGGTGGAACGCATGCGTGTGCTCGATCCGGGCCTGGATATCGCGCGCATGGACTTGAAAGTGAAGCGCTACAGTGATGACCTGCATCTGCTGCACCCGGATACCAGCCTGGATGCCAGCCCCGAACAACTCAACGCCAGTTTTCGAGGCCGCCAGGTGATCGTGGTCGATGACGTGCTGTACCAGGGCTACTCGCTGTTCCGGGTGCTGGAGTTCGTGCGCTTGCGTGAGCCTGACGCAGTGCTCACGGCGGTGCTGGTGGATCGGCGCGCGCAGCGCTTGCCGGTGATGGCCGATATTGTCGGTGCAACGTTGCAAATTGCGCCCGATCACGTGATCGAGTGCAATGTGCCGCCGTTTGAGGCCGAGCTGGCGGTCGATGTATGGTGGCCGGGCCCGGCATCCCCGGCGTGATCTGGCGTGTCGCGCTCGGACCCGAATGACGCTTGCGCAAGCCGCTGGATTCCCGCCTTCGCGGGAATGACGAAACCTGGGAGTCTGGGCTTTAAGCAAGTTCCATCTTGCTCAGACCCCCTGACGCCGGGCGCTGGCGTTCAGGCTGATGCGGGTGGCGGCGGTGCTGCCGAGTGCGGCCTGCAGGCGCACCACCACCCGACCCTGAGCACTTTCCCAGGCGGCGTCATTCCCGCGAAAGCGGGAATCCAGAGCCTTTCGGTTGGCCCGCAACCCGGGGCCGCTGGATTCCCGCCTTCGCGGGAATGACGAAACCTGGGAGTCTGGGCTTTAAGCAAGTTCCCTCTTGCTCAGACCCCCTGACGCCGGGCGCTGGCGCTCAGGCTGATGCGGGTTGCGGCGCTGCTGCCGAGTGCGGCCTGCAGGCGCACCACCACCCGACCCTGAGCACTTTCCCAAGCGGCGTCATTCCCGCGAAAGCGGGAATCCAGAGCCTTTCGGTTGGCCCGCAACCCGGGGCCGCTGGAATCCCGCCTTCGCGGGAATGACGAAACCTGGGAGTCTGGGCTTTAAGCAAGTTCCATCTTGCTCAGACCCCCTGACGCCGGGCGCTGGCGTTCAGGCTGATGCGGGTGGCGGCGGTGCTGCCGAGTGCCGCCTGCAAACGAACCACCACTCGCCCGTGGCTGCTTTCCCAGACTTGCTCTTGCGCGGTGTCACTGTCTCCGCCCAATTGCACCAGATGCCAGCCGGCGGTGGGCAGGGTGGCACGGAAAAACTCAGCGGCCTGGGCGATGGTGCCGGAAAATACGTGATGACGCGCATTGCGACCAGCCAGCATCACCGCTGCGTTCGCCGGTGCCGGCACGCTGGCCAGCAATGCGCGATCTGCCGGCGCGGAGGACACCACCTGCACGCCGACCGAGAACTGGCCGTGTGCTGCGGCACTGGCGTTCATTGGCGCGAGTGCGGCAACGGCAAGCAGCAGTAACAGGGCAGTGTGCTGACGCATGGTTGCTGGCTCCGTGGCGTTTGCCTTCGTAGCCATTGCAGTCGGTGACGTGCGGTAAATATGCGTTGTCTATCGCGGAATGCCCGTATTGCCCTGGTGTTGATTCAGTTTTGTGGGTGCGGTCGCGCACACACTGTGATCGCCAGCGCACATTGCGCCGCGCATTTAGATATGGCTGGCGACGGGGCGTGCAAGCGAACGTGAACCAGCGCACAAGATGCGCGGCTAGCCCCTTGATTTGCCGGGCCGAGGCGGGTCGGGACGCGCTGCGTCACCGAAAGTGACGCGCGTGGTCAGCCATTCTTGGTGCGCAATATCGGCTGATTTGCCGCAATCTTGAGCCAAAAAGCGCGATTCTCGTCACAGATTTGCACAACAATGACAACGACCGCATTGCAAGAGTGTGACAGCACAGACATTTCGCATACGGTTTTGCTACCGTTCCGATCCCGTCAACCCGTGCGCGGGCACTGACGGAGCCACCCCCGTCCATGGATTGGTCAAATGCAGCAGCGCGTGCGCTGCGCCTTATTTTCTTAGAGAGAGAATCACCATGAATACCCAAGTTGTTGTCGCCCGCACGGGCAAAGTTTTATTCACCGCCATCGCCTCGGCGCTGCTCGCCGGTACTGCAATGGCCGGCCCGTCGCCGCAGACCGGTTCATTCCAGGTTACCGCCAATGTGGTGCGCAGTTGCCGTGTCACCAATACCACCGACATTGCGTTCGGCAACTATGACCCGGCTGACGTCAACAACACCACGGCACTCGATGCCAGCGGCGATATCTCGGTGCGCTGCGTCAAGGGCACCACCGCAAACGTTGCCATCGAGCAGGGCGCCAATCCCTTGGCCGGCTCCAGCTGCACCTCTCCGCTGCGGCAGATGGCCGGTGGCACCGAGTTTCTGGGCTATGCCATCTTCCAGGATGCGGCCCACACCACGCCGTGGGGTTGCGACACCACCAATGATCGGGCTTTCACCGCATCATCAGTGGCAACGCCGACCACACTGACCACCTATGGCCGCATTCCCGCTGGCCAGGATGTCAGCGTCGGCAACTTTGCCGATACCGTGAACGTGACGGTGACGTTCTGATTGCAGCGTGGGCGGCGCTGGCCGTCGCCTGCAGAAGAATCGTTGCTGTGATTACCTTCAACACACCAGGGTGTGCCGCAACCGTGGCGCGCGCGCTGTTGCCGAGCCTGATCGCGATGCTCGGCATCATCGCACCGCACACAGTGGTGGCCGCGCAGTTCACGCTGGCACCGACCCGTGTGCATCTGGCACCGGGACAGGTGGCACAAACCCTGCTGCTGGGCAATGAGGATGAGCGCGAAGTGTCGTTCGAGCTCAGCTACCAGCATTGGCGGATGGATGACGCCGGGCAATGGCTGCTGGAAGACAGCGATGACCTGATCCTGCATCCGCAAATCGTCACCGTGCCCGCCAATGGCCGTGCGGTGATCCGGGTCGGCACCCTGCGCGGCGCGGTGGCGCAGGAGGATGCCTACCGTATCCAGATGCAGGAGTTGCCCGGTGAGAGCAGCAGCCAGGGCGTGGCGGTCACCATGCTCACCCGCCTGAGCGTACCGGTATTCGTGCAGGTGAAAAAGCCGCAGTTGGCGCTGCAACTGGCCGACGCCACGCTCAGCGCGGGGGCGCTCATGCTTACCCTGCGCAACAGCGGCAGCCGTTATCTGTCGCCGGAGGATGCACGCCTGATCGTGCGTGATGGCAAGGGCGCGGTGCTGCACGAGGATACGCTCGGCGTGCCCTATCTGCTGGTTGGCGCGCAACTGCGGTTATCGCGGCCATTGCCGGCAGCAGCATGCGCCAATGCGCAGCAGATTGAATTGTCGTTCGCCGAGGCCAAGCTCGATCTCAGCGTGCCGGTGCTGGCCGCCAACCGCCAATGCGGCGGCTGAGGGCGGCAACGCTTGCACTGGTGCTGGCTTGCGGTGGTATCGCCAGAGCTCAGGACGGCGATGAAATTCTGTTGCTGGATCTGTGCGTCAATGGCACTTGCCCCGGCGTCGCTGCGGTAGTGCTGCGCGCCGATCAGATACTGATCGAAACCGAAGCCTTGCGTGCAGCCGGCGCAGAGATCGATGCATTACCCACGCTTACGATTGGCGAGCGCTTGTTTGTCGATGCCAACGCCATCAACCATGGCACCCAGGTTCGCCTGGATCGCGACGCCTTGCGCGTGGACATCGACATTGCGGCGGAAAACCTGCCGTTGCAGGCGGTCAATCTGCGTACCCGCCGTGCTGCCGACAACGTGCAACTGCCGTTTACCGCGTTCGTCAATTACTCGGCCACGTTGGGCAAAGCAGCGGATCGCAGTGCGTTTGTCGATGGCGGTGTGGGCAAGGGCGATCTGGCCTTGCGCTCCACCGCGATCTGGGAACGCAACCGCGGCTGGCAACGCGGCCTGAGCCGGTTCGAGTTTGATCGTTCCGACGCCCTGCAACGCTGGACGCTGGGCGATCAGTTTGCGGTAACCCCCGATGCGTTGGGCGGCGGCACCTTGCTGGGCGGTATCGGCGTTGAGCGTGCATTCGATCAGGACCCGTTTCTGGTGACCTTTCCGCAGCCATTCGTCGCCGGGGTGCTGGAATCGCCGGGTACGGTCGAGGTGTATTCCAACGGTGCCCTGATCGCTCGGCGCGAACTGCAACCTGGCCCATTTTCGCTCGACAACATCGGCGTGCCGCCGGGTCGATCCGATGTGCAGGTGATCGTGCGCGACAACTTCGGCAATCGCCGCGATGTCAGCGGTTCGCGGTTCTACACCACCACGACGCTGCTCGCGCCGGGCCTGAGCGATTACGGCTTGCGCTTCGGCTTGCCACGCACCCAGGCATTTGCCGGCAGTTACGACAGCGACCCGGCAGTGCAGGGCTTTTATAGGCGCGGAGTCGCTTCGCGTCTGACCCTGGGTGGCCGCATCGAGGCGGACGCGCAGGTACGCAACGCCGGCCTCAATCTGGTCTGGCAATTACCGGTTGGCGACCTGCAACTCGATCTCGCCGGCAGCGACAGCGATGGCATTGGCGATGGCCGCGCGCAGGCGCTGATCTACAACATGGTTGGTCGCAAGGTGGGTGTTTCATTCGGCCAGCGCCAGTTCACCCGCAATTACCGCAATCTGGGTCAGGATGCTGCACCGATCCTGTCGCAACTGCGGCTGGATCGTTTTGGCTCGCTGTCGCTGGCGCCGGGACTGGATTATTCGGTGTTGCTCACCTTCGGGGAGCAACGATTCACCGGCGGTTTTCGCACGCACACACAAGGCGCCAATCTGACCTGGCGCATCGGCGACCGCAGCCAGATCGTGTTCGGCCTGCAACATCGCAGTGGCCGCGGCGTGGACGAGCTTGCCGGCATCATCAGCCTCAATATCGCACTCGATACCCGCGACAGCCGCTGGCGCCCAGACAGCATCGGCAGCGCGGTCGCCTGGGACGATAACGGCAATGCCTCGCTGCGGCTGGACACCCAGCGCTCACGGCCGCCGGGCGTGGGTGCCGGCTACGATGTCAGTGTGGTCAGCAACAACGATGGCCAGCAACAAGGGTTTGCCCGGGTCGAATATCAGGCGCCGTTCGCGCGGCTGGCGCTCGACGCTGAGCAGCGCTCGGGCAGCACCACCGTGCGCGGCACGCTTAGCGGTGGCCTGGTCGCCATTGGCGGCCGTGGCTACGCTTCGCCGCCGATTGACTCCGGTTTTGCCTTGGTGCGCACCGGGATCGCTGATCTGGCGGTGCAACGCGAAAACCTCGATGTCGGCCGCACCGATGCGCGCGGCGACTTGCTGGTGCGCGAGATGGTGCCGTTTTTCCCGAGCCAGGTCGGTATCGATCAGCAATCGATTCCGCTGGCCTATCGTTTCGGCAAGCTCGAGCATGCGGTGGCGGTACCGCGCAATGCCGGCGCCATTGTCGGCTTCGATATCAGCCCGATGCACGCGGCGCGCGGCCGCATCGTGCTGCAACAGGCCGATGGACAGACTCAGGCCGCACACTTTGGGCGTCTCACCGTCAACAGCGCGATCGGGCCGCTGCAATCGCGTCTGGGCAGTAGCGGGGCGTTCTGGTTCGACGATCTGATGCCGGGCCGTTATCAGGCAACGGCAAGCACCGACAGTGGCGATTTAAACTGCACCTTTGATGTGCCAAGCGATGCGCCCAGCGGCATCGCTGATCTGGGCGAAGTGGTTTGCTTCGCCAAGGAGAGTGGGCAATGAGCGGCCGCTCACAACACCGCGCGCCGTACCGGCATACACTGGTCTGTGTACAGGATCATCTCCTGCACATCCGCAGCGGAGGCACGTCATGAACAAGGCCATCAGCACTGAGCGGGGAGCAAAAGCGTCAGCCCATCGTGCCGGCTGGTTGCTGCTTGCGTTATTGCTGTGCGGCGTATGGTCGGCTGCGGCTATGGCACAAGGCCAATCGCGAGATTGCACGCTGACCTTGGCTCCGCTGAGTTTTGGCAATTACGACCCGCTGGAAACCACGGTGCCACAGGACCGTGCCACCACCATGCGTGTGAGTTGCCGCAACAACACCTTTGTGCGGATATTCTATTCAACGGGGTCTTCAGGCAGTTTCGCGCAACGCACCATGCGCCAAGGCACCTCGCAACTTGCCTACAATTTCTACTTCGAGCCGGCACGGGTGTCGATTCTCGGCGATGGTACCGGCGGCAGCTTTTTTTTGCAGGGTACGGTGGGGCAAGCCGGTGCCAACATCACCTTGTATGGGCGAATACCCCCTGGGCAAGACCCCAGCGTGGGCCTGCACAGCGACACCATCATTGTCACCATGACGTTTTAGCGCCGCCCAACGAAAGTCACCGTGCCGTCCGGCACGCGCCGGCCACGCTCGCAACGCGCAGCATGACCCTATCGTCTCGGCAATGGGGAAATCGCTGATGAAATACACATTCGTGTTTGCCGCGCTCGCGCTCGCTCTGGCGTCAACCCCGGCGTTGGCCGAAACCAAAACCTGCACCATCGACAGCGACTACGACGTGGCGCTGAGCCCGGAAGCGATCACCTTCTCGCGCGATGACGGTCAGCCGCGTTCGCTGGTGATGCACGATGGCAGCTTGCTGGTCGATGGCCGCGAAGCGGCGTTGAGCGATGCTGATCGCGAGCGGGTGCGCCAGTTCGAGCACGATGCCCGCGCGCTGCTGCCCGAGGTACGCGCGATCACCCTGGAGGCGGTGGAGATTGCCTTTACCGCGATGACCGAAGTCGCGCGTGGCCTCGCCCCGGACAATGCGAAGCTACAGGCGAAGCTGGAGGATTCACGCGCTGAATTGCTTGTCCAGTTCGACCAGCCCGAAGGGCATTTCAAGATCGACGAGGATGCCGTGGCCGCCAGTGTGACCCGGCTGGTTGGCGAAATCACCCCGACCCTGGTTGGTGAAATCACCACCGCCGCGCTGTCTGCCGCCTTCAGTGGCGATGAAAGCAAAGCCAGGGAGATCGAGCAGCGCGCCGAGAATATGGAAGCCGATATCGAGGCCAAGATAAAGGTGCGTGCCGACGCACTGGAAGCCCGCGCCGACACGCTGTGCCCGAAGTTTGTAGCGCTTGATGACCTCGAAAACACTCTGGCCTACCGTCTCGACGATGGCAGCACGCTGGATCTGTTGCGCGCGCAACGCTGAACGCTAATCGCATGCGGCAGCATCCCAGGACTGCCGTTATGCGTTGTTGCCGCCGGCTCTCCTCCGGCGGTTTTTTTTGCCATCAGTGGGCCGAGAGCGTATCGCGTATCACCACACCGCCCTTGACCACCACGCCGACGTGTTCGAGCGTGCTCACGTCGCGCAGCGGATCACCAGCCGCAGCGATTGTCGCGATGAATACGAATGCAGCCAGCGACAGGCTGGACATGACCGCGTGGACGCGAGAATCTGCATTCGGATCGCCAAGCAAACCCTGACAGGGCAGTGCGCAACGCCGCAACCGGGTTGCGCTGCAGGTTATTCCCAGTGCGTTGCAAGGCATGCGGAATACACTGCCGGTTGGCGAACACCGCCAATGTCGCCACAATGTGGTGTTGGCGACTCCAGAATGGATTACTCAAGGAACTGCAATGGCCCAGATCAAACAAGCCCTCGTCCCGGATATTGGCGATTACAGCGATGTGCCGGTGATCGAATTGCTGGTGCAGGTGGGTGATCACGTCAGCAAGGATCAGGGCCTGGCAACGCTGGAATCGGACAAGGCGACAATGGAGGTGCCGGCACCGTTTGCCGGCATCGTGCGCGAGATCAAGGTCAAGCTTGGCGATACGATTTCCGAAGGCACCGTGGTGGCGATGATAGAAGCCGACGACGATGTTGCGTCGGATGCGTCGGCAGCGAAAGCCGAGCCGGCTGCCGCCAAGGCCGAATCAACGCCGCCGAAAGCCACCGAAACAGCGGCCAAGGTGGAGCCAGCAGCGAAGCAAAGCAGCAAGGCGCCGGCCAAGGCCGAGCCAGCAACGCCAGCGGCAAGCGAAACCCGCAGCCCGCCGGTCAGCTTTGATGCCGACAGCGTGCAGCCCGACAAGGTGCCTTACGCCAGCCCGTCGGTGCGCGTGTTCGCGCGCGAACTGGGTGTGGATCTGGCGCAGGTCAAAGGCAGCGAGCGCGGTGGCCGCATCGGCAAGGCCGACGTGCAAGGCTTCGTCAAGGCGGCACTGACCGGCGCTGGCGGCGCGGCATCGACGGGCGGTGGCGGCCTGAACCTGATTCCCTGGCCGAAGGTGGACTTCGCCAAGTTCGGTGAAATCGAGCGGCGGCCATTGTCGCGGATCAACAAAATCGCCGGCGCCAACCTCGCGCGCAACTGGGCGATGATCCCGCATGTCACCCAGTTCGATGAGGCCGACATTACCGAGATGGAAGCCTTCCGCAAGCGCCTCGGCGAGGAACAAAAGGAGGTCAAGGTGACGCCGTTGGTGTTTCTGATCAAAGCGGTGGTGGCGGCGTTGCAGCAGTACCCCGCGTTCAACGCCTCGCTCGATGGCGAGGAGCTGGTGCTGAAGAAGTATTTCAACATCGGCATTGCCGTCGATACCCCCGATGGCTTGGTGGTGCCGGTGATCCGCGATGCCGACCAGAAGGGCCTGCTGGCGTTGTCCAAAGAGCTGGCGGAAATCTCTGTCAAGGCGCGTGACAAGAAACTTGGCCCGGCCGAGATGAGCGGTGGCTGTTTCTCGATCAGCTCACTCGGCGGTATCGGTGGTACCGCGTTCACGCCGATCATCAACGCGCCGGAAGTGGCGATTCTGGGTGTTTCAAAATCGCAAACCAAACCGGTATGGAACGGCAAGGAGTTCGCGCCGCGACTGATGCTGCCGCTGTCGCTGAGCTACGACCATCGCGTAATCGATGGCGCTGCTGCGGCACGTTTCACCACCTTCCTCGCACGCGCGCTCACCGATCTGCGCCGTCTGCTGCTGTAACCGGGTGATGGAGCGGATCAACAAGCTACTGGAATACGCGCTGCATATCGGCAGCTTCCACATCAGTGTGGGCGCGTTGCTGGGGTTCTTGTTCACCCTCGCCCTGGTCTGGTTGGCCGGGCATTACCTGCGCCGCGCCTTCGACCGTTATGCCGCAACCCGCGAGAGCAACCTGCGCCCGGCAATCTACACCGTGTCGCGGATCACCTACTACCTGTTCGTGCTGATCGGGCTGCTGGTTGCGCTGAGCCTGCTGGGCATTCCGATCAGCCGCTTTGCGGTATTCGCCGGTGCCATCGGCGTCGGCCTGGGTTTTGGCTTGCAGGCGATTTTCAGCAACTTCATTTCCGGCCTGATTCTGTTGTTCGATGGCTCGCTCAAGGTGGGTGATTTTGTCGAGCTCGAATCCGGAGTCACCGGCGAGGTCAGCGACATCAACATCCGTGCCACCCGCATCACCACCAACGACAACATCGAAATCCTGGTGCCCAACTCGGAGTTCGTCACCGGCCGCGTGGTCAACTGGACCCATCAGGAAGCCTCACGGCGGATGCGCATCAGTTTCGGCGTGGCCTATGGCAGCGACAAGGAAACGGTCAAGAAGGCAGCGTTGGAAGCGGCAGCCGAAGTACCGGCGACGCTGACCACCGAAGGCCCGCGCGCGCCCAAGGTGTGGCTGGTCGAGTTTGGCGATAGTGCATTGGTGTTCGAGCTGGTGGTGTGGCTGACCGCCGATGCCACCAAACGCCCAATGGCGGTGAAGGCCGCCTACAACTGGGCGCTGGAAAGCGCGCTGGCGCGCTATCAATTGGAAATCCCGTTCCCGCAGCGTGACCTGCATTTGCGCTCGGTGTTCGGCAACAGCACGGCCGAGGGCCTGGCGCTGTTGCAGCAAGCCAGCACCGGTCAGCTCAAAGCGCCGGTCGTGGCGGCAACCGATGCGCCGATCTGTACACAGCCGGCACGCAACGATGCCGCCGACGAGCTGGCGGCGGATGAAAACCAAATGCGATCAACACCAGCAACCTAATCCTGATCGGAACGGTGGTTGGTGTGGGCAAACAATACAAGGAGTGGTCATGGCGAACGTGATTGAAGTAAAGGTACCGGATATTGGCGACTACGACGGCGTGCCGGTGATCGAGCTGCTGGTCGGCGTGGGTGATCGCGTCGAAAAGGATCAAAGCCTGGTGACACTGGAATCAGACAAGGCGACGATGGAAGTACCATCGAGCGTCGCCGGTGTGGTCAAGGAGCTACGCATCAAGCTCGGCGACACCGTGTCGCAGGGCGATGTGATTGCAGTGCTGGAAGCCGAGGATGAAGGCGCCGCACAGCCTGAGCCTGCTGCCGACAAGCCAGCGCCTGAGTCGGACAAGGCAGCGGCTGAAAAGCCGGCGCCCGCCGCGCCGTCCAGCACGCCGTCGTCTGCGGCACCAGCCGCCGCCGCTGCCAGCGGCCGCAAGGCCGATATCGAATGCGCGCTGCTGGTGCTCGGTGCCGGTCCCGGCGGTTACACCGCCGCTTTTCGCGGTGCCGACTTGGGCCTCGATACAGTGCTGGTGGAGCGCTACCCGAATCTTGGCGGCGTTTGCCTCAATGTCGGCTGCATCCCATCCAAAGCGCTGTTGCACGCCGCTGCGGTAATCGACGAAGCCGCACACGCTGCCGATTATGGCGTCAGTTTCGGCGCGCCGAAAATCGCGCTCGACACCCTGCGCGGCTACAAGGAAAAAGTGGTCGGCCAGCTGACCAAGGGCCTGGCCGGCATGGCCAAACAGCGCAAGGTGCGCACCATTACCGGCGTTGGCAAGTTCGTATCGCCCAACGAGGTGGAAGTCAGCAGCGACGATGGCGCCAAGCTGGTGCGCTTTGAACACTGCATCATTGCCGCCGGCAGCCAGCCGGTGAAGCTGCCCGCGTTCCCGTGGGACGACCCGCGCATCATGGATTCCACCGATGCGCTGAATCTGGCCGATATCCCGAAGCGCTTGCTGGTGGTTGGCGGCGGCATCATCGGCCTGGAAATGGCCACCGTGTATCGCGCACTCGGAAGCGAAGTGACGGTGGTTGAATTGCTGGAGCAACTGATGCCCGGCGCCGACACCGACCTGGTAAAGCCGCTTGCCGAGCGCCTGAAAAAGCAGGGCGTCAGCGTGCATCTCAAGGTCAAGACCGGCGCGGTTCAAGCGCAAAAGAAAGGTATCAAAGTCAGCTTCGAGGGCGACAAGGCACCCGAGCCGGCGCTGTTCGATCGCGTGCTGGTGGCGGTGGGCCGCGCGCCCAACGGCGGCAAGCTCGATGCGCAAAAGGCCGGCGTTGAAGTCAGCGAACGCGGCTTCATCGCAGTCGACCGGCAGATGCGCAGCAATGTGCCGCACATTTTCGCGATTGGCGATCTGGTTGGCCAGCCGATGCTGGCGCACAAGGCCACCCATGAGGGCAAACTGGCGGCGGAAGTGGCAGCCGGCGAAAAGCGCGAATGGGTGGCGCGGGTGATTCCGTCGGTGGCCTACACCGACCCGGAAATCGCCTGGGTTGGCGTCACCGAGAGCGAGGCCAAGGCCAAGGGGCTGAAAGTCGGCGTGGGCAAGTTCCCGTGGGCGGCCAGCGGCCGCGCCATTGGCATCGGCCGCACCGAGGGCCTCACCAAGTTGATCTTCGACGCAGACAGCCAGCGCGTGATCGGTGCCGGCATCGTTGGCGTGCATGCCGGCGACCTGATCGCCGAGCTGGCGCTGGCGATCGAAATGGGCTGCGAGGCTGGCGATATCGGCCACACCATTCACCCGCATCCCACCCTCAGCGAATCGGTGGCGATGGCCGCCGAGGTCTACGAAGGCACCATCACCGACCTGTATATCCCGAAAAAGCGTTGACGCAACACTGCCTCGGTTTTTGTAGCCCGGGTTGCGCACAGCGCAAATCCGGGGCCGCCGCGGCGGTGATTTTGTAGCGGGTGATTTTGTAGCCTGGGTTGCGCACAGCGCAAACCCGGGGCCGCCGCGCCCGATCATTGTCGCCTAACCAACGCAGGCATTGCGTGACATTGCAGCAGGCAACGTGCGGCACCGCACAGATACGGCGCCACAATCAGCACACTCTCGAACCGCACCACGTTGAACGTGGCGTCAGCGGCAACCAAGAAATTCACAGACCACTGGATTGCCGACCACTGGAACGCACCGTGGAAGTGTCAGGTCATGCGCAATGGCATTTTCGATAATAACTCTTGGGCTATGCCACCGATTAACTGTGATTCAGTGAATGGGAAAACGATGACACCCCATTCGCCGTGCAATCCACCCAAGTTAAGCCCGCACGTCTGGGCTAGCAGCCTGTCGGGCTTGGTGCTGATCTACTCGACGTGCTCCGGCGGCGCGAGTATCCGTAGCAACGATCACTCTGACAGGTTGCCGTAGGACGGGTAGAGCGCAGCGACCGAGTGTAACGAAGGCGTAGTTCGCGCAGCGAACGCTGTCGCGAAGCGACCGAAACCCATCAACCAGGCCATTACAGCGCGCTTGATGGGTTTCGCTGCGCTCTACCCATCCTACGACTGAGCC
>JAUXUI010000016.1 GCA_030681035.1 Lysobacteraceae bacterium | reverse complement strand
AGCGACGTGGCATACGATTCCGCATGGCCTTCAGGCCATAGCGGATCGGAGTCCTTTAGGGCATACGATTCCGCATGGCCTTCAGGCCATAGCGGATCGGAGTCATTAGGACAATCCAGAAATCTTCAAAAGATTAGAGCACTGGATTGCTTCGCTGCGACGCACATGGATGTGCAAGTGCCGCGGGCGCCGGATGCGCACGAGCGGCCGCTCGCAATGCCGCAGGATGTGGCTTGTTCAGAGGTTCGTTAGAGAAACCGTACCCGTCAACCGACAGCGTTCCTTGCCGTGAACGTTGATGCACAAGGTGAACCCATGTCAGCCCAAGCCCACGTTGTATCCGCGCGGCAATGTGATGATCTGTTTGCGGCAGTCCTTGCTCATGACGCAATTGATCTATCTGCGCCTGTTCCGGAATCAATCCATTTGGACTATACACAGGCGCAGTTGGCGCACTGTTATGTGATCAGCCAACAACTCTGGAAGGATGGCATCGACCGCCGCGCATTTGCACAAATCCTGAAAAAAATTCGCGCGCAGCCAAGCTTGACTGCTACCGACCAATTATATTTCAAGCATGTCCGCGCAAAGTTCAAGCACTTGCGCGCGGCCTACGCGGCGTTCGATCAACAGCATCGTTACCCGCGGATGTTTCATTGGCTGATATCCATCATGGGTTATCTGCAAGATGCGCTCAAAAACAAGCAGCAACGCGATATCCATCGCCTCGCCATGCTGCTCGGCTTTCTCTGGCAGCCAATTCCATATAGCTTGATATCGCGAAAGATCGATCACTTTCGCCCCTGCAGCACCGAATCATTTCGCAGCTACGTGGCTCACGAGATGCAATTTATTCG
The DNA here is from genome assembly GCA_030681035.1 of Lysobacteraceae bacterium. Lineage (GTDB taxonomy): Bacteria > Pseudomonadota > Gammaproteobacteria > Xanthomonadales > Xanthomonadaceae. The sequence continues at coordinate 13,500 of JAUXUI010000016.1, read as the reverse complement.
CAACAACCTGGATAAAGATGGTGTCACCAGCAAGGAGTTTCACGACACCCGCAAAGTCATCAGCCGGCAAGTCGCGATATACGACAATCTGAAGGTGCTATACCCATCGCCCTACCATCACTGCGTATCGGCTTATTTCAACACCATCAACGGCATGATGGGCAGCCTGCACGACGATCTCATCGTGAAGGACATGAACAAGACACAAAATTATCATGCGGATCGATTCCCCATACCCGATGCGATCAGGACGCGACTGCTTGCAGTCACGGGGTGTTATCGGTGAACGGGTTTTCGCGAAGCGCGCGGCCAACACACACACCCGGCCAATGCACCGTCAGCCATGCTCGGGACGCGGCTCCGGATAACCGCGCGCCAGCAAAAGACGTGTGGTCGCCGCCGTTGCTGCGGCAAGTACCTCATCCAGTGGCCGGTTGGCATCGACATCCACAATGGGCGCACCATTGAATTTCAGTAGCGGTGTTGCGGCAATTTTCGGCGCCAGCATTTCCCGGCGATGATCGGGTTTGCGTGCGCAGGCGGTATCGAGATCGACGTTGAGCCGGATCACCAGATCGGGGCGATAACTGGTCATCCATTCAAACAACGCCCGCTCACGCCTGGCCATCCAGCGCACCAACACATTGCCATTGCCCGTGGCATCAACCGACAGGCCAGGGCCATCATAACCACCCGCCACATCCAACTGCGGGTAGCGATCAGAGACAATGATCACGCCACGCCGGCGCAGCGCCATCATGCATTGGAATCGGCGCGCACGCCGCAACGAGAATGCGCATATCACCAATGCCGTCATCAGCCCCGGCATTTTTTCTCTGCTCCGCTTTGCCCGCGTTTTGTCGGTCTTGCGTGCGATTACCCGGTCAAGCACTCCCCCAATCAATGGAAGACGCGCGAGTGATCGCCCGATATTGCCGGATTGCTTGCCCAGATGAGCGCCATCTGCCGGTGCGAAACGATTCGCCCAAGCAAGTACCGCCTCGATTACCGTGGACTTTCCGGAGCCATCACAGCCGATAACGGCAATCAGGGGGGGGAGGTCCGAAGCGATCACTGAACACCTCATGGTTGCGTTGGCCGAACTGGCTGATGCCCATACCAAGACTGCCCGCGCTGGCATAGCGTCCGGCTGGCAAATACACACTGCGTGTGATCCGCTTGCAACCTCCGGCTCAGCCACCGCACCTTGGCTCAAGGGTGCAAAGCATTATTCGCATGCCGCGTTACCGCTGTGTTACCAAGTAACGGCAACGATCACACCACCACCCTTGCTGTCGGCCCAAGGCACCAGGCGCACCTTGTCGTTGAACGCATCGGTGAACAACCAGCCGGTGGCGGTGCCCAGCGCGGCGCCGGCCACTACGTCATACCAGTGGTGCTCGTTGGAACGCTCGCGGCCGATGCCAACCACCGTCGCCAGCGCATACGCTGGCAAGCCGGCTTGCCAGCCGTAGCGGCGATGTAGCGTGGTTGCCGAGGCAAACGACAATGCTGTGTGCCCGGACGGGAAGCTCTTGTTGTCGCTATTGTCCGGGCGCCGCTCGGGAAACGTCTGCTTGAGCACTTCCGCCAGCGCACCGGCACTGCCGACGCTGAGCGCTGCCTGGCCCAAGCCTTCCCAATCGCCCTTGGCGGTCGGAACAATGAGGGCTGTCCCCATCAGCGACAGTGCGCCGACGTTGCTGATATTGTCCCAATCATTCTTGTCGAGTGCCTGCGCAGCGGGATTGACGACCACAACGGCCAACAAAAACACCAGGGAAACAAACCGGGTTTTCATTCAATTTCCTTGATGAACAATCGACTGGCGAGGCGCGCCAGGCGCTGGCCGCGACGTTCTGGAAGCCACGCCGGCGCGGCACCGACACAATGTACACTGACGATTCTTAAATATGTCTTAAAGTTCACCTTGAGCCGCCCTTTGATATCGCCATGCCGCTGCCGCCACCGGCGCATGGCGCACCACCACAGCGGGTAATCCATGTGCCAACCCTGAATCTGGCTGGTCGTCGCCTGTGGCGCTGGTTACCGCTGCTGGTTTTGCTCGTCGCAACTGCGTGTGGCGCTGCGCTGACCCGCTGCGGCCCGGCGATCTTTGACGAGTCGCTGCTGCTGTGGTTTCGCAGCCGCAATGACACGGCGCTGATCGCCGGGCCGGCGTGGGTTACGACATTCTGGTCAAGTGTTTCCTGGCTGGGCGATGCGCTGCCGCGTATCGTCGCGGCAGTAATGGCCTTGATTGCACTATTGTGGTTTCGTCGCCGCCGCGATGCCCTGTTGATGAGCGGCGTGCTGCTCAGCGGCCTCATGCTCTCGTCCGCGATCAAGCAGTGGGTAGCACGGCCACGGCCACAACTGGTGGCGCATCTGGACCACGTCAGTTCGGCCAGCTTTCCCAGCGGCCACGCGCTGAACAGCACCCTGTTCTACATGACCATCGCGCTGTTGCTTGCGCCGCTACTGCGCCGGCACAGTGGGCGTTTGGTGCTGTATGGGGTGGCGATTGCGCTGTCGCTGATGATCGGCGTATCGCGTGTCGCGCTGGGCGTGCATTACCCCAGTGATGTGCTTGCCAGTTGGCTGATCAGTGCGGCCTGGCTGTGGCTGTGGTTCGCGGCAGCGAAATACCACTGCCCGAAATAACGCCGTCAAACACGCGCCGCGCTGTAGCCGCGCGCGGTCAGTGTCGCCGTCACCGCCGCCCTGGCCGCAGCCAGCACCGCATCGAGCGGCTGTGTGCCGTCGATATCCACGATCAGCGCACCATTGAACTTCAACAACGGCGTGGCGGCAATTTTTTCGGCCAGCAATTCGCGCCGGTGATCGGGCTTGCGGGCGCAAGCGGTATCCAGATCCACATTGAGGCGGAGCACCAGATCCGGGCGGTAGCTGGTCATCCGTTCGTGGTTGGCACGCTCGCGACGCGCCAGCCAACGCACCATCGCGCTGCCGGCAGCAGCCACCGACAATCCGGTGCCATCGTAGGAACCGGGCACATCCAGTTGCGGGTAGCGATCAGTGACGATAATCAACCCCTGGCGGCGCAAGGCCAGCATCCGCCGAAAACGACGCGCGGCGCGCAGCGAGAACACCATGAGCACCAGCGCGGTAACCACGCCCGGGCTTTTTTTGTCGCGCTGCGCGCGGGTGCTGTCGGTTTTGCGCTTGATCACGCGACCAAGCCACGCGCCAACCACTGGCCAGCGCTCCAGCGCGCGGCCGACGGTGCCCGCCTGCTTGCCCAAATGCACCGCTGCCGCCGGGCCGAAGCGGCTGGCCCACGCCAGCACGTCCTCGCTGACGGTGGATTTGCCCGAACCATCGCAACCGATGACGGCAATCAGCGGGCCCAGTTCCGCGCGCTGCGTTGCCATCAGGAAATGTCGGCGAAGGTCTTGCTGAATCGACGCAGCAAATGAACCATCAGCGATACCACCGCCAGCAACGTCCAAGCCCCATACCAGCCGATATTTTCATGGAAACGACTGATATCAAAACCAGCACGTGCCAAGTCGTACAGCATCACTGCGGTCACCAACCAGAACAGCTTCTTGTTCTCACGGCGAATGCAACGGCGCAGCCAGAACGGGTATTTCGGCTGCAGCCAGCCATGCAGGCGCGGTAGCAGAAATGGCACTTGGGTTGCCCACTGCGCATGCGCTTCAGGAAACTGCGTACGCAAGAACTCCTCCTCAAACGTCGCCACCCGCTCATAGACGATAATTGAAATCAGCAACACCAATGCGCCATAAACCCAACTGCCCGAGAGCATGGCAATACCGGTGAAATTGATGATCCGACCGACGTAGAGCGGGTTTCGTACCAGCGAGTATGGGCCGGTGGTGTTCAATTCCGCCGCGACCGGTGCATCCTTGGAATTGCCCGAGGTGCCCAGCGCCGCAAAACCGCTGGTGATGATGCGGATCAATGCACCCGCCACCGCAATGGCCAGCGACAGCCAGAACCACGCCTGATTGGCGCTTTCCGTGGCAAATGGGCCGATAGTGCGAGAGTGATAGGCAATGATCGCGCCACCGATGACTACGGCTGTCAGGTAATGACCGCGGATCTTGAACAGGGCTTCGCCGCTGCGCGCGAGTTCGTGTTGATACATAGGTGGTGTTCCTCACAAGGGGACAGCGACAGGCGAAATACGGTGGCCTGTCAGAAGCCATGGGATAACGACCGCAGCGAACGCGGCCAGCCTCGAATTGTAACATATTGTTAACATGGCATTGGTTCCCGGCCGCTGGCGATGATCTCAACTGCATGGTTTGCTCACCGGCAAAAACGTCGTAATCTGCTACGTTGAATGGATACTCGGGTTCAACTCGGTGAAATCTCAGCGCCAAAAAATACCGCACCAACTGCTTGCTGGAGTGATTGCCGTGATCGGCTGTGATGGCTCGGGAAAATCGACGCTGACCGCCGACCTGCTCGCCCATCTGCGCGACGAGCAAGCGACCGAATTGCTGTACCTTGGCCAGTCCTCGGGCAATATCGCCGACGCGATCCGCAGCCTGCCGCTGATCGGCCCCGCATTCGGGCGTTATCTGGTGCGCAAGGCCGAGCGCGCACATGCCAAGGATCGGAAAACCGCATCACCGGATATTCCCACCGCGCTGGTGATCCATCTGCTGTCGCGCTGGCGCCATCACAAGTTCCAGCGAATGCTGGCGCTCAACCGTCGCGGCGTGGTGGTGATCGCTGATCGTTATCCACAAGCCGAAGTGCCGGGCTTCTACTTCGATGGGCCAGGCCTTGCCGCCAGCGGCATCAAAAGCGCGTTTGTACGCTGGCTTGCGGCGCGCGAACTGCGGCTGTATCAGCGCATGGCCAGCCATGTGCCGGCACTGGTGCTCCGCCTCAATATTGATGCCGACACCGCCCACGCCCGCAAGCCCGACCACAAGCTGTCGATGTTGCGCGACAAGGTGACGATCATCCCGACCCTGCATTTCAACGGCGCACGAATCCTCGACCTCGACGGCCGCGCCCCCTACCCGCAGGTTTTGCAGGCAGCGCTGGATGCAGCCCGCAGCACCTTCGCCTCGCGCCCCGCGTAAACGCGTCGCATCGCGGCAGTGGGTACACAACGGGAGCTTAATGTCGCTACAGCAATAATGTGACATTATCGTGGCGTGCGGATTAAAATCCGCTGTCACCTTTTTGCACGCTGACAACCGAGCGCCCGATGCTTGAAACCATTGCCCCAACCGATGTGCTGCATGCGCCCCTCGCCGGTGTTGTCGCCGTCGTCGGTTGCGACGGCACCGGCAAATCGACGTTGACCGCCGACCTGCTGGCCAACCTGCGCCGCAAGGGGCCAGCCGAACGCCGCTACATGGGCTTGGTGTCCGGCGAAATGGGCAACAAGATCAAGCAACTGCCGATCATCGGAATCCGCCTTGAGCGTTACCTCGCGGCCAAGGCACGGCGCGCGCAGGACATGAAAAAGAAGTTGCCGGGCACTTTCACCGCAATCGTGATGTACCTGCTTTCGCTGTGGCGGGTTGCGCAGTTGCGGCGGGTGATGCAGCTGTCACACGATGGCGTGCTGGTCATTGCTGATCGCTATCCGCAGGCCGAAATCCCCGGGTTCAACTATGACGGCCCAGGCCTTACCGCGCATCGCACCAACAACTGGCTGATCCGAAAACTCGCGGCGCGCGAACAGAAGCTGTACGAGTGGATGTCCGAGCAGAAACCGGCGCTGATCATCCGCCTCACTATCGACGCCGATACCGCGTATGCGCGCAAGCCCGACCATCATCTGTCCGAACTGCGCGACAAGATTTCAGTAATGCCACGGCTGCGCTACAACGGCGCAAACGTGCGTGATATCGATTCGCGCATGCCGTATCCGCAAGTGCTGCAAGCCGCCCTGCAGGCAATCAATGCGGCGCTCACCAGCGCGCAACAGCGCTGACGTTTTCGCAAACGGGCAATGCCGGGCATACCCTGAGCAGGACCAGCATGGATCTCAATCTGCACGACAAGGTGGCGATCATCACCGGTGCCAGTCGCGGCATTGGCCGTGCCATCGCCAGCGCACTGCTTGGCGAAGGTATCGATGCTGAAACTGCGGCGCGGCGGATGGCGCAAAAGCTTGGGGTGGCACGCTTCGGTACCCCCAGGACGTGGCGCGTGCGGTGGCGTTTCTGGCCTCGCCTGCTGCCGCCTACCTGCAGGGCGCCATCCTCGACGTTGACGGCGGTCAGACGCGCACGCTGTGAATCGGGGCGCCGGGCGCGGGACTTGTTGATTGATGGGTTTCGCTACGCTCTACCCATCCTACAAACTGCCGCTGCCTACCTGCAGGGCGCCATCCTCGACGTTGACGGCGGCTGTGACCCACGATTCAGTCCGTAGGATGGGTAGAGCATAGCGACCGAGCAAAGTGAAGGCGTAGTTCGCGCAGCGAACGCTGTCGCGAAGCGACCGAAACCCATCAATTCCAGAGCCTCGCCGAATAGCAACGGAAATTTATCGCACGCGCTTGCGCAGGATCAACGCCGAGGTATCAGCATCACCATGGCCGGCGTCAACGAGCGCCGCATAGTCGGCCAGTGCCTGGTCGATCACGGCGGTGCTGGTGCCGGCGGCGTGTGCCATGCCGTGTACGATGCGCAAATCCTTGAGCAGGTGCGCGCACTTGAAGCCGGGCACAAACTCGTTACGCAACATCGTCGCGCCGCGCTTGTCGAGAAACCAGTTGCCGGCAGCACCGGCGGCCAGTGTCGGTAGCAGGCGCGCCGGGTCGAGGCCAAGCCGTTCACCGAGCGCCAGGCCCTCGCATACGGCTTCATTGATGCCGGCGACCAGAATCTGATTCACCGCCTTGGTGGCCTGGCCGGCACCGCTGTCACCCATCAGGGTGATGCGTGCGGCGTAGCATTGCAGCGCTACCATCGCCTTGTCGATATTGGTCTGGGTGCCACCGACCATGACCGACAACTTGCCATTGCGTGCGCCTTCCACGCCGCCGGAAACCGGCGCGTCAAGAAAACCGATGCCGTACGCGGCGAGTTGCGCGGCGGCCGTGCGCGCGCTGTCCACCGACACCGTGGAGTGATCCACCACCACGGCTCCTTCGCGCAGCACCGCAGTCAGCGTCGCCACGTTTTCCAGCACGTCGCTATCCATCGAAACGCATAGCACCACGATGTCGCAGCCTGCAAATTCGTTTGCCACATGCGCAGCGCGCACACCCAATTCCGCCGCCAGATGATCGGCCTTGGCCTGAGTGCGATTGCCCACCACCGCCAGCAGGCCGAGCTGATGCAGGTGGCGCGCCATCGGCTCGCCCATCGCGCCCAGTCCAATCACTCCGACGTTCATGTGTTGCTCCTGTGGTTGACGATGCGATTGCGGTGAAAAAGTTGAATCGGTAATGATGACGGATTTCGGTAAGCTGCGGCTGCCACAGCACTGAAGCAAAAGCTTTCAAGCCTGTGGCAGACAAGCTTTGAAGCAAGGCTTCAAAGCAAGGCTTCAAAGCAAGGCTTTCTCCGGCCTGCGGCCGGCGAGGCCCTTTTCTTGACGGAAAAGGACCCAAAACGCCTTGCGCCGGGCGCACGTCGGTGCGGCTCCTGCCGCACCGATCCGCTGCGCATCTGGGCAATCGCAGGCCGGCGCCGAACTCGCAGCCATGTGCTTTAAACACCGGCGCCTATTCCCTGCGCTTGCCTGCGATGCTCGTCGTGCTTTACGGCGCGCGCGCACTCAGCCCGCGCATTCGGCAACTGCTCCTGCGTTGCCCTACCTCCTGCATCCATGCAGTCGTCCGGCATCCATGCCGTCGCCTTGCGCTATTTATCTGCTTTTCCGTTTCATCCCGCTGCAATCATTGTTTCCCATCGCATGTAGTAGCCCGTAGGATGGGTAGAGCGCAGCGAAACCCATCGACAACATCTGGCAATGATGGGTTTCGCTGCGCTCTACCTATCCTACGTCACTGCCTTTGCGTCCTTTGCGCCCTTTGCGGACCGGAGACTTTACGCTTTTCCGAATCCCGCGCGCTCAGCCCTGCGCCTCATCGGCGAGATAGGTATAACCCGTCAATCCGGCTTCGAGCTGTGCGGCGATATCCGTCGCCTGCTCTGGCGCAAGCGATGCAGCGGCAATCAGGGTTTGATAGCGTACACGCAGCTGCGCCAGGTCATAGCCGACGTAATCGAGCATCACATCCGAGGTGTCGCCAAGCCGCGAACGACTGAGCGTGAAACCATCGCCGTGCAGACGCACATTCACCGCCGAGGTATCGCCGAACAGGTTGTGGATATCGCCCAGCGTGTCCTGATAGGCGCCAACCATGAAGAAACCGATGCGGTAGCTTTCGCCCGCCAGCGGCGCATGCAGCGCCAGCGAGGTGTCCAGCGATTCCTCATCGACGTAGGTATCGATGCGGCCATCGGAATCACAGGTGAGGTCGGCGATCACGCCGCGTCGCTCGGGCTGTTGTTCAAGCCGTGCAATCGGCATGATCGGGAACACCTGGTCGATGGCCCAGACATCGGGCACCGATTCGAACACCGAAAAATTGACGAAGTATTTGTCGACCAGACGCTGGTTAAGCTCGTCGAGCACGATACGGTGGCTGCGCTCCTCACCGGTGAGGCGGCGGCGCACGGCGTGGGCGATGGCGTAGAACAAATCGTCGATGCGCGCACGCTGGGCCAGATCGATCTGCCCCAGTGCGTACGATGTCTGGCCTTCGGCAAGATGATGCTGTGCCTCGTGAAACAGCTCCAGCGGCGGTCGTTGATCGAGCGCCTGATGCAACTCGCGCAGATGCCGCACCACCGCCGGCTCACCGGCCTGCGGCGCGGGCACCTCGCCTTCCGGCGCACGCTCCACTTCGCTGACATTGGCCACCAGCACGGCGTGATGCGCGGTCAGCGCGCGCCCGGATTCGGTCAGCACCATCGGCGGGGTGAGGCCGTGCTCGGCACAGGCGTCGGCCAGCGGCTGCACGATATTGGCGGCGTACTGATGCAGGCCGTAGTTGATCGAACATTCGCTGCGCGAGCGCGTGCCCTCGTAATCCACACCGAGGCCACCGCCGACATCCATGTAACGCACCTGGCAACCGAGCTTGCTGACTTCCACCAGATAACGCGTTGCTTCGCGCATGCCGTTGGCGATGTCGCGCACATTGGAAATCTGCGAACCCATGTGGAAATGCAGCAGTTCCAGACAAGGCAGCAGATTGGCCGCCTTGAGTTGCTCGACCAGATCCAGCAACTGCCTCGGCGACAGCCCGAACTTGGCATTGTCGCCACCCGAGTTCTGCCACTTTCCGGCACCCAGCGAGGCCAGCCGCATGCGTACGCCAAGCCCTGGCGTGACACCCAGCTCACGCGCTGCCTCGATCACATGCGCCAGCTCTGAAGGCTTCTCGATGACAATGTAGGTGCGCAGCCCGAGCAGGCGGCCGATCAACGCGAGGCGAATGTACTCGCGATCCTTGTAGCCGTTGCAGATCACCAGCGCACCGGGCCGCGACAGTGCCAGCACCGCCATCAGCTCCGGCTTGGAACCCGCTTCCAGGCCGAAACCTTTATCGCCTTGCGCCGCCAGTTCACCGGCCACACCAAAATGCTGGTTGACCTTGATCGGGTAGATCGCGGTGTAACCACCACCGTAACCTTGTTCCGTCATTGCCTGTTCGAAAGCTTGCTGCAAGGCAGCGAGGCGATTACCGAGGATGTCGGAAAAACGCAGCAGCAGGGGCAATTTGAGGCCATCGGCCAGCGCCCGCTCGACCGCTTCGGGCAGCGCAATGGCCGGGCCGCCCGGCCCTTGCGGCTGCACTGCCACCCGGCCCCTGGCGTCGATATCGAAATAACCCTCGCCCCAGTGGGCGATGGCATAGGTACGGCGGGCGCGGTCGAGGGACCAGGGCATTGCAGTCTCCGCTGAGGCGTGGGTGGGCCACATTGTACCGTCGCGTTGATGCTCATCCGCTACAATCACCAGTCCGCCCTACATCGCAGCCGACGCCCATGACCCATTCCGACACCACCTGGTTTCATGAAGACTTCGCCGCCACCGGCTCCGCCGTGGGCTTTCGGGTGGTTCGCAAGCTCGACGAGGTGCAATCGCCGTTCCAGAAGATCGAGATCTACCAGACCACCGACTGGGGCAACCTGATGCTGATCGATGGCGCCATCATGCTGACCACGCGCGACAACTTTCTGTATCACGAGATGATGTCGCATCCGGCGCTGTTCACCCACTCCAACCCCAAACAGGTGGTAATCATCGGCGGCGGTGATTGCGGCACCCTGCGCGAGGTGCTCAAGCACAAGGAGGTCGAGCACGTTACCCAGGTCGATATCGACGAGCAGGTGACGCGCATGGCCGAGAAATATTTTCCCGAGCTTTGCGATTGCAACGCCGACCCGCGCGCCGAGTTGCTGTTCGACGATGGCATTGCCTACATGCAAAACGCGGCGCCCGAAAGCCTGGACCTGGTGATCGTGGATTCCACTGATCCGGTCGGCCCGGCCGAAGGCCTGTTCAATCAAGCGTTTTACCAAAGCTGCCTGAACGCACTGCGCCCCGGCGGCATTCTGGTGCAACAAAGCGAATCGCCGCTGGCGCAGATCGCGCTGATCCGCGCCATGCGCAGCGCAATGAAAGATGCGGGCTTCCAGTCCTTGCGCACCATCAGCTTTCCGCAACCGTGCTACCCCACCGGCTGGTGGAGTTGCACCATGGCGCGCAAACACGGTGAGTTGAACGTATTTCGTGAGCGCGGCGCCGCCAGCAAAGCGTTTACCACGCGCTACTACACCCTCGACACTCATCGCGCGGCAATCAGCCTGCCGCCGTTCGTGCTCGAAGCGTTAGTGTAGTGTTGCATTCCGTTTGGTGCCTATCTTGTCAGGCGACAACCGCAAGATTTCTTGACGACAGCGTCGCGCTGCGCAGGCTGTCGCCAGTGTTCGCATCTCCGATCATGCCGCTGGTCGCCCACAGGGTGGGCTCCTACAAAAAGCTACGACACGCCTCTGTAGGAGCCCACCCTGTGGGCGACCGAGCGCAGCGAAGGCATAGCATCGCGCAGCGACCAACTTCGCAAGCCGCGCAGCGGCGAAGTGTCGGGGCGCAGCCCCGCGTAACCGAGAAGCGGTCGTTGGCGTAGCGAGCGCCTTGCGCATGGCTGGCCAGCAGGTCGCTCCGAATGTGCCGCCAAGTGCAAAACACTACGTAGCGCGGCGGCGTATCCGCCGCGCCTCTCAACAAGCGACTACAGCGCGTCGCCATCCAGTTCACCGGTGCGGATGCGTACCACCCGCTCCAGCGCGTACACGAAGATCTTGCCGTCGCCGATCTTGCCGGTGTTGCCGGCCTGCATGATCGCCTCTACCACGCGCTCCACCTGATCGCTGGTAACTGCCACTTCCAGCTTGATCTTGGGCAGAAAATCGACCACGTATTCGGCCCCCCGATACAGTTCGGTGTGGCCCTTCTGCCGACCGAAGCCCTTGACCTCGGTGACGGTAATACCGGTAACGCCCACTTCGGACAGCGCTTCGCGCACATCGTCCAACTTGAACGGCTTGATGATCGCAGTGATCATTTTCATGCGTATTCTCCTGATGCCATGGCGCAAGCATAGCGCGGCCGTACCATTCGGCCGCGCCCGTGCTTAGAGGTTGTAACCGCGTTCATCGTGCAAGCTCAGATCAAGACCTTCGGTCTCGCCCTCGGCATCCACCCGCAACGGACTGAACAGCGCGATCAGGCGCAGCGACAGCCACGCCACCAATGCGCTCCAGACGATGGTTACCGAAATCGCTGCCGCCTGCGCCAGCACCTGCTTGCCGATGCTGACCCCTTCGGCCAAACCGACGCCGCCCAACGCGGCATCGGCGAATACGCCAGTCAGCAAGGCACCGACGATGCCGCCGACACCGTGGACGCCGAACACATCCAGCGAATCGTCATAACCCAGCCGCCGCTTGAGCCGCGCTGCCGCCAGGAAACACAGCACGCCACTGGCGCCGCCGATCACGATCGCGCCCAACGGCCCCGCGCTGCCGGCCGCCGGGGTGATCGCCACCAGGCCCGCGACCGCACCGGTGGCGATGCCAAGCACCGAGGCTTTGCCGTGCAGCCGCCATTCGATCGCCATCCACGCCAGCGCCGCAGCGGCAGTTGCTATTTGCGTTACCAGCAACGCCATCGCGGCACTACCGTTGGCGGCCAGCGCCGAACCGGCATTGAAGCCAAACCAGCCGACCCACAACAGGCTGGCACCAATCACGGTGTAGCCCAGATTATGCGGCGGCATGGGCTGATGCGGCCAGCCGCGCCGCGCGCCCACCACCAGGCACGCCACCAGGCCAGCAACACCGGCATTGATATGCACCACGGTGCCGCCAGCGAAATCCAGAACGCCCCAGTCCCAGAACAGGCCGCCCGGCCCGGCCCAGGTCATGTGCGCAATCGGCAGGTAAGAAAAGGTGAACCAGAGCGTGACAAAGGCCAGCAACGGCCCAAAACGCATGCGCTCGGCAAAGGCGCCCACGATCAGCGCCGGGGTAATCGCGGCGAAGGTGAGCTGAAATGCAACAAACAGCGATTCGGGGATGGTGCCGGTGAGCGCGTCACGGCCGACCCCGATCAGACCGAGATTGGCCAACCCGCCGATCACCGAGGCCAGGCCAAACTCACCCGCAACCATGCCGGTGGTATCGAACGCCAGGCTATAGCCGTAAAACACCCAGAGCAGGCTGACCAGCGCCGTAATCGCGAAACATTGCATCAACACCGACAGGATATTTTTGCTACGCACCAATCCGCCGTAGAACAGAGCAAGACCGGGAATGATCATCATCAAGACGAACGCAGTAGCCACCAGAAGCCAGGCGGTATCGCCCGAATCGGGGCTCTGTGGCTGGGCCTGAGCCAGCGGCGCGATGAGCGCCAGCAGGCCGCCGACAGGCAGGGTAAATCGACGTGGAGCACGTGGACATCGCATAAGTAGTTTCCCCAAAAGGTGTTCGTGTTGCACTGCAACACGATTTTGTCGGTTGCTTGCTCGACCCCTTCATGACTATATTGAGCGGTTTGATTGGGCACTGCCTGCTGCCCCAATCCACCCAAGTCAAGCCCGCACGTCTGGGTTAGCAGCCTGTCGGGCTTGGTGCTGATCTACGCGACAATTGCTCCGGCGGCGCGAGTATCCGCACCAACGATCACTCTGACAGGTTGCCGTAGAAGGATGGGTAGAGCGCAGCGACCGAGTGTAACGAAGGCGTAGTTCGCGCAGCGAACGCTGTCGCGAAGCGACCGAAACCCATCAACCAGGCCAGTACAACGCGCTTGATGGGTTTCGCTGCGCTCTACCCATCCTTCTATGAGCAATCGATTGTCAAGTACCGCCGCTGCGGTTTTTGCTTTTGCTGTTCGCTTTGTGGTTCTCCTGGCTGCTGACTGCTGTTGCTGTTGCTGTTGATCGGTTCG
>JAUXUI010000012.1 GCA_030681035.1 Lysobacteraceae bacterium | reverse complement strand
GAGCAAAAATTTCTCACTGCCGACCGCTTTTATTTCTGCAATGTCAAGCGTTATTTTGACTTATTTTCGAATGACCCTTAACTTGGGTGGATTGAGCGCCTCCCGGGCATCGCGAGCTGGCTCTCAAGAATCTCGCGCTCTCCAAGCCTTAAGGAAAAAGATAGATCGTGGAAATGAGGCGTTTTCTGGACTTCCCAAGACTCAAGAAGCCGCAAATGACCTTATCAGGCAGACTCTAGGGGCTAAGAATCCTATCATCAGAACCAGAACTAGAAATGGTCAAACAATACGTGATGTATTCGACCAAGCTACGGGTAGAGGTGTCAGGACAATTGATGGTGAGTTTGATACGTTTGTGAATCTTAAGTGAGGCAAACAGATATGAATAATACGCTTCCATCACAAAATATGAGCATATTTACAACCCTATTGGGTAAAAGAATTACCTCGGTAAAACGTCAATTGTTTAAGCATGATATGGATTTGCCTGGATATGAACAAAATGCTGATGGGCCGATTCAATTTATTATCAACGATGGCTCAATAGTGCATTTTATTGCAGATACTGAGACATTTAGTATTGGCATAGTTTCTGGTGAGATGCCACGCTTTGGGAGTAGCTATGAACTAAGAGATGTTTCCAATAATTCCTTCTGGAGTGGCAAAGTAGGTCAGGAAATTAAACAAATAGCGCTCTTGAAATCTAAGGACTGGTCAAAAGACTATCCGTGTGAATTTGGTATCGAATTATCATTTTCTTACGGGGAAACAGCATTGATCGAATATTTAGACGAAGAGGATTATCCGGACATGATCAAAGTGGCTGATCATTACACAGGTCAACCCTGCATTGTTCAACTGGTTGATTCTTGTCGTTAGTTGATGACTACGATCGTCCGCCTGCTGTTGTTATTTTGTCCCGTCCGCACTGTCCGCACGCGATTCCGTCACCGACGAGGCTCGATTTTCGCCGGATCATCGTCTTGTGCTGGTCGTTTTTTACTCAATCACGCATCCGCTCACCTCGATTCCTGCCCATGCCGCGGCCATCTTCTGCCCAGATCACGACGTTTCGCCGTCATCAGCGCATGCCGCCCGCGGACAGCATGCGTTGCCCGGTCGGTGTCGCCAATCAGGTGCGCCACGTTGGGCGTCATGGCGGGAAGAACCAACCCGTGATCCGGCCCTCCCACACTTCAAACCACAGCGGCCGCCGGGAGGACTTGGCGCGGCCATCCCACGCTTCGGCCGGGGTGTAGCCACGGAAGCACGGGGTCAGGTCTATCATTGATGCACACGCCGCAGTAGCATCGAATCCATGGCCCGTCCGATCCGCATCGAGTTCTGTGGGGCGCTGTACTACGTCACTTCGCGTGGTGATCGGCGTGGGAGGCATGGGGTCGACAAGGCATGGGCAAGGCATGGGGTCGGCATGGGGTCAGGTCTATCATTTATGGGGTCGGCATGGGGTCAGGTCTATCATTTATGCACACGCCGCAGTAGCATCGAATCCATGGCCCGTCCGATCCGCATCGAGTTCTGTGGGGCGCCCTGTACCACGTCACTTCGCGTGGTGAGCGGCGCGAGGCGATCTATGAAGACGATGACGATCGCGCGCGGTTTCTGGACATCCTGGCGCAGGTGGTGGCAGATGCAAATTGGCTTTGTCACGCCTATTGCTTGATGAGCAATAGCACGCAAAGCCCGGGACACCCACAAAGCGAAAGGCCCGGCGAAAGGCCCGGGACACCCACAAAGCCTGGCACACCCAGGTGATTGAATTGAACGGAACCGTCGTGTTTTGACCGCACTCGCTCGTCAATCCCGATCACCCACCCGCACCCGTCGCCGCCGACGATGCGTGACGGTTGCGCGCCATTGCTTCAGTCGGCCTGCCGGCAACCTGCTGCTGCACGGCAACCCCGAGCGCACCGCCGAGCCGTTCTTTCTGCCACAGGCGGCGAGCGCTGGCGCGCCGGCCTTCGGCGGCGGCAACCCGTGCTTGGTCGGGCGCGATTGGACGCTCAACAGCTATGACGTGGTCAACCGCGTCATCCGCGTTACCCCGCCCGACGGCAGCGTGCAGAGCGTGGCCTACACCGGGTTGACCGCAAGTTTTACTGACGCCCTCAACCACAACCGAACGGAAACCCGGAACGCGCTGGGCGAACTCATCTCCGCCACCGATGCCGGCGGGCTTACGACCAGCTACAGCTATGACGCCGCCGGCAACCTGCTGGCCGTCAGCCGCGATGCCGGCCGCGGCGCGATCGTCAACACGCAGAGCTACGATGTGCTGGGCCGCAAGATTGCCCAGCACGACCCGGATGCCGGCGACTGGTTGTATGCCTACAACGCGCTGGGCGAGCAGGTGGTGCAGTTCGACGAAGGCGCCGACCCGATCCGGATTGAGCAATGGCGCGATGCGCGCGGCCGGGTGTACCGCCAGCGCAGTGGCCGGCTGTCGGCACCGGAGCTGGAGCACACCTATGCCTTTGATACGGCCACCCCGGGCCAGTTGAGCGAGGAGCGCAGCCTCGGCGGCTATGGCGGCGTGGGCGGGGTGAGTGTCGATTTCCGCCGCAGCTTCAATTACGACACGCTGGGGCGGGTGATCGGCTCCACCACCACCACCGAGGGCATCAGTTACCACGCGTTGACCCAATACGACGCGCTGGGCCGCGCCTGGCGCTCGCAGGATCCGAGCGGCGCCTGGCTCAAGACCGAGTTCGACGCCCGCGGTTACGCGGTGCGCCTGTGCGACTCAAGCGCTGGCGACAGCGGCACCACCTGCGCCAGTGGCAGCGCCAGCACCTGGCTGGAGACTTTGCTCACCGATGCACGCGGCAATGTGCTGCACGAGCGTCGTGGCGGCAATGCCGCAATCGAGCTACGCCGGCAATACGACCTGCGTAACGGGCGCCTGCTGGGCCAGTGCACCGGCATCGATTGCCGCTTGCAGGATGAGCAGTACGAATGGGACCGTGCTGGTAACCTGCTGGCCCGCGACAAGGCCGGGCAATACCGCGAGGTATTCCGCTACGACGCGCTCAATCGGCTCACCCAGTCGCGCTACGAGCGCATCGGCAGCATCGAGTACGGCCCGGACAGCGGCCCGGTCAGTAGTACACAGAGCTACGACAAGCTGGGCAACCTCTGCAGCAAGCTGATCGCTGGCGAGGCGCAGGGGTACCGCTATGGTGGGCTGGCGGGTTGTGGTCTTGGCGCCCTGGCTGGCGGCAGCGATGGCGATGGCAGCCAAAGCCCGCATGCGGTGATCGGGCTGGATCATGCGAGTTTTCAATACGACGTGCACGGCAATCAGACCGACGCTGATTATTTCGATGAATCGCAACCGCCGCGCAGTATCGCCTACAGCACCAGCGATCAGGCGTGGCAGATTGTGCAGGCGTGGAACAGCGACAGCCCGCAGTTGCGCACCCGCTTCTGGTACGGCCCGGATGGCAGCCGCTATCAGCGCATGGATGAGGGCCAGGGCATCACCCCCAAGCGCACCCTGACCATCGGCAATCTGGAAATTGTCAGTCAGGGCGGTGTTACCAAGACCAAGCGTTACGTCGCCGGGATAGTGGTGCAGGAGTTGGCCGGCAGCACCGCCATCGCCCGCTTCATGCTGCACGATCACCTGGGCTCGGTGGTGGCGCTGGTGGATGGCAATGCGCAACTGGTCGAGGCGATGGACTACGGCGCATTTGGCGAGCGCCGTGGCAACGTGGTCACCGGTGTGGCAGCAGTGGTGTCGCAATTCACCCCACGCGGCTTCACCGGCCACGAGATGATCGACGGCAGCGACATCATTCACATGAATGGGCGGATTTACGATCACCGCCTGGGTCGCTTCCTGCAAGCCGACCCGATCATCCAGGAGCCCAACAACCCGCAGAACTTCAACCGCTACAGCTATGTGCTCAACAACCCGCTGAGTTTGACCGATCCGAGTGGGTTTTTGTTCGGTGGGATCGGCAAGCTTTTCAAGAAGATCCGGCCGTTGGCGGGGCTCGCCGTAGCGATCTATGCGCCGGGCCTGTTGGCACCCTATCTCGGCGATCTGGGCGCTGCCGCCGCCACCGGCTTTCTGGCCGGCTCCGTGGGTTCGGGCTCGTTGTCCGGTGGGCTGACGAGTGCCTTTTTCGGATACACCTTCGTCCAGGCGTTGAACGATGCCGGGGCGCAGCGTGTGGCCGGCATCCTCTCCGACATCAGTCTGTTGGCGTCGGTGCTGAATGGGGATTTGAGTGATATCCGGTTCGATGACGACGACTTTGAGCAGGAAGGGCTGCTTGGCCGCATCGTCAGACGGGTGAGCGGTGTCGTTGCGGGCGGCGGCGCGTCGGCGCAAACTGGCGGCAAGTTTGTGAATGGGGCGGGGTCGCAGAGCGCCGCCCGTGCCGGCGGATTGTTCTCGACCGGCAGCGCCATTGCCGACTTCGGGCTGGGGTTCATCCCGGGGGTCAGCTTGGTGCAAGCACTCACCGACCCCAGCGCCAGTGCCCTGGATGTGGCGTTTGGTGCGCTGGACTTGCTGCCCGGCGGTGGCCGCTTGTTCTCGCTGGGCGCACGCGGTATACGTAGCGTCGTCAAGTTGGGCAGGGCAACGAAGGCGTCGAAGGCCGCGAGCGCACTTCCTGACTCTGCTCTCGTCATTCGGGGAGGCGGGGTGGCGAACCAAACGGCCGCCAAGATCAACTCGGCCATTGGCCCAAGCCGCACTCTAGGCGTAGAGGGCTTTTCCGCTCAATGCAACGGTGGAACATGCCTTGCAGAACTCGGGCAGTTCTTGCGGAACCGTGAGCTTGGGGTCACGACTGTTGGAGAAATCCGCCGAATCGGTGGCGATGTAATCCCAACGCCCGGTTTCGGGCATCACGTAACAGTGACGGGCGTGAGCGGTGAGGGCGCCAGTCCGCTCTTCCAGATCGTTACCAATCCAAATCCACTGCGAGGCCAGTGATGGCCGATATGCCAGTGCCCGTCGATTTTGGAAACTGTGACCAAGACGGTGCGGTTCGCCTCGTCACACGCGGAACGGTGGAGCATTTTAAGCGACACGGAATTATGCTCTCCGAAGGGCTTCGGATTACCATGGCCGACGACGAACTCACCGCAGAGGGCACGTGTACTTTGCGGGATGAAGTGTGGGTTGCAAGAATCGACAAATGGAAATCGGGGTCGTAGCAAAGCCAGGGGTCACCATTTCGCCGCCGCTGTCAATGTGAAGCTGGTGAAGCTGGTGAAGCTGGTGAAGCTGGGGTCAGGTGAAGCTGGGGTCAGGTCTATCATTGGTGAAGCTGGGGTCATGAAGCTGGGGTCAGGTCTATCATTGATGCACACGCCACCAAAGCCCGGGACACCCATGAAAGCCCGCGGAGGCATGGGGTCAGGTCTATCATTGATGCACCCGCCACCAAAGCCCGCAAAGCCCGGGACACCCATGAAAGCCCGAGACATCCACCCGGCAAAGCACACCCAACCGATTGAATTGAAAGGAATCATCGCGTTTTGACCGCACACGCCCACCGCTCACCGTCGCCCCCACGCACCCGGCGTCGTCGGCGACGGGTGGCGGCTGCGCGCCAGTGCCGGTTTCGGCCTGCCGGCCATTGGTGGTTGCGCGGCAACCCGTGCCTGTCGGCGGCGCGCGACTGGTCGCAGAACATCCTGCATAGGCATGGGGTCAGGTCTATCATTGATGCACACGCCACCAAAGCCCGGGACACCCAGCACGAGCACGGGGTCACGTCTTGGGAAGCACGTAAGCACGGGGAAGCACGGGGTCACGTCTTGTATTGACACATTGAGATACCCGGTTTTGAGCGCACTCGCTCATCAATCCCGACCACGACGGCGATGATGGCCCGTGATCCGACACTCCCAGACTTCAAACCACTGCGGCCGCCGGGTGGTCTTGGCGCGGCCATCCCACGCTTCGGCCGGGGTGCGGTCGTGCAGAAGCTGATGCGTGCGCACGTGGTTGTACCAGACGCGGAACTCGATCAGCTTGCAACTCAGATCGTCCACGTCGGCGATAGTGATGCGATCCAAGTGTTGCTTGAACGCCCCGAAGAAGCGTTCGATCCGGCCGTTCTGCCACGGACAGTGCAAATCGATGGTTTGCAACCGCACGCCGAGCAATGTTCGCGCACTACGCATCACGCGCGAGCTCAAACAGATTTCATTGTCCACCCGCAATCGCTTGGGCAAGCCAAAACGTCGAAACGCGGCAATCAATTCGCGCAGGATCGTCGTGCTGCGTTTGTCGGCCAGCTCGCTCAGGCGCAGGCACGCGCGGCTACCGTGATCGAGCACGCACAGCGCCATCCGTTGGTGCCCACTAAGAGCCGGGGTCAGGTCTTGTATTGACGCATCTCTTGTATTGACGCATCTGCTGCTGCGGTTTTGAGTTCGGGGTCGGAGTGAAATTAACCCATATGCTTGCGCACCGAAGCGCTGATCGCCGCTCACGCCTGCGGCATCGGCGGCGCGCATGGGGCGCATGGCGTTGTAGCGGCGGCCCCGCCGTCATCCGCATCACCGGCAACCAGGCGCTTGGCCGGCAAGTGGCCAGCAGCGCGCCGTACCGCAGCAGCCCGGCATTCAGCCGCATCAGCGGTTTCGATGTGGTCGGACGGCCGCTGGGCAAGACATCACCGGCCGATGGCGACGACGGCAACGCCAGTCGGGTGACCACGTATGCCTACATCGGCCGCGAGACCCGCATTCACGTGTGCGGCAATCTGGGC
>JAUXUI010000001.1 GCA_030681035.1 Lysobacteraceae bacterium | reverse complement strand
CCTCAACAACAAAATCCGCGTCATCCAGCGCCGCGCCTACGGCCTGCGCGACGAGGAATACCTGCGGCTCAAGGTGCTGACCTGCATGCTGCCGGAACTGTGAAAATCAACGAAAGTACCCACACGACTTCACGAAGAGCCACATTATCGATACCGGTATCGACTCCGATCACCCCGATCTGGCCGCGCACATCGGCAATGGTTTCGCTCCGGTCGCATGCAAGGGCCGCACTTGCAACCAGAGCTGGGACGATGACAACGGCCACGGCAGCCACGTTGCCGGCAGTGCCGCCGCAATCGACAACAGCACCGGCGTGGTCGGCATAGCACCCGGCGCCACGTTGCATGCAATCAAGGTGCTCTCCAGCCAAGGCTCTGGCTCGACCTCGGGCATCATCGCCGGCATCGATTGGATGACCGCCGAGGTCAGTGCCCGTGGCCAGGCTGCCGTAGCCAACATGAGCCTCGGCGGCACCGGTTCCAAGACCGGCACCTGCACCAGCAGCGGTTTCAGCGGTACCGACACCTTCCATCAGGCGATTTGCAATGCCAAGAATGCCGGTGTGGTATTCGCGGTTGCCGCCGGCAACGATGGTGCCGACGCCGAAGCCAGCACCCCGGCGGCCTACGACGATGCCGTGATCACGGTCAGCGCCACGCAACAGGGTGACAACTGGCCGACCTGGTCGAACTGGGGCGATGGCAACCCCGGCGGCATCACGCTGCCGGTGGTGATCGCGGCGCCCGGCGTCAGCATCCTGTCGACTTGGAACAACGGTGGCACCAACACCATCAGCGGCACCTCGATGGCCAGCCCGCACGTGGCTGGCGCAGCGGCGCTGTACCTCAAGAGCAACCCGCAGGCGGCCAACGGCAGCGCCTTCAGCAACACCCTGAACGGGCTGCTGGCTGCATCGGAAAGCACCGCGACGTTCAGCAACACCAGCGGCCACCCGCACGCCGAGGATTTCCTGCGCGCTGGCACCCTGTAAGGCTCGATTCATCAATGGTTGCATCGCAAGGGGCCTTCGGGCCCCTTGTTTTTGTGGGCTCCTGCAAAAGCAAAGCGCCGGGTTTTTGTAGGAGCTCACCCTGTGAGCGACCGTCATCGCACGGTGTGTCGCCCACAGGGTGGGCTCCTACAAAAGCAAAGCACCGGTTTTATTGTAGGAGCTCACCCTGTGAGCGACCGAAATGCCACATTGCACCATCGCGAGCGGCACAATGGCGCCTTGGTCAACGAACGGAGCGAAAACATGGTCGCCTTCAAACAGGTCGATGTGTTCACCCAGCGCGGATTTTTCGGCAACCCGGTTGCCGTAATCCTTGACGCTGCTGGGCTTGGCGATGCGGACATGCAACGTATCGCGCACTGGACCAATCTGTCCGAGACTGCCTTTGTGTTGCCAGCACAGCACCCGGATGCGAGTTATCGTGTGCGGATATTCACGCCACGGCAGGAGCTCCCGTTCGCCGGCCACCCCAGCGTCGGCAGCGCGCATGCTGTCATCGAGGCCGGCATGGTCAGTGTCCGCGACGGCAGATTGATTCAAGAATGTGGCGCCGGGCTATTGCCGGTCCGGGTCGAAGGCAGCGACCGCGAGCAGCGCATCTTCGTGCGCTCGCCGCAAGCGCGTCTGGAACCGGTCATCAGCAAAGCGGCAGCGCAACTGGCCACTGCACTGGGCGCAACACCGCACACCGATCACCCACCGCAAGTGGTGAACAACGGCCCGCGCTGGTGGCTGGTCGATCTGGGTACAGCCAGCACTGTGCGCGCATTGCAGCCAGATCTGGCCGACATTGCCGCATTCAATCGCAGCGATGCCAGCGTTGGCGTGGCGGTGTTCGGCCGTGAACCGGCAGGCAGCACTGCGGCGCTGGCAGTGCGCTGTTTTTGCCCGGCCGACGGCATCCCGGAAGACCCGGTCACCGGCAGCGCCAATGCCTGCATCGCGGCCTGGCTCGCCGCACACGAGCAATTGCCCGCGCACGAATACCGCGCCAGCCAGGGCCGTGAGATAGGCCGCGACGGCATCGTCACCCTGCGTGTCGATGGCCGTGACGTATGGCTGGGCGGCCACAGCCGCACCATCATCGATGGCCAGATGCTTGTGTACGAATGATGAGAATCACCGCGCGTAACAACTATCTCGCGTCAGTTTGAAGCCACGGCATGCGCCGTGCGTTGGCAGCACCGATGTCTTGTTGCACGCAGGTCAGACCGCAGGATGGGTAGAGCGCAGCGAAGCACATCAGCGATCAACGCTCCGGCGCGCTATACACCGCTTCGCCATCGACCCAGGTCGAGAGCACGTGCAGGTCGGCGATCACGCGTGGCGCAACGCCCAACGGGTCGTTATCAAGCAACACGAAATCGGCACGATAGCCGGCTTTCAAAGTGCCAACCGAGTCCTCAGCCCGTAGGATGGGTAGAGCGCAGCGAAACCCATCGATTACATTTGGCAATGATGGGTTTCGCTGCGCTCTACCCATCCTACACCAGCGCCATGCTCGTTCCGGCCGCGAATCATTTTCCGCCGGCAGGCTTCAACCAGCGCCGTGCGAACACATCCGCCGGCTCGGGCCGGCCGAAATGGTAACCCTGCGCGAAATCACACCCCAATTGCAACAGGGCTTCGGCCTGCTCAGCGGATTCCACGCCCTCCGCCGTCGTACGCAAACCAAGGCTGCGCGACATCGCCACGATGGTGGCGACAATCGCTGCATCACTGCGATCCGACAACATGTCGCTGACAAACGACATGTCGATCTTGATGTTGTCAACCGCAAAGCGCTTGAGATACACCAACGAGGAGTAGCCGGTACCAAAATCATCAATCGCCAGCGAAAATCCTGCTCCGTGCAACTGATCCAGAATGGCGATTGAAGCGGCCGGGTCGGCCATCATGCTGCTTTCGGTCAGTTCCAGCTCGAAGCGGTCGGTAGTCAAGCCTGCGGCATCGATTCGTGCGAGCAGCTTGCCAACCATGTCGGGCAGATGCAATTGCAAGGCAGACAGGTTGACCGCCACCGTACCCGGGAAGGCCAGCCCTTGCTCTTGCCATTGCGCCATCTGACGACAGGCTTCGGCTATGACCCAATCCCCCAACGCGCCGATGAGCCCGCGCTCCTCGGCGATCGGGATGAACTGCGCCGGCGACACCTCGCCAAACTCGGCATCATGCCAACGCAACAGTGCCTCGGCTCCCTGCATCGTTTCCGATGCAAGTGCAATCCGGGGTTGATAGTGCAACTGCAACAAACCCTGCTCAATCGCAAGCTCAAGGCGACGCGCCAGGCCCAGCCGCTCTTGCAGTGCGGCGCCCATCGCGGCCTGATAGAACCGATAACCGCCGCTCATCGCTTTGGCCCGATACATGGCGATATCCGCGTGCTTGATCAAATCACCAACGTTGTCGCCATCTTCGGGATACAACGCAATGCCAATGCTTGCCGACAAATGGGTTGCCTGATCGGATAGCTGCATCGGCGCACGCAGCGCATGCAGTATTCGCTCGGCAATCATCGCCGCCGTTTCCTGATTTGCGCCTTCTGCGATCAACACAAACTCGTCGCCACCCAAGCGAGCCAGCGTTTCTTCCTTGCGCAACAGCCTCTGGAACCGGCGCGATACTTCAACCAGCGCCAAATCTCCCACGGCATGGCCCTGGCTGTCGTTGATTTCCTTGAAGCGATCAAGGTCGAGAAACAGCAGGGCACCCTTGAGCCCATGCCGGCGCGCCGCGTCCAGACTGTGTTCGAGCCGGTCGAGAAAAAGCGCACGGTTGGGCAAGCTGGTCAAGGAGTCATAAAAGGCCAATTGTTCGATGCGCGCGGCCTGGAACTTCTGTTCGCTGATGTCGGCCATCACCCGGATGCGCTGGATGATTTCTCCTCCGGCATCGCGCACCGCCACCACCGACAACAACATTGGCCGGCTCTCACCTGCCCGATGCCGGCACCAGAACTCGCCCTGCCACCAATCCTCGCGTGCAACGGCGTCCTCGATGCGCTGGTAAAAACCCGGCTCGTGTCGCCCGGACTCGAGCAAGCTCGGGTTTTTACCCACCACATCAGCAGCGGCATAACCGGTCAGCCGCTCGAATGCCGGATTGACCATCACAATACGATCATGTTGATCGCTGACCATGATCGCTTCGACCGTCTGCTCGAACACCACCTTGGCCAAACGCTGATTGGCCTGATGTTGTGCGCGCTCGATCGCAACTGCCGCCAAGGCTGCCGACTGCCGTAACATGGCCACCAATTCGGGTTGCGACTCGCTTCCCTGTGTCTGGCACAAGATCAAGTTACCCAGCACCTGCTGATCTGCCGCAATGATCGGTTCGCTGATGCGTAGCTTGAACTCTGCATCCGTTAAATCGGCAGAAACCGGGCCAACGCAATCGGGTAACGCCTCGTAACCGAGCGCAAGCAGGCAGCGTGTCGCCAACAACGTGTTCGATGCACCATCGGAAATTCCAGCCAGGGAATCATTGATGGCTGCCTGCGCCTTGCTGCCGCGTGCAGTCAAATGCGCCTGCCCTTCCTGCCACTGAACCATGGCAAAGGCATCGTCGCTCTGCCGTTCGGCAAAGTCGGCAATGCGCTCCAGCACGTTGGCAAGCGGCGACTCTGCGCTAATCAGACCGAGGATGTCGGCGTAAAGTCGCTGCCACTGTTCGGCACGTTTGCGTTCAGTAGTAACGGTATTGATGGAGACGTATTGATGCGGTTTTCCGGTGGCATCAAGAAATGGCACGATGGTTGAAGTGAGCCAGAACAGGGTACCGTCCTTGGCACGATCACATACCTCGCCATGCCAGACCTGACCACTTTCGATGGTATGCCACACCTGCTCGAAAAAATCCGCCGGATGGTAGCCGGAATTGAGGATATCGTGGCTCCTGCCGATAACCTCCGGGCGGCTATAGCCCGACACCGCGCAAAACGCGTGATTGACATCGATGATGCGACCTTGCGGGTCGGTGATGCTCACCAACGCGTGCTCGTTGAGCGCCAACTCCAGGTTGCGGATCATCGCCACCGATTCGCGCAATTGCTGCTCGGCTTGCTTGCGCGCGCTGATGTCCTGCATCACGCTCAATGCATAGTTCTGCCCCGAAATTGAAACCAGGGCGCCACTGTAAAGTACCGGCACGATGTCGCCGTTCTCACGGCGCATGGTGGTTTCAAAATCGCGCACGCTTGCGCATGTACGCAACTGCACCAGGTATTGCTGGCGTTCTGCTTCAACCGCCCAGATACCCAGCTCAGAGGCGGTTTTGCCAATAAGCTCGCCGTACGGCCTGGCAAATACATCGGTCGCTGCCTTGTTGGCTTCAACCATCCGGCCACCGGGCAGCGCGAACAAGCCGATCGCATTGGGGCTTTCTTCAAACACGGCGCGGTACTTTTCTTCACTATCGCGCATCGCCGCTTCGGTGCGCTTGCGTTCGATGGCTGCGGCAACCTGCGTGCTGACAAACTGCAACAGCGCTTTGTCGCCTTCACTGAAACGCACGGCGGAATCGTAGCTCTGCACGGCGAGCACGCCGATTGTTCGCGCTTTCGAACGTAATGGCACACCCAACCATTCAACCGGGGTAGTGCCCACCATCGTACCGCCAAAAAGCTTGGCGTCAGACTGCGTTTCCGGGTGCAACAAGATCGCCTCACCTGAACGGATAACGACAGCAGTCAGGCTGATTTCGCCCAGTGGCTGCGGATCGGGCTCAGGGTCATAGGCATCGATGAAGTAGGGGAAACTGACTCTATCGCTGGCTTCGTCATAAAGCGCTACGTAAAAATTCCGCGCCGGCAGCAATGCACTGATGATCTGGTGTATCCGCCGGTAAAGGTCATCCATATTGCTGGCGTCATGCGCAGCTTCCGATATATGCAACAGCGCCGCCTGCAATTCCTGCGCGCGCTTGCGTTCCGTGATGTCCTGCACGGTGGATTGCGTGCCGATCAGGCGGCCGTCTTCGACCACGGTTGAAACATGCACCTCGCCCCAGAACAGCGACCCATCTTTGCGCATGGCCTGGTATTCGAAGGTGCTTGCCACAGGCTCGCCAGCGATGCGTTGCTGATGACGATAGCGGCCAGAATCGCGCCATTGCGGCGCGCTGAACTCGGAGAAATGCCGGCCAATCACGTCTTCGTATTGATAGCCATACATCATCAAAAAACGATCGTTGACATAAACAACATTGCCGATTTCGTCATCAATCATCAGCGCATCACTGATGTTCTCCACCAACCTACGATAGCGTTGCTCGCCGATGGCGCTCGCCCGCTGCAATTGCAGCTCGCGCCAGACCTGGGCATAGCTACGCTGCCGCCACAGAATCACCGCACCCAGCAGCGCTGCCAAGCCGAGCACCGCAATCAGCGACGACAACAGCGCGATGCGATCATTTACGGGTGCGTAGATTTCAGCGCGATCCGTTTTCGCAACCAGATACCAGGGCGATTGCGGTACGGAACGCACCGCCGCCAACACCGGCTCGCCGCGATAATCCAGTCCCTCAACCAACGACGCATTACTACTGCCGACGGCAATCAGGGCGGGGATGCCCAATTCGCCTTGCAACGGCAGATGCAAGCGTAATGCGGTACCCGAGCGATGCCGCAACTCGTTGAGGAACAGCACTGAATCGCCATCCCGCCGCACCAATAGTGTCTCGGCGCTGGCACTATTTGTCGGCCAGGTTTGCACCAGCGGGTAGAGATAGTTCGCCGGGTCAAGGCGTAGCAGAAGAACCCCTTTAGCTGGGCCTGTGTTTACATCACCCAAGTACAAAGGCAGTCTGAAATCGAGGGATATCGTGTCCGATACGGGGTCGCGATAGATGTCGTCGACTTGTACCGTGTGCTCGGTCAACGTACTGCGGATGCGCGCTCGCACAGCCTCGCTATCGGCAAGCGCGCTGCCAACCGACAACTTTGCCTGCCCTTGTGCATCATGGATCGCGACAGCGGCGTAGCCATTTGCTTCCATCAGGGCGCGCATCCACTGCAGGATGACGTTCTCACGCCGTGTATCGATCTTGCCACTCAACAGCGCATCAAGATCGTCACGTGAGATGGTTAGCGTGAGCAATAACTTTGCCGAGGCCAGGCGATTGTCATACCAACTGGCAATGGTTTGTGCTTTGAGATCGGCGATGGTGGAAAGATTGGCGTTTGCCGCATCACGCGCCAGCGCCGCTTCGCGCGCGATGTAGTAATAGCCGGTAGCACCGACAAACCCCAGCAGAACCAGCGCCAGCATGACAAAACCGGAAGCACCCGCGCCCTTGGCCTTGGCGCTGGCTGTGGATGGCAGGGTGAATACACTGGCCGGCCACGTATCATCGCCAGCTACGCAAATCAGGCGCAGCGCCAGCGCGGAAAATGCCAATGCGCTGAGTAATGGCACCGCATCCAGCACTTTTCCCGAAACCATGCACAGAAATAACTCGCCAAACGCACTCGTCAACGCCAACAGGGCAAGAATTGCCGAGGCTTGCCGCTGCCAGACGCCGGCCTGCACCGGGCGCCACTGCAAAAACTGCGCGATAAACGTTGCCACCAGCGCAAACAAGAGTAAGGCAGCACTGTTTGCTGTTGCGACATCAGCACCAGCTTCCATGAGTAGGCGTTCAAACGCCGCAGGCCAAGCGGCCCAGCCCAGTGCAA
The DNA here is from genome assembly GCA_030681035.1 of Lysobacteraceae bacterium. Lineage (GTDB taxonomy): Bacteria > Pseudomonadota > Gammaproteobacteria > Xanthomonadales > Xanthomonadaceae. Next base: position 10,029 of record JAUXUI010000001.1, on the reverse strand, counting down.
TGATGGCAAGCAGTGATGCGATGCCCGACACGATCCACAGCATGCTGGCTTGCACGCTGTATTGGCGGCGCAGTGAAAGCCACAGGACAAACAGCACAAGGACAAGAAGCAGGCTGCTTGCTGCGGCAATCACTGCCAACGCAACGGATGCGTCACGCAAAATCACCGCAGCCAGCGACGTCGCCGTGGCGATCAACGCCAAGCCCAAGCTCACCGCATGACAGGCCGCCTCGCCGCGACGCATCCGATTCCCCCAACGCCGATCAACCGAGCATAGAGCAGTCTGCGGCTTACCGCTACGCGATTTGCTCAAATTTGTTGGCTCGCTGCGGTTTGCGACGCTTTGTAACCTCAATCACCGTGACGGCGTCACCTCGACCTGTACACGCAGCCTGTCGCCGGGATCGAATCGGGTTTGTGTGTGGTACAGCTCGCCGCCCCACTGGTAGGTAACGTCATACCACTGCACCCGCTCTTCGCGGCGATAAGCGGTTTGTTCGCGGCACAGCTCACGGTAGGACACCACCGTCCGTGCTGTTGGTGCTGACGCGTATCCAGAGTTATAGCGGCGCGCCTGGCTATCCGCCACCAGCGCATCGCCCAGCACCGCTCCGAAGAAAGTGGCCGCCACCTTGCCGCTGCCGCTGCCGATCTGGTTGCCGAGCAGACCACCGGCAATGGCGCCCAGCACACGTTCACCCGCCCCGCCGGGATAGCCGTAACCAGGGCCGCTGGAATAACCCAATGCGTAACTGCTGCGGCCGCCATAACCATGGCCATGGCCGTGACCACGGCCGCGCCCATAACCATGCCCGCCACGGACCCCGATCGCATAGCTGGAGCCGTAGCTGGAGCCGTAGCTGGAGCCGTAATAGGGCTGCGGCTCAGCGTAAACAGTCTCGTAGACCGGCTCTTGCCAACAGGTACGTGAGGAAACCGGGGCGCTGATCACTGCATGGATCGGCTCCACCCTGACCACCTCGGCCATCACGTAACGGGTAGCGCCCTGTGCGGTTGCCATTACGGGCAAAGCAAGCATGATCGCGGCAATTATATTGATTCGGGTCATGACACCACTCCGCTTGAACTGCTTTGATGCTCCCCCAAGGGCAATGAAAATCGGCTGAACCCGGCTTGTCGTCGTCACCGATGGTCAGCCTGAGCTCACACTTGACCTCAAGCACGCACGCTGCAACGCTTGCAGCACAACTCAGAGGAGCGCCTGCCATGTCCCGCAGTGAACATCTCCGCAACGTCGCATTGGCCGGCCATCCCGGTTCGGGCAAGACCACGTTATTTGAAGCCTTGCTGCTTGCCGGTGGCACAATCGCCAACGCCGGCAGTATCGAGCGCGGTTCAACGGTGTCGGATTTTGACCCGATGGAGCACGCCAGCGGCCACTCGTTGAACTCTGCCATCGCTTCGTTCGTCCACGGCAATACCCACATCAACCTGATCGACACCCCGGGTTACCCGGATTTTCGCGGGCAAACCCTGTCGGCGCTGGCTGCGGTGGAAACGCTGGCGGTGGTGGTCAATGCCAGCACCGGGATCGAGCACGGCACCCGCCGGCTGATGGATTACGGCAAGCAGCGCGGCCTCGCCCGCGTACTGATCGTCAACCGTATTGACGCCGGCGACGATTTTCCGGCGCTGATTGCGGCGTTGCGTGCCAGCTTCGGCGCGCAGTGTCTGCCGATCAACCTTCCCAGCCGCGATGGCAACGCCGTTGTCGATTGCTTTTTCCGCAGTGATGGCAACTGCGACAGTGCCGATGTCGCCGCAGCGCACCAGCAGATCATCGATCAAGTGGTGGAAATCAACGAACAGGTGATGAACCACTATCTGGAAGAAGGCGAAACAGCGCTGTCCGGGCAGGAACTGCACGACGCCTTTGAACAATGCCTGCGCGAAGGGCATCTGGTGCCCATCTGCTTTGTCAGTGCGCGCACCGGTGTTGGCGTGCCTGAATTGTTGACGTTGATTGATCGGCTGCTGCCCAATCCGGCCGAAGGCAATCCACCGCCATTCATCAAAGGCAGCGGCAACGATGCCAAACCGGTGCTCGCGCAACCCGATCCTGACGCCCACGTCATTGCCGACGTGTTCAAGATCATCAACGACCCTTTTGTTGGCAAGCTCAGCGTGTTCCGCATCTATCAAGGCACTGTGCGTCGCGATAGCCAGCTATTCATTGATGATGGCAAAAAACCGTTCAAGGTGAGTCATTTGTTTCGCATGCACGGCAAGGATCATGTCGAAATCGACAGCGCAGTCGCCGGCGACATAGCCGCCGTTGCCAAGGTTGAAGACATCCATTTCGACGCCATCTTGCACGACTCGCACGAGGAAGATCACATCCACCTCAAGCCGTTGGATTTTCCCAAACCCATGTTCGGTCTGGCGATTCAGGCAGCGACCCGCGGCCAGGAACAGAAGCTGGCCACCACCCTGCACAAACTGGCCGAAGAAGACCCCTGTTTTCAGATCGAGCATCACGCCGAGCTCAACGAAACCGTCATCCGCGGATTGGGCGAACTGCATCTGCGGGTAATGCTCGAACGCATCAGCCAACGTTACGGCGTGGCGGTAACCACCCGACCACCGCGCATCGCTTACCGCGAAACCGTAGCAACCGCCGCTGAAGGGCATTTCCGGCACAAAAAGCAGACCGGTGGCGCCGGTCAATTTGGTGAAGTCTTTTTGCGCGTTGAACCCCTACCGCGCGGCACCGGCTTTGAGTTTGTCGATGCCGTGAAGGGCGGCACCATTCCCGGCCAATTCATTCCAGCGGTGGAAAAGGGCGTGCGCCAGGCAATCACACAGGGCGTGATCGCTGGCTACCCGATTCAGGATGTGCGTGTGGTGGTACACGATGGCAAACATCACCCGGTGGACTCAAAGGAAATCGCCTTTGTCACCGCCGGCCGCAAAGCGTTTATCAATGCCATGGGCAAAGGCCAACCGCAATTGCTTGAACCGATCGTGGAACTGCAAGTGGTGGTGCCGGAAAGCCAGACCGGCGACATCACCGGCAATCTGGCCAGCAAGCGCGCGCGTATCCACGGCACCGATGCCAGCGGCAGCGGCGAAATCCTGATCCGGGCGCAGGTGCCGCTATCGGAGATAACCGACTTTGCCACCGAACTGAAAAGCGCCAGCGCCGGGCGTGGCCGCTACGACATCGAGTTCAGCCATTACGATGTGGTACCTGCGTCCGTGCAAAAGCAGTTGATGGCCGCATTCAAACCCGGCGCCGATGAGGACTGAGCCACAGTACGACAACGCTCGCTCGGCCGCTTCGCTCGACCTGCCTGTCGGCAGACAGGTCGCTCACAGAGCCTGCCCCAGACTTGATCTGGGGGTGAGCTCCTACAGGGAGCGTTCACCGCTTTCGTGGGAGCGCGCCTGCGCGCGAAGCTCTTTCGCCAGTTCGTTCGCCGGCAGGCCGGCTCCCACAGAAGCACTGGCTCGCACCGGCGTGCAACACATTTGCTCCTACAATGAACGGTAATGCTCACTGTAGGAGCCCACCCTGTGGGCGACACGTAGTATTTTCCAATTTAATGAAGCTTGTTGTCCGGTGCGGGTAAGCCGCCCAGTCGCATCGACGCAAGCGCCCCGGAACGACATGAAAAACACATCGGCGCGTCCCGCGCTATCCATTGCCACCCTGAGTGCGCTGCTGGCACTTGGCGCTGCAATGCTTACCCGCGTTGGCCTGTTGTTCTGGGCCGCCAGCGAGGTTCCCGTGTCGCTGTGGCCAGGCATTTTCTTGCACGGCCTGTACTTCGACCTCGCCAGCCTGGGTTTTGTGCTGCCTCTGGTACTGATTTACGAAGCACTGCTGCCGAACCGGCTGCGTCACAGCACAATCCATCGGCTCGCTCGTCAGCTGTGGTTGTGGTTGTTGCTGGCAGGCCTGATATTTATTGCTCTGGCTGAGGCCACTTTTTGGCAGGAGTTTGCCACCCGCTTCAACTTCATCGCGGTCGATTATCTGGTTTACACCCACGAAGTGATCGGCAATATCCGCGAGTCCTATCCCATTGGCTGGCTGCTGGCCGGCGTTGCCATCGCTGCCGGCACATTGCTGTTGGTACTGCGCAAACGCGTCCTCGCGGCCGATCAGCGCAACCTCAACCGGCGCCAGCGACTGGCATTCCTTGCGCTGGCAGCCGTGTTGCCGGTATTGAGTTATAGCACTGCCGATACCGAGCAAATGCGCTGGAGTGATAATGCTTTCGCCGATGAATTGTCGGGCAATGGCCTGTTCACGTTCGCGGCGGCGGCGCGGCGCAATGAGCTGAGCTACCCACGCTTCTACGTCACCATGCCGCAAGCGGGTGCCGACCGCATCTTGGCATCGCTGGGCATGACGCGCCCGCCGCTATCACAGCCCGATCAAGCACAGGCGCTGCCAGCGTCAGCAAGCAAATCGCCATTTCGCCATCCCCCCAAAAATCTGGTGCTGATTTCAGTGGAGAGTCTGTCGGCCCGCTTCCTGGGCCACTATGGCAGCGACGCCGGCCTGACCCCCAACCTCGATCGCCTCGCCAGGAACGGCCTGAGCTTTGAGCAGGTGTTTGCCACCGGCACCCGCACCGTGCGCGGTCTTGAAGCGTTGTCATTGGGCACTCCGCCAGCACCCGGGCAATCCGTCGTGCGCCGGCCGAACAACGACCACCTCACCACACTGGGCAGCGTGCTGGCACAGCAGGGGATCAAGCCGTATTTCATCTACGGCGGCTACGGCTATTTCGACAACATGAACGCCTATTTTCGTGGCAATGGCTATACCGTGATTGATCGCACCGACTTTCCGGCCGCCAGCATCCCGTACGAAAACATCTGGGGTGTTGCCGATGAAGCGCTGTACGAAAACACCCTGCGTCAACTCGATAGTGATGCAAAAAAGGGGCAGGCATTTTTCGCCCATGTGATGACAACCAGCAACCATCGGCCATTTACCTATCCCGATGGCCGCATCGACATTCCCTCGCCCGGTGGCCGCGAGGGCGCGGTCAAGTACACCGACTATGCGCTGGGCCGCTTCATCGACCAGGCCAGCACCAAACCGTGGTTCAACGACACCTTGTTCGTCATCGTTGCCGATCATTGCTCATCGGTAGCCGGCCGGGTGCATTTGCCCGTCGAGAAATATCACATCCCGTTGATTTTTTATGCGCCGGGTTTGCTGGCAGCGGGCAGCAACAACGGCTTGATGAGCCAGATCGACATCGTGCCAAGCGTGCTCGACGCCATGGCAATAAATGGCGCGGAACAATTCTTCGGCCACTCGATATTCCGCACCGGCGCGGCCGATGATCGTGCGTTTATTGCCAACTATCAGGAACTGGGTTACCTGAAGCACAACGTGCTTACCGTACTCGCACCAAAGCAACACGTTGAAGCGTTCGCTGTGGACCCGGTGAGCTACGAAACCACTCCCCGCGTTGTCGATCCCGAACTGCGCGATGAAGCCATCGCCTGGTACCAGACCAGCGCCGAAGCATTCGCCAGCGGTGCGTTGCGAATCCCTGCAACGGCAAGCACGCTGGCGGCCAGCGCGACTCAGAAGCGATAGCGCATCCCGGCGTTGGCGCTGTAATCCTCATCGCCAGCACCGAGCGTTGCCGTGACATCGACGAACCACGACCAGCTTGCACTGGCGTCACCATCCAGCCCCAGACCCAGCACCGCCTGATCGCGGCTGCGTGCGGTACTACGCACGGTGAAGCGTTGCTCGGCAATAGCCGCAAAGGCAACGCGCTGATCCAACGCACGATCACCATACTCGTGCTGCCAAAGCAGGCTCATGCGTGGCCGCAGCTGGGCATCACCGAGCGTGGCCACCGCACTGCTGGCAAAGCCCAGCCGCGAGCGCACGGAGGTGTGTTGCAGACCGCTGTAATCCAGGCTGGCCTGGCCAGCGCCACGCTCAGCAAAGCGGTCGCGGTCCAGATGCGCCACGTCCAGCGCCAGCAGTGGCGATACCACCCATGCCGCATGCGGCGTGAAGGTGTAGCTGGCCTGCACGGCTGCCATCACCATCGTGTTGTCCGAGTCGCCACGGCTGCGGCCAAAATCGACAGCGCCAATACGCACATCTCGCTCGATCCGCGTTTCGCCAAAGCCGATGCCGGCCATTGCCGCCACGCTCAGTGCGCCAGCGTCATATGCACCGTAGCCGCTGATGCGAACACTGTCTTCGTGCAAATCCGCCTGCCGCGAATTGACATCGCCATTGAGCTTTGCCAACCCCAAGCTAAAACCACCGCGCCAACGCTCGCCATACGAGCGGTCGTAACCCAGTGCAAAGCCGCCACTGTTGTAATCGGCATCACCGGCATTGGCATCGGCCAGCGACCCTGAATCCGCCTCACCATGCACCCAGAACCCCTGCGCTTGCGTGCGTGTTGCCCCCGCACGCGCCGGCCCGAGGCGATCAAGCACACGCGTGAAATGCCGTTGCTCCCATGCCAGACGCAGCGCCGCACTTTGCGCAGCAGCATCGCCCGACACGGCCTCAAGCCCCCTCGCCGCCTGCTCGCCACTGGCCGCAGCGAACGCATTGATCACATCGAGCACCGGCCGTGGATTACTGGCCTGCAATTGATCGAATGCATTGCCTACCGCACGCTGATTGAAGGTCTGCGCAAGGTCGGCAAATGCGGTTGCATTGCGCTGCAAAACCAGAAACGCACGATTACCGTCATAGCTCAACGCCGAACTGAAAAACGCCAGATCGCTGCTGACGCCATCGAACTGCCCACTCAGGCCCGCAACGGAATCAATCAGGGTGTAACGCGTTTCGTAAGCGAACTCGCCCGGCCCGGCCAGCACCTGTACCGCGCCACCATCGATGCGTGTCGTGCCACTGACCTGCAAATGATCGCCGCTGCCGTCGGCGGCCACATCGGCCTGCAGCAACGAGCCTTCCGCAAACGTCAACGCGCCATCCACCAAGAGCGCGCCAATGCCGCCATCGCCCGGATTGAGCAATGCACCCGCATTGACGCCGACATTGCCGACGCGGCCTGTACCACCCAGGATGCCGCCAGCATTGATCTGGATATCACCCACGCGGCCATTGACCAGCAATCGGCCCGCGTCGATCCGGGTAATGCCCGTGAACGTGTTGTCAGCCGTGAGCGTGGTACTGCCAGTACCGCGCACATTCACATCCAGCGCACCGGCCAGCACCGTATTGAACTGATAATCGGCAGCGGCGTGATTGAATACGACACTGGCATTGTTGCCACCCAGCACTTGTGCTGCGGCCAGCGTGCCGGCCAGACCACCATCACCCAATACGAGCCGGCCACTGCCGGCGCCACTGCCCAGATGCAGCGTGCCCGTACCAGCCATGACATCCAGCGTGCCACCCGCGTGGAGCGCGAGCAGGCCATCGCCATCCACGCCAATGAACACATCGGCATCACTGACGATTTGCGATCCAACACCGTTGATCTGCACCTCGCCGCTGCTGCCATCACGCTCACCGGCGTACAAGCCTGTGCTGCGCAAGCTGCCGCCAGCGCTTACCTGCAAAATGCCAGCGCCCTGCATGCCAATCGAAATGTCTTCGCCCAGCAGCCACTGCGAGCCGGCGCCGCTGACAGTGGCAACGCCAAGGCTGTCGTGCCCTTCAGCAAGCCTCGCAAACGCGGCTTCAACCACACCCGCATTGCGGATCGACAACACGCCCTCATCACCATCAAACTCGCCAATGCTCATCCCCGCATCGGCATGGCGGATCGCACCAGCATCCACACGCAACTCGCCTTGGCGGATGATGGTGCCGCCGCTGTAGCTGCTCTCACCGCTAAGCACCAAGGTGCCAAAATAGGTTTTCTCAAGGATGCCCTCGCCACTGATTGCCGCAGCGATGGTGGCCGTGCTGCCAATATCCACACGGATCGAGCGCACGCCGAAATCGGCCAGCAGCCCGAAGGCATTGTCATTGTCTGCGCCGGCTTCGATGACATAACCATCGCTGGCAAACTGCAACGACTCAAAGCTGACGTCATCAGCCAAGGTGATCGTGCCACCTTCGCCATTGAACACCGCCATCGCACCCCGCCACGGCAAGCCAAGGCTGCCATCGGCATTGCTGAAATTGCGATTGGCGTTGTCCCACACGCCACTGCCGCCCTCAACCACCCCATCACCGGCAACACCGCCGCCGTCCCAGAACTGCACCCCGGTGGCATCGCCCACGATCAGATTGACTTGGCCATTGACCTCGGTTTGGATGAAAAACTGCGCCGGATCGAACGTCACCGGGATGCCGCCAATGCGCAGGGCGTTGTCGGTGAGCGTGCCGTCGTATTCAAACAACCGGTAACTGCCCATGCCGAAACTGGCCAGATCGTTGATCTGCAACACACCGTCAAGCACCAGATCGCCGCTGGAACCATTCAACCCAGCGGCCACGCGAATCAAGTCGCCATCGCTACCGGGCAAGCCATCGGGCGCATTGAGATCAAAACGCAGCAGCGCGTCCTCGTTCAGAAACAACTCGCCCACCGTCAGCAAACCGATGCTCGGACCGCTGTCGGCACGGCCAGCGTTCAGGATGCCGCCATCTTCGACCGTGAGCATCGCCATGATGATGCCGCTGCCACCGAGTGTTCCCCCGTCACCAACGAAAGTATTGGAGACAATACTGCCCTCGATGAACAAGCGCCCCGCATCCACCCGGGTATTACCGCTGTAACTGTGCTCGCCGTACAGGCTGGTGCTGCCGCTGCCGACATGATTGACCGCAACCGAACCGGTGATGGTAGTGAAAAAATCATGGCCGCTATCAGCATGCGCAAACTCAAGCGTCGCACTGCCACTGCCACCATGTATCTGCCCAGCGCGAATGGTACCGGCACTGTCACCGGAAATAGTGAGCTTACCGATCGACCCGACACCTCGGGCCAACTCGATGGTGCCCGTACCGGAACCTACATCGAGCACACCGCCATCGGCCACTTCGACAAAGCCGCTGCCGTTGTCGCCTACAATCAGCGCCTGTGCCAGCGCCCCCGGCGCCGTGATTCGAGCGAACCCGGCATTGTCGATTCGCGCAGTATCCAGCAATCCGGGCAGGCCAGCGCTCCAGTTGCCTGCTGCAAACCAGTCACCCTCAATGGCCTGCCAATCGGTTTCAAGCGCAAACGCCGATGGCGAACACAAGGCCATGGCAATTGCCGCGGCGAGCGCCGTGCTCGCCGGTGTGAGTTGTAGCGACATTTGTAATCCCCTGTCGATCAGTGCGGCTGACCATCAACAAACCAGTGCCCGCAGCAGCGGCCACCGGCGCTTGTGTGACACACGATACGCAGCGCAAACCCATACTTCGGTGACCTAGGTTTCATAACGAGAATCGGTGTGGTCATTGTGTGATCGTGATCGCGGCTGGGGCATCACCGCCGAGCCGATGCGGCTTGCATGGAGAGTCGTCGACGCCGGTGCCATCGCCTTGTACGCGAGCCTGAAGTAAGGCGCGGTGACCGGGAGGGCGGCTGTTCCTCCATCCAGAAATCCACATCGACTGCGAAGATCAGCGCGACCGGGCGCCTATTCCGATCTGTCGGTCACCGCTGCGCCGCAGCCCATCACAGCGTGGCGAGTGGCACTCGCTCAACAAGCCACATCCCGCGTCATTGCGAGCGCAGCGAAGCAATCCAGTGCTCTGATCTTTCGGAAATGCTGGATTGTCCTAAAGGATTCCGATCCGCTATGGCCTGAAGGCCATGCGGAATCGTATGCCACGTCGCTTCGCTCCTCGCAATGACGGCTTCCCGCGTCATTGCGAGCGCAGCGAAGCAATCCAGCGTCTTGATTCTTTATGCATTTCTGGATTGTCCTAAAGGACTCCGATCCGCTATGGCATGAAGGCCATGCGGAATCGTATGCCACGTCGCTTCGCTCCTCGCAATGACGGCTTGTTCAGAGTATCCCTGGCACCATCGGCGACACAGCTTCGGGTGCGCTCACAACTCATTACAGGCAGTTGAACTCATGTTGCAACAA
>JAUXUI010000129.1 GCA_030681035.1 Lysobacteraceae bacterium | reverse complement strand
CCGAGATTTCGATCGCCATCGCCATCTGGCACACTGCGTTCTGGATCGCCGTCACTGCTGTCATTGCCGTATCTCCTCTTTTGTCGGATGGGGATCGCAGTGTCGGCGATCCGCCTTCGGGCTCATAGGGTCTACGTCGCTGCATTTGCGTCCTTTGCGGACGCGAGTGCTTTATGCTTTTCCCGAACCCCGAACCCCGAACCCCGAGCCCCGAGCCCAGAGCCCTGTCTTTTCTGGCAAACTTTACGCCATGATTAGCCCACTCCCTTTGCAAATCCTCGCTGTCAGCGACCGCCGTGGCCTCGATGATTTCATCGAAGTACCCTTTTTGATCTACCGCAACGACCCCAACTGGGTGCCGCCGCTGCGTTTTGAACGGCGCGAAGCGCTGGCGCGCGCGCAGCCACTGTCCGCGCACGCGCAGTGGCAGCTCTGGGTTGCCTACCGCGATGGCAAGCCCATTGGCCGGATCAGTGCGCAAGTCGATCAACTGCACCTGGATCGGTATGCCGATCAAACCGGCTTCTTCGGTTTTCTTGAAGCGCCTGACGACCCGACCGTATTCAACGCCCTGTTCGCCACCGCCGAGGCCTGGCTGCGCGATCAGGGCATAACCCGCGTGCGCGGGCCGTTCAGCCTGAACATCAATCAGGAAACCGGGCTGCTGGTCGATGGATTCGATACCCCGCCCTACCTGATGATGGGTCACGCCACGCGCTACTACGAACGCCGTTTGCTGGACCTGGGTTATGTCGGCGCGAAGGACATGCTGGCGTACGAGGTGATGCTGCCGTTCGAAACACCAACCAACCTGGAAAACCTGCTAACCCGTTTTGCGCAGCAGATCCACGTTCGCCCGTTCAACCGCAAACGCAAGGCGGCCGACCTGGAAGTGCTGCGCGATCTGTTCAACGACGCGTGGTCGGAAAACTGGAGCTTTGTGCCGTTCACTCAGGCGGAGTTCGCCGCCATCGGCAAGGAATTGTTGCCACTGATCCCCGCCGACTTCATCCAGATCGCCGAGATCGATGGCGAGCCGGTAGCGTTCATGGCGTTCATGCCCAACATCAATGAGGCGATTGCCGATCTGGCTGGCAAACTGTTGCCGTTTGGCTGGGCCAAACTGCTATGGCGGTTGAAAGTGCGCTTCCCGCGTTCGGTGCGGGTATCGCTGATGGGGGTGCGCAAGCGCTTCCACCGCACCCGGCTCGGCCCAACACTCGCTTATGCCGTAATCAAAGCTGGCCTGCCGGCAGCACTGCGCATGGGCGTCAAACGTGCCGAAATGTCCTGGATACTGGAAGACAATCAAGGCATGCGCAACATCATCGAGAGCCTCGGCGGCTACATCACCAAGCGCTACCGGGTGTTCGACAAGGCGCTACAGTGATGCCGAGCGCGCAGCCGCCTGAGGCTAATCTACCAGTTGCAAAACTCGATTTCGTCATACTGGCCGGCGAGCGCCCGGGCTCAAGCCCGCTGGCGCGGGCAATGGGCGTGGCAGCCGGGGTGCTGGTCGATGTCGCCGGGCAAACCGCCATCGCCCGGGTGTTCGCTGCGCTGCGCGCCAGCACCTTCACTGCGAACGGTGTGCTGTGCGGCCCGTTGCAGTCGATCGTGGCGGACAGCACGCACCTGCAGGCATTGCTGGCGCCCGGCGATATCCGCTGGCTGGCGCCTGCCAGCGGCCCGGCTGCCAGTGCACTCGCCGCGCTTGAGCAACAGGGCAGTTACCCGGCGCTGGTTACCACCGCCGATCACGCCCTGCTCACCGCCGCCATCATCGATGCATTTTGCCAACGAGCACTGGCGCAGGACGCCGACTTTGTTGTCGGCCTGGTGCCATACGACTGCGTGCATGCGGCGTTTCCCGAGAGCAAACGCACGGTGCTACGTTTCACCGACGCTGGCTACTGCGGCAGCAACCTGTTTTGTGTGCGCAGCGCCGAGGGGCTCAAGGCGCTGCGGTTCTGGCGCCAGGTGGAAGCCTTGCGCAAGCGTCCGTGGAAAATCGCCCGCCATTTGGGCATGCTCACCCTGCTGCGTTACCAGCTTGGCCGCTTGCGCAGCAGCGATGCCTTTGACTTGCTCTCGCGCAAGGCAGGCTGCAAGGTGGTATTCGTGGAATTGCCGATCGCCCGCGCTGCCGTGGATGTGGACAGCGTGGCCGACCGCGAACTGGCTGAGCAACTTTTGCTTCGCGAGCAACAGGCAGGCAACACGCCGGTGGCGAGGTAAGCAAGCGCTTGTTCGACTGCGGATCTGGGCAACCGCAGGCCGGCGCCGAACTCGCACATCCATGTGCTACTCATCGGCTTTTCCGTTCCATACCGCATGATCGTGTGCGAAAGCGGTCGCCCACAGGGTGGGCTCCTACAGGTGAGCGCTACCGCTCTTTGTCGCTGGTGCCAATCCGTGCCGTTGTGGGAGCCGGCCTGCCGGCGAACCCTCTTGCGACAGCTTCGCGCGCAAGGCGCGCTCCCACAAACGCCCTGAAGCACTCGCCTGTAGGAGCCCACCCTGTGGGCGACCGAGCGACCAAATCCCGCATCCCGATCAACCCTGCGCAAACACCTCGCGCCAGGCGATCAACAGCGGCACCAGAGCAAGGTCGCTACGCACGGTGGTGCTGAGCAATTCGCGGCAGGCGTTGGCCTGAGCAAACCATTGGCCGAGGCGTTGCAGGTCCGCCTCCGGCATCGCGATCGCATCACCGGTGGCAAGACGAGCGCTGAGCAGCGCTGCAAAGTCAGCCGCCAAAACCAGACGCAAGGGCAACTGCTCATCCTTGGCCCACAGCGCAGCCAACTCCAGCGGCCCCATCGTGCCCTTGGCGATGCGCAGCAATTCGCTATGCACCGCCTTGCGGGTTTCCATGGTGCCATCGCGCAACCAATGATCGGCAACGCCAGGATTGCCGCGCGCCGCTGCCAGTGCCGCCGCTGCCCGCTCGCTGCTGTGGCCCTGCGCCAGCAACCAGTCCAGTGCTGCGGCATGATCCGGCAGGCGCATGGCAATGTGCTGACAGCGGCTGCGAATGGTCGCAGGAAGGCGTTGCGGCCGTGCGGTGGCGAGAAACAGATAACGACCTGGCGCCGGTTCTTCCAGGGTCTTGAGCAAGGCATTGGCGGCGTTGCGATTGAGCAAGTCTGCCGCTTCGATGATAACTACCTGCGCACCGCCCTGCTGCGACGTCAGCGCCAGCCATTCCGAGAGTTTGCGTATTTGCTCGACGGCAATCTCGGTGCGCAGCTTGTCGGTTTTTTCGTTGATCTCCAAGGTAACGATACGCAGGTCGGGATGACGGCTGGCGCGTGCGTCCACGCAAGCCCGGCATTGGCCACAAGCGGGTTCGCTGGCCTTGGCGTTGCTGCACGACGGGCGCTGCTCGCTTACGCACGTACGCAAGCAGGCGCGGCACGTACCGCAAGCTGGCGCATCGCCCTTGGCGGTAGTGCATAAAAGCCGCTGTGCCAACGCCCGCGCCAGTGCCGACTGCCCGAGTTGTTCCGGACCGGTGATCAGAGTGGCATGGCCGAGTTGCCCTTCGGCCAGCGCACTCAACGCACGCTGCAGTGGCTGTGCTTGCCAAACGGGTAGCTTGCTCATGCCGATGCGTCCAACCACGCATGCAAAGCATGCTGAACTGCCGTTACGACCTGTTCGACTGGCGCACTGGCATCGATCACGCGAAAGCGTTCGGGCTCGGCGGCCGCGCGTTGGCGATAGCGGGTACGCACACGTTCAAAGAAACTCGACGCTTCGCTTTCGATGCGATCGAGTTCACCACTGCGGCCCCGTGCGCGCGCCATGCCGATATCGACACACACATCAAGCAGGAAGGTGATATCCGGCTTGATGCCCACTGCCCAGCGCTCGATCTCGGCAATGCACGCGCTATCGATGCCACGGCCACCACCCTGGTAGGCAAAACTGGCATCGGTAAATCGGTCCGACACCACCCATTCGCCCGCAGCCAGCGCCGGCAACACCCGCTCGCGCACGAGTTGGGCACGCGAGGCAAACATCAGCAACAGTTCGGCCTCGGCGCTCATGCCGTGATGCGCCGGACCAAGCACCAACTCACGCACTGCCTCGCCCAGCACGGTGCCACCGGGCTCGCGTGCGGTCTGCACGCGCAACCCGCGCTGCTCCAGCACCGCAACAATGGTGGCAATGACGGTGGATTTGCCAGCGCCTTCGCCGCCTTCGATGGTGATCAGTTTTCCGCTCATTGTCGCCCCAACTGGTATTTCGCCACCGCGCGGTTGTGCTCGCTCAGGGTGGCGGAAAAATAATGGCTGCCATCGCCACGTGCAACGAAGTACAGACTCTTTCCAGGCGCGGGATGCACCGCGGCAAGCAATGCATCACGGCCTGGCATGGCAATCGGTGTGGGCGGCAATCCTGCCCGCGTATAGGTGTTGTACGGCGTATCGGTTTGCAGATCTCGGCGACGCAAGTTGCCGTCAAACCCGGCGCCCAGACCGTAGATCACCGTCGGATCGGTCTGCAAGCGCATGCCCATGCGCAAGCGGCGGATGAATACGCCGGCAATCTGCGCGCGCTCACTGGCACGGCCGGTTTCCTTTTCAACAATCGACGCCAGCACCAGTGCCTGATCGGGCGTTAGCAGCGGCAGTGCATCGTCGCGTTCCGCCCAGGCTGCGGCAAGCGCGGTGTCCATTGCCAGCGCAGCGCGCTTGAGCAAGTCGACGTCGCGCACACCACGCGTGTAGTGATAGGTCTCGGGCAGGAAACGCCCTTCGGCATGAACACCCGGTCGATCCAGCGCCACCATCAGCGCGGCATCATCCATGTCGGCCAGGGTTTGCCCCAAGGCATCCTGCGTGGCCAACGCTGCACGTAAATCACGCATCGACCAACCCTCCACCAAGGTGAAGCGGTACTGGATAACCTGGCCTTGTTCGAGCTTTCGCAACAACTGGTGCGGGCTGATGCCGTAGCCAACGGTGTACTCACCCACTTGCAGCCGTTCCAGCACCTTGAGCTCGAAGGCGAGCACACGCCATTGCCAGTCATGCCCTTCATCAATGCCGATTGTGCGCATGCGCCGCAACACACTGATGAAGCTGTCGCCCGGTTTTACCTCCAGCACGCGCTCGTTTTGCGTCGCCGCCAGCGGCTGATCCTTGAACACCTGATATTGCCGCCACAGCTCACTGACCACTACCGCTGACGCCGCCAGGCCCAACACCAGCAGTAACAACACAATGCGCCAAGCAATGCCGCGTGACTTGTTTTTTGCTTTAGCCATTTTCACTATCCCCGGTACGCGCAAACGCGGGTTCAGCCTGCGCCAGACGCTGCGTCAGCGCTTGCAGTTCAGGCGGTATTGCAATCTGCCGCGCACCCAAGGCGCGCACTGGCAGGATACCGCGCACCGCGTTGCACAGGAAAATCGCATCGGCCTGCTCGACATCGGCAATTTCCAGACGTTGCTCACGTGCGATGCCCTGGCTCAGCAGCCATTGCCGGCAGATACCGGCAACACCGGCACGATCAATCAACGGTGTCAGCCACACGCCATTGCGCAATACAAACAGATTGCCGGCAATCGCACAGGTTGGCGCATCCAGCGCATCACACAACAGCGATTCGTGGATATCCGGGTCGCTGCATTCGCGACGCGCAAGAATCTGTTCCAATCGATTGCAATGTTTGATTCCGGCCAGCGCCGGCTGGATGCCCAGGCGCAACTGCGACCAACGCACGCGTCCACCGGCAACGGGCCACGATGGCGGCAGGGCATGGCGCGAAATCAATAATTGCGGCTGTGCCTGCACGGGGGGGGCATAACCGCGACCACCGGCGCCACCGGTCAATAGCAGTTTGAGCACGCCATCACCCGGCTGCGCCAGCAATGGCGCGCAAGCCGCGCGCACGGCATCGGCTTGCGGCGTCTCGATACCAAGCACCGCCGCGCCGCGCGCCAGCCGCTGCCAGTGCGCGTCCCACCACAGCGGCTTGCCAGCGTGGATGCGCAGGGTCTCAAACACGCCCTCGCCATAGTTCAAGCCGCGATCATCGCTGCCTATCCGAGCGTTCTCGGCCAGTGCAATCATCACGCTCATCCGTCGAGGCCCCAGGCACGCAACAGGCCGCGCGCCTTGGCCCGCGTTTCGCCCAGCTCGGCCTCGGCATCGGAATCCACCACCAATCCGGCGCCAGCGCGAAACCGCAAGCTGTTGCCGCTCAGCCAGGCACTGCGAATCAGAATATTCAGATCCATGTCGCCACTGCGGTCGAGATAACCCATGGCACCCGTGTATGCACCACGCCCTTCGCCTTCGAGTTCGGCGATGATCTGCATGCAGCGCACCTTCGGGCAGCCGGTAATGGTGCCTCCGGGAAACACCGCGCGGATCACCTCGCCCGGGCTGACCCCGGCGCGCAATGTGCCGCTGACGTTGGATACGATGTGATGCACATGCGGATAGCTCTCGATCGCCATGATTTCATCCACATGCACGCTGCCCGGCTTGCACACGCGGCCGAGGTCGTTGCGCTCCAGATCGATCAGCATGACATGCTCGGCGCGTTCTTTCGGGTGACCGATCAACTCACGCACTTTCGCGGCATCATCATCACCGACAACACGTGGACGCGTTCCGGCGATGGGCCGGGTCTGCACCTTGCGGCCACGCACCGCTACCAGCCGCTCGGGCGATGAGCTGATCAATGCCCAGTCAGGGCCGGCCCAATCGGTGCCAACCAGCAAACCGGCGAACGGTGCCGGATTAGCAGTTCGCAGCGCTGCATACAAGGCGGCGGCATCCACCGGCGCACTGAATTGCGCTTGCCAGCCACGCGACAGATTGACCTGAAACACGTCGCCAGCGCACAGGTAGTCGTGTACCCGCGCGACGCCATCAAGAAAGCGTTGCGATGGTTCTTCGTGCAATGCCGGCACCTCCAGTGCGACAGGCAACACGGCGCTTTGCGCGGCAATCGCCTGCGCATCGGCGACGATCCGGCCCAACAGGTCTGTACGTCCCGGCTCGGCCACTGCCCATACCTCGCCGTTGCCACGATGACGCAATACAGCAGCCGGGCAACGCAATGCCATGGCGATGGGTCCGCGCCCGGACGCCGGAGGCAAGCGCAATATCGGCTCCACTTCCGCCGCCAGTTCATAGCCCAGATAGAGCGCCCAACCGCCTTGAAACGGCAACTCGCCATGCGCCGGGATCGGCCCGGCCGCGCGCCATTGCGCGTCGAGCGCTGCCAGAAACCCACCATCGAGCGATTCGCCGCCAAGCGTACGCAAATGATGCTCGTAATCAAGCATGATTCCGTCGCCGTCGTGGACATGCAGGATGTCCCAGCACGCCTGCCGGCCACCGCTGGCTGCGCTTTCCAGCAACATCGGATAGCGCTGCGGCCAGGCACGGTGTATGGCCAGCAGATCGGTGTCTGCCGGCAGTGCAACGGGCGCAAGCGGATGGCTTGACGCCACTATCGGAGCGCTCTCAGATCCGCCCGAAAACCAGGCTGCAATTGGTGCCACCAAAGCCGAAGCCGTTGGACAAGGCAATCTGGATTTGCTTGTCGCGCGCGCTATTGGGCACGTAATCCAGATCGCAGCCTTCGCCGGGGTTTTCCAGATTGATGGTCGGCGGAATCACCCCGTGATGCAACGCCAGTACGGTGAAAATAGCCTCCACGCCGCCCGCCGCGCCCAACAGATGCCCGGTCATCGATTTGGTTGAGCTGACCATGGTCTTGTAGGCATGATCGCCCAAGGCACGTTTCACCGACAGCGTTTCAGCGAGATCGCCCAACGGCGTTGAGGTGCCATGGGCGTTGATGTATTCAATGCGGTCGGGTGCGATACCGGCATCGTTGATCGCGGCACTCATGCAGCGTGCCGGGCCTTCGCCATTCTCGCTGGGCGCGGTCATGTGCCAGGCATCGGAACTCGAGCCCATGCCCAGCAATTCGCAATAAATGCGCGCACCACGGGCACGCGCGAACTCGTACTCTTCCAGCACCAGTACACCGGCGCCATCGCTGAATACAAAACCATCGCGGTCACGATCCCACGGCCGTGAGGCGCGGGTTGGCTCATCGTTACGAACCGACATCGCCTTCATCGCGCAAAAGCCACCGATGGCCGTTGCCGATGAGCCACGTTCGGCACCACCGGCCAGCATCGCATCGGCATCGCCATACTGGATCAGGCGCATCGCCATGCCGATGCTGTGATTGGCAGTGGCGCAGGCCGAAACCGCAGAAAAATTCGGACCCTTCAGGCCGTTGAGAATGCTCACCTGCCCCGGCAGCATGTTGATGATGGTGCTGGGCACGTAAAACGGTGAGATTTTACGCACGCCGCCTTGCAGATAACGCGCGGTCTGTTCTTCAATACCCACCAGACCACCGATACCCGAGCCGATCAATGCGCCGATACGCTCGGCATTGGCGTCGGTGATTTCCAGGCCAGCATCGCGGATCGCCATCGATGACGCTGCCACCCCGTAATGGATGAACGGGTCCATCTTCTTGCAGTCTTTGGCTGGCATCCAGGTGTTGGGATCAAAATCACGTACCTCACCAGCGATACGGGTAGCAAAGGCCGAGGCATCGAAGGTGGTGATCGGGCCGATGCCCGAACGGCCATTGGCGATATTATCCCAGGCCGAGACCAGATCGTTGCCGACCGGGGACACGATGCCCATGCCGGTAACCACGACGCGACGCTTCGCCATCTGCAAGCCCTCTGCTATCGATACGCGGACACTGCCGCGCAGACACCCGCCATAACCACGCAACGAAACACCGTGCGCGGTTGCGGCTGTATAAACGCACGGGGCCGCACCAAGGCGGCCCCGTCATCACCCTTGCGAGCGAATCAGCTCTTGACGTGAGCGGTTACGTAATCGATCGCCTGCTGCACGCTGGTGATCTTCTCGGCTTCCTCATCGGGGATCTCGCACTCGAATTCTTCTTCGAGCGCCATCACCAGCTCAACGGTATCGAGTGAGTCGGCACCCAGGTCGTCAACAAACGACGCATTGGCGGTAACTTCATCTTCCTTGACGCCCAACTGCTCGACGACGATTTTCTTGACGCGCTCTTCAATGGTGCTCATGGGTACTCTCGACCTCCCGGAAAGGGTGCAATGTTTCTTGGCGCATTGTAGTGGATAGCCGCGAGTCCACAAGACCTTCACGGCCGAGTTGGTTGCGCGCCTTGTGCAACAAACTCACTTTTTTTACCGCAACTTACTGAAATACAACATTTATGACATGTACATACCGCCGTTCACATGCAATGTTTCGCCGGTGATGTAGGCGGCATCGGGGCCCGCCAAAAAGCCCACCGCACGTGCAATATCGTCCGCAGCGCCCAATCGGCCCAATGCAATCTGCTCCAGCAGGGCCTCGCGCTGCGTTTCCGGCAGGGCGCGGGTCATGTCGGTATCGATGAAACCCGGCGCCACCACATTGACTGTAACGCTGCGGCTGCCGACCTCGCGCGCCAACGATTTGCTGAAACCAATGATACCTGCCTTGGCCGCCGCATAATTGGATTGGCCGGCATTGCCGGTCAGGCCGATGACCGAAGCAATATTGATGATGCGGCCCTGGCGGGCCTTCATCATGCCGCGCAACACCGCCTTGCTGGTGCGGAACACGCTGCTCAGATTGGTGTCGATGATCGCATTCCAATCCTCATCCTTCATGCGCAGCAGCAACTGATCGCGGGTGATGCCGGCGTTGTTGACCAGCACCGTGATCGGCCCGAGGGTCTTGGCGATAGCGTCGATCAGCGCCTCTACCGAACCGGCATCGGTGACATCAAGCATCCGCCCGGAACCACCGTGTACTGCGAGGCGCTCATTGATAGCGGCAGCACCGGCTTCGCTGGTTGCCGTGCCGACGACTTTGCCGCCACGTGCGGCCAGATGATCGGCGATGGCCGCACCGATACCGCGGCTGGCACCGGTTACCAGGGTGACTTGTCCGTTCAGGGTTTGCTCCATAGCTGTCATTCTCCGCAAGTGGCGGCAGACCAGTCGGCCAGCGCCTTGGTTAAATCCGAAGGCTCGCCAATGCCACGCGCATCGTGCGCGCGATCAATGCGCCGCATCAGGCCGGTCAGCACCTTGCCTGGCCCACATTCGGCAAAACGTGTCGCGCCGCCGTCCGCCAGCGCCTGCACACACTGTGACCAGCGTACCGGTAAATACAATTGCCGCACCAGCGCATCGCGGATCGATGGCAGATCGTGATGCACGGCGGCATCGACATTCTGGATCACCGCAATCTGCGGCAACTGCCACGCCATGCCCGCCATCACCTCGCCCAGTTGACGCGCAGCACCGGCCATCAACGGTGTATGCGAGGGCACGCTGACCGCCAGCTTGACCATCTTGCGCACGCCACGGGCTTCCAGCTCAGCCAGCGCACGATGCACCGCGCTGGCATGGCCACCGATCACGATCTGGCCGGGTGAATTGAAGTTCGCCGGCACCACCACATCCTCAGCACTCACGGCCGAGCACACTTCAGCCACCAAGCCGTCTTCGGCACCCAAAATGGCGGCCATGGCGCCAACCCCTGCCGGTACGGCTTCCTGCATCAATCGCCCACGCTCGCGCACCAGGCGCGCACCATCAGCGAGTGACAGCGCCCCGGCCGCCACCAGTGCAGCGTATTCGCCCAGGCTATGGCCCGCCAGTTGTGCCGGCAGCGGCCCGCCCTGTGCCTGCCAGACGCGCCACACGGCAACACCGGCAGCCAACAGCGCCGGTTGCGTGAACTCGGTCTGGTTGAGCTGCGCTTCCGGGCCATGTTGGGCGAGCGCCCACAGATCCAGCGAAGCCCCCTCGGAAGCTTCCTCAAAGGTGGCCTGCACCTGCGGATAAACAGCGGCCAACTCGGCCAGCATCGCCAGCGACTGCGAGCCCTGGCCGGGAAAAATGAATGCAAGTTGCGACTGGATCAAGCGGACTTCCTCTCGTTACCTACCGCCAAGCCAGGCGGCGAGCGCGGAATGATACGGCGCTGGGCACCGAATCGTCTGTACTGCGCCGTAGGGTAACCAGACGCTGCGGTGCAGCACCAACCCACGCAATGCGGCGATCAATAGCGAATCAGCGCCGAACCCCAGGTAAACCCGCCGCCAAAGGCTTCAAGCAAAACCAGTTGCCCGCGCTCGATACGTCCGGAACGCACTGCCAGATCCAGCGCCAGCGGCACCGATGCCGACGAGGTATTGCCGTGCATGTCAACCGTTACTACCACTCGCTCCATCGGCATGTCCAGCCGCTTGGCAGTGGCCTGGATGATGCGCAGGTTGGCCTGATGCGGAATCAGCCAATCGACATCGGACTTTTGCAGGTTGTTGGCG
Organism: Lysobacteraceae bacterium; assembly: GCA_030681035.1. GTDB lineage: Bacteria > Pseudomonadota > Gammaproteobacteria > Xanthomonadales > Xanthomonadaceae. Next base: position 1,904 of record JAUXUI010000129.1, on the reverse strand, counting down.
GCAAGAGTTTCCTCGACCACCGAGTCCAGTGTCTTGACCGCCACCTTGAACACTTCGTTGCCGGTCATCATCACCCGCACGCCGGCGTTGGGCTCGTCGAGCTTGAAGCCCGCCGACACGCCCACCGGGTTGTACAACAGGTGCTTGTAGCCACCATCCGCGTGCAGATGGGTAGACAACACACCGGCCTCGGTATCGGCACGCAAAACCACCGCGCCGGCGCCATCACCAAACAGCACGCAGGTGCCGCGATCGGTCCAATCGATCATGCGGGTCAGTGTTTCCGCGCCAACCACCAGCGCGGTGCGCACGGTGCCTGACTGGATGAACTTGTCGGCAACACTCAGCGCATAGACAAAGCCCGAGCACGCAGCGTTGACGTCGAAAGCAGCACAGCCGTTGGCACCCAGACGGTGCTGCAACAGACAGGCGGTAGAGGGGAAAATGATATCGGGCGTGGTGGTACCCAGCACAATCAGGTCGATCTCGCTGGCTTTCACCCCGGCCGCATCCAATGCGTGGGTTGCGGCGTAAAGGGCAAGATCACCGGTCGTCTCACCGGCAGCGGCGACGTGACGCTGGCGGATACCAGTGCGATCGCGTATCCACTCGTCGCTGGTCTCCACCATCATCTCAAGGTCGGCATTGGTCACCACCTTTTCGGGCAGGTAACTACCGGTACCGATGATGCGGGAATAAATCCGGCTAGTGTGGCCTTGCGCGTTGCTGATATCCGTCATGCACTACCTCCCAAGCGGCGGCATCACGCCGCCCGGATCACCCGAACCGGCGTGATGGCTTGTGCAGCCGCCACACCACTCAACGGAAATTGATGGCCAAGACACGCTGCACGCAACGATCAAGCAATGCGCGCTTACTCGGCGTCAACGGCCGCAGAGGCCTTCACGATCACCTGGCGGCCACGGTAGTACCCGTCGGCAGTGATGTGATGGCGAATATGGGTCTCGCCAGTGGTCTTGTCGGTCGACAACTGCTTGGCGCTGAGCGAATCGTGGCCACGGCGCATACCGCGGGTCGATGGGGTACGGCGGGATTTTTGAACGGCCATGGTGTTCTCCAACAAACAAAGGTGGCAAGGGGTGGCGTCGCCACCTGACTATCCGGGGCTCTCGATGTTTTGAGCGCTTCCGTCGGTTTACTGTTTTGTCTTGTGCTTCAAGCTGACCAACGCGGCAAACGGATTTGGCATCGGCTCCGGGTCTTCCATTGCCACATCTGGCGGCCACGACACCTCAAGCACGTCGGTTTCCGGCTTGACCGGATAACCCGGCAGAGCCAACAACAACTCGTCCTCGATCAGCTCCGGCAGCCGGACACCACCTTCGGTATCGAGCAGAACCGGCTCATAACCCTCAGGCAATGCCGCTTCCTGTGCTTCATCGGTAATAAAGCCCAACCGCTGAAACACCTGAACCGGCAGCACAAACGGTTCAAGGCTGCGCTGGCACAACAGCTCCAGATCAGCCTCCAATCGCAGCTCGACGTAGCCGGTACCCAGTGCGTCGCGACCAAACTCGGCCACATAACGACAACGCCCGGAATCCGACACCAGCGCCGCCGTCAGTCGTGGCATGCTTGAAACAGCCAGCCCACCCTCGAACACGCGACAGGCCGAAACCATGCGCCAAGCATCCAGTACCGGGGGCAAGGTCGCAGACATAAGCGCGAAATGGTACGTCGTGGGGCAGTTGCTGTCAATGTGGCCCTGCGCGGCGTGCTCGGGACTCGGAACTCGGGACTGCGGGGTTGATGGGTTTCGCTGCGCTCTACCCATCCTTCTATGAGCAATCGATTGTCAAGTACCGCCGCTGCGGTTTTTGCTTTTGCTGTTCGCTTTGTGGTTCTCCTGGCTGCTGACTGCTGTTGCTGTTGCTGTTGATCGG
>JAUXUI010000134.1 GCA_030681035.1 Lysobacteraceae bacterium | reverse complement strand
CAAACAGGGCGTGCAGCTTGGGCAGTGACATAAGGTCTTCAGTGAGCAAAAATTTCTCACTGCCGACCGCTTTTATTTCTGCAATGTCAAGCGTTATTTTGACTTATTTTCGAATGACCCTTAACTTGGGTGGATTGGGCGTGCATGGGTTTGCCGATGCCGAAATAATTCTGGTACCTACCGCCGAACTTGAATGCCGGCAGCAGGCCGATAATCGGTTTGAGCCAGGCCGGTGATTGCGGCCGCAGCAGGTTGCCGAAAGCACGCAGGATGGTGCCGAGGTTTTGCCGTTTGTACTGCCAGCGGTAGTGCATCGCCGGCATCACCAGCCACTCGTCGCCGTACAATTCCAGCAGCAGCGCTACCAGCCGCTGCGCCGGGGTATCGGGGTACACCGGGTGATCGGGGAAGCGAGGTTCCAGTGCGTCGATGATGACGGTGGTGTCTTGCAGGTATTCACCCTGCGGGGTCTGCACCACCGGGATGATCGGCCGGCCGATTTTCGGCACGATGATTTGACGGTACACCGCGAGCGTGGCCAGCCGCTCCTCGAAAGGTATGGCCTTGTAACGCAGGTAGGCGCGCACCTTGCCCGAGTACAGCGATACCTCGGCGCCATAAAAGATATAGGGCTGGCTCATGTCACGCTCCAGTGCAGGTTCAGTGACTGCCATCAACGCGGCGTTTGCTGCTGGCCACGCTGTCGTGCATCAGCTTATCGGTGTAGGCGATGCCGATTGCGGAAAGAATGAATATGGCGTGGATGATGGTCTGCCACATCACCCCGGCGATGGTGACTTTGGAATCGCCAGCACCCAATGTGCCCGCTTCGATGAACGTCTTGAGCAGGTGGATCGAGGAGATGCCGATGATCGCCATTGCCAGTTTCACCTTCAGCACCGAAGCGTTGACGTGGCTTAGCCATTCGGGCTGATCCGGGTGACGCTCCAGGCCCAGACGCGAGACGAAGGTTTCGTAGCCGCCAACGATCACCATCACCAGCAGATTGGAAATCATCACCACGTCGATCAGGCCGAGCACAATCAGCATGATCTGCTGTTCGCCCAGATTGACGGCGTCATGGATCAGGTGCCACAGCTCCTTGAGGAACAGGAACACGTAAACGCCCTGGGCAACGATCAGGCCGAGATACAAAGGCACCTGTAACCAGCGCGACCAGAAGATCAGGGTGGGCAACGGCGCCAGCCGGGTTGCAACGCGGGGTTGATTTTCGCTCATCGTGTAATGCTCATTTGCGTGACAGTACGGCGCCGACGGCGCAGATCAGGCCGGCGCCGAGCAGCCAGTAACCAAGGCTGCGATCGGCGCGCAAGGCAAGGGTTTGTGGCTGCTTGCGGGTGATGGTGAATTGGGTGTCGCCCAGCTTGGCGATCTCGGTGGTGCGGCTCACGTCACGCGACAACGCGAACAGGGTTTTGCCCGACAGCGGCACCGCGCCGGAACCGATCAGGGCGGCAGCGAGCAGCAAGGCGGCGGCCAGTGATGCAAATACGATACGCACGGCTACTTCTCCAGATCAGTACAAAACTCGCGATCAACTCTCGTACACGCTGACGCCGGGCAGTGACAGCACGTAGTCGGCGCCCATCAGCAACGAGGGTGTGTAATAGCCAGGCTCGGGCTTGGGTTCATCCAGCAGCCGCTGCACGATACCCAGCGCGGCGGTGACGGTGAGCTCGTATCCGTTCGGGGTGCGCAGTTGCCGGCGCAGGGCACGGCCGTCGCCATCGAATACTTCGCCCCACACCGTGCAGCCGGTTTTGCCGCGGGTGCTGGCCGACGGGCCACGCACCTTTTTCGCCACCTGCGCCTTCATGAAGTTCTGTACCGGCTTCAGACCCAGCAGCGGGCGCAGCCAGCGCAAGCGTTGCAGCCGGCGCACGGTGGCCGGTGGCACACTCATGTACACCTCGATGTTGCCGATGCCGGTGGAAACGAAGGCGGTGTAGACATCACCCCAGGGAATGGTCATCGCGGTGCGCTGTTCGCCATCGCGGCTGAACATGCGCGCCTTGTACGCCAGCGGCACGGTCTTGAGTTCGCCGTTTTCGCGGATCATGCCGCCTTTGCCCAAGCCTTCGACGCTGGTCTTGGCGGTGCCGGGGCTGGGGCCGCCGCCGGCATCGAATGCCAGCACCAGCGACTGTGCTTCGGGCATGCGCGCCTTGAGCTGCGCTGCGAGGCAGTCGGTGGGCACCACATCAAAACCGGTGCCGGGAATCACCACGATGCCGGCAGTGCGCGCGCGCATGTCCTGCGCATGGCAATGCGCGAACACCGAAATCTCGCCGGTGATGTCGAGGTAATGAGCGCCAGCAGCCAGGCAGGCTTCCAGCATCGGCGCACTGGTGGCCGAGAACGGCCCGGCGCAATGCAAAACCAGACCGACGCCACTGAGCCCGGCCTTGAGCGCATCGCCGGCTTCCAGCGCAAACACGCGGGTGGGCAGATCATATTCGGCTGCGAGTGCATTCAACTCGCCGCCGTTACGGCCGGCCAGCACCGGGCGCAGGCCGCGCTGCACTGCTTCGGCCACCATCATGCGCCCGGTGTAACCGTTGGCGCCGTAGATCATCCATTGCATAGTCGTTCCTACTTTGTGGTGCTACGGGTGGCCTTGATCAGCATGCGGAAATACCACTGCGGAAACCAGCGCTTGATCCGCCAGCGCATCGGCTCATTGCGGGTGGGAATGATCATGAATTGCTGGCGCTCGGCAGCCGCAAACACGGCATCGGCGACGGTATCGAGGGTGTCGGGCGAGGTGGTCATCATCTTTTCCGCGAACGGCTTCATCCTGGCGTTGCCCTGCCAGCTTTCCAGCAGATTGGTTTTGAAAAATGCCGGGCATAGCACGCTCACCGCAATGCCGCGGCCATGCAGCTCCGCACGCAGTTGCTCGGAAAGCGTTACCACCGCCGCCTTGCTGACGCCGTAAGTCATGATGTTGGGCGCGCCGGCGAGGCCGGCGAACGAAGCGGTGTTGATGATCTGGCCACGTCCGGCAGCAAGCATCGCCGGCAGAAATGCCTGGCAACCGCGCACCACGCTGAGCACGTTGATATTGATCAGGCGATGCCATTCGCCCATGTCGGTGCCGATCAGCGGGCCACCACTGGCGATGCCGGCATTGTTGATCAGCACATCCACCGCGCCCGGCCAGCGCTCGCCGAGCGCAGCGTGCATCGCCTCGAAGCTGTCGTCATCGCCCACGTCCACCGTCAGCGCGAAATGGCCCTGCCCGGGCAGGGCGGCAACGGTTTCGGCAGCGCGGTCGGCGTGGATGTCGGCACAGGCAATGGCGCAGCCTGCTGCCGCGTAACGCTCGGCCAGGGCGCGGCCGAGGCCACTGCCGGCACCGGTGATCAGGACACGACGCTGTGACATGGAGGGTTCCGAGGGCTATGTTAGGCTCCCGAGCATAGCAGCCCCTACCCATACAAGCCGAGTACCTGATGAGCGAAAACCTGTTCAACCTCAGTGGCAAGACGGCGCTGGTCAGCGGTGCCTCACGCGGCATCGGCGAGGCCATCGCGCACCTGTTGGCCGCGCATGGCGCGCATGTGATCTGCACCTCGCGCAAAGTCGAGGCCTGCCAGCAGGTGGCCGATGCGATCATCGCCAGCGGCGGTTCGGCGCAGGCGCAGGCGCTGCACATCGGTGACCCGGCCGCGATCGAGGCGCTGTTTGCGCAGCTCGAAAGCAGCGATCACAGCCCCGACATTCTGGTCAACAATGCTGCCGCCAACCCGTACTTCGGGCCGATGATCGACATGGATCTGGCCACCTACGAGAAAACCGTCGAGGTTAATCTACGCGGCTACTTCTGGACCTGCGTGCAGGCCGCGCGGCGAATGAAGGCCAAGGGCGGCGGCGCCATCGTCAACGTCGCCTCGGTCAACGCCCGCCGCGCCGCACCGATGCAGGGCATCTATTCGATGACCAAGGCCGGCATCGTCAACATGACCGAAGGCTTCGCCAAGGAGCTGGCGGTGTACGGCATTCGTGCCAATGCCGTGTTGCCGGGCCTTACCGACACCAAGTTTGCCTCGGCGCTGACCGGCAACCCGCAGATCATGAAAATGATGCTCAGCCTGATCCCACTGGCGCGGATGGCGCAGCCGGATGAAATCGCACCGGCGGTGCTGTTTCTCGCGTCGCCGGCAGCGGCCTACATCACCGGTACCGCGCTGGCGGTGGATGGCGGTTATCTGGCCTGAGGATGCTGAGGGCAATGATAAATCGCCCCGGGAGCACACTGTGGACGACCCGGTTACTCGCTGAAGGTGGGATTACGGTCGCCCACAGGGTGGGCTCCTACAAAGAAGCGGCGGCGCTCACCTGTAGGAGCCCACCCTGTGGGCGGCCTGCCATAATTGCCAAAGCGCAGTTTCGTCGGCGGCAGCGTATCCTCTTGCTATCGCGCTTGTGACAAAGGATGACGCCATGCGTTTCGTTATTGGTTTATTGCTGTGGACCGTGCTGCTGGTGCTGGCCTGGCCGCTGGCGCTGTTGATACTGGTGTTATGGCCGCTGCTGTGGCTGCTGTCGATCCCGTTTCGCATCGTTGGCACATTGATGGAAGCGCTGCTGGCATTGGTTCGCGCGGTGCTGTTTCTGCCCGCACGCCTGCTCGGCGGTGATGCGCGGTAGGGTCGTACTCGCTGCTGGCGGCGTGCTCGGTCGACACGTGCGTTCAAGCGTGCCGACGTGCTGGTGGTGATCTCATTCTGGATCGTGATCCTGTGGCATCATCGACCCCTCTTCGGTCAGATTCAGGAGCTCGGCGATGCAGCAGCAGATGGCAGTGATGTTGGCCGTTGGTTTGATGCTGGGTGGCGTCCAGCCGGCAACGGCGGCGAGCACGGACCCCGGCGAGCCCGCATTTCGCGCCCTGTACAAGCAACTGGTCGAGATCAACACCACGCGTTCGGTGGGCAGTTGCACCGCCGCCGCAACCGCGATGCGCGAACGCCTGCTTGCTGCCGGTCTGCCAGCGGCCGATATGCAAATCCTGGCGCCGGCTGATCGCCCGCAAGACGGCGCCCTGATCGCCGTGCTGCGCGGCCGCGACGCCAGCCTGAAGCCGCTGCTGCTGCTGGCACATATCGATGTGGTGGAAGCCAGGCGCGCCGACTGGAAGCGCGATCCGTTCACCCTGGTGGAAGAGAATGGCTGGTTCTATGCGCGCGGCGTCAGCGATGACAAGGCGATGGCGGCGGTATTCACCGACAACCTGTTGCGCTATCGCGGCGAGGGCTATGTCCCGCGCCGCAGCATCAAACTGGCGCTGACCTGTGGCGAGGAAACGCCCGAAATATTCAACAGCGTCGATTGGCTGATTCGCAATCATCCGCTGGCACTCGACGCCGCGTTCGCGCTCAATGAAGGGGCTGGCGGCGAACTCGACGCCCACGGCAAACCGGTGGCGCTGCAGGTGCTCGCCGGCGAAAAGGTCTACCAGGATTTCACCCTCGCGCTGAGCGACGATGGCGGCCACAGCTCGCGCCCGAAGAAGCACAACCCGATTACCCAGTTGAGCGCCGCGTTGGCGCGGCTCGGCGGCTATCAGTTTCCGATTGCGGTGAATGCGGCTACCCGCGGCTATTTCACCGCGCAGCAAAAACAGGTGGCCCCCGAGGTTGCCGCCGACATGCATGCGGTGCTCGCTGATCCGGCAGATGAGGCCGCAGCGCAGCGCCTGTGGGACATCAACCCGAGCTGGAACGGCATGCTGCGCACCACCTGCGTGGCGACCATGATCAACGGCGGCCATGCACCCAATGCGCTGCCGCAACAGGTTTCCGCCAACGTCAATTGCCGGATTCTGCCCGGCGTACCGGTGGCGGCGGTGCAAGCCAAACTGGCCGAAGTGCTGGCCGATCCGGCAATCACCCTGACTGCAGCCGGTGAAGTCGGCACATCAAGCACACCGCCAGAACTGACCGCCGCCATCCTCGACCCGATCCGCGCAGTCGCCGCCGACATCTGGCCGGGCGTGGCGATTGTGCCGACCATGACCACCGGCGCCACCGATGGCCGCTATCTCAATAGCGCCGGCATCCCAACCTATGGTGTATCGGGCATGTTCCACGATGCCGAAGGTAGCCATGCACACGGGCTCGACGAACGCATCCGGGTCAAATCGCTGCTCGACGGCCGGCGTTTTCTGTACGCGCTGGTCAAGCGATACGCCGACGCGGAGTAAGGGCAAAGATGCCCCGACCAGATTTATCCGGTCGGCCGCCCCGGCGCCCGCGCCACCAGCCACAGATCGACGCGTGCGACGCCGGCCCGGCGCAATACGCGCGCGCATTCGCTGACGGTGGCGCCGGTGGTCATCACGTCATCGATCAAGGCGACGTGCTCGGGTAACAGCGCATCGGCGTTGACCGCAAACGCACCACGTACATTGCGCCGACGCGCGGCGGCGTTGAGCTCGGATTGTGGTGGGGTGGCGCGGATGCGATGCAGCAGGTCCGTGCGCAGTGGCAGCTCCAGTGCGCGGCCGAGCGGGCGGGCCAGTTCCTGTGCCTGGTTGTATCCGCGCTGGCGCAGGCGCTGTGGGTGCAGTGGCACCGGGATCAGTGCTTGCGGTCGTTCGGCGTTGGCGGCCACGGCCAGCAGCAACCGTGCCAGTTCGCGGCCAGCGGCCAAGTCGGCGTGAAACTTGAAACGCGGCAGCAGGCGGTCGAGCGGAAACTGGTACAGGCCGGCGGCCACCGTATGCGTGTACGGCGGTGGCTGGCGCAGGCAGCGGCCGCACGCTGGCGCGGGCTGCGGCAATGGCAATGCGCATTGCGCACAGGCGCTGTAACCGGGATTCAGGCTGGCGGCGCAGGCGACGCACAGATCATGGCCGTCGTGGCCGGGCTCGGCGCACAGCAGGCAACGCGGCGGCAGCAGTACGCGGCCCAACGCGGCCAGCGCGCTGTCGACTTTTTGCCGCAGGCTTTGGTTGACAGCGCCGCCCGCGCTCACCAGACTTGCCGCAGCCATTGCCCGGAAGCTTGCCATGTCCGTCGTTACCTCCGATTCCACTTCAAGCCGATCCAGCCAGAGCCCAGCCGCAGCCGGCTGGCAGCGAGAAGCCATCCTCGCTTTGTTTGCGCTGCCGTTCAATGTGTTGATGACGCGCGCCGCCAGCGTACACCAGGCAAACTTTGATCCCTCGCAGGTGCAGGTATCGACCCTGCTGTCGATCAAGACCGGCGGCTGCCCCGAGGATTGCGCCTACTGCCCGCAGGCGGCGCGTTACGACACCGGGCTGAGCGCACACAAGCTGATGAGCACCGAGCAGGTGCTGGAGCGCGCACGCGAGGCCAAGGCCGCTGGCGCCACCCGCTTCTGCATGGGTGCAGCATGGCGTTCACCCAAGGACCGCGAAGTGGCCAAGGTGGCCGAGATGGTTGCCGGGGTGAAAGCGCTGGGGCTGGAAACCTGCGCAACGCTGGGCATGCTCAAGCCCGGCCAGGCCGATGCATTGAAGTCCGCCGGGCTGGATTACTACAACCACAATCTCGATACCGCGCCGGAGTTTTACGGTGAGGTGATCCACACCCGCGCGTTTCAGGATCGCCTCGACACCCTGCAACAAGTCCGCGCCGCCGGCATGAAAACGTGCTGCGGCGGCATCGTCGGCATGGGTGAAACCCGTGAGCAGCGTGCCGGCCTGTTGCAGGCGCTGGCGAACATGAATCCGCCGCCGGAATCGGTGCCGATCAACCAATTGGTACAGGTGCCGGGCACGCCGCTGCACGGTACCGAGGCGCTCGACCCGTTCGAGTTTGTGCGCACCGTGGCGGTGGCCCGTATTCTGATGCCGCAATCGATGGTGCGCCTGTCGGCGGGCCGCGAGAGCATGTCCGACGAGTTGCAGGCGCTGTGTTTTCTCGCGGGCGCCAATTCGATTTTCTACGGCGAAAAATTGCTGACCACCGGCAACCCCGATGTCGAACGTGATCGCGCCCTGTTTGCGCGGCTTGGCCTGGTGCCGATGCCGACGACCGACGCGCCCGGCACCGCGCATCTGGATCTGATGGCCACAACCCAGCCCGGCGATGCGTGCACGGCCTGAGCCGAGCCCGATGACCCGCTGGCAGCAACGCCTGCACGATGCGGCGCAGCAGCGCGCCGCACACGCCGCCAAGCGCACACTGCACACCGTGCAGCGCCGCGAAGGTGCGCGGGTGTGGGTGGATGACCGTGAGTTGATCGATTTTGCCGGTAACGACTACCTCGGCCTGGCCAGCGATCCGCGTCTGATACAAGCTCTGCGCGACGCTGCGCCGCTCGGCGTCGGCGCCAGTGCATCGCACCTGGTCAGTGGCCATCATGCCGCCCATGCCGCACTGGAACAGGCGCTGGCGCGCTGGCTCGATGCCCCGCGCGCGCTGCTGTTGGGTTCAGGCTATGCCGCCAATCTGGCGGTGTTGCAGGGGCTGCTCGGGCGCGCCGATCATTGCGTGCAGGATCGCTTAAACCACGCAAGCCTGATTGACGGCGCGCGGCTGGCGGCGTGCGCGCTGCACCGTTACCCGCACGCCGATGCCGAGGCCGCCGAACGCCAACTCGCCCGCAGCACGGGGCTGGCGGTACTGGCCAGCGATGGCGTGTTCAGCATGGACGGTGATGTTGCGCCGCTGGCGGCACTGGCCGATGCCTGCGCCCGCCACGACGCGTTGTTCTACGTCGATGAAGCGCATGCGCTGGGCGTGCTTGGCAACACCGGTGCCGGCAGTGTCGCCGCCGCCGGCCTAGGTACGGCGCAAGTACCGCTGCGCCTGTGTACCTTCGGCAAGGCGCTGGGTTGCTATGGCGCGGCGCTGGTGGGCGACGGCGAGCTGATCGAACACCTGCAACAAAGCGCACGGCCCTACATCTACACCACTGCGTTGCCGCCGGCATTGGCCGAAGTCGCACATGCTGCGGTGCTGTTGGCGCAGGGTGCCGATGGCGAGCGTACACGCTTGCAGGAAAATTTCGCCCGCTTGCGCAACGGTGCCGCGCAACTGGGCCTGTCGATGATGCCTTCGGCAACGCCGATCCAGCCGCTGCTGGTGGGTGACAACGCCGGCACGCTTGCGCTTGCCGATGCCCTGCGCATGCAGGGATTCTGGGTTGGCGCAATCCGGCCACCGACCGTGCCGCAAGGCCAGGCACGGCTGCGCATCACCCTGTCGGCGACGCACCGCCCAGCCGATATCGATGGCTTGCTGGCGGCGCTGGCTCAGGCTACCCGCGAGGCCGCGCATGCACATTGAACAACGCGGCGCGAGCGGCCCCGATCTGGTGCTGATCCACGGCTGGGCGATGCACGCCGGCATTTTTGCGCCGTTGCGCGATGCGCTCGCCGCGCGCTATCGCCTGCATCTGGTCGATCTGCCCGGCCATGGCCGCAGCCGCGACGATTACAGCCGGCTGCAACTAGCGGCCATCGGCGATGCCATCGCCGCGCGGGTGCCGAACGCGATCTGGCTGGGCTGGTCGCTCGGCGGCCTGGTCGCGCTGGATGCTGCTGCGCGTTTGCCGCACGCGGTGCGCGCTCTGGTGATGCTGTGCGCCGCGCCGCGTTTTGTCGAAGCGGACGACTGGCCGCATGGCGTGGCGCTGCGCGTGTTCAGCGATTTCGAGCACGGTTTGCGCCAGGATTATCGCGCCACCATCGACCGCTTTCTAGCGTTGGAAGCGCACGGCTCTGAACACATGCGCGAGGAACTGCGGGCGCTGCGCGAGCAGGTGTTTGCGCACGGCGAACCGCTGCCCGAAGCGCTCAGCGATGGCCTGCACCTGCTCGAACACAGCGACCTGCGCGCCGCATTGCCATCGCTGACGGTGCCCAGCCTGTGGCTGGCCGGTCGCCGCGACCGCCTGGTCAACTGGCAGGCAATGCGTGAGTCCGCAGCACGCAACCCCAACGCGCAATTCCACTGCATCGCCGCTGCCGGCCACGCGCCGTTTCTCACCCACGCCGCCGAGGTGGTCAGCGCCATCGACGCATTCAGCGATCACTTGCCATGAGCCAGAGCTTCGACCGCCGCCATATCCGCCGCGCGTTTTCACGCGCCGCCGCCAGTTACGACGCCACCGCCGTGTTGCAGCACGAAGTGGAAGCACGCCTGCTTGAATCACTGGACGAGCCCGAGCAGCCAGTGCCAACCACCGTGCTCGACCTCGGCAGCGGCCCGGGCCGTGCTGCGGCGGCGATGAAGAAGCGCTGGCCCAAAGCGCAGGTGCTGGCGCTGGATCTGTCGCTGCCAATGCTGCATCAAGCGCGCAAGCGCGCCGGCTGGTGGCGGCCGTTCCATTGTGTCGGCGCCGATGCTGCGGCACTGCCGCTGGCCGAGGGCAGCGTCGATCTGCTGTTCTCCAACCTGTGCCTGCAATGGCTGCCCGATCTGCCGGCGGTGTTCGCCGGGTTTCGGCGGGTGATGAAACCCGGTGGCCGGCTGCTGCTGAGCAGCTTCGGCCCGCGCACTTTGCATGAACTGCGCGAGGCTTTCGCCGCTGCCGATGCCGTTGAACACGTCAGTCAGTTTGCGCCGATCCAGCAGATGGGCGATGCCTTGCTGGCCGCCGGTTTCCGCGATCCGGTGCTCGACCAGGACACCTTCACCCTGACCTATCCCGATCTATCCACGCTGCTGCACGAGTTGCAGGCGATTGGCGCCACCAACGCGCTGAGCGGGCGCCGCCACGGCCTTACCGGCAAGGGTCGCTTTGCCGCCGCACGCGCCGCGTATGAAGCCCTGCGTCGCGATGGCCGCCTGCCCAGCACCTGGGAAGTGGTCTACGCCCGTGCCTTCGCACCGGCAGTGGGTGCGCCGATCCGCGATGGCGGCAGCGAAGTGGCCAGCGTGCCGGTCAGCCAAATCGGTGTGCGCAGGTATTGAGCATATAGCGCAGGGCAACTGTGGCCGCCCGAAAAGCGTCGCCCACAGGGTGGGCTCCTACAGGTGAGCGCTGCTGCTTTTTTGTAGGAGCCCACCCTGTGGGCGACCGTGATCCCACCAGCAACGCGTAACCGGGTCACCCACATCACAGCATCCGCTGCAAGGTATTGTCGCGGCGCATGAAGTGATGCCACAGCGCCGCCGCCACGTGCAGGCCGATCACCCAGTAGAACAGTTCGCCCAGGGTTTCGTGCCATTCCTCGTACTGCTCTTCCAGCGCATGGCTCGGCGCGATCAGCGCCGGCAATGCGATGCCCAGCAGCGGCACGATGATCGCTTTGCCACCAGCCGCCGCCGCCAGCATGCCCAGTACCGGCTGCACCAGCAATACGGCGTAAATCAATCCGTGGGTGATCGTTGCCAGGCGAGCAACCAGCGTCGAAGGTGCCGGCGTGACTGCCGGCGTCGGCCGCCGCCAGCGCAGATAGATTCGTGCAACAACCATCGCCAGCACGCTCAAGCCGGCCCAGAAATGCAGCTGGGTGACGAATGGACGCCATTCATTGGTCTTGGGCATGTCGCCGCGTATTTCGATAGCAACGTAGGCAATCGTGATCGCCAACACCGACAACCAATGCAGGGCACGCTGGGCTTTGGAATAACGATCTGCGGTGAAGGCGATGGACATGTCGATGGCTCCGGTTAGGCGGCAGTTTGCCTGATGAGGCCACCACTTTAGGTGATGAAGGTTAAGCCAGGCTTTGCTGTGTGCAGTGTATTCAATCGGCAAACGACAGCCTGGCCAGATCCAGATTGCCGCCACTGAGGATGATGCCGACCTCGCGCCCGGCAAAGCGCGCCTTGTGGCGCAACAGCGCCGCCAACGCCAACGCCGCCGAGGGTTCCACCACCAGCTTCAGCCGCTCGAAAATCAAGCGCATCGCGGCCAAAGCCTCGGCATCGGAAGCGAGCAAGATCGCGCTGGCCCGCTCGCGCAGTATCGCAAAGGTGAGCGGCCCCAGTTCGGCGCGCAGACCATCGCAGATCGTGTTCGCACGCCGGCCGCTGATGCGCTCGCCGGCAAGCAGCGAATCATGGGCATCGGCGGCGCCTTCAGGCTCGGCGCCAAATATCTCGATACCCGGCGCCAGCGATTGCCCGGCGATTGCGGTACCCGACAGCAGGCCACCGCCGCTGACCGGCGCAATAAGCGCATCCAGCGTCGGCGCCTGCGCCAGCAGCTCCAGCGTCGCCGTGCCCTGGCCGGCGATCACCCGGGCATCGTTGAACGGGTGGATCAGGGTGCCGCCGACCTCGTGCAGCACGCGTTCGGTGGCGGCATCACGCGCGGCCATGCCCGGCGCGCAGCGGTGCAGATGCGCCCCGTGCAAGAGCATGGCATCGACCTTGGCTTGCGGTGCATCGTCGGGCACCACGATATGCGCCGGAATGTCGCGCAGGCGACAGGCCAGCGCAATCGCGGCGCCATGGTTGCCCGAGCTTTGCGTCACCACCCCACGCGCGGCGGACAGCATGTCCAGCGAAAACACCGCATTGCAGGCACCGCGAAATTTGAAGGCGCCGACGCGTTGCAGGTTTTCGCATTTGAAATGCAACTGGCAGCCGGCCAGTGCATCGAGCGAGCGCGAGCGCAGCACCGGCGTCACATGGGCCAATGGCGCGATACGCGCCGCCGCATCACGGATGTCATCCAGCGTCGGGGTGTGGGTGCTCGGGTCCATCGGGATTCTCGGTTTGATTGGGTGCAACGCCGGTGCGCGGTAAACTGCCGGGATGAACGAAACCCCCATCGCACGATTGGCTGATTATCAACCACCCGCCTGGCGCGTGCGCCATGTCGATATCGCATTTGACCTGGATCTGGACAGCAGCGAGGTCGATTGCACGCTTTTGCTGGAACCCGACCCGAGCCAGCCTCCGGACGAGCTGGTGCTTGATGGCGAAGATCTGGAGCTGCTGGCGATCCAGCTTGATGGTGTACCGCTGGATGCCGATGCCTATGCTTACGCCAATGGCCGCCTGGTAATCCCGTCGGCGCGCGGCGCATGCCGGTTGCGCACCCGCGTGCGCATCCATCCCAGCCGCAATACCCGGCTCGAAGGCCTGTACGCCAGTCGTGGCCTGCTGTTGACCCAGTGCGAAGCCGAGGGCTTTCGCCGCATCACCTTCTTCACCGATCGCCCGGACGTGATGCCGACATGGCGCATCACCCTGCGCGCCGAACACGCCCGGTTTCCGGTGTTGCTCGGCAACGGCAATCCGCTGGATAGCACCACGTTGGCGGATGGCCGCCATCAGGCAGTGTGGGAAAACCCGCATCCGACGCCGTGTTATCTGTTCGCGTTGGTCGCCGGCACCCTCGACAGCGTGAGCCGCGACATCGTCACCGGCGATGGCCGCGCGGTGCGGCTGGCGGTGTGGGCGGCGCCCGATGATGTGCCGCGCTGCGGCTTCGCGCTGGATGCGCTGGAGCGTGCGTTGCGTTGGGATGAGCAACGCTTTGGCCGTTATTACGACCTCAGCCAGTTCAATATCCTCGCCGCCCAGGACTTCACCATGGGCGCGATGGAAAACAAGGGCCTGAACATCTTCAACGCCCGCTTCATCCTCGCCGATCAGGACACCGCCACCGATGCCGATTACCTCGGCATCGAGTCGGTGATCGCGCACGAGTATTTCCACAACTGGTCCGGCAACCGCGTCACCCTGCGCGACTGGTTCCAGCTCTCGCTCAAGGAAGGGCTTACCGTGTTCCGCGATCAGGAGTTTACCTGCGATTTGCATTCACGTGCGGTCAAGCGGATCGAGGATGTGCGCTTGCTGCGCGCCCGTCAGTTTGCCGAGGATGCCGGCGCGCTGGCGCATCCGGTGCGGCCGCCCGAATACCGCGAGATCAACAATTTCTACACCCTCACCGTGTACGAAAAGGGCGCGGAAATCGTGCGCATGCTGCACACCCTGCTCGGCGAGGCCAGCTTCCGCGCCGGCATGGACCGCTACTTCGCCGACAACGATGGCCGAGCGGCGACGGTCGAGGACTTTTTGCATGCACATCAAACCGCCAGTGGCCGTGATCTGGCGCAATTCGCACGCTGGTACAGCCAGGCCGGCACACCGCGCCTGCACGTAAATCGACATTGGGATGACGGTTGCTTTCGCCTGCGGATCGAGCAGACCGCCCCCACCATCGCCGGCCACAACGCACCGCAGCCGTTGCAGATGCCGCTGCGTTACGTGCTCTACGATGCCAACGGCACGGTACTGCATGTGACACCCGAAGGCGGCGCCGACAGCGGCCTGGTGGTGCTGGATCAGGCCAGCCACGAGTTGGTGTTCAACGGCCTCGACGCACCGCCGTTGCCGGCATTCAACCAGGGCTTCAGCGCGCCGGTGAAGCTGCACTGCGACTACACCCCGGCCGAGCTGGCGACGCTGGCGCGGATCGAGCGCGATCCATTCAATCGCTGGGATGCCTTGCAGCAATTGGCCAAGGCGGTGTTGTTGCGCCAGTTCCCCGACCCGCGTGATGCCAGTGCGGCGCTCAGCGACGCCATCGGCGCCTTGCTCGATGATGACGAAGCGGATCCGGCATTTGTTGCCGAGTGTCTGGCCTTGCCCGACTTCGACACTCTCGCCGATGCGGTGGAAATCATCGATGTCGATGCACTGCTTGCCGCGCGTGAGGAAACCCTGGATCTGCTCGCCGAAGATCATATCGAACGCCTGCAACGGCGTTATGAAGCACTGGCCGGCGTCGCCGCAGGCGGCATCGACGGCGCGGCCATCGCAGCGCGGGCACTGCGCAACACCTGCCTGGCCTGGATCAGCCGACTCGATCCGGCAGTGGCGTTGGCCAACGCCCAGTTTGCCGCAGCCACCAACATGACCGACCGCCTCGGCGCACTGCGGGTGCTGGTGCGTTTCGACGCACCGGGCAAGGCCGCGGCGCTGGCGCAGTTTCAGCAGCGTTATCGCGGCGATGCGCTGGTCACCGACAAATGGATCACCCTGGTCGCCAGCCGGCCTCAGCCCGAGGCGATCAACGACGTGTCCGCGCTGCTCGATTCGCCGTGGTGGATTCCGACCAACCCCAATCGTGTGCGCGCCGTGCTTGGCAGCTTCGCACGAATCAACCCGGTTGCGTTTCACCGTGCCGATGGTGCCGGCTATGCCCTGCTGGTGGAACAGTTGCCGCGTCTGGATACGGTCAACCCGCAGGTCGCTGCACGCCTGATCGGCGCGTTTGAATCGCATGGCCGCCTGCTGGGGCAACGCGCCACGCTGGCACGCTCGGCACTGCTACGCCTGCGCGCCGGCGTGCATTCGCGCGATGCGCAGGATCTGCTGAAGCGGCTGCTGGTGTAGGAGCCGGTCGGGGCCGGCTACCGCCTGATTTGACTAAATCGAACGATTCGGCTAATTTAACTCATCGACCACCGTTCGAGTCCACGACAACGCCATGCGCACCTATACCGCCAACGAAGCCAAAACCCGGTTCGGTGAGTTTCTGGATCGAGCCCAGCGTGAGCCGGTGCGGGTGATGCGCCACGAGCGCGTGGTCGGGGTGATGGTCAGTGCCGAGGACTATGAAGCCATGCGCGCGTTCTACGCCGACCGGCTGCAACACACGCTGGATCAATCCGCAGCCGCTGCCGAGCGCGCTGGCCTGAGCCCGCAAGCACTCGACGCCCTGCTCGCCGATGAGAGTTGAGGATGCCCCGGCGCGATCATCGCCGCGGGTCGTGATCGACAGCAATGTCTGGATCAGCGCAGCACTGTCGCCGCAGGGCGCGCCGGCGATACTGATTCGTCGCGTACTTGCGGGTGGCACCGTAGCCTTTTCCGCCGACACCTTCGCCGAGCTCGAACAGCGTCTGTGGAAGCCGAAGTTCGACCGCTACCTCAACCCCGAGCGTCGCCGCCTGATCCTGCACGATCTGTCGGCCATCGCTTTCTGGGTTGAACCGGCGCCGGCAATCACCGGTATCGCATACAGCCGCGACCCGGACGACGACAAGTTCATCCATGCCGCTCTCGCCGCCCGCGCTCGCTGGCTGGTCACTGGCGATCAGGATCTGCTCACTGTGCCGGCCATCACTGGGCTTGTCATCGTGTCGCCCGGCACGGCGCTGCAGCGGCCAGGGTTTTGTTGCTAACCCGCAAAAAACCTCGCTATCGCCACCGCTACCGGCTCCGGCGTTTCCATGTGCAGATGATGGCCGCCCGGCAGTTGCAGACTACGGCCATCACGCAAACAAGCGATGCGCGCTTGGCGCAGCGCCGCGTCAAAATACGGCGGCGCCTGTTCGGCGGCGATCACCAGCGTTGGTGCAGCAATCCCGGCGATCCATTCGCGCACCGTGCTCTCGTCGGCACGCAGCGCGGTGGTGGTGGTCAATCGCGGATCGGAGCACCACAGAAAGCCGCCTTCAACCGGGGCAATGCCGCGCTCGACCAACAAACGCGCAGCGTGTTCGGAAAGGCCATTGGCCTGCACCCGCGCACGGACGGCGGTAAAAATGTCGGGGAAGGTGCGCAATTGTTTGCTGCGCAGCGCACGGCGCTCGCTGACCGCCTGGCGCAAGCGTTCGGCAGCGCTGCCCGGTGCGCCAGCGAGCGGCCCCAGCGCCTCGATCAATGCCAGTTTTTCCACCCGCTCGGGCGCGGCGCAGGCCAGCATGCTGCTGATCGCGCCGCCCAGCGAATGCCCCAGCAGATGGCAACGTGCCCAGCCGATGGCATCGAGCGCATTGAGCAGATCATCCAGATATTCCGGCAACCCATAGCTGGCACCGGGCGGCCGATGAAAGCTGTGGCCGTGACCGGGCAGGTCGATGGCAAGCACATCAAAATCGCCAAGATGTGCCAGCAACGGCACAAAGCTGGCGGCATTGTCGAGCCAGCCATGCACGGCCAACACCCGTGGTGCGCCCTCCTGGCCAGCGCGCAGCGCTGTCATCTGGCCGTGTACGGTGTCGATGCGCAACTCACGCATCGGCGGGTCTCGCGTTGGCGTTCCATCCGGCAACGTGTTGCGCAATCACCGCCTGCATCGCCAGCACATGCGCGTCGCTGGCATTGAGCGCGGCGACATAGTTCAGGCGGCGGCCACCGGCGGCGATGAACGCGTCGCGATTCTCCACCGCGATTTCTTCCAGCGTTTCCAGGCAATCCACCGCAAAGCCGGGGCATACCACGTCAACGCTGGCCAGCCCGGCAGCGGCCCATTCGTGCAGGCTGACATCGGTATAGGGCTGCAACCACGGCTCGCGGCCAAAACGCGACTGATAGGTCAACGCCCAATCGCCATCGGCCAGGCCCAGCGCGGCGGCAATGGCTTCGGCACTGGCCTGACACTGCTGCGGATACGGGTCGCCGTCTTTCGCAAATCGCTGCGGTATGCCGTGAAACGAAAACAGCAGGCGCTCGGCGCGGCCCTGTGCCTGCCAATGGGCGCGAATCGAATCGGCCATTGCCTGCACCCAGGCCGGGTCGCGATGATAATCACGCACGAATCGCAGCTCCGGCAGGTCGCGCCAGCCCATCAACTCGCGCGCCACGGCATCGAATACGGCGCCGCTGGTAGTGGCCGAATACTGCGGGTAAAGCGGCAACACCAACACCCGGCGGATGCCGCGTTCGGCCATGGCGCGCAATACCGTGCGCACGCTCGGCTCGCCGTAGCTCATTGCCAGTTGCACCACATGGCCATCCAATGCGGCGTCAACGCGCTGGCTCAGATCGCGGCTGAACGCCATCAGCGGCGAGCCATCCGCGCCCCAGATTGCCGCATATTTGCCGGCCACCCGCCGCGAGCGCAGCGGCAGGATGATGCCGTGCAAGACCAGGCACCACAGCCAGCGGCTGACATCTACCACCCGCCAGTCGTGCAGAAACTGCGCCAGATAGCGGCGCACGGCACTGGCTGTCGGTGCCTCGGGGGTGCCCAGATTGACCAGCACCACGCCAACCTGTGGATTTTCGGATGTTTTGCCCGGTGCCCAGTAATGCTTGCCCATAGTTCCTCCTGGCCGCTCACGCAGCCGCCATGCCGTGGATTGCCTGCAAACGATACCATTGCCACCGTCAGCACCCGGTGCAGCAATGCCCTAAGCCGCGATTCATCGCCAGCAGCCATACTGTTGCTGTTTATCCTTACGCCCCGGAGCCACCATGACGCGTTTATTCGCCCTGATCTGCCTGTTATCCCTCAGCGCCGTTGCCATCGCCGGTGAAAAGCAGGACGAGCGCGCACGCGATTCGGTTAAAGTGCTCGACAAGGTGATGTTGGTGCCCGAGCAATCCATCCCCGAGGCGATGCTGCGCGATGCGCAGGCAGTGGCGGTTATCCCGGGCGTGGTCAAGGCCGGCTTGATCGTTGGCGGACGTTTCGGCCGCGGCTTGATTTCGGTGCGCCAGGCCAATGGCGTGTGGAGCAATCCCAGCTTCATCACCATCGCCGGTGGCAGCTTCGGTTTTCAGTTCGGTATCAGCAGCACCGACGTGGTGCTGGTGTTTCGTACACGCCGCGGTGTGGATGGCATCGTCAACGGCAAGTTCACCCTGGGTGCCGATGCTGCAGTCGCGGCCGGTCCGGTGGGGCGTACCGCATCGGCTTCAACCGACGGTCAACTCAAGGCCGAAATCTATTCATGGTCGCGCTCGCGCGGGCTGTTTGCCGGTATCGCGCTCGATGGCGCGGTGGTGTCGATCGATGACAAGGCCAACGCCGCCGCCTATGGCGCCAACACCACGCCGCGGGCAATTTTCGAGGGTCGGGTCAATGCACCCAGCAACCCGATGGTCGATTTCCGTGATCGGCTTGAGGAATACACCAGTCATTGAGCATCGGTCACTGACGTTTTGAGCGTAGTCGCGCTATGCTCGGCGTCTTGACGAATCTGGCAGGAATTATTCATGGGTATCGGTTGGCAGCAGTTGCTCATCATTCTGGTTATCGTATTGTTGATCTTCGGCACCAAGCGCCTGAAGAACGTCGGCAGCGATCTGGGCGAGGCCATCAAGGGTTTCAAGAAAGGCATGAATGACGCCGAGGACAAGGACAAGCCCGTCGAGCGTCTCAAGGACGACTCGAAAGCCGAAAACGCGTCCGCCGAGCGGCACGACGACAAGACCCGGCAATAAGTACGCCTGCGGCCTGCTGCCATGTTTGGTATCGGATTCAGTGAACTGCTGCTTGTAGCGGTCATTGCGCTGCTGGTACTCGGCCCCGAGCGCCTGCCAAAAGCCGCGCGCTTTGCCGGTTTGTGGGTGCGCCGTGCCCGTGCCCAGTGGTATTCGGTAAAAACCGAGCTGGAACGCGAACTGGCAACCGAAGACTTGCGCCGCAGCCTGTCGGCACAAGGTGACGAACTCAACGCCATCGCGCGCGATGCCAATGCCAATCTCGATAGCGCTGCGCGTACCGTTGCCTCCACTGCCAGCGCCGCAACCGCCGCCGTGCAACCAGAAGCAACAGCCGATGCTGCGGCTGGCGAAAAAGCGGCAGACGCTGGCGACTCACCTGCTGCTATCGAAAATCCACCGACAGACAAACCATGAATCGCCTGAGTGATGACGGCGACAGCCTGTTCTCGCACTTGATTGAACTGCGCACGCGACTGATGCGCGGCGTGCTGGCGCTGGTTGGCGTGTTTGCCGTGCTGGTGCCTTTTGCCAACCGGCTCTATCAGCTACTCGCCGACCCGCTGCTGGCCAAACTACCGGCTGGCGGGCAACTGGTCGCCATCGATGTCGCCAGCCCGTTTTTCGCACCGATCAAACTGGCATTCTTCGTGGCATTGATCGTGTCGATGCCGGTGCTGCTGTATCAGGCCTGGGCATTCGTGGCGCCGGGGCTGTACAAGCACGAGCGACGCCTCGCCAAACCGCTGCTGGTTTCAGCAGTACTGTTGTTTTACCTCGGCTGCGCATTCGCCTATTTCATCATGCTGCCGGCGGTATTCGCCTTTCTCACCGCGACTACCCCCAGTGGCGTGGCGATGATGACCGACATCAGCCGTTATCTCGATTTTGTGTTGATCATCTTCCTTGCTGCCGGCCTGTCGTTTGAAATGCCGATTGCAGTGATCGTGCTGGTAGCGCTGGGCGTGGTGAAGCCAGCGCAACTGCGGCAATCGCGTGGCTACGTCGTGGTCGGTATCTTCATCGTCGCCGCCATCATCACCCCGCCCGATGCGCTATCGCAGTTGATGTTGGCTATCCCGATGCTGTTGTTGTATGAAGTGGGAGTGATTGCCGCCAGCATCATTGCACGGCGCAAGCCGGCATCCGATCCGGCAGCGGAGTGATCTGGCGCGGCCTGCACCGGATGCCTCGGTACTCCGAAGCACCCGATAACGGGTCAGCGTGCGGCGATTCGCGTTGCGCCGTCAAGCGCTGGCAATGTCATTACCACCTGCAGTTGTGAATCGTTGGTATCCACAACAACGCCATCGACATAAAGCGACGTTGTTACTTTGTAGTCACCTTGCGGCACTCCAGCTGGCATTGGAATGGTGAACGTATTCTGGAAAGCTCCGGCAGTGGCTTGCTCAGCAACCGCCTTCTTGGCCTTGCGCACCAGGCCACCATCGGGTTTGTACAAGGCGATCTCTTCCTCGACCAGCGGCGCTGCGGCATTGCGGCCACCGGTGACTTCAATATACGAGGTCAGCTTGGCTTCGCTGCCCGCCTTGATGCTGGCGGGATCAAACTTACTGGTATAGCGAACCACTGCGGGTTGCTCGGGCAATTTGCCGCCATGCACACGGCGATAATCGTCATCAACCTGTTTGGCAGTTTTAACCTGCTCGGAGTGATGATTGAACGCGACACAAGCCAACGCACCAACCGCAGCACCAATGGCCGCACCGGCAAGACGATCACCATTGCCGCCGACCAACGCGCCGAGTGCCGCGCCGATCCCGCCGGCAACGACCGGGTTGCAGGCGCGTTCTCCGTTACCGGCCGTACCACCAGGCCCACCTGTCGTGGCACAAGCGGCGAGCACAAACGGTGCGAGCACAACAGCACTAAAATTGCGATACGTCAGTTTCATGCTAAACATCCTCCATTGGTCGTCTATCGTCGCGGTGACCCATCACCGTTCGACATGTGGACTGTTGTCTTCCAGCCCGGTGCCACACTGCCCACAAAACCGGGCATCTGTTTCATTGCCACTGCCACAGCTGTGGCAGAACCGCGCACCACCGGCCGCTGTCAGTGCGGCCAGCAACGGCTGCGGCAAACTTGCGGTCCCGGCATTGTTCTGGGCCAGTTTGTTCATCGCGCTCATCGCTGCCACTTTTTGCACATCGGCGGCGGCTGTTGGCGCAACAATGATGCTCTGCGCACCGGCAAAGTCGGTAAGGTGCTCGGCATACATCCGCGCCTTGTCGCGCAGCCCACGCATACCGATCAACCAGCGCTGCGTTTGTTTGCCAAAATTGACGGTTTCAAGTTCGGCAACCCACACGCGCAGCGTCATCGTCTCGATATTGATCACCTGGCGCTTGCTTTTGACGCGGTCGGTAAACTGCGCGCCAAACTCGAAATCCGCCGCCTGATAATTACCGCTCATCTCAACCCAGATGATCTCGGATAAAAAATCAAAACGCAGCCAAAGCACGTGCGCAGCATTGAAGCAGAAACGGGCCACCACCAGCAAAGCAATGGCGAGACTCGCCCAAAACAACGCATCACGCGCCACGCCTGCAGGGTCAAATGCATGAGCAAATGCCACCCAGCCCAGTGCTTCACCGATGGTAAACGCCAGCGCGGCTACATCGAGCCACACCAACCAGCGATAGCGCGGGGAAGCCAGCGAACCCGCGAGGTCATAGACCGGCATGTCTGTGCGCGGCAATGGCTGGGTTTCCTCGATCAACTCGGCACGAAAAGATCCGGCCCCGCTACCGACTTGTGGCTCCTCAAACGCATAGCGCCGATTGGGAATCTGCTCGCTCCAGTTGGCTTGCAACAAGCGATCCAATTCGTCGAGCAATTGCTTGGGATGGGCGTTGAACGAGAGTGCCAATTGCTCTCTGGCCATCGTGGTCGGCGGCGGCGCATTCAATTGCCGCATCAGCGCAACAAAAAACAGAGCTACCGCAAGCAGTGCCGACGCCATCAGAATCCCGGTCTGCAGGTTCAAGCGCAGCCAACCGATGTCGGGCAGGCTGGCGCTGAGCGATGGGATCAATACTGGGCCGAACATGGCCAGCAACACCAGTCCGACCAGGCTGCGCATCCCCATCTGCGCACGCCCGCCAATACCGGCATCCAAAGGCTTGACCAGCAGAAAGGTTGCAAACAGAAAGTAGAACAAGCCCGACCATGCACTGGACTTTGGATCACTCAAGGTAATCATGCTCACCGCCCACGACAATGCTGTCGCGAGCAATGCAAGCGCCGTCTGGAACTGCCGTTGCGTGACCTGTTGTATCGGTGCCGGTGCAAAGATCAGGTCAGGAATCCAACTAAACAGCAAGCCACTCAGCGCACCCTGTGGCTCGGCGTAGGTCAGCGCATTCTGGCGTAAGGTTTCACGCAAATCGGCAGCTTTTTCGCTGATACCTGCCTGATCCTGACCAAGTTCGTCAGCCAGCCCAACCGGCTGCCCACGCCCGAAGAAGAACCGCAATTGCCCCAAACCCTTCGCCAACTTCAGGATCGCACGCACCAGCAAGATCACGCCGACCACCAGTGGCACGGCGCTCCACCAGCCATTGCCAGCTGCCATCGCGCCCCGGCTGATCATCAACAGGTACACCGCCGCCGCCAACAAGATTGCTGCTGCTGCAAACAAGAACACATTCTCGCTGCGCAGCGGATTGGGCACATCCAGCCGCCGACTGGTTGAACTGTACTCATAAGCCATGCGTTATCTCCCCTGCAGCCGATTGTTCAGCGAATTTCAATTTCCGACAAGGCGCTTGCCTGTGCTGCCTCAGCCTCCCGCTTCATCGCCAGTGCCGCCGCATTGCGCGGTGCAAGCCGCAACACTGCATTGGCGCTGCTGACTGCGCAATCGTATTTTTTGTTGGCGACGCAGCGCCGACCTTCATCGAGACTGGCATTGATCGCCAGCTGAATCGGGTTCGGCGTGGCTTTCGCGACCGGCAGCGTGGGATTTGTCGCCGGCTTCGGGGCAGTCGGTGCAGCCGGTGCATTTGGCGGCGCAACTTGCGCGTTGGCCTTGGCCAAAACCGCCTGCCCCGCCACTGAGTCGCGTCGCACCAAACCCAACTCAAACTCCTGACTGAACAAGACCACATGATCCGCATCGATGAATTTTATGCCGAGCGGGTCATCGTCACCTGGCCCCCCACCATCCTCATCGGGGAATCGAATGCCGAAAAGGCCGTTGCCGCGCACCAAGTAACGTACCTCGCGCGTCTCGCCCTTGAAGCGAAAACGATCCGTGCTGAAACGAATGACGCCCACATCTGGCGATTGGCCGGGGTTGTCGAGATCTTTCTCGACAAGCCACTCGCCGACGAATGGCACCGTCGCCACCGGCTCTGGTTGTGCCTGGACTGGCGACGCGGGGGCAACCTGCGGTTCGGCAGCCGCCGGTTGTTGCACAACCTCCGTTCCGCCGGCGTCGTGCAGCCGCCACCACACAACGCCTCCCACCAACAACGCAACAACCAAGGCCGCAACAAGCAGCACCACGAGTAGCGGTGGTTGCTTGCTTTGGGCGGCAACTGCGCTGCGTTGCGCTGCGGGTGGTTCGGGTGACGTCTGCACCGCAGGTGCAGCCGTGCGTTGTGTGTCTTGCGCTGTTTGGCCTGGCTCATCGCCGGGCGTTGGCGCCTCCCAGATCGAGTGCGTCTGCGCTGTTGATTTGGCTGCGGCAGCCGTACCTGCCTTTTGTGTCGGCGTGCCGCATTGCGCACAAAACTCCGCGTCGGGTCGCAGTGGCGCGGCACAGTGATTGCACTCCGATACGTTTGGATCTACCGGCCTGGCGGCAGGCTGCGAGGAAACATTTGTGGTGGCCGCAGTTGCCGGCGCCGCTGGCGTTGGCATCACCGGAGCCGACTTCGCGGCTGCTGGCGCGGCAGCGGTTGCGGCAACCAAGGCCGTCGACGATTTTCCGCAGCGCCCGCAAAACACAACTCCTGGGCGCAATGGCGCGTCGCAATGCGGACATGCTGTTGCGGCCGGCACCGTTGGCGCTTGCTCCGCTGCGCCAGCAGGTGCTTTGACTACCCTCGCCGCAGGTGTATCGGGCGCAGTTGCCGAAGGCGCGGCTGCGCCTGGCGCAGTATGCGTTGATGTGCCGCAACGACCGCAAAATGCTGCGCCCGGCCGCAACGGCGCGGCGCAATGCGCGCATTGGCTGCCGGTGTGGTTTGCTAGGGCCGCCGCCGTGGCCGGTTGTGCGGCAGTCGTGCTTTTCAGGTCGTGGCCACACTGCCGACAAAACTTTGCACCATCTGCGTTGCGGGTATGACAATCAGGACAATCCACTCTGGCATGCTCCCCTCTATGTTCCGGCACGCATTAA
Source organism: Lysobacteraceae bacterium (assembly GCA_030681035.1). Lineage (GTDB taxonomy): Bacteria > Pseudomonadota > Gammaproteobacteria > Xanthomonadales > Xanthomonadaceae. The sequence continues at coordinate 21,530 of JAUXUI010000134.1, read as the reverse complement.
CCGCCATTGCCTGACTGCCGATGCCCGCAGTGGCCGCAGAAAACATCATCCTTGGTCACCGGTGACTGGCATTGCGGGCATGCTTTCATCGGCGCGGCCCCCGTCAGCGGTGGCCGTGCCGCCTCGCGCTGCCGCTCCTGCCATGCTTGCTGCGCAGCAGCGGCCTGCTGCTTTGCCTGCGCCTGCACGGCTTCAGCTTTGGCTTTCAATTGCTGCGCGCGCAAGCGCAAGGTTTCTTCCATGCCGCTGGCATCGACGTTTGCCGCGTATTGCAGATAGATGATGCAGTTGCCGCTGATGGCAATGAGCAACAGAGCCAAGGCAACGCTACCGAGAAGAAGCGCCACACCGATTGACCACGCGCCAATATAGCCATTGCCAGAGAGCGCCAACGATTGCAGCGCGTACATACTGCTCGCAATACCCATTCCGCGCGGAAGATCGATGATCATGGCCGAAACGGCAGACGCAGAGCTGATCCCACCGAAGATCGTGCCGAAGAGGATCGCGCCGACAAACAGCAACAGCAAAAACAGCAAGGACTGGCTCACGACGATTTTCAGCATGTCGCGACGTGCCAACGTGAGCAGTTTGGCAAGCGTTTGCATCACGCCATTACCATCCCAAACCGCAGGTGCCGCCAACGGATTGACCACGAATACCACCACGAACCCAAACAGCCCGAATACCAACGCAGCAAGCGGGAAAACCAGGCCATAAAACAGCGGCCCTATACCCGGAATCTTTGCCAAAAACAATAATACGATTACCCCAATGAGAATTGCTGTGTAGATCAAAAGCAACGCGAGGCCAAGCAACAACAATCTTCCCAGCGAGCCGACCCCGGAAAAAAACAAGGATATCAACGGACGCTGTGGAATGCCTTTTGCCTGATCGAGCAAGCTGGTTCCGGCGGCCGAAAATGCCACGACAAATATCAGCACTGAGACGATGAAACCGATACCGCCAATCAGCGCCGATATCGCCCCCATATTCCACATCTGGAAACGGAAAACGAAATACCCTGTCAGCGCGCCTGCCAGCGTGGCGACGAGGCCACCGAGCAGCAAAGCCACGTATGCCCGCCAGTTGCGGGTGGCGTCGAGTGCTCCCAGCAGCGAAACAGCATTCACTTGACCAATAACAGTCATCGCACGGTCTCCCGGATTGGTTATGTAATCAATTCGTAGCGGTCAGTCGCGGGCGATGTCCGAGCAACCAGGAAACCTGTCGGCTATCGACATCGCGACATGCCACACCCGCAAGCGGCATGCGAACGAAATATGATTCGATCAGATAGCCGCTCATTCACACAAGCCCCCTTCTTGCTGCGAACCCGCGCGACGTTGCCGCGCACCCCTTGTCGCCCGATGGTATATGGGCTACCGCATTGGTTCAACTACAACTGCTCGATTGTCGCGTAACCGAAGCCGCAGCCTCGCCTTGTCTTGCTCAGGTGACGAGCATGACGCTGATTAAGTGACGCGCTTGCTCGTCTGCTTACATCTCCGCCTGTACCTGCTGCGGCGGTTCGCTGGCCGGTGGTTGCTCATCACTGAACATGTCGCGCCACGACAGATAGATTCCGCCGAACATCAGCGTGAATACCAGCGCCATGGCGAACAGGCCAACCAGCAGTGCAATCAGACTGCCCAGCGCTTTGGCGATGAACGACGCGATCATGACCAACAAGCCACCGGCCAGCATCAGCACGATGATCCCGGCAAACAAGCCGACTCCCATCACCAGGCCAGCCACGGTCAACGGCAACACATTGCGAACCGAGGCAATCAGGCTGGCAATGACCGCCGCCAAGGGTTCGCGGCGCTGAAACTGTACCTGGGCAATGGCATACATCTGCGCGGTGAAGGCAAAAAACCCAATTGCCAGACCGGATAAAAACAACAGCGCCTCGTGCTCGGCCACCGGCGGCGCAACCATTACCCCTTTCAACGCTGAAGCTACATAATTGCCGTATTGCGCCATGTATTCCGCGCCGCCAAACAAGCGCGTGAACAACAGATTGAGCGCGCTTGCTGCAAGCTGCACCAAACCAATGCTCGCCAGCGCCATGGTTTGCCCGCCAGCCAGCCCTGCCAGGATGCCCATGATGCCGACCGGGCGCCCGGCATCGACCTCGCGCAATACGTGCAGCATCCCGGCAAACAGCAGCGGTTGCACAAAAATGATGGTCAGCACCGGCAACGCCATCAGCACCCATATCGGGCTGAATGGCAGGTCGAGCGCGTTATCAGCACCGGCCATGGCCACCAGCACAGCGCCTGGCATCGCTGCGAACAACGCAACAACGAGCAGTAAAAACAAGCCCAACAGCATGGTGCTGAGCACCAGTCCGGGCCGGCGGCCGGCGACATCCAGAGATTGGGTGATCCAGTTCAAGCCCTTGCTGGCGGGGACGGTATGAATCGAGATTTGCATGCTGTTATCGCCTTTTCAATTCAGGTTGCAGGTTAAGCGAACCGGCCTCTTTCAGCCAGCACAGACCGGTCATTCAATCCGAACGTTATACTAGCGGGCTCCCATTATCGGCACCGGCCATGTCCGCACCGACATTTCAACAACTGATTTCCCGGCTCAACCAGTATTGGGACGAGCAAGGCTGTGCCCTGATCCAGCCACTCGATCTGGAAGTGGGTGCCGGCACCTTTCATCCGGCCACGTTCCTGCGCGCACTCGGCCCGGAGCCGTGGAATGCCGCCTACGTGCAACCCTGCCGCCGCCCCACTGACGGCCGTTATGGCGAGAATCCCAATCGCTTGCAGCGTTACTACCAGTATCAAGTGGTGATGAAGCCCAGCCCCGACGACATCGTCGAGCGCTACTTCAATTCACTCAAGGCGCTGGGCATCGACCCCGAAGTACATGACCTGCGCCTGGTCGAGGACAACTGGGAATCACCGACCCTCGGCGCCTGGGGCCTGGGCTGGGAAGTCTGGCTCAACGGCATGGAAGTCACCCAGTTCACCTATTTTCAGCAGGCCGGCGGCATCGAGTGCAAACCGGTACTGGGCGAGATCACCTACGGTCTGGAACGCCTGTGCATGTACCTGCAGAATGTCGACAACGTATTCGACATCGTCTGGACGCACGGCCCACAGGGGCCGGTGACTTATCGCGATGTCTATCACCAGAACGAAGTCGAACAGAGCACCTACAACTTCGAACACGCCGACGTTGCCGAGCTGTTTCACCGCTTCGATGCCTGCGAGCGCGAGGCATTGATGCTGGTCGAAAAGGGCCTGCCGCTGCCGGCCTACGATCAGGTGTGCAAGGCCAGCCACAGTTTCAATCTGCTCGACGCCCGCCGCGCGATCTCGGTCACCGAGCGCCAGCGTTACATCCTGCGCGTGCGCACGCTGTCGCGCGCGGTGGCTGAGGCCTACTATGCGCAGCGCGAGAAGCTGGGGTTTCCGGGATTGAAAAATGCCACCGCTTGAGCCCCTCTCCTGCCGGGACAAGCAGAGACTTGGCAGGCGCTTCTTGCCTGCCTAGTCGGTTGCTTGGTAGCGTCATCAGAGGGGTTGCAGAGGGTTCGGCGCGATCACGGGCCGCAACCACACACCGCACCCTCATCCGCCCTTCGGGCACCTTCTCCCGGAGGGAGAAGGAACTTCAGAAAGAGTCGTGCCATGACTAGCAACAAATCCCTGCTGATTGAACTGGGCACCGAGGAACTCCCGGTCAAGGCACTCCCGGAACTGGCGCAAGCCTTGTTCGACGGCGTGCTCGCCGGCTTGGACAAGCGCGGCATTGCCTACGAGCGCGGCGATGCACGGCCGCTGTATACGCCGCGTCGGCTCGCCGTGCGCGTGCCAGCGGTGGCGCTGCGCCAGCCCGATCGGCAAAGCGAAGTGCTGGGGCCGTATCTGAATATCGCGCTCGACGGCAATGGCCAGCCGACGCCAGCACTGCGCGGCTTTGCGGCCAAGGCAGGGGTCGAATGGAATGCGCTGGGCCGGATCAGCGATGGCAAGGGCGAGCGTTTTGTGCATCGCGCCACCATCGCCGGGGTCGATACTGCCAGCTTGCTGCCGGAGATTGTGCGCGAAGCAATTGCGGCGATGCCGATCCCGAAGCCGATGCGCTGGGGCGATCACGACTTTGCGTTCGCGCGGCCGCTGCACTGGCTGGTATTGCTGCTTGGCGACAAGGTCATTGATGGCGACGTGTTTGGCATCCACGCCGACCGCATGAGCCGCGGCCATCGCTTCCATTTCGCCAAGCCGGTGTGGATCGGCAACCCCGATGATTACGTCGAGGCATTGCGTCAGGCCAAGGTGCTGGTTGATCCGATCGAGCGTCGTGACAGTATTCGCGCCCAGGTTGAGGCCGCTGCAGCGGCGGTGGGCGGGCACGCGCGCATCAGCGAGGACAACCTGCAACAGGTCAACGCCCTGACTGAATGGCCGCGGGCAATCACCTGCAGTTTCGAGGAAGGGTTTCTGCGGGTACCGCAGGAGGCGTTGATCTCGACCATGGAAGCGAATCAGAAATTCTTCCCGGTACTCGACGGCGAAGGCCGCCTCAGCGCGCACTTCATCGCCATCGCCAATATCGAATCGCGCGACGAAACGCAGGTGCGCCAAGGCTACGAGCGGGTGATCCGCCCGCGTTTTGCCGATGCCGCGTTCTTCTTCGACGCCGACCGCAAGCAGGGGCTGGCGGAGATGAACGACGGGCTGGCCAGCGTGACCTACCAGCAGAAGCTGGGCAGCTATGCCGACAAGGTGCTGCGTGTTGCGCTGCTGGCCGAAACCATCGCCGCGCAGGTGGGCGTCGATCCGGTATTGGCGCGGCGCGCCGCCGACCTTTCCAAGGCCGACCTGCAATCGCGGCTGGTCAACGAGTTCCCGGAATTGCAGGGCATCGCCGGGCGTTATTACGCCGCCGCTGCCGGCGAACCGGCCGAGGTTGCTGCCGCCATCGACGATGCCTACATGCCGCGTTTCGGCGGCGATGCGATTGCACCCTCGCCACTCGGACAAGTACTGGCGATTGCCGAGCGCCTGGATACCCTGGCCGGTGGTTTCGCCGCCGGGCTCAAGCCGAGCGGCAACAAGGATCCGTTCGCGCTGCGCCGCAATGCGCTGGGCTTGGCGCGCACGATTATTGAAGGCGCGCTGGAACTGGATCTGCGTGCGCTGCTAAAGGATGCGCACATCGCTGCACTCAAGGCGATCAGTCGTCAGCGCCTAGCCAGCAAAGAGGCTGCGGCAACCCAAGCGCGAGACCAAGATGTTGCGGTCGATAATTTTCAGTCCGCATCGCTCCCGTCCTACCGCGACGCAGACATCGACGAGCTTTACGACTTCATCCTCGACCGCTTGCGCAATTATTACGCCGAGCAGGGCGTGCCGCCCGCGCACTTCGAAGCGGTGGCGAATCTGCGCCCTACTTCGCTGCTCGATTTCGAACGTCGCCTCAAGGCGATCGGCGAGTTCGTGAAGCTGCCCGAGGCCGAGGCACTGGCCGCTGCCAACAAGCGCATCGGCAACATCCTGCGCAAGGCCGAGGGCGAGATTCCCGCGCACGTCGAGCGTTCGCGCCTGCGCGAGCCGGCCGAGATTGCGCTGGCCGAATCGGTGGAAGCGGCCATCCGCGAAACCGACGCCGCCCTGGCCGCGCACGACTACATGGCCGTGCTGTCGCGTCTCGCCTGGCTGCGCCAGCCGGTGGATGCGTTCTTCGATTCGGTGATGGTGATGGCCGAGGACGAAGCCCTGCGCGAGAACCGCCTGGCCCTGCTCAAGCGCCTGCATGATCGGTTTGTCGCAGTCGCCGATATTTCGCAACTTGCGAGCGCCTGATCCGCGCGTGTGGCTCGGCCATGCTCACGCTCGCTTCAGTAGCGTTCGGTATCGTAGGCAGGATGTCCAACACATATTTTCCCGGCTGGTTGCTGCGCAACGCGGGCGGCGTCTTCGAGCGCTTCGCGGTTGCGCGGGCCTGCGCCTTGGCTCTACGCTCGGTTGGTCGGTCTGTCGCCCACAGGGTGGGCTCCTACACGCGCTGCGGCCGGTCGCCTCCTACACGCGCTGCGGCCGGTCGCCCACAGGGTGGGCTCCTACAGGACGCTATGCCGCAAGTGACTGTGGGAGCGCACCCTGTGCGCGACCGCAATACACGGCTTTGCGATGACGCCACGGTGATGCGACGACACCCCCTGCTGCGTGTTGTCGCACGCATGGTGCTGGCCGTGTTGTTGATCCCCGTTATCGCAGCAGCTCAGGAACAAAAACCGGAACCCTCGCCAGAACCCACACAAGGGCTGGGCGAGATCCAATTCGATGGAATCAGCGACGGCCTGGCCAACAAGATTCGTCCGGCATTGTCTGTTGCCCGCCTCAACAAATCGCAACGCAAGAAAATCAGTGCCGCACGGCTGGCGTTTCTGGTGCGTCGCAGCGAAGAAGAAGTGCGTCTCGCGCTGATGCCGCTGGGCTATTACGATGCCCGGATTACGGTAACCACCGAGCAATCCGATGATGGAACGGATGTGCAGGTGCAGGTGGACGCCGGTGCGCCGACGCTGGTGCGTGAACTCGTACTGCGTATCGACGGTGCGGCACAGTCGGATCGCGTGGTGCAACGCGCGTTGTCTGGGTTCAAGCCGGGCGTGGGCAAGCGTTTTGTGGATGAGCGCTATGAAACAGGCAAACGCAGTATCAGCCGGGCATTGGCCGAGCGCGGCTATTTTGACGCCACGCTCGACCAACACGAAGTACGGATAACCCGTGCCGAGCACGCCGCCGATATCGACCTTGGCTGGAACAGCGGGCCGCGTTACACGCTCGGGCCGGTGCGCTTCGAGGGCAGCCAGTTGCGGACTGGCCTGCTCGCGGCGCTGACGCCATGGCAGGTCGGCGACGCCTATCGCCAGAGCGAACTGACCACCCTGCAAAACCGCCTGGTAGGGCTGGACTATTTTGCGATGGTTGCAGTGCAACCGTTGCCAGAGCAGGCGCAGGACGGCGCGGTGCCGGTGCAGGCAACACTCACCCCGGCCAAGCGCGATGTCTACTCGATGGGACTGAGTTTTGGCACCGATTCGGGTGCCGGCGTGAATCTGGGTGCAGAACGGCGTTGGCTCAATGATCGCGGTCACAAGGCCAAGGCCGAGCTCGATTGGGCACAGCGCAAGCGTTCGTTTGCAACGCAGTATCGAATCCCTGCCTTTGCCCGATTCGATGGCTGGTACACCCTCAATGCCAATCTGCGCGAAGAGGATTTCGGTGCGTTCGACAACAGCCGCACCATCGAGGTGGCAGCCAACCGCAATGCCCGTTTTGGCGAATGGGGTGTGACTGCGGGCGCGTGGGCGCAACAGCAATCGTTCTCGGCTCTGGACGCACCACGCACCATCAGCACGGTGTGGTATCCGGAATTGTCGGTGCAAACCGTGCGTGCCCGTGATCCGATCAATCCACGCCGTGGCTGGTCGCTGAGCGCCAAGGTGCGCGGTAACAGCAGCGCGTTGGGCTCGGATGTCAGTTTTTTGCAAGGCCATGTTTTGGCCAAGTGGATTACTCCGCTGGCCAGCGATACCCGTTTGTTGCTGCGCGGCGAACTGGGTGCAACACGCACCAGCTCTCTTGGCGATTTGCCGCCGAACCTGCGTTTTTTTGCCGGCGGCGACCAAAGCATTCGCGGTTTTGGCTACAACGAGGTGGGTGTCGGCATCAATGGCGTCGCCGCGCTCGGTGGCAAACACCTGGCCGTTGCGAGCGCCGAGGTCGATCACTATTTCGGCAATCGCTGGGGCATGGCCGCCTTTGTCGATGCTGGCGACGCCTTCAACGAACCATCAGCGATTGCATTGGCAGTCGGCGCTGGCCTTGGCCTGCGCTGGCGTTCGCCGGTGGGCCCGGTGCGGCTCGATCTGGCACACGGATTTGACAGCAGCGAGCAGCAATGGCGCATTCATCTGCGTATCGGGCCAGACCTGTGAGCCGGATCGTGCGCCTGCTGTTTGTTGGTTTGGCTGCGCTACTGCTGATGGCTGCGCTGGCGTGGGCGTGGCTCTGGCATAGCCATTCCGGCCGCGATTTTGTATTGATGCAGGCACGCGGCGTAATGGCCGATGATGCGCTGAGTTGGCAAAGCGCCAATGGCACGCTGGCCGGTGGCCTGCATGTGCAAGGATTGGTGTTGAACGTCGATGGCATGCGCATCCAGATTGCACAGGCGCAGCTTGCTCTGGCATCAACGGCGCTCTGGCGCGGCGTGGTACGCCTTGAGCCGTTGCAATTAAGTGGAATAACGATCGATATTCCGCTGCCATCGCCCGATGCTGCAGTCGCGCCGTTTTCCTGGCCGTCGCAATGGCCAACACTGCCGCTGCCACTGGACATTGAGATACCAAAACTGGTGGTGCGCGATCTGCAGGTTCAACGTGGTGATAGCGCACCGCAAACAATAGCCGCGATCAACGGCGGATTACAGATATCCTCTGATCGCGTACGGATCAAGGGCCTGACGATCCACCGTGTTGACGATACCTCGCGTATCGACGGCCGCATCGGTTTTGGCAAACGCAGCACGGTGGCGTTGACGCTGGATGGTGAGTCAGTGACCGATGCGGTAACCGCTTGGCAATTGCACGCGCGCATTTCCGGCAAGCCGGTGGACCTGCAACTGGTGCTCGATGGCAATGCGCCAGGAACGCTGGCCCTGCGCGCGCGCGTTCGACGTGATGGCGAGCACTTGCGCTGGCAGCTGAATACTCGTGCGCAAGACATTGCGCCGCAGCTGTTTGGCGGCCCCGAGGGGCGCTATGGTGTGGCACTGGATATCGACGGCATTGATGCGGCGGCGAGCGTGGCCGGCCAGGTGCAGCGCGATGGCCAGGCGCTGCATATCCTGCCATCGCAAATCGCGTGGCAAAATCAACAGATTCAACTTTCACCATTGGTGTTGTCAGCGCTCGACGGCGAACTGCGTATCCGTGGCAGCGTCGGTGTTGCTGGCGATGCCCCGGTGATGGCGCTTGATATTGCTGGCGACGGCCTGCGTTGGGGCGCGGGCGACGAGGTGATAACTGCCGATGGCGTGACGCAACTGCAAGGCACGTTGGCGCAGTGGCGGCTCGCTGGCAAAGCCACCCTGCACCGCGACGCGGTCGCAGCGCATATTGAACTGCGCGCGCACGGCGATCAACAGCGCGCCACGCTCGATCAGTTGCTGCTGAAAACCGATGCCGGGCAGTCGCAACTCAACGGCGAGCTGGTGTTTTCACCCACCATGCACTGGCAAGTGGCTGGCGACATCAGTGGTTTCGATCCCGGTTTTTTTGCGCCGGATTTTCCCGGTACGCTGTCTGCGAATCTGCTCAGTGCCGGCTCGATCAACGACGAACTTGTGCAGTTCAACGCCGAGCTGACTGCACTGCGCGGCCGTGTGCGCGGTCGTGCGCTCGCGGGTCATGTGCAGTTACAACACAAGGCAGGCATCAGCACAGCCAGCATCGACCTGAATATCGGCAGCAGCCATGTGCGCGGCAATGGCCAGCACGATGCCAGCGGCAAACAGCCGTTATCGATGCAGGCCACGTTTTCGCCCTTGCTGCTTGACGATCTGCTGCCCGATGCGCACGGCAGCCTGAACGGCTCAATCGCCTTGCGTGGTGATATGCGCAACGCGCAAATACGCGGCGAGCTGCACGGCGAGCATCTGGCCTGGAAGGAGCTATCCGTCGATGCGCTGCAACTGCGCGCCAGTCCGTCGGCGAGTGAGGGTACCGATGTCGAACTGACGCTCGATGGGCTGAGCAGCAATGGTTTGCGCCTTGCCCAACTGCAAGCCGATGCGCACGGCACACTGACCAAAGCGCGGTGGTCGCTGCAGGCAACCGCCGACACGGTGAAGGCGAATGCAACGGGCAACTGGGCTGAGTTCAAGAATGTTCGCCGTGTGGAGTTGCGCGAACTCTCGCTGACGCCATCGCAAGGCAATCCATGGCTGTTGCTTGAACCGGCATCACTGATGCTTGGCGATGTGACGGCGATGTCATCTTTGTGCCTGACACAGTCAAACAGCCGCCTGTGCGCGCGGGGCAACTGGCCGGGCGAGGCCAGCCTGTCGGCACACGCGTTTGATCTCGCGCTGCTCGATCCGTTGCTGTGGCGCGAGGATGTGCAGTTTGGCCTCGATGGCCATGTCGATGGCGATGCCACGCTGCTCACCAGTGGCGAGCGCATCGTGCGCGGCCAGGCGCAGCTACGCTTTTCACCCGGCGCATTGCAGGTAATGCCGCGTGGCAAGCAACCGGCCTTTGCATGGCGGGAGATGAGCCTGGATGCGACGCTCGAAGGCGACCAACTACTCACCCGCTTCGATGCACAAACCGGCGCCGATGGCGTGTTGCATGGTGAGCTGGCAACCGGCCTGGATGCTACTGCGGCGCTCACCGGCAACGTCAGCCTGGATATTGCACAACTGGCATGGCTTGAATTGTTTTCACCCGATCTGGCGGCACCCAGCGGCCACCTGCATGGGCAACTCAGTATCGCCGGCACTCGGGAAACGCCACAGTTGAGTGGCCAGCTGGTGCTCGACAATTTTGCGGCCGAAATACCCGCACTGGGTATTGCGCTTACTGATTCGCAGGCGCAACTGGATGCCGCGAGCAATGGCGAACTGCATCTTGAGGCGCAGCTGCACAGTGGCGACGGGCCACTGCTACTTACCGCCGATGGCCGGCTCGATAACGCAGACGCATTTACCGCCAAGCTCAGCGGCGAGCGGGTAAAGATCATCGACAATGCCGACCTGCGCGCCTGGATAAACCCGAAACTGGATATCGTGCGCGCAGAAAATGGCGTGTCGATCAGCGGCCAGTTGAGCATTCCCGAGGCACGCATCGCGCTCGACAAGATGCAGGCCGGCGCTGCGGCACGCAGCCCCGATGTGGTGATCCTCGACCCGATCAAACCCGAGATCAAACAGCAAGGCATTCCGGTAGCGTTGAACGTGCAGGTGGCGTTTGGCAAGTCGGTGGAGCTCTCCGGCTTCGGCCTGGATGGCAAGCTGGCTGGCGATCTGAAAGTCACCCAGGCCGCCGGACGCGAACCGCTGGGCACCGGCACGCTCAATGTTTCGGGCAGCTACGAACGCTACGGCAAACCGTTGAGCATTCGTCATGCCCGACTGAGTTATACCCGTACACCTTTGGATAATCCGGCGCTGGACATTCGTGCTGAACGCAGCATCGACGCGCAGATGGTGGGCGTGCAGGTATCGGGTAATGCGCTACGTCCGATTACCACGCTGGTATCCAATCCCACCCTGGACAGCAGCGAGACGCTGAGCTGGCTGGTGCTGGGCCGGCCGTTGCGCTCAGCGCAACAGGCCGATAGCGAAAAGCTGGACGCCGCAGCCAGCGCACTGGGCGCTGGCGGCAATCTGTTGGCCGAGCAACTCGGCGCACGGCTGGGCCTGGATGAGGCCGCCGTGGGTGAATCGCGCACATTGGGTAACAACACGCTGTCGGTGGGCAAGTTTGTCTCGCCGCGCCTGTATGTCAGCTACGGCGTATCACTGCTGGGCACCGGCCAGGTGGTGGCATTGCGGTACCTGCTCGGAGGTGGCTTTGAAGTGGAGATCGAATCGGGCCTGGAAAGCCGTGGTTCGATCAACTGGCATACCGAGCGCTGAGCTGCCTCAACGCCAGCCGATCATTGCTCGCCGATAGTTGCGTGAATCGCCTGTACCGCCATCGCGTCGCCAGCAACATCGTTCCACAGCAGCACGACACCGTGATCGAGTGCGAGCAGGCGCGGCACACCGGTGGCACGGCCGCGGCCGGCGAGGTCGGTGATTTTCTGCCGTTGCCGTTCGTGCGCCAGATCATCACTGAACTGTGCCAACCACAGCGATTGCTTGCCATCGACTTCCTGCAGCCAGCTCAACCACACGCCATCGGCGTTGCTCGCCAGATCGACGCGGCCCAGCGTTTCGCCGCCGGCAATGTGCAAGGGATCGGCAAACGTATCACCGGCATTGCTGGACAATGCCAGGCGCAACGACGGTGCGCCACCGGCTTCGGTGTACCACGCCACCCACACTTGATTGCCTTGCGCCGCAATCGCCGGGCCGTTGACCGGGCACGCCGGCATATGCCAGTTATCGCGATGCACATAGCGCGGCGTTGTCCATGCGCCTTGTGCGAAGCGCGCCGTCTGGATGTCGCGCAATTCCTCGGCGTCGCGATCTCGCCACACCACCACCGGGCCGCTGGCAGTGAGCGCGGCATCGGTCTGGCAGCAATCGCAGGTTGATGCGTCGAGCAGCCATTCGTGTTGCTTGTTCTGCTTCTCGCCGAATACCGCTGCGCGCAGCGTCATCGCACCTCGGCCATGGCCTGCGTGTTCATCGGCACCAGCCGGGGCGCTGACGGTGTTGCGGCCATCGAGCCACACCGCGCCCATTTCCGAGGTTGACCACGGCAGCAAGCTGACAAAGCCATGTTCGCTCGGGGTGCCATCGTCGTGCATTGCCGCAAGCGGCGACCAGGTTGCGCCACCGTCACGCGAGTGACTTAACACCGCGTCATAAGCATACGTCGCGCTGCCGTTTTTGCGTAGCAAGTGTGCCCACAGGCTGCCGTCGGGCAAACTGGCCAACGCTGGCAGGTCGGCCCAGTTGACGAACCAGTCTCTGCCGCGCGCAATCTCCTGCGGCGGCGCACATGTTGCGGGCACGATACAGCGCTGGAACATCAGGCGATGGCCGCCTGCGGGCAACTTCTCGATCCAGCTCGCCAGGGTTGCACCATCCGCGCCTTGCGCAAGGTTTGCCGCCGATGCACCGGCCGGTATCGCAAGCGGCAACGGCGCCAGGGTGAAGGCGTGGGCGAGGCCGGTGCTCGCCAAAAACAGGGATGTGATCAGGTTTCTCATGCGCACATGCTACCTGCGCGTCGGCGAAAAGTCGCTGTGGCAGTGTGCTCAGGGTTTCGGCGGCGGCGGCAGGCCCGCCGCTTCGGCGGCAAGCGCTTCGCGCAGATAATGCACCCGCGCACGAATGCGCCGCACCTCCCACGCACCCAATAGCCACAGCAAATGGATGAGTGAGGCGAGCACGATGCCGAACACGACGCCGCCAATTACCAGCGCATTGACACGCGTACCCCACACCGACATGCCGTGACCAATGCCGGTGATGGCGATCAGGTACATGCCTACCTTGTAGGTAACGATGTAGGCAGGCACGGCGGTAAACGGATTCGTGATCAACTGCAATCCCATCAGCACCGTGATGTTGCCCCGCACCAGCACCGCAAAAACCAACGCCAGCCCGAACTGGATGCCGTAGACCGGCAACAGCGACAACACGCAGCCAAGATACAAGGCCGGCAACACATGCTGCGCACGAAATGACCACAAAAATGGCAGCCGCCGCGCCATTCCAGCAAACCACTTGATCACCGGATAGCGGGAAACATTGGCACGTCGCGGCAGCGGCCGCAGCAGTTTGCGCAGCCAACCGCGACGCTGCTTCAAGGTGCGGTGATGACGGTCGAGTTCGTCGCGCACGCGGGTCACATCAGGCCACGTCGCGACGCTGCTGCCGCAGCAGATGCACCAGCAATAACGAGATCGAAGCAGGCGTGACACCGGCAATACGCGCCGCCTGTCCAACCGTTGCCGGGGTGGTGGCGATCAGCTTCTGGCGCACTTCGGTCGATAAGCCTGTAACGCTGCAATAATCAAAATCATCGGGAATACAGGTCTCTTCGTGCCGTTGCTGGCGATCGATTTCTTCGCGTTGACGATTGAGATAGCCGGAATATTTCACGCTGATTTCCACTTGCTCTGCGACCAGTGGATCAGCGCTGCCTGGGCCCAGTTCGGCTAGCTGCATCAAGTGTGCATAACCCAGTTCGGGCCGCTTGAGTAAATCCAGCACCCGGGTTTCGCGGCTGATGACCATATCCAGCGTGCGTTGCAAAGCCGCACCCAAGGCATTGCCCGGTGTCGCCCACAAGCCATGCAGACGCCCTCGCTCGGCTTCGATGGCATCACGCTTGTGCGCAAAAGCAACCCAGCGCGTCTCATCGACAACGCCCAGCTCGCGGCCGATTTCAGTCAGCCGCAAGTCGGCATTGTCCTCGCGCAGTTGCAGGCGGTATTCGGCGCGCGAGGTGAACATGCGGTAGGGCTCCAGGGTGCCGTGGCTGATCAGGTCATCGATCAGCACACCGATATAGGCCTGATCGCGGCGCGGTGTCCATGGTTCCAGCCCGCGCGCCTGGCGGGCGGCATTGAGGCCGGCAATCAAGCCCTGCGCAGCGGCTTCTTCATAGCCGGTGGTGCCGTTGTTTTGGCCGGCGAAAAACAGCCCGGCCAGATGCTTGGTTTCCAGCGAAGGCCGCAGCCCGCGCGGATCAAAATAATCGTATTCGATGGCATACCCCGGGCGCGTGATGCGCGCCTGCTCGAAGCCGCGTATCGAGCGCACCAACGCCAGTTGCACATCGAACGGCAACGAGGTGGAGATGCCGTTGGGATACACCTCGAGAGTGTCGAGGCCTTCGGGCTCGACGAAGATCTGGTGGCTGTCCTTGTCGGCAAAACGCACCACTTTGTCTTCGATGGACGGGCAATAGCGCGGGCCAACGCCTTCAATCTGGCCGGTGTACAGCGGCGAGCGATCCAATGCGCCACGAATCAGATCGTGCGTACACGTGCTGGTATGCGTGATCCAGCACGATACCTGGCGCGGGTGTTGGGACACATTGCCGAGCGTGCTGAATACCGGCATCGGCTCATCGCCGGGCTGCTCGGTCATCACCGACACATCGATGCTGCGCGCATCAATCCGCGGCGGTGTGCCGGTCTTGAGACGGCCGACCGGAAATGCCTGCTCGCGCAGCCGCTGTGCCAGCGTTTGCGCCGGTGCATCGCCAGCGCGGCCACCGGCGTACTGGCGATCACCGATATGGATCTTGCCGGCGAGAAACGTCCCGGCGGTGAGCACTACGCACGGCGCGCGAAAACACAGCCCGCCCTGGGTCAGCACACCGGCCACGCGCTCGCCCTCGATCAACAAGCCATCGACCGCCTGCTGAAACAGATGCAGGCCGGGCTGTGCCTGCACCGCATCGCGCACAGCGGCGCGATACAAGCTGCGATCGGCTTGGCAACGGGTAGCTCGTACGGCCGGCCCCTTGCGTGCATTGAGCGTGCGCCACTGGATGCCAGCAAGATCGGCCGCATGCGCCATCACTCCGCCCAATGCATCGATTTCCTTGACTAGATGCCCTTTGCCAATACCGCCAATCGCGGGGTTGCAACTCATCTGGCCGATGGTTTCGATGTTGTGGGTCAGCAGCAAGGTACACGCGCCCGCGCGCGCGCTCGCCAGCGCCGCCTCGGTACCGGCGTGCCCGCCACCCACCACGATCACGTCATAGTTGAACATTGACGACTACCATCCTGACTGCAGTGCCGCGCACGCATTGTGTTCACAATGGGTTTTGCGGCGTGATGCGAATTGTAGCGGCTCCCGAACTGGCACGCTTCGTGCAAAGGTTTATTTGCACCCCCGACAGCCACGCGCTGCGGCGCGGGCCGGAACTGGAACAGGGGCTGGCCAGGCGTGTCGAGGGAATGCCGGCCGGGAGTCGCGGGGGCGCCTCCCGGCCACCTTCTTCGTTGGCGCCACAGGCGCTACCATTCAATCTCAACCTGTCGCGCCAGCGTGGCGTGGCCTGCACCAGGCCATACGCGGCAAGTGATGCCGTGCGTTGCGCGCCACTCGTGTTCCGCAGCACGCAGCACGCAGCAAGGCGTGTTTCAGTCGATATCGGTGTATTCACGACGGCGACAAGCCGGCCTTTCGTGAAGAAAGGCCGGCACCCGACGGGTCTAGTGGAACAGGGGGTATCCAGGGTGACCTGATGCCGGGTGCCGGTGACCGGTGCCGTATCGCGGCAAAAAGCGACGCGGCGTGTCAGTTGCTGTCAGACAGTCTCACAAGGTTCAAGGATGCTTAGCCGTGAAATCCAGTGCAAGTGTTATATGCCGCTCATTCATCTACGGTGTCAACAGACTTTTTTAATTGTGATGAGTTTCGCGTTTTTTTACCAGCATCACGTGTTTCCTCGTTAAGCCCCCGTTGTGAACTCCGCGATGGCGGTGACGAACGCGATGGCGGCTGGATGGCCGTGCTAGCTTCGCGCGCCGACAGTGGCCGATCTTCTCGGGTACCTCGATATACCGGCGCCGGAACCGCGCGCAATGTTCCCGGCGAACTCACCGGCGCGGCGCGCGTGGGCCGTGGTGTGGGCTGGGGCGTAAAGCGTTGCTTGTTTTTGCCTTGCTCGACATCTACCCGGCGCATCTGCACGATGCGGCCACCATCAGGCTGAAGCCGCACCGTGGCTGGTTGTTCCGGCGCAACGCGCAAACCGGGTGTCGGCTGCGTTATCCGGCGCTCAAACACTCGTGGATCATTGCCATAACCAGGTCGCCCAGGTTGCGCGTCGCGGCGGTAGCGGCCATCGCTGATCGGTGCGTCATCAAAACGGTTTGATCGTTGGTCGCGCCGATCACTGCGGTCATGGCCAAAGCGATTGCGCTCATCCCGATCATATCGAACGTGGCGATCTTGACGGTCGTGGTCTTGGTAAGCAAAGCCCATTCCGAAATAGGAATGCCCCGCGTCACGATAGCCACTGAAACCGCCATAGGCGTACGAAGCACCAAAGCCCGAACCGTAATACGACGACCGGAAGGGGCCGTAGTACGGCCGATACCGGTAGGGACGATAGTAGGGATACGGCGAATAGTAGAAGGGCGCGCCATAGGGCCCGTAATAGGGGTTGTAGTAGCCGCGATTGACTGGCGGCCGGCCGTAATAATAGTCGCCTTCATCGCCGCGCGATGGCCGGTAGTACGCACCATCGCGATAGCCGTTGCCATAGCTCGCGCAGCCCGCAAACAGCACGATCAACGCAACCGAAATCATGGTTTTGACAAACATGACAAGCCTCCGCGAAATGGGTCACACACGCCTGGGCGATATCGCCAAGACAGCGTTTGCAGACAACCGCAGTCTTTGCCTGTTGCAGTGAATTACCCCTGAACCCACCGGCGTATCGCTGGCGATGGCTGCGCGTGTGACAATCTACAACTGCCTCCACTCACGCGCACTGGATTTCCATGTCTCTGCATCAGGCCTCCGGTCGCTGGCGTCTGGGTTTGACCCTTGCTTTGGCTACAGCCGGGTTTTGGGCCACTTTGCCGGTGGCGTTGAAGATCACGCTGGAGCAGATCGACGCCATTACCCTCACCTGGTTTCGCTTCGTGGTGGCCTTTGTATTGCTTGGTGGCTGGCTGGCTGCGCGTGGCAAGCTCAAGCCGCTGGCGAGTTTACGCCGCCGCCATTGGCTGCTGTTGCTGCTCGCCGGGGTGATGTTGATCGGCAATTACGTGTTCTATTTGCTCGGAGTGCAGTACACCTCCCCGGCCAACGCGCAATTGCTGATCCAGTTGGCGCCGTTATTGATGGCGCTCGGCGGGATCGTTGTTTTTCGCGAGCGGTTCAATGCCTGGCAATGGGCCGGTCTGGCCGTCATCGTAATCGGCCTCTCGCTGTTTTTTGCCGATCAACTGCGTGCTGATACATTGCCGGCGGGGCGTTATGTGTTTGGCTCGCTGATCGTGGTGCTGGCCGCAGTGGTTTGGGCGGTGTATGCGCTGATGCAAAAGCAATTGCTGCTGCGTTTGTCGTCGTGGTTGATTTTGCTGGTCATCTACGCGCTCGCCAGTGTGCTGCTTTTCCCCTTTGCACAGCCCGCAGCATTGTTGCGGCTCGACCCGCTGCATGGCGCCTTGCTGCTTTACTGCGCGCTCAACACGCTGGGTGCCTATGGTTGTTTTGCCGAGGCGCTGGCGCACTGGGAAGCCTCGCGGGTGTCCACAATTCTGGCGGTGACGCCGTTGTTGTCGATTGCCGCAGTGAGCGCCGTCCACGCCGGATGGCCCACACTCATTCGCCCGGAACACGTGAGCTGGCTTGGCTTTGCTGGTGCAGCGACGGTGCTGGTTGGCTCTGCGTTGGCGGCATTGATGGGTCAGCGGCGCTGAGGTGACGTTGTCGAAGTGGCGCCACTGCACGCAATCAGCGCGTGGTGAGCTGGCGCAAGGTGGATTTCAGCGCCATACCGTGTTCGCGGAACCAGGCTCGATGCATGTGCCAATCCGGACAATGCCGTTCAACCTCGCGCCAGAAAGCCGGCGAGTGATTGCGTTGATGCAAATGGCACAGCTCGTGTATCAAAACGTACTCGAACGCAGCCGGCGGCCCGAGCACCAGTGATAAATCCAGTGAAAGCGCATCGTTGGCACTGAGCGAACCCCAAAGTGACGACATCGCGCGGATGCGGATCGTCCGCGGCGCGCTACGCAGATGCGGCAAATACTTCGGCAACCATTGCCCCACATCGGCACGCGCCCGCGCCAGATAAAACTCGTGCAGGGCCAAGCGTGCGCGAGAATCATCGGCATTGGCCGGCAGGCTGAGGCAAACTCCATGCGCGTCACGATCAACGCGGGCGTAGCGCCCTTCGGCCCAGCGTAATGGCAATAATTCACCACGCAGCGGTATCGGCTCACACGAACCCCGGATGAGCAGCGTCGGCGTGGCACTGCCGTTGAACCGATCCAGCTGCGCGATCAGCCAGCCATCGTGTTCCTGGATGAACGCATCGGCTGCGCGCAGCGACACCGCACGCGGAAGTGTCAGGCGCACACCGCGTTCACTAACCGAAAGGCGCATGCGTTTTGCACGCCTATCACGCACCCGCAACAGGATCACGCCACGGCCATCGGCGAGAGTGATCGTCACCTGTTCGCGATGACTGGGTGGTGCCGACGATTGTTTGAACCCGAGCATGGCATCATGCTTGCCCGATTTCGTTGAAATGTCCAACCAAAAAAAAGCCGGGCGATGTCTCACCAACCGGCACATCGCACTTCAGCACTTTCCATGCTGATCACCGACAACCGGATGGTTTAAGGATGCTCTCGTCATTGCAGCGAACGCTGGAATCCATTGCCAACGGCAATCTGGTTAACTTCAGAACGCGGCTGGGCGTTCGTCAGCACCAGCAGATGGCGTGCTTGCTCAGCCTTCCGTCACCACCTTCAGTACATCCTCGCCATAAGCTTCCAGCTTCTTCGTCCCCAGCCCGGATATCTCGCCCAGTTCGGCCAGCGTGGCAGGGCGGCGGGCGGCGATTTCGCGCAGGGTGGCGTCGTGCAGGATGACGTAGGCGGGGACGCCTTTTTCGTTGGCGGTTTCGCGGCGCCAGGCGCGCAGGGACAGGAACAGCGGATTTTCGTCGTTGTGTACGCCTTCGCCGGAGCGGGGTGCGAATCGCGATTTTTTGCTGCGCGCAGGTCGTACTTCGATCACGCGCAGCATCACCGTTTCCTCGCCCTTCAATACCGGCTTGGCGGCGACGGTTAATTTCAGCGCGCCGTAAGCAGTGTGATCGACTTTCAGCAGCCCGCGCACCACCAGTTGCCGCAACACGGCACGCCAGACCTTGTCGGTTTGGCTGGCGCCGATGCCGAACACGCTCAAGCTGGTGTGGCCGAACTTGTCGACTTTTTCGGTGGTCTTGCCGAGCAGCACGTCGATGACGTGGCCGGCACCGAAACGCTGGCCGGTGCGGTAGACCGCGCTCAATAACTTTTGCGCGGCTTCGGTGCCGTCCCACAGCGTCGGTGGATTGAGGCAGACGTCGCAGTTGCCGCAGGGCTGGCTGGCTTCGCCAAAATAACTCAGTAACGCCATGCGGCGGCAGCTGGCGGCTTCGCACAGGCCAACCAATGCATCCAGTTTGGCGTGACCGCTGCGCTTGTGGGCGTCTTCGGCTTCGCCCTCGTCGATGAAGCGGCGCTGGGTGACGACGTCCTGCAGGCCCCACGTCATCCAGGCCTCGGCAGGCTCGCCGTCACGGCCGGCGCGGCCGGTTTCCTGGTAGTAGCCTTCAACCGATCGCGGCAGGTCGAGGTGGACGACAAAGCGCACGTCGGGCTTGTCGATGCCCATGCCGAACGCAAGCGTGGCGACCATGACGACGCCGTCATCGCGCAGGAATTGCTGCTGATGGCGGCGACGGGTGTCGTTGTCCATGCCGCCGTGGTACGGCAAGGCGGTGAGGCCGAACTGCTTCAGTGCATCGGCGGTTTCCTCGACTTTTTTGCGCGTGCTGCAATACACGATGCCGGCTTCACCCCTGTGTTCACCGAGAAAATCGTGCAGTTGGCGGCGCGGCTCGGTTTTTTCGGCAATGCGGTAACGGATGTTGGGGCGGTCGAAGCTGGCGACGAACACGCGCGCAGCGCCCAAATCCAGTCGCGCCAGGATTTCGGCGCGGGTTGCCGTGTCGGCGGTCGCGGTGAGCGCGATGCGCGGTACGTGCGGAAAATGTTCGTGCAACGCGGACAAGCCCAAATACTCAGGGCGGAAGTCGTGCCCCCATTGCGACACGCAGTGCGCTTCGTCGATGGCGAACAACGCGATCTGCGCCTGTTCGAGCTGGGCTTGAAAACGCGGCGTCAGCAGACGTTCCGGCGCGACGTACAACAGCTTCAACTGGCCGGAGACAAAATCGTGCTCCACCCGCGCGGCTGTCGCCGCGTCCAGACTCGAATTCAAAAACTCGGCGGCGATGCCCAGTTCCTTCAAGGCCGCGACTTGATCCTGCATCAGCGCGATCAGCGGCGAGACGACCACCGCGCAGCCCTCGCGCAGCAGCGCCGGAATCTGGAAACACAGCGACTTGCCGCCGCCGGTGGGCATCAGCACCAGCGCGTCGCCGCCCGCCACCAAGGTATCGACAATGGCCGCCTGATCGCCGCGAAACGCGGGGTAGCCGAAGACGCGGTGGAGCAGGCTTAAAGGGCTTTCGGACATGGTAAAAAACGGGCTGGCGGCGGATGTGTCACATTGACTATAATTGTGTCACGTTTTGCTCCACTCTCCGAGGTTTACCATGAAAACCCTGACCATCCGCGAAGCCCGCGAAGGCCTGTCGCACCCCGAGCAGATGTTCGCCGACAGCGACGAAGTGCTGGTGGTGTGCCGCGGTGAGCCGGTGGCGCGGATTTTGCCTGTTGAACCTCAGCGCCGCGTGCGCTCACTACGCACTTTTCTGGAAAGCCAGCCCATGCAAGCCGTTCCCAGTGAAGCCATTCTGGCGGAAGAGCGCGAGGATCGCGTTTGAGCGCGTATATCGACACCAGCGCGCTGGCCAAATGCTATATTCGCGAACCGCGCTCGCTGGATGTGCTGGATTGGGCGGATGCGCAGGATGACGTCGCCACCAGCCCAATCCACCCAAGTTAAGCCCTCTCGTCTGGGCTAGCACTGTTTTTGCGTCATCGGTTTGTGCGGCTTGTGGCCGAGGTTGCGCGGTTTCGAGACGTTCGCTCGATGGCGATAGGTTTTTCGAGCAATCAACGCGAGCAGGTTTCGGAGTAACTTTCCGACCTTCT
>JAUXUI010000113.1 GCA_030681035.1 Lysobacteraceae bacterium | reverse complement strand
AACGCAACCGACGCAGCCGAACCGATCAACAGCAACAGCAACAGCAGTCAGCAGCCAGGAGAACCACAAAGCGAACAGCAAAAGCAAAAACCGCAGCGGCGGTACTTGACAATCGATTGCTCATAGAAGGATGGGTAGAGCGTAGCGAAACCCATCAATATGCGGCACCATGCGGCAACGATGGGTTTCGCTACGCTCTACCCATCCTACGAACTGCAAACTTCGTGTTCATGTTGGCACCACGTTTTTGTAGCCCAGGTTAACCCGCAGGATGGGTAGGGCGCAGCGAAACCCATCACCAACCGAATGCCTTTTTGAGACCGTGCAGGCGCTGTCATGCGCACACCCGGACGATGAGTGCGACGTAGCGACGTAGGATGGGTAGAGCGCAGCGAAACCCATCAATAAGCGGCACCATGCGGCAACGATGGGTTTCGCTACGCTCTACCCATCCTACGTGCTCGCTGGTGCCAATCGGTGCTGTTTTGGGAGCCGGCCTGCCGGCGAACAATCTTGCGACAGCTTCGCGCGCAAGGCGCGCCCCCACCAACGCCTTGAAACACCCCTGTAGCCTACCCTGTAGCCCACCCTGTGGGCGACTGTCCGCTCGGCGGATCAGCAAAAAACCCGGGCTACGCTGAGCGCAAACCCGGGTTCTCGCATGTTCCGAAAAAACCTTGTCTCGATCAGAAGCTGTAAATCAATGACACCGTCGCCACTGAGGCGTTGAAGTTCGGCGCCTGATCGCCAAGCAAAATCACATTAGCCAACTGGTTGGCTTCAACACCATCCAGCGCGATGTCACTGCTGCGATAACGCTCGTAATACAAGGTCGCCTTGACCGCCAGCTTTTCAGTCATTTGATACTGGCCGTAGCCACTGATCGTGGTCATGCGCACCTTGTTGGT
This sequence comes from Lysobacteraceae bacterium, assembly GCA_030681035.1. GTDB lineage: Bacteria > Pseudomonadota > Gammaproteobacteria > Xanthomonadales > Xanthomonadaceae. Next base: position 13,499 of record JAUXUI010000113.1, on the reverse strand, counting down.
CGGCAGCGGTGCGGTGCTCAGGTTGCTGCCTACGCTGAAATCGATGTCCGACTGCGACAAGGCGTAGACAAAGTCGGCACCGAACTTGAAGCGCTGGTCATCGGGCTTGAATACCAGCCCGGCGCCCACCGTGTCGATCCGATCATTGTGGAACGCAGACCAGAAGTTGTTCGGATCAGTAACCTGAGCGAGCCGATTCGCACCGCTGCGGAAGCTGACACCGTTCTGATCGCTGTCGAGCTTGTCGTAGGTGTAGAAGGCATACGTCGTCCATTGCTCAACCGGCGTTGCCGACAGGTCAAAGGTGTATGACTGCACCTTGGAGTCGGTCAACCCGAGCTCGCTCTTGTTGTAGTTGTCCTTGCTGTAGCTGCCATCCACGCTCAGGGCAAGCCAGCTGATCGGCGTATAAGACAGGTTCGCACCGATTTGGTTACGTTCACGGCTGGCCAAGGTGAAGCGACGCAGCGCCGGCGGTGCCTCGAAGCCACCCGGCTCTTCTTCCAGGAAGCCCTCAACAAAACCGAACTGCAACGGCACGGTGCCGTCGTACGGCGAACCACCGCGGTCAGCGTAGGTATAGCGTACGCTGCCATCGAACTGCTCGCCAAAACCGCGACTTGCGGATACGGTGAAGGTGTTTTCGCGGGTTTCGGCACGCTCGGAGAATGTGCGGTCGATCTCGCGATGTTCGGCCACAGCAGTGAAGCGGGTACCGTCATCCAGACGGTAACCGGCGTTGAGCCCGAACTTGGTTTCCTCGAAGCTGTAGGGCTGATTGAGGCGACGGCGACTGCTGATGTCGGCCGGATTTTGCAACTGCGAATCGGCGCCGATCATGTTGAAGATGTCAATCGGCGTGTTGTTGTCGCGGTCATCGTAGCGGAAGCTGGCACCCCAGTTGAACTGCCGGGTCGGACGCGAACTCAGACGCAGGTTGATTACCGTGGTGTTGATTTCGCCTTGCAGCGAATTGCGTGGCAGCGGCTCAAGGATGCTGGCCAAAATGGTCGGATTCAAAGTGAGTGCCAGGAAGGTATCGTTCTGGCTCATCCGGCCAATCGCCACGTCCGCCAACAACCGTGTGTTGTCGGTGAAGTTGTAGCCGAACTTCGCGGTACCCTGCTGGAACTTGTTGTCCGGCGGCAACGCCATCTCGCCAAACCCGGTCGGGAAGCCGGTCGATGGTACCCAGCCGTTGATCGCACTGAAGGGATTCTGGAAGGTCAGGCTGGTGTTCTCGTTGGCGAAGATCGACAGGTGATAGCGCAGCTCGAACTGGTATTTCTTTTCGCTGTAGCGCACCACGGTGTCGAACTGGTGTTCGTTGTAGTTCACCGGCTCGGGCAGGATCGCCGCGCGCGGGTTGCCGCCGGTGTTACCGAACACGCCAGCGATCGACTTCAGCCCATCCTTTTCTTCGTAGCGGTAGTTGGTGCTTACCTCGAAGTTGCCGGGCAGAATCTTGTCCATGCGCACACCAAAGCGCTCGCGCTCGGTCTTGATGTCGACCGGCTTGAGGTTCGGGACCAGTTGGGTCATGCCGGCGGTGGTCGTGGACGGCACCCAGCCCGACGGTACGGTCAGCGTATCGCTACCAGCGCCGTCATAAAAGGTCTTGCCGGTCTCGGTCTTGAAGCTCGGTATCTGGTCGTAACTGAGCCGCACCCGGAAGTCGCCCTGGCGGCCGGCATCTACCTCCAGCGAGCGCGAACGCAAGCCCAGGTTGGTACCGCGCACGGTGACGTAATCGCGGGCGGGCGCATCGTAACTGGCACGATTGATGTAATCGAGATTGAATACACCAAACCCGCCCTTGTTCTCCAGGCCGGTGTATTTGCCAAAGCGGAACGAGTTGTCGCTGATGTAGCCAAAACCGAACTCGAAGATGCTCTTGGTCTCGGTCAGTGCCAGCAGCTCATCGGATTTACCCTCGCTGCTGGTTTGCTCAGCGGTTGCCGATTCATCATTCTGTGCAAGCGCAATGGCCGGCAGCAGCAACGCTGCGGCAATCATGCTGGCCAGCACGGCGCGTTGCACCGGCGCCTGTGCTCCGTGCCCGGCAGGGCATTTGCGGGAGAGTTGGCGGGTGGTATTTGTTGTGGCGTTCATGAAACACCTCCATGGAGTGTGTCTGCATCACACGTCGGGCGCATTCGCCCGACGTTGGCCTGCGCTCAACGAGTCTTGCGCGCGCCTGATGGATGGTTGGAACCGTGGACCTGCGAGTGGCAGTTCAGGCAGTTCTTGCCCAGCATTTGCTGCGCGCCCGACGGCGTGTTGGCGCCCGGCAAGCCGGTGCCGCTGTAGGCCGTGCTCGGGTGGAATTGCGCCAGATGGCACTGCTGACACAGCCATGGCGCGCGGTTCTTCAACAAATTATCGTTTACCGAACCGTGCGGCTTGTGGCAGATCGCACAGTCTTCACGAACCGGCTCATGCTCCCACAGGAACGGGCCGCGCTTCTCGGCGTGGCAGGTGTAGCAGGTCTCGTTAAGCGTTGCGGCGACCAGCAGGGTTGGGCCATTCGAGCCATGTGGATTGTGGCAATCACTGCACGCGGTCTTGCCTTCCAGGATCGGGTGCGACGATGGCCGGTGGATCTCGGCACGTTTGGCCTTGTGGCAAGTCAGGCAAACTTCGGGCTGGGTGACCTTGGCCATTACCGGATCGGTGCCCACGTGCAGCTTGTGGCAACTGGTGCAGGTAACGTCCTCGTTGTCATGGATGCTGCCCTTCCAATGCATGCGCATGCCACTTTCGTGACAGCCCATGCATGTTTCGTTCTGCGCTGCCGGAGCGGATGCTTTTTTGGCCTTCGATTGGGCACCGCCAAAAACAACGTCCGGCGTGGTTCGAGGCGAGGTGCGCCCGGTGTTCTTCACGTGCCCCTGACTGGCACCATGACAAGATTGGCACGACGGTGTCCGTGCATCGGCCTTTACCCCGTGCGGGGTCTGATAAATCGACAGCACCTGGTTGTCGTATTCATCGTGGCACTTTGTGCACACCGCATCTTTGGCGAGCGAATCCCTGACCACATCTTTGCTGCTTTCCGAGCCCAAATTCGGCAGCGACTGGGCATCGCCGGCCTGCGCGCCGGTCGAAAACCCCAGTGCCGCGACCCAGAAACCCAGTGCGAGGAGCGGTGTCGAGCGTTTCATTGTTGCTCTCCTTTACTTGCTTTGCTTCGGGTGCACGCACAAAGCGCGCATCACTGCGGGTTGCCAGCGCGTCCAGGCCGTGTGGCCCGTACGTTCGCTCTGGCGTATGTGGGATGTGTGGTAACCGGTCTTTTGAACAGGTACTGAAGTCGCGGCTGATGGGCTTGTCTGCGACGCCGATGCGCTTCCCCGGGCATGATTGCAAGCCGGAGGCAACCGCCGCACCCACAGCGCGCCGGGCAACGGCCGCGTTGCGGTTGCGCGAATTGCCCGACTGTGCTTCAACGTCCCCATTTCAAGCCCCATCAGGAAGCCGAACATCAAATCCGCTTGCCGCTGCGGTGGGCGTCGACAAATGCCGGTTACTGCCTCGCATCAATCGTCCAGGTGGAGTATATGGAGTGTTACGTGGCCGTTAATTTACCAGCGTCAAATTTGCGCATTGATCTCGCGAGCGACGTCATCAACGCAGCCGAGCCGCGATGAGGCGCACGTCGCGGCAAGGTATCGACGGGCGATGGATCATGGCAGCATCAAGGGTGCACCACTCGCCGCGCATACCACTGGGATACGGCGGCAGCGCCGCATTGCAGCCCTCCGCCCGGTCGCCGGCAAGGCCGATGTGGTAGCCGTCGGCGTGCGTTAAATCAGCGTTAATTGACGAGGGTCAATATACGCATAACCGATCCGGTGCAAACTGCGCACAACCTGAAAACGGCTGTGTACTGCCCAGGCAACTTGCATGCAGATGCGCTCGCAGCACCAACGTTTTGAGCCGCAGCAAACGTTTCCCAACCTGACGAGGGTCTGACATGAAGCTTTCCATCATCGGTGCAACACTGGCATTGGTACTCTGTGGCCCGGCGTCGGCAGCCGACAAGGCTCCGGACGAGGCGGGCGCGATGAACCTGCTCAAGGCCAGCAAGTGCATGACCTGTCACAGCATCGACAAGAAGAAGGACGGCCCGGCTTACTCGGCGGTGGCCGAGAAATATCGGGACGATCCCGAAGCAGTGGCGACACTGACCGACTGGGTGAGCAACATCCATCCGGTGGAAATCGATGGTGAGGAAGAAGATCACGGCGTAGTCAAAACCAAGGATGCCGCCAAGATCGACAACTTGGTGAAGTGGATTCTGTCGCACTGACAGCTTCACTCAACGCGGTACGTAGCGCATGCCATATACCTTGTTGAAGGCCCCGCGCGCCGTGCGGGACGTGCTGGATATCGGTTTTTTTGGGGAGTGTCATGAAAAAGGTTTTTGGTTCGGTTCGTTCTTGGGGTTGGTTCCGGATTCTCTGGGTATCCCTGCTGGCATTGCTGGTCGCGATGACGCTGGTCGTTGGCGGCGCCGCCGGCCTGGCCTGGACCAGCACCGAGACGTTCTGCATCTCCTGTCATGAAATGCGTGAAAACGTCTACGCCGAATACAAGGGCACGATTCACGACACCAACCGCAGCGGCGTGCGCGCGATCTGCACCGACTGTCACGTTCCACATGAACCAGTCGCCTTGATCAAGCGCAAGTTTGCCGCCACCGGCGAGCTGTATCACGCGATGCTTGGCACCATCAACACACGTGAGAAATTCGAGGCCAGGCGTTACCAGATGGCGTTGCATGTGTGGCAACGCATGAAAGACACCGACTCGCTGGAATGCCGCAACTGCCATGTGCGCAGCTCGATGAGCGCCGATTTGCAGTCCGAGCGGGCACAAAAGCGTCATGCCAAGGCCGACGCCGAGGGCATGACCTGTATCGATTGCCACTTTGGCATCGCCCACAACGAACCCGAAGGCCCGTTGGGCCCGCGCGATCTGCCGGTGCGCGGACGCATGCCCACAACGCCCGCCGAAGACAAGGCCGCTACACCCGCCACCTCGGCCGACGATGCCACAACCCAGAACACGCCCACACTGACGGTGGCTTCTGACTGAAGCACCGCGCTTTATCGAGACCAGGCCGCGCGCCAGCGATTCGCGACAACGGCAGGCAAACGCATCAATGAAACCACAATGAGGATATGACCATGAGACACACAAGCACCCTCTTCGGCTTCGTCGCCAGTTGCTTGCTGGCGTTCTCGCCCGGACTGATCGCCGCTGAGCTCGATAGCCCGGCATCGTTACTCACCGACCACCCCAGCACCGCCAGCGTATGCGCGGAGTGCCACGAAACCGAGAGCACAATCCACGCAAATCACGCCGAGTGCACCACCTGCCACATTGATGCAAGCACCCATGCCATCGCCAAGAGCCCGCGCAAGACGGCACCCGGCTTTCCGGAAACCGAGCAATGCCTCGCCTGCCACAAGAACGACAGTGAGCACATGAACTTTGCGTTTTCCGACCATAACCGTGCAGGCGTTACGTGTGCCGACTGCCACGGTGTCCACTCCCCAAAAGTGGATGGCAACGACCTGAAGCTGCGCAAGGCCGACAACGCGTCAAAACTGTGCGCCACCTGTCACCAGGATGTGCTGGCGCGTTTCGACATGCCCTCGCACCACCCGGTGCAGGAAGGCGGCGTGTCGTGCGTGGGCTGTCACGACCAGCATTCCAGCAAAAAGGTATCGCTCGTCAACAATACCGAGCAATGCCTCACCTGCCACCAGCGCTTGCGCGGCCCGTTTGCGTTTGAGCATGCGCCGGCGGTCGAGGATTGTGCCACCTGCCATGACCCGCACGGCACACCAACCCGCCGCTTGCTGATTGCGGCACAGCCGATGCTGTGTTTGCAGTGCCACTCGCTACCCAACAATCGCCATGGTCAATCCGCATCCAATGCGACAACTCCCGAAGCCCTGGGGCAACCAGTGTCTGGCGCGCTGTTGCGCGGATGCACCAATTGCCACAGTCAGGTGCATGGCAGTACCCAGGATGAACACCTGCGGTACTGAATCGGAACAAGGGGATGGTGCCGTCGCTGGTGCCATCCCGTAGCGGCGCCGCCCAAATCGGGATGGCAGCGTCAAATGGGTGATCGGGAGGGGATTTCCTGATTCACCGGCGAGGCATGATGCCTCGCGCCCGTGGGTGCTTTGAGTTGATCCGCGTGCGCACGAGGCACCGAACGAATTCGATGCTTATCGGAGACAATGTTATGAACACCCATGCATTCCAACGTTCGCTTTTGTCAGTCGCACTGATGATGGCCACATCGACGCTGTACGCAGCCGATGCGGCAAATGCAAACGCGGCAGTTGCTGCTTCTGCGGTGCAGAGCGTGGCCGCCGCCCAAAGCGCTTCAACAATGGGCACCAGTGGCAGCAGCGGCACCACAACCACCGGCGAGGTCACGCCCAAGCTGTATTTCTACGATTATTTCAGTGGCTTTGGCTCGGATCGCACGCAGTTTCTGGAACGCTACAACTACCAGAAGGGCCTGGGTGACGACCGCCGTTCCGATGTGTGGCTGGACGCCGATTTTCGCCTGGTGATGTCGGACGCCGATCGCGACTTGCTGGTGCTTGAGCGGCTTGGCTTCGGGCGCTACAACCACCGCAACACCATCACGGTGAATCGCGAAGCGTTCGCGGTGACCGGTTACCTTCGTCAGTTCCGTTCCGCGACCGGTGGTCTCGACTACCTGTTCAGCGCCAATCAGGTCGCTGGCGGTACTGACGCCAGTTACTTCTTCCCGGCGCAGACCAATTCCAACTCGGGCTACCTTGCCCAGTACAACGACGACACCAAAAACCAGAACTTCAATATCAAGCGCACCAACTACGGCTTGGGCTTCAAGCTCAAGCCCGAAGTATTCAACGACTTCGGCTCGCTGGCAGTGAAGTACGACGGTTACGAGCGCGATGGCCGGCAACTGTTCAACTACGCGCTCGGTGGCGGCGATATCCGCGAAGCGGGCACCAATGCCCAGACCGCGTCACGGGTATTGCAGCGCTGGCGTGGTTTCGATCAACAGGTCGATGAAACCAATCGCCGCGTCTCGGTGACCGCGATGCTGACGCCGCTCGATCTGTTGCAGGCTTCGTACACGTTCTCATGGGACAAATACGACAACAACGCCACCAATGGCACGCATGCCGATGTCGTGCAGTACCTGCCGGCTGGCTGGCAGTACAACACCGGCGGCGACATCACCCGGCCGCTGGGGTTTGTCGCGGATAGTCACCTGATCTCGCACGGGCTGCGTCTGGCCAAGAGCTTTGGCGGTATGGCATTTGCTGCCGGCTACGGCCAATCGCGGCTGGAGCAAGATACGTTCACCCAACCGCAGCAGCGGCTGGGCTTCGACAATGGCGAAATCCAGACTGACAACGCCTATCTCACCTTCTCCAGCAACCTGTTTTCGCGCATCGGCCTTGAAGCTTTTTACAAGTACTACCAGCGCGACAACGATTCCTCATTCCCGGTTGCCGGCCTGCTTGATCCGGCGGGTGCTGAGCAATTGGGCGTGCGCATCAACCAGATCGAGTCGAACACTTACGGGCTGAGTACCAGCTACCGCAATCGTGCGATCAAAAGCAGCTTTGTGCTCGGCTGGAAGCATGAGGACAAAAATCGCGACCTCACCTTCCACAACAGCACACTCGGGCCACCGGCGGTCAACGGCATTTCGGCTGAGCGCTCGTTCTACAGTGAGCACACCAGTTACGACGAAGTGTCGCTGCGTATCAACTCGCAACTGGGCAAAGGCCTGAGCTTGCGGGTAACACCGTCCTACCTGTGGGCAAGTCAGACCGCGCTGGTAACCGAACCCGAAGAGCAATTCAAGGTCAAGAGCACACTGACCTATGTCTCGCCGGGCGGCACCTTCTTCAGTGGTTTCTACAACTACACCGACAAGAGCAACAACGATCACTCGATTGTCGGCACCGATGGCAACCTGGCCACGCAAGACGTGGAGCGCACCGCGCAATCGGCGGGGCTGTCGGTAAACCTGAATCCCAGCGAATGGGTTACCGCCCAGTTCGGGTTCACTTGGCTGCAAGATGATTTCGAGGCACTGTTCTTCGGTTCCAACCGTCGCCGCTACGAAGCCCCGGGCAACACCACGGTCTTCTTCCTGCGTGATGGCTCCAACTACAACGTCGATACCTACGTGTTCAACGCCGGTGGCGACTGGCAAGCGAGCGACGACCTCACCTACACCGCCAATTACAGCTACTCGCAATCGACCGGCAACACCGCCAGCGGCGTAATTCTTGGCGCACTGCCGCTGGTCGATGGCCGTATCGACAACGCCGTACACAGCCTGGCGCTGGGGGTTCAGTACCGCCTCAATGAAACGATGCGCATCGGTGCCAACTACGTTGTTGATTACTACAACGACGATGCGTTCGACGAGCTTACCGGTGGCGTACACTCAATCATGGTGGGGCTGAGCGTCGCATTCTGAACCGGCTACATGAGCAGCACAGGGCGGGCCGCAATGGCCCGCCTTGTGGAACACATGGCGCAGGTCGGCTCAAGCCGCAGCCGCTCCTGTGCCTCCGCGCAGCACCAACCGGGGCAATGCGTGAACCCACCGCATCCGCCGAACACCGAGCAAAACGGCCACAGCCCACAGGATGGGTAGAGCGCAGCGAAACCCATCACCAAACGAATGCCTTTTTGAGGCGGGCAGGCGCCGTCATGCCCACGCCCGGTCGATGAGCGTCGATACGTTCGATGTGTTGGATAGCGATAAACGTGCTTGCAGCCGATGGGTTTCGCTGCGCTCTACCCATCCTACGTGCTGGCCGCCTCAAGAGTGTTGCTTGAGCCACTCGCGCAATGCCGCATTCATGCGCGTCTGCCAGCCGCGCCCGGTGGCGCGGAAAGCGGCGATCACGTCGCTGTCGAAACGCACCGTGGTCGATGTCTTGGCGCTGCCGGGCGGACGGCCACGATTTCTGCGATAAGCCGCTGCGCCGGCCTGCATTTCCTCTCGCGTCAACGGGCGCTCGTTCTCGTCCGCGCCATCCCAAGCAAAATCACCGCTGTCGCGTACCCGCGACGCATCAGTCCGCGAAGTCGTTTTTGAGCCAGTCATGGTAAGCCTCACGTTCGTCTGCACTGGCCCTGCGAAAGCTGATGATCCGGGTTTCCCCGTCGCGCGCGGCGTGGGCCAGTGAGAGCACCGCGAGCACGTCAAATACATAGGCGAAAGACTGAGTGCGCGCCTCATTGGCACGAATAACGTTTACATCCAACCGGTAAGCGCTTTGCAGCACCAGCGTGGCGTCCGCGAAGTCCAGCCCGTGCTTGGCAAGATTGGCTTCACGCTTGGCTTCGTCCCAGACGAGGTGCATGTCCATGTGGTTTTATTGTAGTAACATTAATTGAAAAGTCAAACAGCTATGGCGTCAGTGCTGCGTCGCCGCAGTTGGCGTCGGGCCTTTCTTCAGCGCTCGAACCAAGGCGCGTTGCCGCACAATGGCCGCTGATCGCGAGCTACCGCGACCACAGGAACCCCGTTCGTGTACACACCGCTTGCCAACCGCTTCAACCCAACCGATCTGGCGCACGCGCTGCCAGCGCAGCCCATCGTGGTCGGCTTCAGCGGTGGCCTGGATTCGGGCGTGCTGCTGCACGCACTGGCGGCGCTACCGGCGGCGCGGGCTCGTGGCCTGCGTGCAATCCATGTTCATCACGGCCTGCACCCAGATGCCGATGGCTGGGCTGAACACTGCCAGCGGATCTGTGCCGAGATTGGGTTGGCCCTGCATGTCGCGCGGGTCAGCGTCGATCACGATTTGGGCATCGGCCTTGAAGCTGCTGCCCGCCATGCCCGCTACGCCGCGTTTCGCGCGCAGCTTGCCGAACACGACGTGCTGGCCCTCGCCCATCATCAGGATGATCAGGCCGAAACCGTGCTGCTGCGCCTGCTGCGCGCATCGGGAAGTGACGGACTGGCGGCGATGCACCAATGGCGAGAGTTGTCACCCAACACAATCTGGCGGCCCCTGCTCAAGCAACCGCGCGCCGCATTGCTGGCCTACGCACAGGCAAACGCGCTGCACTGGATCGACGACCCGAGCAATGCCGAGCACGGCCCGGATCGCAACTTCCTGCGTCATCAGGTGTTGCCGTTGCTGCGGCAACGCTGGCCACAGGCGAGTGCCGCGCTGGCGCGCAGCGCCGAGCTGCTGGCCGAGGATGCGCAGAGCCTGCGTAGTGAAGCCGCCGTTCGCCTGGCTGGCATGCAAACATCCGATCCCGCCACCCTGTCGGTAGCGGCTTTGCTTGCACATGAGCCGCCATGGCGCGCGCGGCTGCTGCGGCTGTGGATTGAACAACAAGGGCTGCCGCCGCTGCGTGGCAGCGCGATCGTCATCATTGAATCGCAACTGCTGCACGCACGCACCGATGCGCAGCCGCAGTACCGCTGGCAAGGTGTGCGCATGCAACGCTGGCGTGACCTGCTGCATGTCGGCATCGAGCAGCAGCCCTTGCCTGCTGACTGGCAAGCCACTTGGGATACCCGTGCCCAATTGCACCTGCCCGATGGCAGTCGCCTGCAACTCGACGCACCGTTCGAATCCACGGTATGTGTGCGCGCCCGGCGCGGCGGCGAACGCATCCACCTGCCGGGCCGCAACCATCACCACAGCCTGCGCCACGTATTGCAGCAACGGGCCGTGCCGCCATGGCAACGCGAGCGCCTGCCGCTGCTGTTCGCTGCCGACGGCGAACTGCTGGCTGCAGGCGATGGCATCCTTTCCGCGCGCTGGCTGGCATGGCAGGATCAAAGCGGCGCGCGCTTGGGTTGGATTTCGCCTTGAACCATTACCGTCGGTCGGCTCCGGCGCAAGCGCCAAGCCACCTCGACAGCCACCTGCTTTTGTGGGAGTGGGCCTTGCCCGCGAACGATCTGGCGAGGTGCTTCGCGCGCAGGCGCATCAATGACGTACGCGGCTATTGGCCGCACGCGGCTTTGCCGCCTAGTCGATTGGCCCGGCGGGAGAGTGGCTTCTACCGCTGAGATATAGCGCTAATCAGGGGCTTTGAAGCTTCGCCTTGAAGCTCGCCCGCCGCAGGCCGGAAGCACTGCTTCACCCGTCACGCATCACCAGCGTCCGCCGGACGCCATGCAACCGGCTCCGGCATGTGTACCGCAAAGCCTTGCAGGTAATCAACACCGATATCGCGCAACAGTTGTTCAAGGCGATCATCCGATACCCACTCGGCAATCACCATCAGGCCCAGTTGATGGCCGATGCCGGTCACTGCTCGCACAATGGACTGGCTCAACAAATCCGTTTCCAGATTCTGGATAAAACTGCCATCGATCTTCAGCACGTCCACCGGCAAGCTCTTGAGATAACCAAATGACGCCATCCCGGCGCCAAAATCATCGAGCGCAAAACGACAACCCACCGCGCGCAATTTCTCCATGAACTGCACCACTCTTGACATGTTGCTGATTGCCGCTGTCTCGGTAATCTCGAAACACAACTTGTCCGCCGGCACCGCATGCACACGCAACAGCTCGATCACAAAATCGGCAAACGATTCGTCATCAACGGTGAGCGCCGACAAATTGATCGCGCACAGCGCAATCGTTGATGACGGCGGCAACAACGTGTCGAAGTGGCTGATCGCCTGTTCGACAACCCAACGGTCGATCAGCGGCATCAAGCCAAATCGTTCCGCTGAGGGAATGAATGCGCCGGGCAGCACCAAAGAACCATCGTCGTCAAGCAAGCGCAACAACAATTCAAAATGAACACCAACATCGCGATGCGCAGGATGCATCGGCTTTATCAATTGATAGTGCAACCGCAGACGATCATCGCTCAGTGCACGGCGTAAACGGCCCACCCACTGCATCTCGGAGCGTCGCTGTGCCGTTTCGGTATCCATATCTGAATGCATGTGTACACGGTTACGGCCTTTCTCCTTGGCCATGTAACAGGCAGTGTCGGCCAGCGCCAGCAACTCACGCAACGAGCGGACGGGCTGCTCGATCATCACCACGCCAATACTGCTGGTAATGGCGAAGCTCTTGCCATCCACGCTGAACACGAAACCATCGATGCTGCGTCGCAAACGCTCCGCCGAGTCGCGCGCATCCTCGGCGGTGGCGTTGACCATCAGCATGCCAAACTCATCGCCGCCCAATCGCGCAAGCGTGTCGTTGGGCCTGATCTGACCGCGCAATACCGTTGCCAGATCAGCCAATAAACGATCACCAGCAGCATGGCCGGAAGTATCATTGATCAGTTTGAACTGATCCAGATCGGCGTACATCAATGCCGCAGGTGGGCCACCTCGATCAACCAGGGTTATAGCCTGTGCCAGGCGCCGCTCAAACTCGCGCCGGTTGTACAGGTCGGTCAACTCATCGTGACTGGCCTGATAGGCCAAGCGATTATTGAGATCGCGCAGCTCGGTGATGTCGTTGGCGACCGCAATCAAATGCGGCTGCTGATCCAACTCGATCAGCGACACCGATAAAGTCACCCAGAACCGGCGTCCAGAAACGCCTTGCAACTGCACTACTTCATTCACCAGTGGCGAACCGCCACCGGCAACGCGAACGAGCGAGGAGCGGATACGCACATCAGAAATGATGCTGTCGAGCCGGTACGACTCGATCGACTCCATGCCCAACAACGAGCGCGCCGCACGATTGATATACACGATACCGCCGTCGGAAGCCCGCACCAGCGCAACCAACGCCGGCAAAAGCTCATTGAGCGCGCGAAACCGGTATTCGCTTTCACGCGACTGCCGTGAAAGACCATGCGCCAGCGACTCCGCACGATAGCGCGTATTGAGCGTTACCCATATCAACAGAGTCAACATCGCGGTCAGCAGCAAACCAACCGCAAAGGTCAGCCACGGCCATAGCAACATCGTGCCGGATTGTTTGCCCAGCGCAACATGCACTTGCCATAGCCTGCCGCCAAAATCCAGCTCGCGCTGGAATGTCGTACCAACGGCCTGATCGCTATCGCGCGACGAAAACAGCAGCAGCGCGCCGCCATCGGTGACATCTTCGACCCATACCCGCAAGCGGGGTTCCGGCTCATCGGCAAGCACCTTTCCAACCAGGGCCGACAGACGGATCGACATCGCCAGACTACCGATATCGCGTTGCCGACGCTGCTCGACATCTTTTGGCAGCATCCCTGCTGAAAAGATGGGCAGGCGCACCACCATGCCGTCCGGCATGCTGGCATCGTGTGATTGAATCAGCACAAATGGCCTGGAGACTACCGGCAAATCATTATCGCGGGCCGTCAACAGTCAATCCACCCAAGTTAAGGGTCATTCGAAAATAAGTCAAAATAACGCTTGACATTGCAGAAATAAAAGCGGTCGGCAGTGAGAAATTTTTGCTCACTGAAGACCTTATGTCACTGCCCAAGCTGCACGCCCTGTTTGTT
>JAUXUI010000106.1 GCA_030681035.1 Lysobacteraceae bacterium | reverse complement strand
CAGGGAGCGTTCACCGCTTTCGTGGGAGCGCGCCCCAGATCAAGTCTGGGGGCAGGCTCTGCGCGCGAAGCTCTTTCGCCAGTTCGTTCGCCGGCAGGCCGGCTCCCACAGAAGCACTGGCTCGCACCGGCGTGCAACACATTTGCTCTACAGGGGCAGGTTTCCGCTTTTTTGTAGGAGCCCACCCTGTGGGCGACCGAGCAAAGCGAAGGTCCGGCTTTCCCTCACTGCAATCGGTCAAGTCCGACACGCTGCCAGCTCGTATTGTGATGCAGCAATCAGCCCAACAAAAGCGAACTGCCCACCAGCACCAGAAACCCGGCAAACACGCGTTTTAGTGCATGGCCACTGAGCCAATGCGCCAGCCGCACACCCAGCGGCGCCATGCTGACCGAGGCCAGCGCAATCACCAGCGCCGCCGGCACGAACACATAGCCGACGCTGCCGGCGGGAAACACCGTATCGGGTGCGTGCAGTCCGTAACCGGCGGCACTGGCGATCGCGATGGCGACACCGCAGGCGCTGGAGGTGCCCACCGCGCGCACAGCATCCACACCGCGCCAGACCAGCAACGGTACCGTCATGCTGCCACCGCCGATTCCCACCACCGCCGACACCGCACCAATGCCCACACCGGCCATACTCAACGCGGCGCCATGCGGATCGTCATCATGAGCGCGCAACGGCCGAGGCCGCGCGAAAGCCAACTGCGCGGCGGCGAGATAGCAATACCCGGCCACCACCCAGCGCAAGGTGTCGCCCGCCAGCGCCACCGCCAGATCCACCCCGAACCACGCGCCCAGCAACAGGCCCGGCAGCAGCCACGCCACCATGCCCCAACCGACGCTGCCGCGACGATGGTGCGCACGCGCCGACGACAATCCGGTCAGGATGATGCTGGCCAGCGAGGTTGCCAGCGCCACATGCATCACCGCGTCGTCGGCGAAGCCCTGATACGGCAACACCCAGGCCAGCGCTGCAACCAGCACCAGCCCGCCACCAACGCCGAGCAGGCCGGCGAGTATGCCGGCTGCTGCACCGAATGCAAGGTAGATCAGCCAAAAACCCATTGTGCCCGCCTCGTCGGAAATTGCCGCATGGTGTTACCAGTGAAGCGCTGGCATGCTGTCTTTGCGAGCCGCCTGTTTCGGTGTGGCTGGAACTGCACACAGACCATGAACCGGTGCTGCGAGTGCAATTGTGCGAGCGCCCGCCCGCGCCGGCACACTGCCCGCCACAGCGCCCGCATCAACTCCTCCCCTTGCGGTGCGCAGCATCGCAGGGGGAGGTTGGGAGGGGGTTGCTGTTGGAAGTCTGTCGCAAGTATTCACCCCTCCCCAACCCTCCCCTTCGCTTGCAGCGAAAGGGAGGGAGCTTGCATTGCGCACTGCCTGTTGCTGTGCGGCGGGAACCAGCGGCGGTTCATGGAGAGGAGCGGAGCGACGTGGCAATCCAGAAGTGCTGAGAGAATCGAGACGCTGGATTGCTTCGCTGCGCTGCACATGGATGTGCAAGTGCCGCGAGCGCATGGATGCGCTGGAGCGGCCGCTCGCAATGACGTCGAATCGGCTTTGTTCAGACCATCCCAAACGCATCGACACGATCTACTCGCGCCAAAAATGCGGACTGAACAACACCAGCACGCTGAACACCTCCAGCCGGCCGAGCACCATCGCAAAACTGCTGACCCAGATACTCAGGTCGCTCATGTCGCGGAAGTTTGCCGCCACGCCACCAAGGCCAGGGCCCAGATTGTTCATGGTCGCGGCCGTTGCTGAAAAGGCAGTGACCACATCGACACCGGTTGCTGCAAACAGCAAGGTCATCAGCAGAAAACTCAAGATGTACAAAGTGCAAAATCCGCTGACCGAAAGCACGATGCTTTCGCTGACCCGTTTGCCGCCAATCTTGACCAGAAACTGACCCTTGGGATGCACCAGTTGCTTCACTTCGCGCAGCCCCTGACGCACCACCATCATCACGCGCGCTACTTTCATCCCGCCCGCAGTCGATCCGGCCGAACCGCCGACAAAACTCACCATGATCAACAGCAGTGGCGCATACAGCGGCCAACCGGAAAATCCGGTGGTGCCAAAGCCGGTCGTGGTCATGTTCGACACCGTTTGAAACACGCCGTGGCGCAGCGCAGTAGGGAAACTGTCAAAAGCATTGCCAAACAACAACGCAGCAGTCACTGCCAACGACACAACGAGCATGATCGTCAGATAGGAACGCAACTCCGAATCGGTTACATAGTGCGCGGTGGTGGCACGCTTCCAGGCATAGAAATGCAGGCCGAAGTTGATGCCACCCATGGCCATGAACACAATCGCAATGACATCGAGAACGGGCGAATTCCAGTAGCCAAAACTGGCGTCATGGGTGGAAAAACCACCGGTGGCCATGGTCGCCATTGCGTGACCGACCGCATCAAAAAAACTCATGCCGGCAGCCCAGTAGGCCAGTGCGCACAGCACGTTGAGCGCCGCATACACCGCCCACAGCGCCTTGGCGGTATCAGCAATACGCGGGGTAAGTTTGGAGTCCTTCTGCGGGCCGGTGCTCTCGGCGCGAAACAATTGCATGCCGCCGACACGCAACATCGGCAGGATCGCTACCGCCAGAATCACGATACCCATGCCGCCAATGAAGTTCAGCGACTGGCGAAAAAACAGTACGCTGCGCGGCAACTCGTCAAGACCAACGATGACCGTGGCGCCGGTGGTGGTGATGCCGGATACCGCCTCGAACACCGCGTCGGTGTACGACAGATGCGGCGCGGTCAGCACGAACGGAATGGCGGTAACCAGCCCGACCACCACCCAGGTCATGGTGACGATGAAAAAACCATCGCGCAGGCGCAGGTCGTAATCGACATGGCGTACCGGAAACCACATGGCAAACCCGATCACCAGCGCCAACAAAAAGCTGTCGAGAAATGCCGTCGCACTGGGTTCGGCGAGTACCAATGCAATCAGCAACGGCGGCACTGAAATCAGCGAAGTCAGGCCCACCAGCGCGCCCAGAATCCGCTGGATCGCCTGAAAGCGCCGTGCAGCGCGCTTCAAAGCCACGTCGCACCAGCCTGAAACAGCGCGCTCACTTCCGGCAACTGGCGCTTGTCCATCAAGAACACGATCAGGTGATCTTCGGGCTCGATCACCACATCGTGATGCGCGATCAGCAGCTTTTCACCACGCACAATGCCACCGATGGTAGCGGTTTCAGGCAGATCGAGCTCATCCACGGTTCGGCCAATAATGCGCGAGGTACGGCCGTCGCCACGCGCCACCGCTTCGATCGCCTCGGCGGCACCGCGCCGCAGTGAATGCACCCGCGCCGGCGAACCTTCGCGGATATGCGCCAACAACGCGCCCAAGGTGACCTGTTGCGGGCTCACCGCGATATCGATCGGGCCGCCCTGCACCAGCTCGGCGTAAGCCGCCCGGTTGATCAACGAAATGACCCGCGAACAACCCAGCCGCTTGGCCAGCATCGCCGACAGGATATTGGCTTCGTCGTCGTTGGTCAGCGCGCAGTAGACATCGGTCTGATCGATGTTCTCCTCGCGCAGCAAATCCTCGTCGGCGGCATCGCCGGTCAACACGATGGTATTGGCCAAGTCTTCGGCGATGTACTTGGCGCGCTCGCGTGAACGCTCCAGCACCTTCACCGCGTAGCGGCTTTCCAGGCTGCGCGCCAGGGCGCGGCCGATATTGCCGCCACCGGCAATGAATACGCGCCGGGTGCGTTTGTGCTCAACCCGCCGCAGCTCGTTCATCACCGTCAGAATATCGCGCCGGTCGGCGAGAAAAAACACCTCGTCGTTGGCCTCGATCACGGTGGTGCCTTCGGGCTTCACCGCGCGGCTACCGCGGTAGATCGCCGCCACCCGGGCATCGACGCCGGACGGCAGGTGATTGCGCAGCTCCTTGATCTGGTGCCCGACCAGGGCACCGCCGGGCACCGCGCGCACCGCCACCAACTGCGCGCGGCCGTCGGCAAAATCGAGCACCTGCAAGGCGCCCGGATGTTCGATCAAGCGCTCGACATGGCGGCACACCAGGTGCTCCGGGCTGATCGCGGCACTGACCGCCGCGTTCTCGCCCTGGGTCAGCCCATCCAGTTGCAGGTACTCGGCCTCGCGCACCCGCGCCACCCGCGCCGGGGTGCGAAAGCGACGCCGCGCGACATCGCAGGCAACCAGATTCACCTCATCGCTGGAAGTGACCGCCACCAGCAATTCCGCATCCTCGGCACCGGCCTGGCCGAGCACGCTGGGCAGCGATGCGTGGCCGACCACGGTACGGATATCGAGCCGTTCGGACAGGTCGCGCAGCCGCGCGGTGTCGGTATCGACCACGGTGATGTCGTTGTTTTCCGATGCCAGCGCGGCGGCGACTGACGAACCGACCTGCCCTGCGCCAAGAATCAAAATCTTCATGCGTCCCCCCTGAGAAGCGACAGACATTGTCAGGCCAGCGCCTGATGTGTGCGCTATTCTAGCGTAGTGCTTCGGAGTGTTTATGGGTGTTACGGGTACGGAGCGGTCACTGCCGATTTCCGGCGTGGTGATCGCCAAAAATGAAGCGGACCGCATCGAGCGCTGCGTGCGATCACTTGCCGGCCTGTGCGCTGAAGTGGTGGTGCTCGACTCGGGCTCGACCGACGATACCGTGGCGCGCGCGCGCGCGGCCGGTGCCCGCGTGGAACATCAGGAATGGCTGGGATTTTCCAGCCAGAAAAATGTCGCGGTATCGCGTGCCACCCAGCCATGGGTGCTGCTGCTCGATGCCGATGAGTGGTTGGTACCCAGCGGCGCACGGCGGGTGCGTGAATTGTTCGAACGCCGCCCGGACGGCAGCGCGTTGATCGAGCGTGCCGATATCTGGCGCTTGCTGCGACGCACCCGCTTTCTTGGTCGCAGCCTGCGTCATGGTGGCTGGGGCAATGAGGCGGTCGAGCGGCTGTTCCGCGCCAATTGCCGCTACCTGCCGGCTCGGGTACACGAAAGCCTGGATCGGCGTGGCAAGAAAGTACTACGCCTGCCGGCGCGGATCGAACACGATACCGCCCGCAACCAGGCGGAGTACGAAACCAAGCTCGATGGTTACGCCGAACTGTTTGCACGGCAGCGCCACGCCCAGGGTGTGCGCGGCTTCTGGATCGACGCATGGCTGCATGCTGGTGCGTACTGGCTGAAAAGTTATGTGTTTCGCGCCGGATTTCTCGATGGTCGGGCTGGCGCAACCTACCATTACCTGCACAGCCGCTATGTGTTTCGTAAATACCGATTGCTGTGGCAATTGCGCGACGCAGCCATCGAACCGTAAGCGCGAGAAGCGAAACACCATGAACATTCTGGTTACCGGCGGTGGCGGTTTTCTCGGTCAGTCGATCTGCCGTCTGCTGATCGCTCGTGGCTACCGGGTCAGCAGCTTTTCACGGCAGGCACATCCGGCACTGGACATGATCGGCGTCACCCAGATTCACGGCGACCTTGCCAATGCCGAGGCAGTGCGCGCCGCATGTGCCAGCCGCGACGCGGTGTTTCACAACGCCGCCAAGGCAGGTGCCTGGGGCGCGTATGCGGATTATCACTGCGCCAATGTCATCGGCACGCAAAATGTGCTCGATGCCTGCCGGGCACAGGGCATCGCACGTTTGGTGTACACCTCCACACCCAGCGTCACCCATCGTGCCGGGCATGCGGTGGAAGGCGGCAACGAAATCGACACGCCGTACGGCGATCCGTTTCGCGCCGCGTACCCAACCACCAAGGCGATTGCCGAACGCGCCGTGCTGGCTGCAAACGGTGTCACCCTGGCGACCATCGCCCTACGCCCACGGCTGATTTGGGGGCCGGGCGATCCGCATCTGCTGCCGGGGCTCGTCGCGCGTGCCCGCGCCGGCCGCTTGCGATTGATTGACGGCGGCGGCAACCGGATCGATACCACGTATGTTGACAACGCCGCGCAGGCGCATGTCGATGCCTTCGATCACCTGTGGCCCGGCAGTGCGTGCTCCGGCAAGGCCTACTTCATTTCCAACGGTGAACCACGGCCATTGCGTGACATCGTCAACGCCTTGCTGTGCGCTGCCGATGCCCCACAGGTGAGCGCTTCAATCCCCTATCGCCTCGCCTATGGCATCGGCGCGGCATGTGAATTGGCTTGGCGCAGCCTGCCACTGCGCGGTGAACCGCCGCTAACCCGCTTCCTCGCGGAGCAATTGGCGACACCGCACTGGTACGACATTAGCGCTGCCGAGCGCGACTTTGGCTACCACCCACGTATTTCCCTTGATGAGGGGTTCAGCCGCTTGGCGCAGTAGGCCGTAGGATGGGTAGAGCGCAGCGAAACCCATCGATATAACGCGGCGATGGGTTTCGCTGCGCTCTACCCATCCTACGTACGGACGTCACAAAAGTCCGGTGCGATCCGGTGCATTACAATGCGCGGATGACCGACACCCGCAGTTCGCCACTGGATAACCTCAAGCCCCTCGCCGGCCGCGCGCTGGAGCGCGCGCTTGCGCATGTACTGGCACTCGACCCCGATACCCAAACGTCCCTGCGCAAGCTCGATGGCCGCCGCATCACCCTGAGTTTGCAGGCACCCGCCGTTGCCTTGGCGCTGACGGTGGTGGATGGCGGCTTGAAGGTCGGACCGGCGCAGCACGAGCCCGAGCCTGATCTGGCGGTGAAGGCCACCCTTGCCGGCCTGCTGGCGCAACTGCCGTTTGCGCGCGGTGGCGCAACCGCGCCCGGCCGCATCAAGCTGGCTGGCGACGCCGAACTGGCGCGCGAGTTGCAGCAACTGGCACAGCGCTTCGACCCCGATTGGGACAAACCCTTTGCCGATGTGTTCGGCGAGGTGTTGGGGGTGCAGATCGCACGGGTGCTGCGCGAGGGCCTGCGCGCCGGCCTGGCGCACGCCAAAACCTTGGCCCGCGACAGCGCCGAATACCTCACTGAAGAATCGCGCGATATCGCCTCCAAGATGGAGCTGGACAGCTTCCACGATGACGTCGATAACGTGCGCGACCAGGTGGACCGCATCGCTGCACGGATCGAGCAACTGCAATCCAGCGTGCCGGGGGCCGATTCGTGAGCACGCTATCGCGCGCGTTTCGCATCGCCCGAATCGCACTGCGCCATCGGCTCGACACGTTTCTCGAGCACACCGCGCTGGCACCGGCAACCCGGTTGTTGCGGCCATTCGTTTCGGCTCGGCCCGACGAGGCCGACGCTTCGCGCGGCGAACGCCTGCGCCTTGCGTTGCAGGAGCTTGGCCCGCTGTTTGTGAAGTTCGGACAGGTGCTCTCTACCCGCCGCGATCTGTTGCCGGCCGACATTGCCGACGCGCTGGCACTGTTGCAGGACCGGGTTGCGCCGTTCCCCGGCGAGCAGGCTGAAGCCGAGGTGCAAGCGGCGCTGGGCAAGCCGATGGCGGAGCTGTTTGCGCGTTTCGAACGCACACCGCTGGCGTCGGCCTCGATTGCACAGGTACACGCCGCCACCCTGCACGATGGCCGCGAAGTGGTGGTTAAAGTGCTACGCCCCGGCGTTGCCAAACGCATCAGCGACGATCTGGACCTGCTGCGCTTGCTGGCGCGCGCGGTGGATCGGGTACACCCCGAGGCCGCCCGCATTCGCCCGCTTGATGTGGTGGCCGAACTCGAGCGCGCATTGCGCCACGAGATCGACCTGCAGCGCGAAGGCGCCAATGCCAGTTTGCTGCGGCGCAATTTCGCGGATTCGCCAGATCTGTACTTGCCCGAGGTGTTCTGGAGCCACAGCAGCGAGCGCGTACTCACCCTGGAACGCGTACACGGCATCCGCGCCGACGACGTAGTGGCCATCCGTGCCGCCGGCATCGACCCGCATCGGCTTGCGGCCAAGGGTGTGCGCGTGTTCTACACCCAGGTCTTCCGCGACAATTTTTTCCATGCCGATGCGCATCCGGGCAATATCTGGATCGATACCAGCCAGATTGAAAACCCGCGCTTCATTGCACTGGATTTCGGCATCGTCGGCTCGCTGTCGGAGACCGATCGGTTTTATCTGGCGGAAAACTTTACCGCCATGTTCGCGCGCGACTATCAACGCATCGCGCAGTTGCATATCGATGCCGGCTGGATGCCGGCAACGCTCGATCTGGAAGAACTCACCGCCGACGTGCGCACCGTGTGCGAGCCTTACTTCAGCCGGCCGCTGAGCGAGATCGCGCTGGGCGAAGTGCTGCTGAAAATCTTCCAGATGGCGCGCAAGAACCAGCTCACCATCCAGCCGCAGTTGATCCTGCTGCAAAAGACCCTGCTCAATATCGAAGGCCTTGGCCGAACGCTTGATCCGCAACTGGATCTATGGGCGGTGGCACAACCAGTGCTTGCCGACATTCTGCGTGAACAGCGGCGGCCGCGCGCGATCGCCAAACGCCTGCGCGCGCAGTTGCCGGGCTGGTTGAAAGCCGCACCGCACATGCCCGAGCTGGTACACAGTTATTTGCAGCAAGCCGTGCGTGGCGACGCCACCTTGCGGTTGCGTTCAGAAGACCTGGCCGAACTGGCCAGCGTTACCCGCAGCGGTCAACGACGCACGGTGTTTGCCATCCTCGGTGCCGCGCTGGGCATCATGGCGACGGTGTTGCATGGGCTGGAAGCGGGCGGTGTGCGCTATGCCGGGATTCCGCTGGCGGCATGGCTGCTCGGTGCTGGTGCATTCGCGGCGTTCATCGCCGCCTGGCCACGGCAACGCTGAGATGCTGTTCGTCTATTTGTTGTCATGTGCTCTGACCGCCTACGTGGTGTTCGGCGATGGCGGCGAAATCCTGGCTGAACATCTGCTGCCGTTGCTGTTGCCGCATATCGCCCACGATACCCAGCGGGTGCGGCGCACCACCGGCCTGCTGTGGATGGGGTTTACTGTGCTTGCATTCTGGCGGGGCTGGTTGTAATTGCCGGTGGTGACGGGATTGCTGACCTGATCGCGTAACCACGATCCCCACGTAGGATGGGTAGAGCGCAGCGAAACCCATCGCTGTTGCAGGGTGTGATGGGTTTCGCTGCGCTCTACCCATCCTACTTACTGGTGCCAATCCGTGCTGCTGTGGGAGCCGGCCTGCCGGCGAACAACCGTGCGACAGTTTCGCGCGCAAGGCGCGCTCCCACAAACGCCTTCAAGCATTACTGTAGGAGCCCACCCTGTGGGCGACCACGCGCAGCTTTGCGTATCCCCGCCATACCCGGATAATGCAAGCGCGGTTGCCGCTCGCAACGAATGGCATCGTGTACCTACCGGGAGCCGGGCATGGCTGAAGCCGTTCGCCACGACAAGACCACACGCCAGCTCAAGCTCCTGTCGCAGGCGCTGGATTCCGGTCGTCTTGGCCCGGTACGGCGTTTGGTCAACACCCTGTCACCGGCAGAGATCGGCAACCTGCTCGAATCGTTACCGCCAGCACGACGCGCGGTGGTGTGGGGCCTGGTGGATGCCGATGATGACGGTGAGGTGCTGCTGCATGTCGGCGAAGAAGTTCGTGAAAGCCTGCTGGCAGACATGGACCCCGATGAAATCATCGCAGCGGTAGAAGACCTCGACATCGATGATCTCGCCGATCTGGTCGAAGACTTGCCCGACACGGTCATCGAGGAAGTGCTCAAGTCGATGGATCGCGAAAACCGCGAACGGCTTGAGCAGGCGTTGTCGTATCCGGAGGACACCGCCGGCCGCCTGATGAACCCGGACGTGATCACGGTACGCGCCGATGTCACCCTCGATGTGGTGCTGCGCTACCTGCGCCTGCGCGGTGAAATGCCGGAGCATACCGATCATCTGTTCGTGGTCAGCCGCCGCCATCAGTACATCGGCCGCCTGGCAGTTACCTCGCTGTTGACGCACGAGCCGAACACACCGATCAACGAATTGATCGACGATGAACAACCGGCGATTTCTGCGGGAACATCCGCCAATGAAGTAGCCAACCAGTTTTCCGACCACGACTGGGTCAGTGCGCCAGTGGTGGATGCCAGCAACATTCTGCTCGGCCGCATCACCATCGATGACGTGGTCGACATCATCCGCGAACAGGCCGAGCACCAGACCCTTGGCGCGGCCGGCCTTGATGACGAGGAAGACATGTTCAGCCCGGTACGGCGCGCGGTTAAACGCCGCGCGTTGTGGCTCGGCATCAACCTGATCACTGCCTTTCTCGCGGCGGCGGTGATTGGCCGGTTCGAGGCCACGCTGCAACAGGTGGTTGCGCTGGCGGTACTGATGCCGATTGTTGCCGGCATGGGTGGTAATGCCGGCACCCAGGTACTCACCTTGATGGTGCGCGGCCTGGCACTGGGCCAGATCGGCAGCTCCAACCTGCGCGCGCTGTTGACCAAGGAACTGCTGGTCGCCTTGTTCAACGGCCTGCTTTGGGGCGCGGTAACCGGCATCGCAGCAGCAATCTGGTTTCAGGGCATTGGCATTGGCGTCGTCATCTTCGCGGCACTGGTCATCAATCTGGTCGTTGCCGCCGGTGCCGGCGTGCTGGTGCCACTCACCCTCAAGCGCATGGGCATCGACCCCGCCTTGGCCGGCACCGTGGTGCTGACCACGGTGACTGACGTGATCGGGTTTCTCGCGTTTCTTGGCTTGGGTTCGTTGCTGTTGTTGGGGTGATGATCATCCACAACACGTCATTGCGCAGCCGGCGTGACATGCTGTCGAAAATATCGATGGTGTTGCAGATAGTCGATCGACTGATCAGCCAACAAATAGGCCTTCCCACCACGTCTTCCGACCTGCAGACAGGGTAGCTCATGCAATGCATCTGGGTTGTTGGTGTAATGCACTGGGTACTTGTCGCGAAACGGCGCAAGAAGCTTGGCATCACACTTCACCCCTTTGTACTCGTCATAGCCGAATCGTGGATGGCCGATATCAAAGTCGTCAACACAAATGATGCCGCGCTTGATCAGGCTCAACTCACGCTCCAGCGGCCACGGTTCGTACCAGTGCGCATCAAGGAAAAAAAGCGGACAACGAAAAACATCTGCGTACTTGGCGATCATGTCTGGGGAGTCTGCCTTTAGCACGGTGCAGTGCGGCAGATGACCGACTCGACGTCGAGCGATATCTACATATTTGTCAACAACATCACAGGTAATAATCGATAGGTGCGGATAGACGCGCGCGAAATATTCGGTGCTGTCACCGCAATTACTGCCTGTCTCGATGATGGCATCACACTGGTAACGCTGGATGATGTAATCAAACTCCAGTGCGGTCGTGATGTCAAACCCCAAGGGGCCGCCGCCATCACTTAGCTCCGATGCGCCGATGCGAGCGATGCGGTAAAACACGTCATATAACTTTTCAGTCGACACAGGGTTCTCCGCCAGGCATGCCGCCCGGTTGTTGGCGTGCGTAACGCACCGAATAAACAGTTCACCTGATTTGCGCCCCTGAATGCTGCCCTGGGGCTCTCATTGTGCGAAAAAAAGGGCCGCAGCTTGCACTGCGGCCCTCAATTATCGCTCTGTCAAGCAACGATCCCGTATAGCTGGGGATCAGAAGTCTTGACGATACTGCACAAACCAGGTTTGACTTTGCGGGGAATCATATGCCGCGTCGAAACTCCCTGCGAAGCCATTGCTGACCAGCGGCGGCTCTTTGCTGAACAAGTTACGTACACCAACAGAGACCCGTGCCTTCCACGGTGCGGTCCAGCCAACATTCACATCATGATACGTCGTAGCACCAATGTGATTCTCGTCATCAATGAGATCTCCGTCGGCGTCAAATGTTGCACGATTACACACAAGAAGCGTGCCGCAATCTTCTTCGGTCAACTCGCTATTGAAACGCACTGTCCAGCTGGCATCAAAATCACCCTTGCTCCAGGTGGTGACGAGGGTGGAACGCCACTCAAAGTTCGGGCTGCCCGTGTACAAACCAGTGAACTGAACCGGCACCGACTGGAAGTCGTTCTGGGTGGTCAGATCGCTAACCCAGGTGGTCTCGGACGCAAAACTGAAGCGACCGAAGTTCTCGGTCTCGAACCGGTAGTTGAGATTGAAGTCGATACCATCGGTCTTGAACGAACTGGCGTTGAATTGCGAAGTGCGCAAATCGATGATTTCGCCGGTGACTGGTGCGCGGGTAATGAACGAGCAGAAGCTGTCAATACCGTTGCCACCGGCGCCGGTGATGCATTGATTCACGATGAAGTTGGCACCAAATGAGGTTAGTGCGTCGGCGATGCGGATACGCCAGTAGTCTACCGACAGATCAAAGCCCGGCAACCAGCTCGGGTTGTAGACGAGGCCGATATTGACGTTCTCGCCACCTTCCGGAGTCAGATCGGCATTGCCGCCAACCAGCGAGCGCTGCTGGGCGTTGACCTGGTTCCAACCGCCTTGCGGCACACCCAAAGCAACGCAACGCGCCTGCTGATCGGGAGTCAAACCATCAAAGCCAAGAATGTTTCCTGTACGCTGCCGGCATGGGTCAGATACACCCGGGAAGTTTTCACCACCGCCCGAGAACAGATCGCTCGCTGACGGTGCACGGAAGCTCTCGCCCCATGACGCACGAATCAACAGGTCATCGATCGGCTTCCAACGCAGCGCGACGCTGTAATTGGTCGTGCTACCCAGATCGGTGCTGACAAAGCCACTACCGACATCACCCTGCGACTCGAAGCTGGTGTTGCGCGCAGCCAAGGTTACGTTGAGCTCCTTGGCAAACATCATGTCGCTGAGCAGCGGCAATGACAACTCGCCGTAGAACTCCTCGATGATGGTTTGGCCCTTGGTCGGTTCAGTGAAATTGGTTGATGAACCACCGCCAACGATCAACGAGTCGGGCTGGTCGAACGTGTCGTCCTTGCGATACTCGTAGCCGGCAGCGAACTGCACCATGCCACCGGGCAGGTTGAACAAGTCACCCGACAGGTTGGCATAGTAGTTGTTGGAGGTGTTGCCCTGGAACGAATTGGCAGTATGGGTGACGAAATCCAGCATCCGCTGCTGCTCTGCCGCACTGATCACGCCCGCGCCAACACCCAAATCCGGGCCACCAAACAGGTTGAACGGAGTACAACCAGCGACCACTGCACCCGGGGTGCCGCAGCGCAGCACGTTATTGCCATCACGGAATGACGGGCCCAGAGCCTGGCGCAGGTTGAACAGATTGACCAGGTTATCCTGCTGCTGATCGTTCTGGGTGTCGTTGTAGGACAAGCCCACATCCCAGTTGAAACCACGATCACCGATGTTGAACGCGCCTTCCAAGCCCACGTTGGTGGCGTAGGTATCGACGTCGGCCCGGTTGAAGCGACCGCCGGCGGCAACCATGCGGAAGCCACCCGAATCGATCTGCGCGCCAAACGGGTTGAACACGTTGTTGACGGTGATCGGAATCGCCCACTGCGGGCCGCTGGAACCATTGGTGGCCAGCGACAGCGGAACCTGAGCAATCCGGTTATCCGAAGTGCGCTTGGTGTAGTTGAACTTGGCCACCGCCCGGATGTTGTCGGTGATGTCGTGCGTCGCCGAGGCGAACAGGTTTCGGGTATCACCCGGCAGTTGCAGGAAGTTGACCGGCGAGAAGTTGAAGCGATCCGCCGAAGTGAACGGGCGGAAATCCGACACGCTGGTACCCGGACGGCCCGGGATCAGGGACTGGTTGCCCAAGCCCGGAACCACGAAACGGCCACCGGCCGGCGAACCGGAACCGCAAGCGCCGGGGTTGGAAGCCACGGGAGGATCGATGCAACCAAATACGGGGGTTGCCGTACGTGCGCGATCACCCTGGCCAATACCATCACGGCCTTGGAAACCGATGTTCATGACAACGTTGGTGCGCTCGCTGCTGGCACCCCAGGTGAGGTTGTACTGCTCCTGTGCGCCGTCGCCTTCTTCGGTTTCGCTGTACTGGGCGCGGAACTGCATGCCTTCGAAGTTGCGGCGGGTGATGATGTTGATCACGCCGGCGATGGCATCCGAACCGTAGATCGCCGATGCGCCGTCCTTCAGCACTTCGATACGCTCGACAATGGCCGTCGGGATGCTGGTCAGATCAACCGAGCCGCCTGCGGTGGTTGCCCAACGATGGCCGTCCACCAACACCAGTGTACGCGACGAGCCGAGGCCACGCAGCGAAATCGTCTGGGTGCCATCATTGCCATTGGTCTGGGTGGACACCGTGCTCAAGCCACCGCCATCCGACGAGGTCAGACGGTCAAGGATGTCACGGATATCCGTCAGGCCGGTGCGTTCGATGTCGACACGGGTCAGCAGGGTAACCGGGCTGGTGGTTTCGGTATCAACACGTTTGATGCGTGAACCGGTTACTTCTACGCGATCCAGCGTCTTGGCTTGCTCTTGGGCGAAGGCATTGCCTCCCACCGCAGCAGCCGAGGCGCCAGCAAACAACGCGAAACGGATCGCGTTGGGCAGATGCTTCATGTTAGTCATTACGTTCTCTCCAACGTTCAGAGTGGAAACTCTCGATTTCGGGACAAGCCGTGAGGCAGTGGAGCGTTTGCTCCAGACAGCCCGGCCCGGCGAGGATAACGCAATTTTTACGGTCATGGGAAGTGCTTTGTCCGCGCCCCGGCGGACAAACCGTCTGCTCAGGTGATTGCAAGCACATCGCCAGTGCACGAAATACGCGACTTGTCTGCCAGAAAATCCTGTGGAATCAATCGTCTACTGGTCGCATCGCGGCCGCTGTGGCGCGCGGCGGGGAACGCTTTGATCGTTTCAACAAACTTGCTGGTACCGGCTGGGGCAGTAGAAACCCCAAAGCCCGGTCACAGTCCAGCGACGCACACTGCTGCTTGCATGCCCGAAGCCAGTGCTACCGATCACACGGCGGAATGGGTAGCGCCGCCATCACCAACCGCAGCGCGTTGCGCGGTTGCCAATCCTGGGTCAAGTGAATAACCCAGCAGGTGAGAAGCATCGGCCAGCACCGGCAGCAGCGGTCTCAAGGCATCGGCGTAGTGAACCCATCGACCCAAGCCCCGCGTGTTGATCGCCTCGGCAACCTGATGGTAACTGTTGGTTCGAATGCGGTCTCGCTGCAAAAGCGCATCGCGATGGTCAAGCATGGCGGCATCAAAGTCGAGGTTTAGCCAGGCACATAAGGCCTGCATCGTCTGTCGCGGGTCGGCAAGCAGCGTTTCGTAACGCAGCATGTGATATGGCAAAGCAAGCTGTTGCACCGTCAATTGCCATAACTCAAGCACAGCCCGGTAGATGTTTGCGCTATCGCTGAGAGTGAAGAAGTGGCAGTAGATTTCCGACAGGGTGTAGTTCTGCATGAAGTTGCTGAGCACCACGTCGGCTGGATGCCGCGCTGCAAATACAATGCGCGCCCCAGGAAACAAACGATGGATCAATGCGACATGTGGAGTGCGCATTGGCATCTTGTCGACAATCAACCGCCCCGTGCCGGCGGGCACGGCGTGGCGCCGCAAGGCATCACGATAAATCCTGCGGCAATCTTCACGCTCACTGCGGCCCATCGCTTCGAGCGCGCCAGGGTAGCCTTGCTTCGTCTGTCCCAGGTAATTCCAGACGTATTCAATCGTCGGGCGCTCTTCCAGAGAAATAACCTGCGGGTGCGCAGCAAGCATGACGTCAAGCAATGTCGTCCCGGAACGGGCAAAACCCAGCAAGAAACACAGGTCGGCGCCCCGATCCTCGTCTTGATCCGATGCTGGCATGGGCGCCCCGCGCCGTACCCAATCACTTATCGCCGCAATTTGTTTGGGGAAGTAGCCATGATCCAACCCGCGAGCACGCGGGCTACTGGCCGCCATGGCGTTACCCTTGGCAAAGGCAGCCAGGGCAGCGCCGTAATCACCTGTTCTATCCAGCACTTGCCCCAGCTCAAACTGGTTTAACTGGCACCGCTGCGGGGGGAGCTTTGCAGCATCAACTTTGCGCAACAGCGCCAGCGCGCCGGGCTCGTCACCGCGACGCCGCGCGAGGCGCGCAGCCTCAAGCTCCAGGATGGGGTGATTGGCGCAAGCAACATTGGCTTGCGTCAACGCCGCTTCGGCTTCTTCGATGCGATTGCTTTGTTCAAGCGAGGCGATCAGGTCACCCCAGGTTTGGGCGTCGCTCGGATCCACTGCCAATGCTTTGCGAAACCAACCCACAGCGACGTCAGTATCCGAATCTTCTTCACCAAGCAAGCCGAGAAAACGCATCGCCTGAATGTTTTTTGGGTCAGCGGCGTGTGCGGCCTCATAGCGCGCACGCGCGGTACTTGTATCGCGCATGGCATGGGCACACATTCCGGCATGGACCAGCGCCTGGATATCGGCCGGCGCGTCTTCAAGCACCGCGTTGAAGCATGCCGACGCACGCTCCAGTTGGCCTTGCGCAAACAGGATTGTGCCGAGCCCCGATTGAGCAGCGCGATAACGCGGCGCCAACGCCAGCGCAGCCGCAAAAGCCCGTTCTGCGAGTTCCGCCTGCCCTTCGGCCCGCAAGACATGGCCGAGATTGCATTGCGCCTGCGCGTAACTCGGATCGTTGCTCAGTGCCGCCGCAAACGCTGCCTTGGCCTCTTCCACTCTACCGAGGTTGAACAGGGCACGGCCGCGATGGTTATGGGCGCTCGCTTCGTTTGGCACCAACGCCAGCGCTCGCTCGCAGGCATCGCGTGCGCCAAGGAAATCACGGGAATAATGTTTGCGGATTGCCAGATCAATCCACGCCGACGCCGACGCAGTTTGCTGACGCATGACGATCAGACTCATTGCTTGCTCATCAAGGCGTTCGCCGATCAAATATTCACGCAACGCATCGCCACAGGCGCGATCCTGCAAGCAGCGGCCATGAAGCAGCTTGGTGGCATCCAGTGGATAACCTGCTTGAAAATGCGTTTTCGCCAACTCAAGCGCAACATCATGTCGCTCAGGGTTTGCCTCCAGCACTGCAAGCAAAGCATCAATGCGCGCCTCGTTGTTTGCACGGGAAATGCTGTTTGAATCGGCAGGCGCAGCAGTGGTCGACATCGCAAACTCCTCTCAAATGACATGGCGCACAAGCACCACAATGCGAACAAATCAGGCGCGAACGGGCACCCGCTCCCATTTGATTGCAAAGGTATAACGCACCTCGAAACAGGCACGGCTTGGCGTTCTGCCAGCATGTGTGATGGCGCCATCAAAGAGCACCAATCGCCCGGGCCGCGGGGGCACAGCGAGAGCAACACCGGTGTCGCCATCATAAAACAACGTCTCTCCACCCCAATCGGGCTCCCAGCGCTCGCACAAATACCATAGGCTGGTCAGCTCATTGCTCCCAGGTGCGCCATCGGTGTGAGCAAGTTGTACGTCGCCAAAGCTCACTGCGTTGGTATAAGCCCGATAGGGTCGATAAGGCAGGCCCTCAGCAAAATCCTGGATAGCACGCGCAGTCAGCGTGTAAATCGGGTCACGAAGCAAACCCTGGATCGGCAATTCACTGACGAGATGACGAAAGCTCGGATTGACGTCATCGCGCGCCCGTTCCGTGCGTGTGTAAGAGGCACCATCAAGTGCCTTTACGTAGGATACGACTTCAATCGGCAGATCATCGATGATACGCAAACGCCTGCCACCGACTGAGGCATTGGTGACTCTCGCACGACCATAATCAACCAATACGGAAGATTTGACGGGAATTTCTATCGCCATGGTTGATACCTGTCCAAAGTGGCAATGGGTCATTGCCTGCGTGATTTACTCGCGATGCTGTGCATATTGCTCCCGAAGACGCGACCCGACTCAACACTGAGCCAGGTAAACAGCCGGTGAACACTTCCGGCCATTGCTCATGCCGCAACAAGGCTTGCTCGGCAACACCATGGCATGGTCACGGTTCGATAGCCGCATCATTCACAGGCAAATCCCAAGGCTTCTGCCAGTGCCGCCAGCCCTTCAAATGCCGGTGCCAAAACTTCCCCGTATACGCGCCAATGCCCCGGCTCAAAACCGGAGCGCACACGGCCGCTGGCATAGGCCAACGAACGTGCAGCGGTTGCCTCCTCACGAAACTCAATGGCGGCAAAGGCACTGATCCTTGCCAATGTGCCGCTGCGATCAGATGCCACGTCGTGACTGCTCAGCAGCAACAGCCGCTCGGGGCAAGCTTGACGGAAAGCAACAAGCGGCTGCAATACATGGTGCAACCACAATGCGGCATGCTCCACGTCAACCACGCCGTATTGCTGTGGGCAACCAAACGCGAGCCAGTTGAGAAGCATGTCGCGTGGGTCGGCGAGCAGCGCTACCAATTTTGAATGGGTGAATTGCGCCTGCAATGCTGCGTCCCAATGCGGCACCCAATCAATAATGCGGTTTGGATCATAACCAAGCGCCTCTACACCCGCCTTCCATGCAGCATGCGATCCTGACGCGACCTCATTCGACGGCACCTGCTTGAAGGGATCGATGCCATCAAGGCGCGGCGCATCGGAAAATCGATCCGTCATCACCACATGCGACGCGGTAAAAGCCATTGGGGTGATCAACAGTTCGGCTGGAGTTCCCGGCAAGGTCCATACCAAGGTGACCGGTGACTGCCCGGCATCAACGACTTCGGCCGGAGCGGGCCGCGAGCTTGGCAGCGGTAACGCCGACGTGGTGAGCTTCCACATGTCACGCCATGCCCGCAGCGCCTGCTCGGGCTTGCCACAGGCATCCAGCGCCAAGCCGTGCCAATGCAGCATACTGCGCCGCGCGTCGGGTTGCGTCGCTTGCTCCAGCATCCGGGTGGTTCGCTTGATCGCTTGATTGGGGCTTTGTCGCAACTCGGCACGCAGCTTTACCAATTGTGCGGCAACCAAGTCCGGGTTGCGCTGCAGCGCCTTGTCGGCATAGTGCTCGGCCTGTTCGGCCTGACCACGCAATTCAACCAATTGCGCCATGGCCTCCAGTGCTGCAGCGCTGTTGGGCTTGGCTGCAAACCAACGCTCGGTGATACCTGCAGCTACGTCAAGGTCAAACTCCTCAATGCCAAGACGCAACGCCCACAGATCATCGCGATCAGACTGGTTGGACAAACGCTGCTCCAGCAAGTCAACGGCATCTTGCTGTCGACCCAGCGCCACATAGGCCTGCACCGCCTTCGTGATGGCGAGCGGGTGATCTGGCACCAGAAACAAAAGTGCCGTATAGGCGGCGGCGGCCTCTTCGGTACGCCCCGCCTGCATCAGTGCTTCGCCGCGCAAGTTGAGAGCAACCGGGTCGGTGGGCACCTGTTCCACCAGAACATCCAATTGTTGCAATGCCTGCTCGGCGTGGCCCTGTTCGGTCAGCGCTCGCAGCAGCGCCCAGCGCAAGCCGCGATTGCGCGGCTGCATTTGCACGGCAGTTTGCAACGACCGCTCGGCGAAAGCGTGATAACCCTGCGCCAGAAAACACAGGCCCAGGCTGGCGTGTGCGAGTGCGCTGAACGGGGCTTTGCGCACCGCCGCCGAATACAAACCCGACGCCTCATCCAGATTGCCGCGGCTTTGCGCTTCGATGCCACGCAAAATCAGCACATCAGCAGCGGTTTCATCAATGCGTTCGGCACGACTGATATGCTGACGTGCGTCAGTGAAATCTCCCCTGGCGATTGCCAGATGCGCCAGGCTGATATAAGCGGCGAATGCATTGGGATCATTGTGAATGACCCCGCGCAAGGTTGCTTCGGCGACATCGATGCCACTGCTGCGCGCCTGGATCGAACCCTTGGTGACATGAAACACGGAATTGTCGGGCGCCAGCACGATCGCCTGTTCGACGCTCGCCAGAGCCAGATCATGACGGCCCAGCGCGCCATGGCCAACCGCCAACAAATGATGGGCTTCAGCCATTTCCGGGTAGCGATTCAATAACTCGGTTGCCTGCGCAACCGCCGTTTCAAATTCACCGAGTGCCAACGATTTCAGTACTTGTTGCAACATGAGTTCAACTGCCTGTAATGAGTTGTGAGCGCACCCGAAGCTGTGTCGCCGATGGTGCCAGGGATACTCTGAACAAGCCGTCATTGCGAGGAGCGAAGCGACGTGGCATACGATTCCGCATGGCCTTCA
>JAUXUI010000083.1 GCA_030681035.1 Lysobacteraceae bacterium | reverse complement strand
TTTCTGGATTGTCCTAAAGGACTCCGATCCGCTATGGCCTGAAGGCCATGCGGAATCGTATGCCCTAAAGGACTCCGATCCGCTATGGCCTGAAGGCCATGCGGAATCGTATGCCACGTCGCTTTGCGTCTCGCAACGACGGTTTGTTCAGCGCTTCCCTATGGTGAGGTCGGTGCGATGAGTTTGATCAATGACATGCTGCGTGATCTGGAAGCGCGCAAGCGCGCCGAAGGGCAGCAGGCCAATGGTGCAAAAGGTACTGCGTCTGCTGCCGGCAATGGCGTGCCGCATGCGCTCGACGCGCGCACCCGCGGTAGCCACGACAGCACCGACGAACATATCCGGTATCGGATGCGCTGGCTGCTGCCAGCATATGCGTTGGCATTGGTTGCACTGGCGGTTGGCCTGTATCTGTCGTTTACGGGGCCGAACGGACTGTTGCGCAGTGATTCGTTTTCGCGTGCCGTTTCTGCAGGTACAGCGGGGGCGGATGCCCGTGTTGCCGGCAATGCGTCGAATGCGGCCGCGCCTGATCCGCAAGCCAATACCGTGCCACCGCAACCACCCCGGCTGGTAATGATCGGCATCGATGAAGCCAAAGGCCCGGCGTTGACCTTGAATCTGCGTTTCGCGCCCGCCTTGGCGGCGCCGCTGCGCGTTGATGTGGTGGATGGCACGGTCAGTCTGTTCGCGGCCGGGGCGCAGGCGGAGGCCATCGAGTCGCCATCGCCACTGCTTGCCGCATGGCACAGTGAGCCGCGTGATGAAGGCTGGCATGTGCGCTTCAACTGGGCCGGTCGTGCCGAGGTCAGCTTGCAGCCAGTGCTGGGTTCCGATACCTCGCAAGGTTGGGTGATTCGCCTGCTGCCGCGCATGGCTGCGGTTGCGGATGACAACCTGGCCGCCAGCGCTGCAAAGCCGGTCGCAGCAGTGCCTGCCAGGCGCAGCGCACAGCCGGAAGCGCCAGATCCTACAACGCGCGCGCCATCACCTGTTGCCGTCAAAGCCGCACCGCTGGGTTCGGTGCAGCGCGATGCCAGCACGCTTTATGCCGACGCCTGGCGCTTGCAGCGTGCCGGGCAGGTGAGCGAGGCAATCGCACAGCTGGAACGCTTGCTGCAAACCGACCCCACGCATGCCCAAGGCCGGGAATTGCTGGCGCGTCTGCTGGCCCGCGTTGGCCGCCCCGATCAGGCGATACAGATACTACGCGACGGTTTGGTCGCTGTTCCCGGGCAACCGGCATGGGTTGAACTGCTTGCGCGGTTGCATGATGGCCGCGGTCAACGCGAGCAGGCCATCGCTGTGCTCAGCACCGAGGGTTCGGCCGACAATGCCAATCATCAAGCCTTGTTTGGCGCATTGGCCGCACAGGCCGGGCGCTACAGCGATGCAGCGCTGGCGTATCGCCGATTGCTTGCGCTCGATGCCGGGCAGTCGCGGTGGTGGCTGGGTTTGGCGGTGGCGCTCGACAATAGCGGCGATGCTGTGGCTGCGCGTGTCGCCTATCAAGGCGCGCTGGACGCCGGTAGCCTTGATCAAAAAGCCGAGCAGTTTGTACGTCAGCGCCTCGCTGCGCTCAGTTCCGGAGAGTCGCAATGAGCCGAGTGCCACTACGCAAGATTCGTCTTGGCGACCTGTTGGTCGAGCAAGGCGTCATCACCGGCGAGCAATTGGCGATCGCTCTGGATGAACAAAAACGCAGCGGCCGCAAACTGGGCGGCACCCTGATTGCACTGGGTTTTGTCAGTGAGGATCGCTTGCTGGCGCTGCTTGCAGAACAGCTCGGCGTGGAAGTGATTGACCTGAGCCACTACCGCTACAAGCCGGAAGTGGTGACCACCATTCCCGAGCAACTGGCGCGCCGCTATCGGGTGATATTGCTCGACAACAGCCCCAAGCAATCACTAATCGGCATGGCCGATCCGACCGACCTGTTTGCCTATGATGAAGCCTGCCGCCTGCTCGGCCACGCTGCCGATATTGTGCTGGTGCGCGAGGCCGACATGCTGCGCGTGTTCGACAACAGCTACCGGCACAGTTCCGAGATCGCCTCGCTGGCACGCGACATCGGCAAGGATGCCAACGAAAACGACATTGATCGGCTGCTCAAGGTGGATGATGCCGCCGATGCGCCGGTAGTGCGTCTGCTGCATAGCCTGCTCGAAGAAGCGGTCGCCCGCCGTGCCTCCGACATTCATATTGAGCCCGACGAACACGTGCTGCGCATCCGCCTGCGCATCGATGGCATGCTGCATGAACAGGTGGTGCCGGATCGCCGCATTGCGCCGTCGGTGGTGTCGCGGGTCAAATTGATGGCCAGTGTGGATATCTCCGAGCGCCGGCTGCCGCAGGATGGCCGCTTCAATCTGATGGTCAAGGGCACCAGCCTGGATGTGCGCCTGTCCACCATGCCAACCCAGCACGGCGAGTCGGTGGTGATGCGCCTGCTCGAACACGACCCGTCGCGCTACCAGTTGGAAAAGCTGGGCATGCCGCCGCACATCCTCGCCCGCTTTCGCCACCAGTTGCACCATCCGCACGGCCTGATTCTGGTTACCGGGCCTACCGGTTCGGGCAAGACCACCACTCTGTACGCGGCGCTGCGCGAAATCAACCTGCCCGAGCGCAAGATCATCACCGCTGAAGATCCGGTTGAATACCGCATGGAGCGGATCAACCAGGTACACGTCAACACCAAGATCGGGTTGACGTTCGGCAATGTGCTGCGCACCGCGTTGCGGCAGGACCCCGATGTGATCCTGATTGGCGAAATGCGCGATCAGGAGACCGTGGAGATCGGTCTGCGCGCCGCGATCACCGGCCACCTGGTGTTGTCCACCCTGCACACCAACGATGCGGTCAGCACCGCCGCGCGCCTGCTCGACATGGGCGCGGAAGGTTATCTGGTTGCAGCCGCAATGCGTGCGCTCATTGCGCAGCGCCTGATTCGCCGTATTTGCACGATTTGCGCCGAGCCGGTGGAAGCCAGCGCCCAGGATGCGATCTGGTTGCAGGCGATGGGCCGTACTGTGTCCGACATGAGTCTCAAGCTTGGTGCCGGATGCGGCCATTGCAACCATACCGGTTACAGTGGCCGTATCGGTGTGTATGAATATCTTGAGCCTAATCCGGCCATGTTGACCGCGCTGCGCAACGGCAATCTCGATGCCTTTGCAGCGGCAGCACGGGCTAGTGCGCACATGTACTCGCTGATGGATGGCGCATTGGATTATGCCGCAGCAGGCATCACCACGCTGGAAGAAGTGCGCCGTGTAGTCGCCGAATTGAGCGAGAGCTGAGATGCCGCACTATCACTTCCGCGCGTGTGATGCTGCCGGCCAGGTTCAGGATGGTCGAATCGAGGCTGCCGATGTCGAGCAGGTGCTTGAGCAATTGCAGCAATGGAAGATGGTTCCGGTTGATGTGCGTGAGGATGTCGAGCCGTACAATCCGCTCAAGTCGATCCTTTACCGCCTGCAGGCGCGCAAACCCGGGATCAATGAACTGATCCTGTTTTCGCGGCAGATGTACAGCCTGCTGCATGCCGGCGTGCCGGTGATCCAGTCGCTGTCGCGGCTGCGCGATTCCACCGCCAATGTGCGCTTCCGCGATGTGCTGTCCGATATCATCGGCGCGCTCGATTCGGGCAACGACGTGGCCGCCAGCTTTTCCCGGCATGCCGACATCTTCAGCCCGCTGTACCTGTCGATGCTGCGGGTTGGCGAGTTGACCGGCCGCACCGACGAAGCCTTCCTCAACATGTACGAGTACCTCGATCGCGACAAGGTCACCATCGACCGGATCAAGGCGGCGATGCGTTACCCCAGCTTTGTCATCATCGCCATTATCATCGCCGTCGGGGTGTTGACGGTGATGGTGATCCCGGCGTTTGCCAAGGTGTTCGCTGGGGCCCAGTTGGAGTTGCCGTGGCCGACCAAGCTGATCCTGGCACTTTCCGAGTTTGCGGCAGCGTACTGGTGGCAGGTCGCGGCGTTGCTGATCGCGGCCTTTTTTACGCTGCGACGGTGGATTACTACCGAGGCCGGCGGCTATTGGTGGGATCGCACCAAGCTGGGCATTCCCAAGGTGGGCGACATCCTGATGCGTGCCAGCCTGGCCCGCGCCACCCGCGCATTCGCCATCACCCTGGGTGCCGGTGTACCGATCACGCAGGCAATCAATGCAGTGGCCTTCGCCTCTGACAACGCGTATTTGATTGGCAAGATCGTGGCGATGCGTACCAGCATCGAACGTGGCGACAGCCTGCTGCGCAGCGCCGAAAACACCGGCATTTTCACGCCGGTGATCTTGCAGATGATTGCAGTCGGCGAGGAGACCGGACGGGTGGATGTGATGATGCGCGATGTCGCCGATTTCTATGACCGTGAGGTCGAATACGATATCGCCAATCTGTCGGCGGTAATCGAGCCCATTCTTACCGTGGTGATTGGCGCGATGGTGCTGATACTGGCGCTGGGCGTGTTCCTGCCGATGTGGGATATGACTCAGATGGCGCGACAACGATGAGCGTATTGCTGAGCGCACTGGTTCTGTTCGCCAAAGTGGTTGCCGCACTGATTGCCAGTGCTGGTGTATTGCTGCTGTGGGCGCCAGCGTGGCTGGTTGCGCGGATGCAGGTTCTGGCCGATGAGGCGGTAGCGACCGGTTCACCCGGTATCTCGCTGGAGCGCGGGTTTTATCGTCATCATCGGCTGCTGGGCTTGTTCGTGGTGCTTGGCGCGATTTATATGCTGTATTTTCTGGTGTTCGCCTACTCATTCAACGCAGTGCAGGCATTGTTGTTTGCAGGGATCACCGATTCGATCACCCGGATGATCCTCGGCTATGTGTTTCAGTCGCTGCTGTTTTTTGGCGCCTTGCTGGCCTATGCAGTGGGTATCTTGTTGGCAATCCGCCCGAGCGCGTTGAAACCGCTGGAACAGTTTGCGCATCGGCCGGTGCGTATTCCGGGTTGGCAGCGGTTGTTGTCGCAGGTGCTTTATGGCCGCTTGATTGGCGCGGTATTGCTGGTGCTTGCCGTGTGCCTGTGGTGGTTCGGCGGCCCGCAGTGATGGAGCAGGCATGGCAGGAGTGCACCGTGTGGCTCCGGGCGCTACGGCAA
Organism: Lysobacteraceae bacterium; assembly: GCA_030681035.1. Lineage (GTDB taxonomy): Bacteria > Pseudomonadota > Gammaproteobacteria > Xanthomonadales > Xanthomonadaceae. The sequence goes on along the minus strand of JAUXUI010000083.1, from coordinate 265 downwards.
AGCGGCTGCGTGCACCTGTAGGAGCCCACCCTGTGGGCGACAGGTGGTGGATCGCGGGTTTTGGTCGCGCACAGGGTGCGCTCCTACAGGGTGCCGGTCTGCGCTTTTTTGTGGAGCCCACCCTGTGGGTACCGGGCGCTACGGCAAAGCGGCTGCATGCACCTGTAGGAGCCCACCCTGTGGGCGACAGGTGGTGGATCGCGGGTTTTGGTCGCGCACAGGGTGCGCTCCTACAGGGTGCCGGTCTGCGCTTTTTTGTGGAGCC
>JAUXUI010000080.1 GCA_030681035.1 Lysobacteraceae bacterium | reverse complement strand
TGCTTTTTGCCTCCCAAGCGGCCGCAGGTTTGAAAGCATGGCGGATTGCCAAACAATTTCGGGAACTCATCTTTTGATGGGTTTCGCTACGCTCTACCCATCCTACGAACTCCGGCTGCCACCGGTGCGATTGGATTGTCCAGTGCTTTTGTGGGAGCGGGCCTGCCCGCGAACAATCTGGCGAAAAGCTTCGCGCGCAGGCGCGCTCCCACAAAGGCCCGAGGTGGCGCAGGGTCACGTGGCGCAGGGTCAGGTTTTGACTTTTGCCCGCGCGACCCGGCAACCGTCACTGGATTGCTGCGCGCTGGCAATGACGGCAGGTACCGCCATCGCGAGGGCCGCCTGCCTGCAGCAGGCAGGCACCTGCCGATTCGCACGGCAATCCCTTGCGGGGCGCATCGGGCCTTATGCGTTCTGCCAGGGATCGATGACGTCCAGGCCGGCGGCGCGGAACGGACTTGCGTCGCGTGTGGCGACGATGAATCCGTTGGTAAGAGCGATCGCCGCGATGCAGGCGTCGGCGGTTCCGATCCCACTACCCGCTTTGCGAGCCCTCGCCATCAGGTCGGCATAAGCCTTCGTGCAAGCGACATCGAATGGCAGCACGCGACCCACGAACATCGGCAGCACGCGCCTTTCCAGGTGCTCGTGGAGTGCCGTCCGGCGCTTTCCAACCGGCATCAACGCGACACCTGCGCGCAGCTCGGCCACTGTCATTGCCGACAGATAGAGTGTTTCCAATGGTTGCGCGTCGATCCACGCACCGACGCGGGCCTCGGGCGATGGGCGCAGCGGTTCGGAAATCACGTTTGTATCAAGCACGATCATTCAAAGGTCGCTGAACGGGCCGTGGTGGCGTCGCGCACGCTTTCGAAGATGGCGAACTCGTCCTCGGTCAGCTTGACCGTTCGTCCGATCTCCGACAGCAGCGACCCCAGCTTGATCCGGCCCGGTGGCTTCACCGCGGTTTCCAGGATGTCGCGCATTTCGGCCTCGATGCTGCGGCCGTGTTGAGCGGCTCGCACGCGGATGGCCCGATGCACTTCGTCGGGCACGTTGCGGACGGTAACGGACGGCATCTTGCAAAACCTTCATGTGATGTAATTGCTTGCAATATATACGAATGCAAGCAGCGGCGCAATTGTCGATCTTGCCGGCGCGATGTTGCGGGGCGTTGGGGTCAGGTCTTGCTTTTTGCCTCCCAAGCGGCCGCAGGTTTGAAAGCATGGCGGATTGCCAAACAATTTCGGGAACTCATCTTTTGATGGGTTTCGCTACGCTCTACCCATCCTACGAACTCCGGCTGCCACCGGTGCGATTGGATTGTCC
>JAUXUI010000069.1 GCA_030681035.1 Lysobacteraceae bacterium | reverse complement strand
ACCAATGGCGCTCACTTAAGCCAGCCCCCTCAACTCGTCATTCCCGCGCAGGCGGGGATCCAGTGACTTCAGGAAATTGGGTACGAGCGAAAGAAGCTGGATGCCAGGAGCCTGTCGGGCTTTGCCGGTCGAGGCGAAAATCTGGCTGCGCGAGGACAGATTTTCGCCGGATCGCCGGCGCGTAGCACCGCTACGGGCCAAGATTCGGCGGAAATATGCACCGCGCAGACGGATTTGCAGCCCGTGCCAGGTAAAGTCCGACAGGCTTCTAGCAGCCATAAAGATGATTTTCACGGATATGGCCGGCAACGGCGGTCGGCACCATCGACTGCCAATCGCCGCCATCGCGCAAGCGTTGCCGCAACTGGGTTGATGACTGCGGGTAGCTTCCGGCACTGAGCACGAATACACGCCCGGCTGGCAGCCGATGCAGGTCCTCGCCCCGCTCACTCCAATGCCCATCCAGCACCTGCGCCAGCGGCTCGGGCAGTTGCTCCAACGGGTAGCCCGGACGCACCGCCACCACAAGATGCACCAGCGCGATCAATTCGCGCCACAGCCGCCAGGACGGCAGCCCGAGAAAAGCATCGGCACCCAACAACATGCCCAGCGGTGCCTGTTCGCCGAGTTGCTCACGCAACTCCAGTGCCGTCAGTACGCTCCAGGACGGCCCGCCACGACGCAATTCACGCTCATCAACGCACAGACCCGGTTCACCCGCGATAGCCAAGCTCAACATCCGCGCCCGGTGTTCGGCACTGGCGCTGGGCAGATCACGGTGTGGCGGATTGGCCGCCGGAACCAGACGAACCTCGGCACGCAGAGAGGCTACCGCTGCACGCGCCAATGCAACATGGCCAAGATGCACCGGGTCGAACGTGCCACCATAAAACAGGCTCAACATGGGCTGAGCAGCCGCCGGCTTGCCTTGGGCTCTGCGATTGCAGCAAGCAAGCGATCCAACACCTGCCACGGGTCACCATCGGCGCGGCCCTTGGCGATGCGATCGATCTGCGCACACAGACCAACAAAGCGTTCCCAGTGCGATGCGCTGTGGCGCTGCAAGGCACGGCGATACAGCGCCTGCCGTGATTCCCACACCCGGTCGGCACGCATGGCAGCCCCCACGTCACCGCCAGAGGCTGCCACTGCGGCATAGGCGGCGATGCGGCGAACCTCTGCTGCCACCCAGCCCATCAATGCCAATACCGAGTCGCCCTCTGCACACAGGCTGGCACTCATGCGCAACGCCCGCGCGGCTTCGCCAGCCAAGGCCGATTCCAGCAGGCCGAATACGTTGTAGCGCGCCGAATCAGCCACCGCCTGCGCCATGGCTGGCGCATCAAGCCGCGCTCCGGGGGCAAGCAAAGCCAGTTTATCGACCTCCTGTGCGGCGGCAAGCAGGTTGCCCTCGACCCGCTCAACCAGGATGTCGATCGCCTCGCGGCTGGCACTCAGGCCACGCGCCGCCAACCGCTGCCCAAGCCATGTTGGCAATTCATTGGTACGCAATTGCGGGCACAGCACCACGTGGCCCGCCTTGGCAATGCGCTCGCTCCAACGGCCACCGTGCTTGTTGCTCCAGTCGCCGGCGCAGATCAGCACCAGATTGTCGGCAGCAAGGCCATCGCACAGGCCTTCCAGTGCCTGAGCACCCTCGCGCCCCGGCTTGCCGGTTGGCAGGCGCAAATCAAACAAACGCTTTGGTGCAAAAAGACTCGGCGCACTGAGCTCGTAACTCATACTATTCCAGTCAAAACGCTCGTCGATGTCATACACCACCCGCTCGGCAAAGCCGTCGCTGCGAGCACGGGCGCGGATGGCATCGGCAGCTTCCTGCACGCGCAGGGTTTCCGCGCCGGCGACCAGGTAAATCGCCTGCAGCGGCTTCGCCTTGAGCTCCGCAGCCAATTGCTCAGGAGTCAGCGACATTATCAGTCCGCTTCAAGGCGTAGGCTCAACCGCCGCATCAATGCCGCCGGCATCGCCCGTGATAGTTCGTCACGCACCACCTCCTCCTCGCCAGGCGTACCAATGGCCTGCGCGGTATCAAAGGTGAAATCACGGCTCAATTCCACCGTCTGCTTGGGCACGCGCACACTGCCATCGGCTGCAATGACATCAAAATCCACCGAGTAGCTGATGACAAACTCCTGCACCCGTGCCGCTGCATCCACCGTCAACGGCCCTTGATGCCAACGCTCGGCACTAATGCGAATGATGGTGGCTGGCATTCCTTCGGCTGCCGGCACCGCACCAGCGCGGCTGAGGTTGACGGCCAGGCGCTCCGACAACCGGCTGAAGGAGTCGGTGCCAACGACGCGCACTTCGCCCAGATCTGCCGGCACCACGAATTCGCGCCGCGGGGCGAAACCGCATGCACTTAGACCAGCCAGCAACAGCAGCAGAGCCACCTTGGCGAATCCGTGCGTACTGCGAACACAAGAGGGTTTTGAGCAGCGAATCAGTTGGCTTGTCATTACGTTAGCCTACGACAATGTTGACGATTTTGCCCGGAACCACGATCACCTTGCGCACCGTGAACCCCTCCAGAAAACGGACAACCGATTCCTCAGTCATCGCCTGTTGCTCGATTTGCTCGCGCGCAGCGTCTACGGAAACCGCTATCTGGCCGCGCAGTTTGCCATTGACCTGCACTGCCAGCGTGAGCGAATCACGTTGCAACGCCGCCGGATCGTGAATGGGCCAAGGCAAGTCATCAATCAGGGTTTCACCATGGCCAAGCGCCTGATGCAGCGCATGGGCGATATGAGGGGTAATCGGATTGAGCATCCGGATCACCGCTTCCCACGCTTCTTGCAGCACGGCCCTGCCCTGCGCACTGGCATCTTCAAACCTGGCCAGCGCGTTCATCAGTTCCATGATCGCGGCGATCGCGGTATTGAAGGTATAGCGCCGGCTGACATCGTCGCTTACCTTGGCGATGGTCTGGTGTACCTGCCGGCGCATGTCTTTTTGTTCGGCACTGAGGGTGGCCGGGTCGAGCGCCGGAACAGCGCCAGCGGCCACATGCCGGTGTACCAGTGCCCACAGGCGGCGAAGGAATCGCGACATGCCCTCGACGCCGGCCTCATTCCACTCCAGGCTTTGCTCGGGCGGTGCAGCGAACATCGAGAACAGACGCACGGTATCGGCACCGTACTTGCCGACCATGCTCTGCGGATCGACACCGTTGTTCTTGGACTTGGCCATCTTCTCGCTGCCGCCGATCGCCACCGGCTGGCCGTCGGCGCGCAGCATCGCGCCGATGGCGCGGCCGCGCTCATCACGGCTGATGTCGATGTCGGCCGGATTGAACCACTCGCGGCTGCCGTCATCGCCCTGCCGATAAAAGGTGTCGGCCACCACCATGCCCTGACACAGCAAGCGCTTGACCGGTTCATCGCTATGCACGAAGCCGGTATCGCGCAGCAATTTGTGGAAGAATCGGAAATACAGCAAATGCAAAATCGCATGCTCAATGCCGCCGATGTATTGATCCACCGGCAACCAGTAATTGGCGCGCTCATCGATGATGTCGGCAGCGCCCGGGCTGGTGTAGCGCGCGTAGTACCAACTCGACTCCATGAAGGTGTCAAAGGTGTCGGTTTCGCGCTCGGCCGCGCCACCACACTTCGGGCAAGTGGTCTTGCGCCATTGCGGATCGGCCTTGATCGGCGAACCGGTGCCCATGAACGCCACGTCCTCGGGCAATACCACCGGCAACTGCGATTCGGGTACCGGCACATCGCCACAGACCGGGCACAGGATCATCGGAATCGGACAACCCCAATATCGCTGGCGGCTCACACCCCAATCGCGCAGGCGGAAATTGACCCGGCGCTCGCCATTGTCGCCGAGCAATTCGGCGGTCTTGTCGAACGCCGCGTGATAATCGAGACCATCGAGTGCGCCGGAATTGACCACCTGCATCTGCGGATGGGCCTTGTCGGCGTACCAGTCATGCCACACCGATGGGTTGTAAGCGAATTGACTCCCATCTCCCTCCGGGAGAGGGGATATCGCAATCACCTGCTTGATTGGCAGCCCGTAAGCGTGTGCAAACTCGAAATCGCGCTGATCGTGCCCCGGCACAGCCATCACCGCACCGGTGCCGTAGCCCATCAACACAAAATTGGCGACCCAGATCGGTACCCGCTCGCCGCTGATCGGGTGCAACGCATACAGCCCCGTTGCAACGCCCTTCTTGTCCTGGGTTTCGAGCTCCAACGCGGAAACACCACCGCGCTGGCATTCCGCCACGAACGCAGCCACTTCGGAGTTGCCCGCAGCGGCGCGCTGCGCCAGCGGGTGCTCGGCCGCCACCGCCATGTAACTCACCCCCATCAGCGTATCCGGGCGGGTCGTAAACACACGCACCGTCTCGCCACTGTCTTCCACCGCAAACGCAATCTCCAGGCCCTCGGAGCGGCCGATCCAGTTGCGCTGCATGGTCTTGACCGACTCCGGCCAATCATCGAGCTGATCCAGGCCGTCAAGCAGTTCTTGCGCGTAATCGGTGATCTTGAGAAACCATTGCGGAATCTCGCGCTTTTCCACCAGCGCACCCGAGCGCCAGCCGCGGCCTTCGATCACCTGCTCGTTGGCGAGCACGGTCTGATCGATCGGGTCCCAATTGACCTGCGAGTGCTTGCGGTAAACCAAGCCCTTGTTGAACAGGCGCACAAACATGCGCTGCTCGTGCTGGTAATAATCCGGCCGACAGGTAGCAAACTCACGCGACCAGTCAATCGCGTAGCCCAGCGACTGCAACTGCTCGCGCATGTGCTCGATGTTGGCGTAGGTCCACTTCGCCGGCGCGGTCTTGTGCTTGATCGCTGCATTTTCCGCCGGCAGGCCGAACGCATCCCAGCCCATCGGCTGCAACACATTCTTGCCCTGCATGCGCTGAAAGCGGCTGATCACATCGCCGATGGTGTAGTTGCGCACATGCCCCATGTGCAGCGCACCCGAGGGGTACGGCAACATCGACAGGCAATAGAACTTTTCGCGTGACGGGTCTTCCTTGACCTCAAATGCGTGCTGCGACGACCAGAATGCCTGGGCGGCGGCCTCGATGGCCTGGGGTTGATAGGTTTCTTGCATGGACTCGGCAGGGTTTCGGAATGCGCCAGATTATCGCACTGAAACCTGCTGGCGCCAGAAGTGGTACGAATATCAGGACTTGGCAGTAACGACCTGCACACGCACCGATGTATATTGCCTCATTCCCCGCTGGAGAACCGCGATGCCCAAGCTTGTGCTGATTGCCGCCGCCATTGCCCTGAGCCTGCCTGCTGCCGCTGCTGAAGTGACGGCGGTGCAATGCGGTCATGTATTTGATGCCACCAACGCGAAGTTGCTCGGCGCGCACACCGTCGTGATCGAGGGCAATCGCATCCGCGAATTGCACGCCGGCAACGTCGTCATCGAAGGTGCCACCGCCATCGACCTCAGCCAACAGACCTGCCTGCCCGGCCTGATCGACATGCATGTGCATCTGGGTAGTCAGACCAGTGCCCAAGCCTACTCGGAAGGCTTTCGCCTGAACCCGGAAGACTTTGCGTTCCGCTCGGTTGGTTATGCCGAACGAACTTTGCTGGCCGGTTTCACCAGCGTGCGCGACCTCGGCGGCAATGTGGCGCTGTCACTGCGCAACGCGATCGATCAAGGTCTGGTGCGTGGCCCGCGCATCACCGCCGCCGGCAAATCCATCGCCACCACCGGTGGCCATGCTGACCCGCTCAACGGCGTCAACCGCGACATCCTGCACGCGTTCGGTTATCCCGGCCCGGAAGACGGCGTCATCAGCGGCCCGATCGAGGCGCGCCGTGCGGTACGCCAGCGCTACAAGGATGGTTCGGACGTGATCAAGATCACCGCCACCGGCGGTGTGCTCAGTTTCGCCAAAAGCGGCGACAACCCGCAGTTCATGGCCGATGAGGTGGTGTCCATCGTGCAGACCGCACACGATTACGGTTACAAGGTAGCCGTGCATGCGCACGGTGCCGAGGGCATGAAGCGCGCAGTCATCGCCGGGGTCGACTCGATCGAGCACGGCACCTACATGAACGATGAAATCCGCAGGCTCATGAAAGAAAATGGCACTTGGTACGTACCGACCATCCTTGCCGGCGTATTTGTTGGCGAGATGGCCGCCAAGCCCGGTTATTACCCCGAGATCGTGCGACCCAAGGCACTGGCCGTTGGCCCGCAAATCCAGAAAACGTTTGCCGCCGCCTACAAGGCGGGCGTCAAGATCGCCTTCGGTACCGATGCCGGCGTCTACCCGCATGGCGACAATGCACGCGAGTTCGAGCTAATGACCGAGGCCGGCATGCCCGCCAACGAAGCCCTGCAATCGGCCACTCGCAATGCCGCGCAACTGCTCGGCCGCTGGGATGAGCTGGGCAGCCTCGATGCCGGCAAGCTGGCCGATCTGGTGGCGGTTCCCGGCAATCCGCTCGAGGACATCGCGCTGATGAAGCAGGTCGATTTCGTGATGAAGGATGGCGTGGTCTATCGTCAGCCCTGAGTGGCGCTTTGCTGCGATGGCGTTCGCTTGCTCAGTCGGTTGCTGCGCAACACTGGCTTCGCCAGTCCCGCCTTCGCTGCGCTCGGTCGCCCACAGGGTGGGCTCCTACAAAAAGGCGGTTGCGCTCACCTGTAGGAGCCCACCCTGTGGGCGACCGTAGGCTGCGATGCAGAGTGACGCGACAGCATTGCGCCTGCCCACATGCCGCCGCCTTGAAATCGGTGGCGACGGCATCATGTCCTGTGTTTTACCCGTATCGAGATAAATCCCATGACCCTGATCACACCCGGCGACACCGCAGGCCTCGCGCCGAATGCGGCACCTGTGCCGGAATCCCTGATTTTCGACACCACCGCAGCCGACTTCGAGCGCGATGTCATCATGCGCTCGGTCAAGGTGCCGGTGCTGGTGGATTTCTGGGCCACCTGGTGTGAACCGTGCAAGCAACTCACCCCGATGCTGGAAAAACTGGTGGCTGAATACCACGGCGCGTTCATGCTGGCCAAGGTCGATGTCGACAAGGAGCAGCAACTCGCAGCAGCGGTGGGCATCCGCTCGGTGCCGACACTGATGCTGGTCAAACAGGGGCAACTGGTCGATGGTTTCCCCGGCGCATTGCCCGAAGCCAAGCTGCGCGAGTTTCTCGGCAAGCACGGCATCGTGCCGCGCGCGGCCCCGGAAGATGACACTGCTGCGCCCGAAGAAACGCCGCAAGCCGCCGCAACGCGATTGCGCGCGGAAATCGCCGCGTCGCCGGACAATGACGAACTCAAGCTCGACCTAGCGCTGGCCTTGACGCGGTTGGGCGAAACCGACGAACCGCTGCGTCTGCTCGACGCCCTGCCCGCCAATCTGGGCACCGATGATCGCGCCCGCAAGGCGCGCGCGCGCCTCGCGTTTGCTGCGCTTGTCGCCACTGCACCGGACTTGGCGACATTGGAAGCGCGCGTCGCCAGCAATCCCGATGATGCGCAGGCACGCCACCTGCTCGGCGTGCGCCTGATCCTCGCAGCGCACCCGCAGGCCGGGCTGGATCAGCTGATCGAACTGCTCAGCCGTGATCGCAGCTATGCCGATGGCCTGCCGCGCAAAGCCCTGATCGATGCGTTCCTGATCCTCGAGGATGCCGAACTGGTATCGCGCTACCGGCGCAAGATGGCGTCGTTGTTGTTCTGACGATGAAGGCATCGCGTTTACGGCTGTTGATGAATCTGTGGCCACCGTTTGCCTGCTCGGGCATTCGGGTGCAGCGGATCGCGGACGATTTCAGCACGGTGCGGGTCGCACTGCATCAGCGCTGGTACAACCGTAATTATGTCGGCAGCCATTTCGGCGGCAGCCTGTTTGCGATGACCGATCCGTTTTTCATGATGATGTTGTTGCACCAGCTCGGTAGCGACTACATCGTCTGGGACAAGGCCGCGCATATCGAGTTCGTCAAGCCCGGCCGTGGCACGGTAACCGCCGACTTCCAGCTTGATGCGCAAACGCTCGCCTCGCTGCGTGCTGCAGCTGATCGCGGCGAGCGGGTCAGGCACTGGTTCGAGGTTGCCGTTCACGGTGCCGATGGTGAGGTGGTGGCGAAAGTTCGCAAGCAGCTTTACATACGCCACAAGCGGCCGGTCGATGGCGGCGGCCAACCGGCGTGAATGTCGGTTAATCTGTGCGCCATTGTTGCTCGCAGGACCGCACACATTGAGCCAAACCACTGACAACGCGCCGACCCTGATTCGCGCGGTCTCGCGCTGGCAAATCGTCGGCCTGTCGATCAATGACGTGATCGGCAGTGGCATTTATCTGTTGCCAGCAGCGGCGGCGGCGCTGCTCGGCCCGGCAAGCCTGTGGGCGGTGCTGCTGGCCGGGCTGGCGGCCTCGCTGCTAGTGCTGTGTTACGCGCAGGCGGCAAGCTATTTCGATCAGGCCGGCGGCGCGTATCTGTACACCCGCGAGGCGTTCGGCGACTTCATCGGTTTTGAGGTCGGCTGGATGGCCTGGCTGACCCGCATCGCATCGATCGCCGCACTGGCCAACGGCCTGGCGCTGGCGATGTCGGCGCTGTGGCCGGCTGCGGCGCACGGCCCGGCCCACACTGCGGTGATCGTGCTCGGCATCGGCGCGGTCACCTGGGTCAATGTCGTCGGCGTCAAGTCCGGCGCGCAGATGGCGGTGGTGCTTACGTTGGCCAAATTGGCACCGTTGCTGATCTTCGTCGCGGTCGGCGTGTTCTACATGGATTGGGGGAATCTCAGCGGTTCGGCCGTGCCGGTTCGCGCCAACCTCACCGAAGCGGCACTGCTGCTGCTGTTCGCCTACGCCGGCTTCGAGAACACCCCAGCCGCAGCCGCAGAGTATAAAAACCCGAAACGCGATGTGCCGTTTGCGATGCTGACCATGATCGCAGTGGTCACGCTCACTTATGTTGCGATCCAGGCGGTTGCACTTGGCACGTTGCCGAATCTGGCGACATCAACCGCGCCGCTGGCCGAAGCCGCAGGCCGCATTGCCGGCCCGGCAGCCGTGCTGCTGCTGACCGTTGGCGCGGTAGTGTCGATCCTCGGCAACATCGGCAACAGTGTGTTGATGGGGCCGCGCTATTTGTACGCTCTGGCGGTCGATGGCTATGGCCCGGCACTGTTTGCGCGCGTCCACCCGCGCTGGCATACCCCGGTGGCGGCCATTGTGGTGCCGGCCGCAATCGCGTTGGTGCTGGCGCTGTCGGGCGACTTCGTGCAGCTGGCGCTGTTGTCGGTGGTGGCGCGGCTGGCAACCTACATCGGCACGGCGGCATCGCTGCTGGTGTTGCAAAAACGCTACGCCGACAAGCCCGGTGCGCTGGCCCTGCCCGGCGGACGCCTGATCCCGCTGCTGGCGCTGGCGGTGTCGCTGGTGCTGTTGCTGGCCACAACCACCGAGAATCTGCTTGCCGGAGCCGCTGCCATAGCCGTTGGTGCAGTGGTTTATCGCCTGCGCCGGCGCTGAGCGCCACAAGTGATTGCCGTCAAGGCTTGTGATGACCGCTTGGCCCGCTTACCCTGCATCATGCCCTTTGCCCGCAGTTGAAGCGGGTATCGTAAGGCTCCCCCGTAGCGCCCCCTGCCGCCACTTAACCTGACTGGGCCAAGACCGTGCCACGCCGACGCCCATGACACCGCGATTTGTCCACCTGCATCTACACAGCGAGTTTTCGCTGACCGACTCGACCATCCGCATCAAGCCGATGGTGAAGCGCTGCGCGCAGTTGGGCTTGCCGGCGGTGGCAATCACCGACCAGAGCAACCTGTTTGCGCTGGTGAAGTTCTACAAGGCGGCCGAGGCGGAGGGCCTGAAACCGATCGCCGGCGCCGACATCTGGCTGGCCGATGAGGGTCAACCGCCCTCTCGCCTGAGCTTGCTGTGCCGCAACCGCGATGGCTATCTGGGCTTGTCGCGCCTGCTTTCGCGTGCCTATCAAGAGGGGCACCGCGGCGATCTGGTCTGCGTCAAGCCCGCCTGGTTGTACGACGAACGCAGCGGACTGGTGGTTATCGCCGGGCGGCAAAGCGTGATTGGCCAGCATCTCGCGGGTGGTCGCAACGATACCGCCGCACGGATTTTGAACGATTGGCACGAGTTGTTCCCCGATGCGTTGTATCTGGAGCTCACCCGCACTGGCCGTGATGGCGAAGAGGCCTTCAACACGGCAGCGGTGGAACTGGCGGATCGAATGGATTTGCCGCTGCTGGCGTCCAACGATGTGCGATTCCTGTTGCCCGACGACTTCGAGGCGCACGAGGCGCGGGTCTGCATTGCCACCGGCCGCGTGCTCGACGATCCCAAACGGCCACGCGAGTTCAGCCCCGAGCAGTACCTGAAATCGCCCGAACAAATGGCCGAGTTGTTTGCCGATCTGCCCGAGGCGCTGGAAAACACGGTCGAGTTGGCGCAACGCTGCAACCTGGAATTGCAGTTGGGCACTTACTATCTGCCCGATTTTCCGGTGCCGGCCGGACACAGCGTGGAAAGCTGGCTGCGCGCGCAGTCCGAGCAAGGCCTGTCGGCGCGGCTGCAACGCAATCCTCTCGCTCCGGGGCATACGCAGGAGAGCTACCAACAACGTCTCGCCATCGAGCTGGAAGTCATCATCTCCATGGGCTTCCCTGGCTACTTCCTGATCGTGGCCGATTTCATCAACTGGGCCAAGCAACACGATATTCCGGTTGGCCCTGGGCGCGGTTCCGGTGCCGGTTCGTTGGTGGCCTGGGCGCTGGGCATCACCGACCTCGACCCGCTGCCCTACGACCTGCTGTTCGAGCGCTTTCTGAATCCCGAACGGGTGTCGATGCCCGATTTCGACATCGATTTCTGCATGGATCGCCGCGACGAGGTGATCGACTACGTCGCGCAAAAATACGGCCGCGACCGGGTCAGCCAGATCATTACCTACGGCACCATGGCAGCCAAGGCGGTGGTGCGCGATACCGGTCGCATCCTCGGCCACCCCTACGGCTTCGTCGATTCGATCGCCAAGCTGATCCCGCTGACTCTGGGCATCAGCCTCGACGATGCGCTCGGCGAAAGCGAGGCCGCGCGCAAGGACAACAACCTCGCCTCGGCCGAACTGATCGCACGCTATCAGTCCGAAGAGGACGTGCGCGATCTGATCGATCTGGCGCGCAAGCTCGAAGACCTCACCCGCAATGCCGGCAAGCACGCCGGCGGCGTGGTGATTGCACCCAGCCCGCTCACCGATTTCTGCCCGCTGTTCTGCGAGCAGGGCGGCACCAGCCCGGTAACCCAGTTCGACAAGGACGATGTCGAAGCGGCCGGCCTGGTCAAGTTCGACTTTCTTGGCCTGCGCACGTTGACGATCCTCGATTGGGCAGTGAAGGCGATCAACGGCGAACGCCGACGTAATGCTGAAGCGGAGCTGGATCTGGCAGTGTTGCCGCTGGACGATCCCAAAACCTACGCCCTGTTTGCGCGCGGCGATACGGTGGCGGTATTCCAGTTTGAATCGCGCGGCATGCGCGAACTGCTCAAGCGCGCACGCCCGGATCGCTTCGAGGACATCATTGCTCTCGCCGCGTTGTTCCGCCCCGGCCCGCTGGGTTCGGGGATGGACAAGGACTGGACCGCACGCAAGCACGGCGAAGCGGAGGTCACTTACGCCCACGATCTGCTCAAGCCGGTGTTGGCGCCCACCTATGGCGTGATTGTGTACCAGGAGCAGGTGATGCAGATCGCCCAGGTACTGGCCGGCTATTCGCTGGGTGGCGCCGACCTGCTGCGCCGTGCGATGGGCAAGAAGAAGCCCGAGGAGATGGCCAAGGAACGCGCCAAGTTCGAGGCCGGCGCGTCTGAGCGCAACGTTGATCCGCGCGTCGCCAGCGGCATCTTCGATCTGATGGAAAAGTTCGCCGAGTACGGCTTCAACAAATCGCACTCGGCCGCCTATGCCTTGGTGGCCTATCAAACCGCCTGGCTGAAGGTGCATTACCCGGCGCAGTTCATGGCCGCCACCCTGTCCTCGGACATGGACAACACCGACAAGGTGGTGAACTTTCTCAACGAGTCCCGTGCGCTCGGCCTTGCCATCGCGCCACCCGATGTCAACAGCTCGGGCTATGCCTTCACCGCGACCGATGCCAAGTCCATCCGCTATGGCCTGGGCGCAATCAAGGGTGTGGGGCACGGCGCCTGTATCGCCATCGTCGATGCCCGAGCATCCGGCGATGCGTTCCGCGACCTGCCGGATTTTCTCGGCCGGGTTGATGGCAACCGGCTCAACCGGCGCGTGGTTGAAGCATTGATCCATGCCGGCGCCCTCGACAGCCTTGGCAGCAACCGGCCTTCGTTGCTGGCGCAGTTGCCGGATGTGCTGCGCGCCACCGAGCAGGCCGCGCGCGAACGCGCTGCCGGCCAGGTGTCGCTGTTCGGTGGCGGCCCGGAACCGGCGCTGAGCATTGAGCTGGCGCACTGCGACGACTGGCCGCTGGCGCAGAAGCTGACCGGCGAGCGCGAAACACTGGGCCACTACCTCAGCGGCCATCCGCTCGACCCACGGCGCAGCGAACTCAACGCCCTTGTCGGTTACGACCTGGGTGATCTGGAACGGGTACTGTCGCAAAAACGCGACCGCCGCGGGGAAGCCCAGGTGGTGGTCGCCGGCATGGTCACTGCCATCCGCAAACGCGGTGAAACGATGGCATTTGTGCAGATCGAGGATGGCAAGGGCCGGCTGGAATGCCTGTTCTTTCGCGATGCATTCATCGAATACGGCGCCATGCTCAGCCGCGACCGGGTGTTGGTGATCGAGGGCAGTCTGAGCGACGACGATTTTTCCGGCGGCTTCAGCCTGCGCGCCAAACGTTGCTGGGATTACCGCGAGTTGTGTGCAGGGGGCCAACGTTTGGACCTGCGCATCGACCTGCGTGGCAACGCAAGCCTGGAACAACTGGAAACAACACTAAACCCCTACCGACCGGGCAAGACGCCGTTGCGACTGCACACCACCACCACCGCCGGCTGCGGCGTGATCGAGATCAATGGCGTACACAGTGTACGCAGCGAGCCCGAACTGATTGACCAATTGCGCGCCCTGCCGGCAATCAGCGAAGTCAGCTTGCTCCTGCCAAGGCCGTGGCAGAATTGACAGGCACCTCTTGAAACCTACCGTGCGACCCTTGGAGCCCTGCCAGATCAGGCCTGGGCCTGACTCTGCGGGCGACTTGCGCACGCCCCGGACGAACGATCGCGGTCGCACAGACAGCGCTCCTACAACAAAGTGGTGTACTGCCTCTGTAGAAGCAACTGTATTGCCCGCCGGTGCGAGCCAGTGCTTCCGTGGGAGCCGGCCTGCCGGCGAACAATGTCGCGAGAAGCCTCGCGCGCAGGCGCGCACCCACGAAAGCGGTGAACGTCCCCTGTAGGAGCCCTGTGTGGGCGACCCGATTACGCGTTGAAGGTGAAATCACGGTCGCTCACAGGGTGAGCTCCTACAGAAACGATGCCATACCCCTGTAGGAGCCCTGTGTGGGCGACCCGCGCGCATTGGATGATCGATCACGGTCGCTCACAGGCCCGTCAACCGCGTTGCTGACGCTATACTTGCACCTTGCCCCGAAAACGCCCGTGCATGAACGCAACCTATCTCGACTTTGAAAAACCCATCGCCGAACTGGAAGCCAAGATCCAGGACCTGCGCAATGCCAGCCATGGGCCAGCGCTGGATGTGGAAACCGAAGTGCGCGGCCTGCGCAACAAGCTGCGTATCCGTTCTGCCGAAATCTTCCGCAACCTCAGCGCATGGCAGGTCGCGCAACTGGCGCGCCACCCGGCGCGGCCGTATACCCTGGATTACCTCGGCCTGATGTGCGAGGAGTTTCACGAGCTGGCCGGTGATCGTGCCTATGCCGACGACGCGGCCATTGTTGGCGGTCTGGCCCGCATCCACGGCCGTTCGGTGATGGTGATCGGCCATCAGAAGGGCCGCGACACCAAAAGCAAGATTCGCCGCAATTTCGGCATGCCGCGCCCGGAAGGCTATCGCAAGGCGTTGCGGCTGATGAAGATGGCCGAACGTTTCCACTTGCCCATCTTCACCTTTATCGACACCCCCGGCGCCTACCCCGGCGTTGGCGCCGAGGAACGCGGCCAGAGCGAGTCCATCGCCCGCAACCTGATCGAGATGGCCGAGCTCAAGGTGCCGGTGATTTGCACCGTGATCGGCGAAGGCGGCTCCGGCGGTGCGCTGGCCATCGGTGTGGGCGATCGCACCCTGATGCTCGAATACAGCACCTATTCGGTGATCTCGCCCGAGGGCTGCGCCTCGATCCTGTGGAAATCCGCCGAAAAGGCCAAGGATGCCGCCGAAGCGCTGGGCCTGACTGCGCGTCGGCTGTTCGGTCACGGCCTGATCGACAAGGTAATCCGCGAGCCGATCGGCGGTGCCCACCGCAACCCCAAGGCGATGGCGATCCGGCTCAAGGCGGTGCTGCTCAACGAGTTGGCTGCGCTGGAGGCACTCGACCCCGATACCCGGCTGCAACGACGCTACCAGCGCCTGCGCGGCTACGGCGCCTACGCCGCAGTCTGATGCCACCCGACACCCTCATCCTGCGCCAGCCGGACGATTGGCACACCCACCTGCGCGACGGCGACATGCTGCGCGCCGTGGTCGGCCACAGCGCGCGCCAGTTCGCCCGCGCCATCGTGATGCCGAATCTGCGCCCGCCAATCACCACCATCGCGACCGCACAAGCCTATCGTCAGCGCATCAAGGCCGCAGCCGGGGATAGCGCATTCACCCCGCTGATGACCGCCTACCTCACCGACGACATCGCTGCCGATGAAATCGCGCGCGGTTTCGAACAAGGCGTGTTCACCGCCTGCAAGCTGTACCCGGCCAATGCCACCACCAATTCCGAACATGGCGTCACCGCCATCGCGAAGATTCATCGTGTGCTGGAACGGATGCAGACGCTCGGCATGCCCTTGTTGATCCACGGCGAGGTCACCGACGCCGATATCGATATTTTTGATCGTGAGGCGGTGTTCATCGAGCGCGTATTGAGCCCGTTATTGAGCGATTTCCCCGCACTCAAGGTGGTACTGGAACACATCACCACCGATGACGCGGTACAGTTTGTCAGTGCCGCGCCGGCCACTGTTGCTGCCACCATCACCCCGCACCACCTGGCCGTCAGCCGCAATGCGCTGTTTGCCGGCGGCATCCGCCCACACCTGTATTGCCTGCCGGTGCTCAAGCGCGAACGGCATCGGCTGAGCCTGCGCCGCGCTGCCACCTCAGGCAACCCGAAGTTTTTCCTCGGCACCGACACCGCACCGCATGCCAGCGACGCCAAGGAAAGCGCCTGTGGCTGCGCCGGCATTTTCAACGCGCCGATGGCACTGGAAAGCTACGCCACGGTATTCGAGCAAGAATCGGCGCTGCCAAAGCTTGAAGGCTTTGCTTCCGAGTTCGGCCCGCGCTTTTACGGCTTGCCGCTGAACACCCGTAAGGTACGCCTGCTGCGCACCCCGCAACCGGTACCCGATCGGATCGGCGAACTGGTGCCATTCCATGCCGGACAAACGCTGGACTGGCAATTCGATGGCGTGCTGGATGCCTGAACCGACGCACGCTCAAGCACGCGATAAAGCCGCGCGCAATTCGGCTCAATCCACCTCGTCGTTCACCAATGCATACAAGTCGTGCTCATCGCTGCCCATGATGCGCACATCGGCAAAGTCGCCGGGCTTGAGACCGGCCTCGGCACCATCCTGAATCTGCACCAGGCCGTCTATTTCCGGCGCATCGGCCATGGAACGGGCAATCGCCAGCTCGCCGTCGATCAGGTCTACCAGAACGCGCTGCATGGTGCCCACCTTGCGCGCCAGCTTTTCCTCGCTGATTTCGGCTTGCAGGGCCATGAACCGGGCCAGGCGATCACGCTTGACCTCCTCCGGCACCGGGTCGGGCAGCGCATTGGCGGCTGCACCTTCGACCGGCGAATAGGCAAAAGCACCGACGCGGTCGAGTTCGGCCTGATCGATGAAATCCAGCAATTGCTCGAACTCGGCATCGGTCTCGCCGGGGAAACCGACGATGAAGGTGCTGCGGATGGTGATATCCGGGCACATCGCGCGCCAGCGCACGATCCGCTCCAGGGTCTTGTCGACGGCGCCGGGGCGCTTCATTAGTTTGAGGATGCGCGGGCTGGCGTGCTGGAAAGGAATGTCCAGATACGGCAACAGCTTGCCTTCAGCCATCAGCGGCACGATGGCATCCACGTGTGGATACGGATAGACGTAGTGCAGCCGAGTCCAGATGCCCAGCTCCGAAAGGCCTTCGCACAGCGCTTTCATCCGCGTTTGATACGGCTTGCCGCGCCACTCGCGTTCGGCGTACTTGAGATCGACGCCGTAGGCACTGGTGTCCTGCGAGATCACCAGCAGTTCCTTGACGCCGTTGCGCGCCAGCTTCTCCGCTTCGCGCAGCACCTCATCCACCGGCCGCGACACCAAATCACCGCGCATGCTGGGGATGATGCAAAAGCTGCAGCGATGATTGCAGCCTTCGGAAATCTTCAGGTAGGCGTAGTGTTTCGGCGTGAGCTTGACACCAACCTCGTCATCGCGGCGCGGCATCAGATCGATGAACGGGTCGTGGCGTTGTGGCAGTGCCACATGTACCGCATCCATCACGCTGGCATAATCCTGCGGCCCGCTGATCGCCAGCACATCCGGATGCACGGCGCGGATCTGCTCCGGGCGCTTGCCAAGGCAACCGGTGACGATCACCTTGCCGTTCTCGGCCAACGCCTCACCAATCGCATCGAGAGACTCGGTGACGGCGGAGTCGATGAAACCGCAGGTGTTCACCACCACCACGTCAGCAGCATCGTAGCTGGGCACGATGTCGTAGCCTTCGGCACGCAATTGGGTGAGGATGCGCTCGGAATCAACCAGCGCCTTGGGGCAGCCGAGACTGACGAAGCCGACTTTGGGATTGCTGACAGCCATTAGATGAACCGATGTTGCGGGCGGGGCTGGCGATTATACGTGCTCGACTGGCCGGAAGCGTGCTTGCAGGCAAGCGAATGGCCGGCTTCCTGGCGCTGTTGCGTTGTCTCAACAAAGCTGCGTCGATTAAATGCGCCGCATTGCTTGCTTCAAATGCATTTCGGCGCGATGCTGGCATTGCTGTGTACAACGATGGAGGTTGTCATGCGTACTGTTGCCCAGTTATTGCAAGCCAAGCCTGATCGCATCATCACCATTGCCGCAGACGACTCGGTGCTGCAAGCCGTGCAGCGAATGGCCGAAACCCACGTCGGTGCCCTGCTGGTGATCCGCAACGGTCAACTGGTTGGCATCGTGTCCGAGCGCGACTATTCGCGCAAGGTGATCCTCAAGGGCCGAACCTCCGCCACCACGTTGGTTCACGAAATCATGAGCGCTCCGGTAATCACCGTAGAGCCCGACAAAACCACCACGCACTGCATGCAGGTGATGACCGGCATGCGCATACGTCACTTGCCGGTAGTCGACGATAATGGCCCCGTGCTCGGCATGGTGTCGATTGGCGATCTGGTGCGTGCGGTCATCGAAGACCAGCAAATCGAGATCGAGCAGTTGCAACACTATATCGCCGGCTGAAGGCAAGCGCGCCCGCCCGCACTGATATTCCGCGAGTGTGCCAAACGCGATGCAAGCACTTTGCCAACGCGCCGATTGCAACGCATCCGCCGTCGACGCGCTGGCGCGAACTTTGGCCTTTTTTGAACGGACCCTGAAATGAATCCCTGGCAGCTCGACCCGCAACTGGCAAATGACAGCCATCCTCTGGTAAGTGGCGACTTGTGCGACGTACGGCTGATGGACGACGCCAACTACCCGTGGCTGATACTGGTGCCACGTGTTGCCGATGCCTGTGAATTGTTCGACCTCAATGCCAACCAACGGCGCACCTTGATCGAAGCGATCACCGACACTGAGAACGCGCTGAAGGATTTGTTCGCCCCGGACAAGCTGAATGTGGCAGCGCTGGGCAATGTGGTGCCGCAGTTGCATGTGCATGTGATTGCCCGCTACACCAGCGATCCGGCATGGCCATCGCCAGTGTGGGGTCGAACCCAGGCCCGGCCGTATACGCCAGAGCAATTGAGTGAACGATCGCGACGGTTGATCGAGCGATTGGGGTAGCGGCAAAGCAGGTCAAACCGTGGTTGCACTCATCCGCCACGGAGCCGGTTGTCGGCTCCGTGGCAATCACGTTTTAGAAATCGAAATCCAGCGATGCGGTCAGCACGACGCGGGCATTGGCGATGTCTTTGTCGGTAAAGTCGCCGCTGAACCCGGCAGTATCGATATAGGCCAGACCCAGGTTGACCGGCCCAAAATCCTTGCTGAAGCCCACTTGGATGTCCCAAAAACGGTCACCAGCCACATTGTCGAAATCATTCAGGCCAGCCGCCAGCGACAGCGCGACCCCGGTTTCGCCGATGTCCCAGTCGCTACCGACCTGATAATACGTTGCGCTTTCGCCGCTGTTGGCGTAATCGTCGGTGTAACCGAACATTGCGTAATAGTTCTCGGCAACCGTGACCTTGGCCAGATATTCGTTGTAGTCGATGCCAAAGCCGCTGTTGGAACCGGGATAGGTGTAGCGAACGGCTGACAGATCCAGATTTACGCCATCGGAAACATCGGTGTTCCAGCCAAGGCCATAATCAACCTCGATGTTGATGCCGTCGCCGGCGGTATCAAAATCAACGTTGGAAGCCCACACATAACCGTACAAACCGCTCTCGTGTTCCACGGTGAACGACGGCTGCAAAGCAATCTTCTCACTGCTCTGCGAGATGCCACGGAACATGTAGTCGCTGGTCGCGGTGACATTGCCGCTGACGCTCCATGCACTCTCACTTTCCTCTTGCGCCAGCGCCGGCATACAGGCCACGAGCGACACTGCCAGACCCAACTTGATCAAATGCTTCATTGTTTTCACCCCTTTGGTTGAACTGCAAAAAAACGGAATCGACGACGCGTGTTGGCTCCCGAATCTCGTCGCCCAAGCTCCCTCCCGGCTTGGTCGGTAAATCAATCCACCCACACGCTGCGGATGTTGACGAACTCGCGAATGCCATGTTCGGCCAGTTCCCGGCCATAACCCGATTGCTTGGTGCCACCAAATGGCAGGCGCACATCCGAGCGCACCAACGCATTGACAAAAACCGCACCGACATCCAACTGGCGGGCAACCCGCTCGGCGCGATCCCTATCCACGCCCCAGACACTCGCGCCCAAGCCAAAACGGGTGTCGTTGGCCACCTGCACCGCCTGTGCATCATCAGCAACCGCAATCACGCTGGCCACCGGCCCGAACAATTCTTCATCCCAAGCCGGCATACCCGGCGCAACACCCGCCAGCACACTCGCTGGATAGGCACAGGGATGATCCGGCAGCCTGCACCCGGCCAGCACGGTGGCACCGGCCGCAACACTGCGTTCAACCTGGGCGTGTATGGCATCGCGCAAATCAGCACGCGCCATTGGCGCCAGCCCGGTAGCCGCCTGCATCGGGTCGCCAACCAACAGCCCATTAGCGGCTGCGGTCAGGCGATCCGTGAATGCACTTAACGCTTTTTTTACCACAATAAAGCGCTTCGCTGCAATACAGGTTTGCCCGGCGTTGCCAAAACGTGACGCTACCGCTACTGCAATCGCACGATCCATATCGGCATCATCGAGAACGATAAACGCATCGCTACCGCCGAGCTCCAAGACGCATTTCTTCAGGTGTTTGCCGGCAGTCGTTGCGACCGAGCGACCAGCACGCTCGCTGCCAGTGAGCGAAACAGCCGCAATACGCGTATCAGCAATCACTCGCGCGGCCATATCGTTATCGATGTGCAACACGCCAAATACGCCCGTGGGCACACCAGCAGCATGAACGATACGGGCAATCGCATCGGCACAGCGCGGCACGGTAATCGCGTGCTTGAGCAAAGCCACATTGCCGGCCATCAAGGCGGGGGCAAGAAAGCGGAACACCTGCCAGATCGGAAAATTCCAAGGCATGATCGCCAGCACGCAACCGATCGGCTGGTAGCTGACGTAACTGCGTTGTGCCTCGGTAGCAACGGCGGTGTCAGCCAGATAATCACTGGCGCGCTCGGCATAGTATTCACAGGCCGATGCCGATTTTTCGATTTCGGCCAGTCCTTCACGTCGCAACTTGCCCATTTCGGCGCTCATCAGCGCCGCCAATGTTTCACGTTCGCTGCGCAGCCCGGTGGCCACCTGTCGAAGTGCATCGGCACGTTCGGTAAGCGTGCGCCGCGACCAATCGGCAAAGCCACGCGCCGAAGCCGCCAGCAGGGCTTCGACCTCGGCCTCGGCCATATAGTCATAGGCAAAATCGCAGCTGCCCGTCCACGGGTTGATGATGTCAACGTCCATCGTCTACTCCTCAATCAGTCTGCGCAATTGCCATGCGCATGTCGCGCTGGCGCTTGCGTTCTTCGCGTGCCATCAGCGACCAGGCGATGGCCGCAGCAATCGACATCACCACAATCAGCAAGGTGGCCAGCGCGTTGATCTTTGGGCTGACGCCCAGCCGTACCGACGAAAATACCTTCATCGGCAAGGTGGTTGACGATGGCCCCGACACGAAGCTGGCGATTACCAGATCGTCCAGCGACAAGGTGAAAGCCAGCAACCACCCGGAAACCAGTGCGGGCGCGATAATCGGCAAGGTGATGACAAAAAACACCTTGAGCCGGTTGGCGCCCAGATCCATCGCGGCCTCTTCCAGCGCGCGATCCATCTCGCCCAGACGCGAAGTCAGCACCACGGTGACAAAGGCCACGCAGAAGGTGACGTGGGCAATCCAGATCGTGACCATGCCACGCGGAAAATTGAAGCCGAAAATATCGCCGAACGAAACGAACAGCAGCAACAGCGATAAACCGGTGATTACTTCAGGCATCACCAGCGGCGCGGTGATCATGCCGGCAAATAGTGTTTTGCCGTTGAAGCTGCGCATCCGCACCAGCATCAATGCCGACATGGTGCCCAGCACCACCGATGCACACGCGGTGTAGAACGCCACCCGCAAGCTGGTCCACGCTGCATCCATCAACTGCGTATCGGCAAACAACTCGACATACCACTTGAACGAAAATCCTGACCACACCGTCACCAGACGCGACTCGTTGAACGAGTACACCACCAGAATGACAATGGGCGCATACAAAAATGCGAAGCCGAAAATCAGAAAGCCAAGGCCAATTCGGCCGGTTTTTGGATTCGCGCTCATGACAGTTGGCGCTCCAATTCCTTGGCCTGGAAGTGGTGGAAGATGGTGATTGGCACCACCAGCAACAACAGCATCACCGTGGAAACCGCAGCTGCCACCGGCCAGTCGCGATTGTTGAAGAACTCATCCCACAACACCTTGCCGATCATCAGCGTGCTCGGGCCGCCCAGCAACTCGGGGATGACGAACTCACCGACCACCGGGATCAACACCAGCATCGAACCGGCGATGATGCCGGCCTTGGTCAGCGGCAAAGTGACCGACACAAATACGCGCCAGGGTTTGGCGCCGAGGTCGTAGGCGGCTTCTTCGAGCCGGCGGTCCAGCTTCACCATGTTGGAATACAGCGGCAGAATCATGAATGGCAGGTAGGCGTACACGATGCCGATATAAACCGCGAACGGAGTGTGCAGCATCTCCAGCGGTTGATCGATTACACCCAACCACTGCAGAAAATTGTTGGCAAGGCCGTTGCCCTTGAGTATTCCAATCCAGGCATAGATGCGGATCAGGAACGAGGTCCACGATGGCAGCACCACCAGCATCAAGGCAATATTGCGCGTCGCCGGTTCCATGCGTGAAATGGCGTAAGCCATCGGGTAGCCGATCAGCAGACAGATCGCCGTCGAAATCAACGCTGTCTTGAGTGAACTCAGATACGCATTGACGTACAGGCTGTCGCGCAACAGAAAAAGGTAATTGCCGATGTTCAAATGCACGCTGAGTTTGTCACCCTCCCACGACAGCAAATCCGTGTAGGGCGGCATGGCGATCGCCGAACTGGCGAAGGAAATCTTCAACGTGATTGCGAACGGAATGGCGAAAAACAGCAACAGCCAAGCGAACGGAATGGCGATCACTGCCCAGCGCGCCCCTGGCAACCACCGGTTGAAGGCACGATTCATGAGGTCAGTACCACGCCGGCCTGATCATCCCAGCTCAGCCAGATTTCATCTTCCCAAGTGAAGCGATCCGAAGCCCAGCGCTGCGCATTGGCGCTGTTTGCCATCAGCCGCTCGCCACCCGGCAAGCGCACGTGATACACCGAGTGGCTGCCGAAGTAAGCGATGTCCTCGATTACGCCGCGGGTCTTGTTGTAGCGCTGCGCTGGCTCATCCTTGCTCAGCACCAGTTTCTCCGGACGCAGTGCCAGCGCAACTTCCTGCCCTTCGTAGCCGGTCACACCGTGGCCGACGCAAATCGCGTGATCCAGAATCGGTGCGCGGATGGTGATGTAGTCCTTTTGGTCCTCGTCGATCTTGCCTTCGACCAGATTCACCGAACCGATGAACTCGGCGGTGAAGCGATTCGCCGGTTGCTCGTAGATTTCATCGGGGGTGCCCACTTGGCGGATACGCCCGGCATCCATGACCGCGATGCGGTGCGCCATGGTCATGGCTTCTTCCTGATCGTGGGTCACCATCACGCAGGTCACCCCCAGGCGTTCGATGATATTGACCACCTCGAGCTGCATCTCGCCGCGCAACTTCTTGTCAAGCGCGCCCATCGGCTCATCGAGCAACAACAATTTCGGACTTTTCGCCAACGAACGTGCCAGTGCCACGCGCTGCTGCTGGCCACCGGAAAGTTGATGCGGCTTGCGTTTGGCCATGCTTTCCATGTGTACCAGCGACAGCATCCGCGCTACCTTCTCCCTGATCTGCTCCTTCGGCAAGCCATCCTGCTTGAGACCGAATGCGACGTTCTGCTCCACGCTCATGTGCGGAAACAGCGCGTAGGACTGAAACATCATGTTGACCGGTCGCTGATACGGCGGCACACCGTTGAGCACCGTACCGTCGAGCGTGACGGTACCGGCACTGGCCTGCTCGAAACCGGCCAACATGCGTAGCAAGGTCGATTTACCGCAACCCGAGGCGCCAAGCAGTGCGAAAATCTCGCCTTGCCGGATCGACAGGCTGACATTATCAACGGCAACAAACCCATCGAACTCCTTGCGTACCGAATCGATACGCAGGTAATGCTCCTCGCCAAGCCGTTCCGTCCGGTTGGCGGTGCTGCCCGCAATCGGCCCGGTTACAGTCACCGTTTGCTCATTCACTTCAGCCATGCCGCGCACTCCACAGGGTGCGGGCGGGCAATACCCGCCCACACGTTGCGATTACTGTCCGGTTTTGAGGGTAGTCCAAATCCGGGTGTACAAACGATCCACTTCCGGCGGCAATACCGCAAAGGTGAACAACTTGGCGCGGGTCGCGTCATTCGGGTACACGCCAGGATTTTCGAGCACTTCCGGCTCAACCAGTGGTAGCGCCGCCTTGTTGCCGCTGGCGTAGGCGACATAGCTGGAAATGGCCGCCGAGACTTCGGGCTTCAACAGGTAATCAAAAAACAGGTAGGCATTGTTCGGGTGCTTCGCATCCTTGGGCATGGCCAGCATGTCGAACCACATCGCCGCGCCTTCTTGCGGAATGGAGAACGCAATCTCCTGCCCGTTTTCGGCTTCAACCGCGCGGTCAGCCGCCTGGAACACATCGCCCGACCAGCCGATCGCGACACAGATATCGCCATTGGCCAGATCGTTGATGTATTGCGAGGAATGGAAATAACGCACGCTGGGCTTGATCGCGGTGAGCACGGCCTCGGCCTTGCGAATCACCGCCTCGTCAAAGCTGTTGGGGTCTTCGCCCAGATAGTTGAGTACGCTCGGAA
This sequence comes from Lysobacteraceae bacterium, assembly GCA_030681035.1. GTDB lineage: Bacteria > Pseudomonadota > Gammaproteobacteria > Xanthomonadales > Xanthomonadaceae. The sequence continues at coordinate 139,361 of JAUXUI010000069.1, read as the reverse complement.
TGATTTCCTGCGGCGTATCGAGCATCACCACACCGCAATCCTTGAGCTTGGCGATGTTCTCGGGCTTGAATACCAGATCCCAACTGTGTACCGGGGCATCGTCGCCCAGTGCTTCCTTGACCTTGGCAACGTTGTAGCCAATGCCGGTGGTACCCCACAGGTAGGGCACGCTATGCGCGTTGTCGGGATCACTTTTGGCGATGCGCGCCATCAAGTCGGGGTCGAGATTGGCGTAGTTGGTCAGTTTGGATTTATCCAGCGACTGAAATACGCCGGCCTTGATCTGGCGTGCCAGAAACGACAGCGAGGGCACCACGATGTCGTAACCGGTGCCACCCGCCATCAGCTTGGCTTCCAGCACCTCATTGCTGTCGAATACGTCATACGTCACCTTGATGCCGGTTTCGGCCTCGAAGTTGGCGATGGTGTCCTCGGCAATGTAATCCGACCAGTTATAGATGTTCAGGACCTTGTCCTCGGGCGCCGGCGCGGCGGCCGTCTTCGCCGCCTCCGGCGCGGACGCGTCCTTGCCACAACCTGCCAGTATCAACACGGCAGCAATGCATGCAGTCAATCGAAATTTATTCATCACGGTTCCTCCGCAAAAGTGGATGGGGATGGGCAAGCACATATGGACAGGAAACGGTGCCGGGCCAAGGGTGCCGCCTGCCACAGCGCCCCGGTTTTGATGGTACCCGCAGTGTGGCGGCAGTTACAGTTCATCGTGCAGTGCCGATCGCAGCGAGGGTCTGATCGAGGGAACGTCGGGTTTTCTCGATCAACTCATCGATCTGCGCCCGGGTAATGATCAGCGGTGGTGAAAACAGCATGGAATCGTTGGTGGCGCGCAGAATCAGCCCGTTGCCCAGCGCCATGTCGCGACACAGCGCGCCAACCTTGCCGCGCTCGCTGAAAAACCGGCGCTGCGTCTTGTCCGGCACCAGTTCCAGCGCGCCGACCATACCCGCCACACGAACCTCGCCTACCAGCGGATGATCGCCCAACTCGTGCAGGCGTTGCGCCAGATAGGGGGCGGTATCGGTCTTGCACATGCCGACAATATTCTCGTCTTCGAGGATGCGAATGTTTTCCAGTGCCACCGCGGTACACACCGGGTGCCCCGAGTAGGTATAACCGTGCGCCAACTCGCCGCCCTGCTCCATCAGCACCTTTGAAACCCGGTCGTTGAACATCACCGCGCCGAGCGGGATATAGCCAGAGGTGATGCCTTTGGCCAGGGTCATGATGTCGGGCTGGAATCCAAAATACTGCGCGGCAAACCAGTCGCCGGTACGGCCAAAACCACAGATCACTTCGTCGGCAATCAACAACACGTCGTACTTGCGGCAGATGCGTTCGATCTCCGGCCAGTAGCTCATCGGCGGGATATACACCCCGATCGCCCCCATGATCGGTTCGCCGATGAAAGCGGCAACCCGCTCCGGGCCCAACTCGAGAATCTTTGCCTCCAGCCGCTGCGCCGCCACCAGTCCGTATGCTTCCGGCGCCAGATCACCACCATCGGCGAACCAGAAGGGCGGCTCGATGTGGTGGATATCCGGGATCGGCAAGCCGCCCTGAGCATGCATGCCCTTCATACCGCCCAGACTGGCGCCCGCCACGGTGGAGCCGTGGTAACCGTTGTGGCGGCCGATCACGATATTGCGTTGCGGATGCCCCTGAACCGCCCAGAAGTGGCGGACCATGCGCAGGATGGTGTCGTTCGCCTCGGAACCGGAGTTGGCAAAGAACACATGATTCAAATCGCCTGGCGCAAGTTCAGCCAGCTTCGCCGCGAGGCGGATGGTGGGTTCAGTGGTGCATTGGAAGAAGCTGTTGTAGTAAGCCAGTTGCGTCATCTGCCGCGCTGCCACCTCACCCAGTTCCTTGCGGCCATAACCGATATTGACGCACCACAGGCCGGCAAAGGCGTCGAGCATTTTGTTACCGTCGGCATCCCACACGTACACACCCTCGCCGTGGGTGAGGATACGCGTGCCCTGCTTCGCCAGCGCCGCGTTGTCGTTGAATGGGTGCAAGTGATGCGCGGCATCGAGTGCTTGCAGGTGCTTGATGTCGAGTTGGGGCATGAGTGGTTGCCTTCGTTGGTTGACTCGATTGGATTGCTGGTTTGGAGTGCCATGAAGCCGGGACCCGGGACCCGGGACCCGGGACCCGGAAAATCCAAAGCGAGAAGCAAGGGCTCAAAGCGAAAATTCGCACGCTTGTCGTCCCGAGGTCCCGAGGTCCCGAGGTCCCGAGTCCCGAGTCCCGAGTCCCGGCTTCACACCGTCAACAGCAAAAACTCGCGCTCCCACGAACTGATCACCCGCAGGAAGGTTTCGTACTCTCGCTTCTTGACAGCCGAATAGGCGCGCACGAAGCGCGCACCCAATACATCGTGCAGGGCGTCGGCATCGCGCAGCCATTCGAGCGCTTCTTCCAGTGAACGCGGCAAGTCCTGCCCCAATGTCTTGGCGCTGATACTCACCGGCTCGGTTGGCATCAGCTTTTCCTTGATGCCCAGATAGCCACAGGCCAGGGTCGCTGCCATCGCAAGATACGGGTTGGCATCGGAACCGGCAAAACGGCTTTCAACACGCGTGTTCTCTGGCGTATCCATTGGCACGCGCAGGCCGCAGGTGCGGTTGTCGTAGCCCCATTGCACATTGATCGGCGCCACTTCGCCCATTGCCAAGCGCCGATAGGAGTTGACGTTGGGCGCGAGCAACGCCATCGCCATGGGAATGTACTTCTGCAACCCGCCCAGATAATGCGAAAACAAATCGCTGTGCTGGCCGGGCTTTTTACCCATGAACAAGTTGCGACGTGTTTTGACGTCGACCAGGCTTTGATGGATATGCATTGCACTGCCCGGCTCGTTGCTCATCGGCTTGGCCAGGAAGGTGGCATAAACGCCGTGACGCATCGCGGCTTCGCGCATTGCGCGCTTGAACAAAAACACCTGATCGGCGCGCGACAGCGCATCGGAATGCTCGAAGTTGATTTCCAGTTGCGCCGCACCACTTTCGTGGATCAGTGTATCGACATCGAGATCCATCGCATCGCAAAAGTCGTACATCAGATCGAGAATGGGATCGAACTCGTTGACCGCATCGATGGAGTACGATTGCCGCGCGGTTTCCGGCCTTCCCGAGCGACCCGCCGGCGGTTGCAATGGCAGGTCCGGGTCGGTATTGCGCTGCACCAGGAAAAACTCGACTTCCGGCGCCACCACCGGCGCGATGCCCAAGCCCTCGTACAGCGCGAGCACCCGCCGCAACACATTACGCGGTGCCAACTCGTGCGGCCTGCCATCCTTGGTGCAACAATCGTGGATGATCTGCGCGGTGGGGTCGGTCGCCCACGGCACCATGCGCACCGTATCCGGATCGGGATGCAGGTACATGTCGGAGTCCGACGGTGATACCAGGTCGTCGTATTCATCCGGGAAATCGCCGGTGACGGTGGTAACGAAGATGCCCTCGGGCAGCCGCGTGCCGTAATCGTGCGAAAACTTGGCCGCCGGGATGATCTTGCCGCGGGCATTGCCGGTCATGTCCGGCACCAGGCATTCCACCTCGGTGATGCGCCGCTCCTTGAGCCAACGCTTGAGTGAGCTTTCCTGTTGTTCGGGGTCGGCTTGCGGTTTGGCAACGCGTTTCTTGGCCATGGTTCAGACTCTTTGGTTCATGCGTTGCCGACAGGCGTCGGCAAAGGCATGGAATATCGCTAGATAAAAGGGGTTTAGTGCAACCTTCCACTCCGGATGCCACTGCACCGCCAGCACAAAAGTATCGGCGCGATCAAGGCGAATCGCCTCGATCAAACCATCAGGCGCGGTGGCTTCCACTGCCAGACCAGGGGCCAGTGTGCGGATACCCTGCCCATGCAAGGAGTTGACCATCACGCTGTCACTGCCAGCGAGTTGCCGCAAAACCCCACCTTCGGCCAGATGCACCAGATGTGAGGGTGCGTACTGCTGATCCAACGGATCATCCTTGTTTTCGCGGTGATCATTGAAACCCGGCTGTTCATGCACTTTTTGATACAAGCTGCCGCCAAGCGCGACATTGACCTCCTGAAATCCCCGACACAGCGCGAGTATCGGCAATTTGTGCGCTATCGCCAGACGCACCAGACCCAAGGTATTGGCATCGCGTGCCGGGTCGTGCAGATTGCCCTCGTAGGAGGATTCATCGGAATAATGTTGCGGTTCAATATTGCTCGGTGCCCCGGTAAAAATCAGGCCATCAAGCCGGTCCAGCAATTGCGCCCAATCCAGCGCCGGTTGCAGCGATGGCAGTAACACTGGCAAGGCCTCGGCACCGACCACAGCCGCACTGATGTACTTCTCACCGACACAATGGAACGGATGCACACCAACCATCTTGCGGTCGGACGGCAAACCGATCAGCGGGGCACGATGCATAGGCAAACCTGACGTGGACTCAGCGCCCGACACTACTCCGGCTGTTTGATTTTATCAACGGGCATTGCAACATTTCACCCAGCCGCAATCCACGGATCGGCAACCACCACCTCAATCACCACTACCTTTGGCGTACCAGTCGCGCTGGCCATCTGCCCAGAGAAACCTCATATGTTGAGTATTTTTTACACTTTTTGGCTGCCTCTGATAGTATCGGGAGCGGCTTTAATGCGTCGCGAGCAGCCCGAATGTGTGGCACAAGGCAGTACAAGAACAACCACAGCAATCGTTTCACGCAACAGGTTTCAAGAGGCTCCCCAACCAACTACTCCCTGAGCGACTTTTGCCATGACCCAGCCAAGCCTGCCACCCGCCGATGCCGCCACCCTCGCGCAGATGCCCGAGTGCAGCGCGATCGATCTGATCCTGCCCGACATGAACGGCCTGCTGCGCGGCAAACGCATCACCCGCGACGCGCTGGAGAAAGTGTATGCCGACGGCGTGTGCCTGCCGATGTCGCTGATCGCCACCGACATCACCGGCAACACGGTAGAGGAAACCGGCCTGGGTTACGACATCGGCGATGAGGATCGCATTTGCCGTCCGGTACCCGGGTCGCTGCGTCCGCTGCCGTGGCAAGCGCGGCCAATGGCACAGTTGTTGTTGGCGATGGAAGACGCCAAAGGCGGCATGTTCGCCGCCAATCCGCGCGAAGTGCTGAAGCGCATGGTACAGCGCTTTGCCGAGCGTGGACTGACGCCGGTGGTAGCCGTTGAATTGGAGTTTTATCTGCTCGATGGCGAACTCGATGCCAGTGGTCGTCCAACCACATCGCGCAACCCTGCCACCGGCGAGCGCAATACCACCACGCAGGTTTACTACCTGCAAGACCTCAACGATTACCAGCGTTTTACCGACGCGGTGGCCGATGCCTGTGCCGCGCAGAACATTCCCGCCGATACCGCCGTTGCCGAGTACGCACCCGGACAATTCGAGATCAATCTCAAACATCGCGACGACGCGGTGCTTGCCTGCGACGATGCGCTGTACCTCAAGCGCGTGATCAAATCGGTGGCGGAGCAGCAAGGCATGATCGCCAGCTTCATGGCCAAGCCGTTCGTGGATCAGGCCGGCAGCGGCACTCACATCCATGTCAGCGTGCTTGATCGCGACGGCAACAACATCTTCGCCTGCACCGAGGACGCACCCGCCGACACCCTGCGCCATGCCATCGGTGGCCTGCAGCAGGTGTCGCGTGACTGCATGCTGCTGTTTGCGCCGCACGCCAACAGCTACCGACGCTTCGTACTCAATGCCTTCGTGCCGCTCAACGATTGCTGGGGTTTCAACAACCGCACCGTGGCGATGCGCATTCCGCACAGCAACCAAGCCAACGTGCGCGTCGAGCATCGCATCGCCGGCGCTGATGCCAACCCGTATCTGGTCACCGCTGCCGTGCTCGCCGGCATCCTGCATGGCCTCGACACCAAGCCCGACCCGGGCCCGCCGATCATCGGCAACGCTTATGAACAGACCGAACCGCGCACCCTGTTCTGGCGCGACACCATCACCGATTTCATGGCCAGCGACTTCATTGCACAAACCTTCGGCAACGATTTCCGCCATATCTACGGCCAGCAAAAGCTCAAGGAAATGCGCAGTTTCTATCGCGAGGTTACCGACCTCGACTACGCGTGGTATCTGCGCGCGGTGTGAAAGCAGCGCCGGTAGGGGCGCAATTCATTGCGACCCATTACCCGACAGCGATGAATCAGGGCGCGATGAATCAGGGCGCGATGAATCAGGGCGCGATGAATCGCGCCCCTACGGTTTCTTGGCGCCCTTGGCAAAAAGATGCCACCAACAATCCGAGAACCCACATGCCCGACAAACCGCAACAGCCCGCCTCCTGGTACGCCGCCAGCGCACATGCCGCAGCGGCCCATCCGCGTCTGCAAGGCGCGCTGCAGGCCGATGTCTGTGTGCTCGGCGCTGGCCTGACTGGCCTCAACAGCGCACTGGAACTGGCCGAAGCCGGTTACAAGGTGATCGTGCTGGAATCCGAATCGGTCGGCTGGGGCGCATCGGGCCGCAATGGTGGCCAGGTGATTTTCGGTTTTGGTTGTGGCGAGGGCAAACTGCAATCGCTGGTCGGCAAGGCCGATGCAAGGCGTCTGTTCGATTGGTCGCTGGAAGGCGTGCGCATGATCCGCGAGCGGATCGTGAAACACGACATCGCCTGCGACTGGCGTGCTGGCCACGCCCATGTCGCGATCCGGCCCCGCCAGGTCAGCGAACTCAAGCATTGGCAGCACGAACTCGGCGAACACTACGGCTACCCGCTGCAATGGTGGGATCGCGAGCAATTGCAAGCCACCCTGCCATCCGAGCGCTATCTCGGCGCCCTGTACGACGCCAACTCGGGGCATCTGCATCCGCTCAACTACACCCTGGGTCTGGCGCGTGCGGCCGGCGCGGCCGGCGTACGCATCTTCGAAGGCAGCAAGGTGCTGCGGATGGAACACGGCGCGCGGCCGGTATTGCACACACAACACGGCAGCGTGCAATGCGATTTTGTGGTGCTTGCCGGCAACGCATTGGTCAAAGGCATCGCGCCGGAACTGGATCGCAAGATCATGCCGGTGGGCACCTATATCGGTGCTACCCCAGCGCTGGGGGCCGACCGCGCCCGTGCGCTGATAACCAACGACATGGCCGTGGCCGACATGAACTGGGCACTGGATTATTTCCGCCTCAGCGCCGATCACCGCCTGCTGTTTGGTGGTCGCGCCAGTTATTCCAACTTGCCACCACCAAACCTGCGCGGGGTGATGCGCGCCCGCATGCATACGGTATTCCCGCAACTGAAGGGCGTCGATTTCGAGTACCTGTGGGGCGGTGTGATCGACATCAGCCGCAATCGCGCGCCGCATTGGGGCCGGCTGCATGACAACGTGTATTTTGCGCAGGGCTTTTCCGGCCATGGTGTCGCCGCCACCGGCCTGGCCGGGCGTGTAATCGGCGAGGCGATCCGCGGCCAGGCTGAACGGCTCGATGTGTTCGCACGCATCCACCACCGCGATTTCCCGGGTGGGCGTGCGCTGCGCACGCCATTGCTGGTAGCGGCGATGGCCTGGTTCAAATTGCGCGACGCGTTGTGGTGATTGACGCGCGCTGCGCAGTCAATCCAGTCGATACGAAAGTGCCAGACCGACCCGCCATTGATCAGGATCGCCACCAAAACGCACAACCGGGCTGTCTCGCGCATCGCCGGTGAGGCGTGTGTAGGCCACTTGCCCGAAAACCCCCCAGCGGTGATTCAACTGCATGTTCAGCCCGGCGGAAGCCGACACCTGATGGATGCCGGCATCGGGCGCAAACACAGGCAATCCACTGGCCACTGAACCGCGTTCATCCACACCGAACTGCGTGTCCATGAACCCTTCGCTGGCATACACGGCACCAAGATTGACCAATGCCCGAACACGCTTGGACAACGCGGTGCTGTAATCCAGCCCGAGATCAAGCGTATAGCCGCTGTAGACACCACCGATATCGGCCATGGTGCCAAGCGACACCGACAGGGAGTCGGAACGATTGAACAGATGGCGGAAACGACGGCCAAGGAAAGCACCCACCTCCACCGTGCCAGCGATGTCCGGAAGCAGGTCCACCAAGGGGTTATCGACATCATGGCGCCCTGGCACATAGCCTGAACTGATGCCGCCCACCCAGTTGCCGCCACTGCGCAATTCCAGAAAATCGGCCTTGAACGACAGCCCCTGCCACGTATAGCGCACATCGCCTACGCGATAGCTGGCAAATCCGAATGGCACCAGCTGATAGTCGTTTGAACCGAGGTAGTCGGGTGTGGCACCCAGCCCGAGCGCAACGAAGTCGCGGCCCCGGCCTGGCTCAGACTTGCTGTCTTCAGCAAGCACCATCGTTGGAACCACCATCAGGCAGCTAACCACCAGCACCATCCAACGCATCTCACCATCCTTGCAGACAACGATTACATAGTATGTGTCGGCTTGTCTGAATCCAGCATGCCTGCAAGCAGGGTTTCAATTTTGCCACGAATAAGCTGGCCATCATTGGTGTCGGCAATCTGCACACCAATACCGGCATTGCGATTGCCCTGGGCACCGCTCGGCGTTACCCAGATCACCTTGCCGGCAACCGGTAACCGGTCATTGCCTTCAGGCAGGGTCAGCAGCAAGAAAACTTCATCCCCCAGGAAATAACGTTTGGGAGTCGGCACGAAAACAGCGCCCCCCTTCACAAATGGCATGTAGGCGCTATAGAGCGCGGCCTTGTCCTTGATGGCGAGTGACAAAATACCCTGCTTTGCACCTGGGCCAACTGACATTGCGATCTCCTGTCAAACACCTGAGCCTTGACGCTCAAGGGCACGCCACCACGCGGCGCGATAGTGCAAGCTTAGCGTGAATTATCGCCGATTGGGCAGCATCCAGCCGCATTGCCATCATCGCCGGTAACAGCACATGCGTGGGATTGACCCTAACCTGCCATTGCCTGCACACTTTGGCTATGGCGAACCCCGACAAAACCGACGTGATCGATCAAACGAAGCGAACGCGTAGCGAATGCAACGCGAGTTGTGGCGATGCGACCAACAGCCCAGTGGCAAACTTCGAACATGCGCTGGATGAGCTCGAAACGCTGGTGCAGCGCATGGAGACCGGCGATCTGGCGCTGGAAGACTCCCTTACCGCTTATGAGCGAGGTATCGCGCTGTATCGGCAATGCCGGGGTGCGCTTGATGACGCCGAACTTCGTGTAAAGCTGCTGTCCGATCCACTGGACCCTGAAAACGCCGACGACTTCAAGCCGGATGCGAGCTAAATACGCTGGCTGCGACGCCAAACGAATCGCGCTGTGCTCTCAAGCATGCTGACTCACCCCGCTTTCACGATCTGGCTTGCGCGTATTGAGCACGCCCTCGATAGCGTGTTGCCCGAAGCCGGACGAACGCCGACACGACTGCATACAGCGATGCGCCATGCCGTTTTATCAGGCGGTAAACGCTTGCGCCCGATGCTGGTCTATGCCGCTGGCGCCATCCATCACGCCGATGAGCAGGCTCTGGACGCTGGCGCTGTCGCAGTCGAGTTGATACATGCCTATTCGCTGGTACACGACGATCTGCCCGCGATGGATGATGATGCTTTGCGCCGGGGAATACCCACCGTACATATCGCTTTTGATGAGGCCACGGCAATTCTCGCTGGCGATGCCTTGCAAGCGCTGGCCTTCGAATGCCTGGCACGCGCGCCCGCTGATGCCGATGTTCGAGTGAAACTGCTGCACACGCTGGCCGTTGCCGCCGGCTCAGCAGGCATGTGCGGTGGCCAGGCTCTGGATCTGGAGGCAACTGGCCAGCAGCAGCCCATCAGCGCACTGCAACGGATGCATCGCGCCAAGACCGGCGCCCTGATTCAAGGCAGCGTGCGTATCGGAGCACTGATCGGCGGTGCCAGTCCGGGCATTCTTGCCCAGCTTGATGCTTATGCCAATGCACTGGGTCTCGCATTTCAGATTCGCGATGACCTGCTCGATATCGAGGGCAATTCGGCGCAGCTGGGCAAGACTGCCGGCAAGGATGCCGCACAGAACAAATCGACATTTCCTTCAGTGCTTGGCATTGCTGCCTCACGTCAGCAACTCGACGTGCTGGCCGCCGAAATGCAGTCCGCACTGAGTGGGCTCGATAACCGCGCTGAGCCGCTGCGCGAACTGGCGCGCTTCGCGGTGCAGCGTAGCCATTGATGCGCAGCCTTCGCGACCTTTGCAATCCGCGAAGCATCACCGCAGCAACGCGGGTTGTACTGCCCTACTTGATCAGGCGTAGCGCGAAGGGGTAGCGGTAATACTCGCCTTCATTGGCCTTGATCGCCGCGACGATAGTGACGATCAACCAGACCAGGCCCACCACCACCATCAATGGAATGGTGAAAATCATCGCGAGACCGAATGTCACCAGCGTGACGATCCACAACGCGACGCAGGCAATGAGCACCGTAATATTGAAGTTCAACGCCTCCTTGCCCTGATCATTGACAAAGGGCATTTCGTCACGCTTGATCAGCCACACGATCAACGGCCCGAGCAAAAAGCCGATACCGCTGAAAAATGCCGACAATGCCGCCAGATGGCAGAACATGCCCCAGGTGCGCTGATCGGCGTCCGGGCGGTCACTGCCAGCGGCCGGTGCCTCGGTGAGTTTGTCGAAATCGGTCATGGCGTTTCTCCGTAATACAGCAATGTATGGCAACACGATTGCGCTGACGTAACGACTTGTCAACCCGAACCGGCAACCGTCAATTTGCCCAGCAACATCGAGCCGGTAAGCAGATATGAACGCGGGTCAACGTCGCTACCCACCGCTTCGATAGCCGCGAACATCTCACGCAAATTGCCGGCCAGGGTGATTTCATCAACGGGATAGGCAATCACCCCGTTTTCGATGCGAAACCCGGCCGCGCCGCGCGAATAGTCGCCGGTAATCGTGTTTACACCCTGCCCCATCAGCTCGGTGATCAGCAAGCCGCGCCCCATTTGCCGCAACAACGCGGCTTGATCGAACAAGCCCGGTTCGACAATCAGATTGTGGATGCCACCGGCATTGGCGGTTGAGCTCAGCCCCAACTTGCGCGCCGAATAACTGCCCAGCACATAGCGCACCAACACGCCGTCACGGATCAAGTCATTATCGGTGGTCGCTACGCCCTCGGCGTCAAACGCCGCCGAACGAAAGCCACGGCGAAGGTGCGGCCGCTCGCGGATATTCAGCCACGCCGGAAAGATGCGCTGCCCGGCGCTATCGAGCAGAAAGCTGGCTTGCCGGTACAGCGAGCCACCGGATACCGCAGCGAGCAAATGGCCAATCAGGCTGCGCGCCGCTTGCGGCGCGAACAGCACCGGGTAATCACCGGTTTTTACGTGCCGCGGCGCAAGACGCGCCACCGTTTTTTCGGCAGCGCGACGCCCGATCTGATCGACCGGCTCCAGGTCCTCGGCAGCAACCGCCGCACTGTACCAGTCGTCACGCTGCATGTTTTCGCCACTGCCGGCGATCAGCGACAGGCTGACGCTGTGGCTGGTGCCGCACTCGCGCCCGATGAAACCGTGCGAATTGGCGTAAACGCCCAGACTCTGATTGGTGTTGACCGAAGCCCCCTCCGAATTGCTGATCCGCTCATCGGCATCCCGACCGGCCGTTTCACAGGCAATGCCCATGGCAATGGCTTGCTCGGCATCGATCACCCACGGATGCCAGAGATCGAAATCCGGGAACTCCCGCGCCATACGCTCGGGATCAGCCAGACCCGCTGCCGGATCGTCCTCGGTATGGCGCGCGATTGCGCAAGCCTGGCTTACCGTCTGCTCGATACTGGTTGTGGCCAGATCGGCGGTACTGGCATTGCCTTTGCGTTGCCCAAAGTAGACCGTGAGCGACAGGCCGCGGTCGCGGGTATCCTCCACCGTCTCCACCTCGCCCATGCGCACACCCACCGCAAGGCCATGGCTTTCACTGACATTGACCTCGGCTGCGCTGGCGCCCTGGGCACGACAACGCTTGAGTACTGTGGCGGCGATATCGGCCAACTCGTCAAGACGCGCCTGCGGCAATTGCTGTTTTTTTGCGGAATGGGGGCTCATCTGCGTATCCTTACTGACCGCAACGAGGTAACGCCATGACTGAAGTCACTGACAGCGACAACCCGGAGTTCGAAGGGCCCAGCCGCAGCCAGCAGCGACGCGAGGCCCTGGCCGTATTTGACCTGGCTGAGCGGCTGGTCGCGCTGAAACCGGCCGAACTGCAGGCAATGCCGATCCCGGAAGCGGTTCGCGAACATATCGCGCAAGCGCAGGCCATCCGAACTCATATTGCGCACAAGCGGCAAGTCCAGCTTTTGGCCAAATACATGCGCCGCGAGGACGATGAAACGCTGACAGCCATCCGCGCACAGATTGAACACAGCAAAGGTGCCAGCCGACAGGAAACTGCGATCCTGCATTTGGCGGAAAACTGGCGCGAGCGCCTGATAGCCGAAGGCGATGAGGCATTGGCGCAGTGGTTGCAGGAATATACGCACAGTGATCGTCAACAGCTGCGTCAACTGGTACGCAACGCCCGCGATGAACGCGCCAAAAGCAAGCCACCACGGGCGCAACGCGAACTGCTGCGCACGCTGCGCACTACGCTGGGCAACGCCTGAGCACTGATTACAGCCACGGCACTCCATCAGATTCATGCCTGCGTCCCACCCACCGTCAAAGCGTCAATCAGCAAGGTTGGCTGGCCGACACCCACCGGCACGCTCTGGCCCTCCTTGCCGCACACACCCACGCCTTCATCAAGCTTCAGATCCGACCCGATCATGCTGACCCGGCCCATGGTTTCCGGGCCATTGCCAATCAGCGTAGCGCCTTTTACCGGGCGGGTAACTTTGCCGTTCTCGATCAGGTACGCCTCCGAGGTGGAAAACACGAACTTGCCACTGGTGATATCGACCTGACCCCCACCAAAATTGACCGCATACAGGCCGCGTTTGACCGATGCGATGATTTCTTGCGGATCGTGTGCGCCGGGCAGCATGTAGGTATTGGTCATGCGCGGCATCGGCAAGTGCGCAAAGCTTTCACGGCGGCCATTGCCGGTTGGGCTGACACCGGCTAGCCGCGCGCTGAGCATGTCGTGCATGTAGCCGCGCAGCACACCATCTTCGATCAACACATTGCAACGGCTCGGGTTACCCTCGTCATCGATGTTCAAGGAACCCCGCCGCTGCGCCAGCGTACCGTCATCCACGATGGTGACGCCGGGTGCCGCCACGCGCTCACCAATGCGCCCAGCATAGGTGGAAGTGCCCTTGCGGTTGAAATCGCCTTCCAGCCCATGCCCTACGGCTTCATGCAACAACACGCCGGGCCAGCCCGGCCCCAATACCACCGGCATGGTGCCAGCCGGCGCCGGACCAGCGTCCAGATTCACCAACGCCTGACGCAGCGCCTCGCGTGCCCAGCTCTCCGGTTTTCCGTCGGCCAGCAACTGCACGTAATCGTAACGGCCACCACCGCCGGCATAGCCGCTCTCACGACGGCCATGGTGCTCGACGATTACCTGTACATTGAAACGCACCAGCGGTCGCACATCCGCCGCCAGCAGGCCATCACTGCGCGCTACCAGCAGAGTTTCGATGCTGCCGGTCAGGCTGACCATCACCTGCTTGACCCGTGGATCAAGCGCACGCAGCAGCTTGTCGGTATCACGCAGGGCAGCCAATCGTTGCGCCACCGCCATCCCCTCGATCGGGTCGGCGGCCGAGTACAGCCCACGCGCAAGGCCACGCACCAGCGGCTTGGGATTGGCAGACAGCCCGTCACGGGCAATAGCACGCGCCGAGTGGGCGGCGGTCGTCAGCGCTTGGGCAGTAATGTCATCGGAATAGGCAAAACCGGTCTTTTCACCACTGACCGCACGCACGCCAACGCCCTGCTCGATGGCGTGGCTACCCTCCTTGACGATGCCATCCTCCATCGCCCAGCTTTCGCGGCGGGAATGCTGAAAATACAGATCACCAAAATCCACGCCCGGCCCAAGCAGCACCGCAAAGGTGCGCTCCAGATCCGACGCCGCGAGGCCCGATGGGGCGAGTAGTATCGTCTCGGCGTGGGTGATGCAATTGGTCATCGAATAAATCTCCGGGTGCGGCGGGAAAAATGTCGGGCCTTCGCTTCGCCCGGTCGCCCACAGGGTGGGCTCCTACAGGGTGAGATCGTTGCGCTTTTGTAGAGCAACTGTGTTGCCCGCTGGTGCCAGTGAGTGCCTTTGTGGGAGCCGGCCGGCCGGCGAACAACGTTGCGGAAGCTTCGCGGGCAAGGCCCGATCCCACACAGAGCGGTGTTGTGCACTGTAGGAGCCCACCCTGTGGGCGACCGGGCGCAGAACTCAATCATCGTCGGACCAACGAATCGCGGGCGCCTTCGCCACGGTGCCATCCGGCAACAGGTAATCCCGCAGCGCCCACGCCATGGCCAATGCATCCACGGTAGCGGCCACATCATGAACCCGCACGATACCGGCGCCGCGCTCCACCGCCAGCAAAGCCGCTGCAACCGAGCCATGCACCCGTTCCGGCAACGCCCGCCCGGTAATCTCACCGATCAATCGCTTGCGCGAAAGGCCAACCATCAGTGGCACACCCAGATCGGCAAACCGTCGCAGGTTGGCAAGCAATGCAAGATTGTGCTCATGCGATTTGCCGAAGCCGAAGCCGGGATCAACAACCATGCGTTTCTTGTCGATGCCCGACATCTCGCAGGCAAAAATGCGCTGCGCCAAAAAACTGTGTACTTCGGCCACAACATCAGCATAGTGCGGGGCATCCTGCATCATGCGCGGCTCACCGCGCATGTGCATCAACACCACAGGCACGCCAAGTTGTGCAGCAGCATCCAGCGCACCATCGCCCGCCAACGCGCTGACATCGTTGATCATGCCAGCGCCTGCGGCTACTGCTGCACGCATCACTTCGGGGCGACGCGTATCCACCGAAATCGGTACGCTGCATTGTGCGGCCAGTCGCTCGATCACCAGCAGCACGCGCGCCAGTTCGACATCGAGCGGCACGGCATCGGCACCGGGGCGGGTCGATTCACCGCCAACATCCAGCAAATCTGCGCCTTGTTCGATCAAACCCAGCGCGTAGGCCACCGCCGCATCGGTGTCGGCATGGCAGCCACCATCCGAGAACGAGTCCGGCGTGACGTTGACGATGCCCATCACCCGCGGCCGATCAAGGCTCAATACGCGGCCGGCACAGTCCAAGGTACGGATGGAGGGATCACTGAACATCACTGGGCCAATAACGGAAAATGCAGGGACTCAATTTGACGCTGGCACTGCGTTGCCGAGAACACGTAGCGGCGGCAGCGGACACTGTAGCAGCGCACAGACGGTACGCAGCAATTCCGCCTCGGCCAGCGTAATCTGATCATCGTGTGCAGCAGCAACGGCCATCGCCTCGATCAGTGCCGTCTTGCCAGCCGGCGCGAGACGAACCAGTTCCGGCCAGGCGGCATCCAGTGCGCGTACCGACACCGCAGTAGCCGGGTATTGGACTTGTACATTCGGCAGCAGGCAATGCCAGCCGGCGACAAACGCATGCCGCGCGGAACCCACATCGGCATGCCCTTGCTGCGCCAATACGGCCAGCAGATCACGCAGCGAAACGATGCAGTCAACCAACTTGTGCTTGCCGGCTTGCCAGTGCTGCGCCGGATCGAGCGCCTGCATCACCTGCGTGTGCAGCAGGGTCGCCAGGCAATATTCAAACAGATCAAGCTGGCCATCGATGTGGATCAACGCATCTACCGTGGCGAGCACAACATCCAGTTCCGGCCGTGGCCTGCGCCGTAGTGCCGGAAAGGCCAGCTGCGCCAGTGGCAGGCGCAGCAACGGGTGCAGGCCTCGCAGCGCAGCTATTTGCGATGAAACTGCGACGGCAACGTCTTCGCCAAGACGCGCGGATACCAACGCGAGCTGGCGTGCAGCCAGCACAGCATCGGGTGAATGCAACAAGGCAAGCAACATCGCAACCACATGCTGGTGCGAGCGTGCTGCATTTGCCAGCGCTTCGGGCATATCGGCATGGATCATTGCAGCACGCTGGTAGTCGCCAATATCCGGGCTGCCAACATGTGCCGGCATCTGCGCTGGGCGTTCAGCGATCAGCGCATCCACAGATGGCAAGCCGATTGCCGGCTCGGCCAGGCCCATGCCGCGATCCTCGGCCAACCCATCGGGCGGACTGAGTTGCCAGCGCTTTCGCAGTTGCGTCATCTGCGCCGCTACAAAGCCCGGCTCAAGCGCCTTGATGCGTTCGAGCAAGGGCGGATGGCTGGAAAAAAATGATGAGTAGCCGACCCCATCACCGAACAGCATATGGCTGACCTGCTCGGTCTGATCACTGCTCAAACGCGAGCCATCGGCCACCGCCCCAACCTTCTTCAACGCCGAAGCCAGGCCCTGGGTCTGGCGGGTGAATTGCACCGCCGAGGCATCAGCCAGATACTCGCGTTGTCGGCTGACCCCGGCCTTGATTACGCGCGCAATGAACAGGCCGATGCCGCCAAACACCAGCAATGCCAACCCGAACAACATGACCTGTGCTGAACCCCGCGAGCGGCTGAAACGCGCATGGCGCAATACCTGGCGGCCGATCAGGCCGAGCGCCAATATTCCGAACAACACCCCCATCAGACGGATATTCAAGCGCATGTCGCCATTCAGGATATGGCTGAACTCGTGTGCCACCACGCCTTGCAACTCATCGCGATTGAGGCGATCAATGGCGCCACGGGTCACCGCGATGGCCGCATCAGACGCGCTCCAACCGGCGGCGAAAGCATTGATCCCGGCTTCGTGCTCCAGCACGAAAATATCCGGCACTGGCAATGCCGATGCGATGGCGACTTCCTCGACCACATTGCGCAGCCGGCGATAACCCGGATCGCGGCTATCACCGGGCACTTGGGTGCCACCCAACTCGCGCGCTACTGCCGCGCCACCACCGCGCAGTTGCAGCATGCGGCCCAATGAGGCCACGCCGATTATCGCCAACACCAACAGACTGGTTACGGCCAGCGCGCCGCGATGGGCAACCAGACTTTCCCAGAAACCCAGTTGATCGACCTTGAAAACCCCGAGCAACAACAGCAACGAAAGATCCACGACAAAGACAATGCCGGCCACAGCCAGCACAAACAGCAGGATCAAACGCCGTGATTGCGCACGCACCGTCTGCTGGCGCTCGAAAAAATTCATTGTCGGTCAACCCGCGCCGCGATGCACTTAAAACGCCACCTTGGGCGCCACACGCGCATCCGGCGTGGTGATCTCCAGCAGGGCCGCCGGCTGGAACTGGAACATGCCGGCCACGATATTGCTGGGGAACACCTCGCGTCGATTGTTGTACGCCATGACACCGTCATTGAACGCCTGCCGCGCAAACGCAACACGGTTTTCAGTGGAGCTCAGTTCTTCGGAAAGCTGCATCATGGTCTGATTGGCCTTCAGTTCCGGGTAGGCTTCAGCCACCATCATCAAGCGGCCCAGCGCACCGGTAAGCGCGCCCTCGTCGGCGCCCAGGTTTGCCATCGCCGCCGCATTGCCCGGATCGGCCTTGGCCGCACCCAGACCGCTGACCGCCTTCGCGCGCGCCGAAATCACCGCATCCAGCGTTTCGCGCTCGTGCTTGAGATAGCCCTTGGCCACTTCAACCAGATTCGGTATCAGGTCGTGGCGTCGGCTGAGTTGCACATCAATCTGCGCAAACGCGTTCTTGAAGGCATTGCGAGCAGTAATCAGCCCGTTGTAAATCCCCACTGCCCAGACCACCAAAACCAGCGGTAGCAGCAATATGATCCAGCCCATGAACTTTTCTCCTGATTGAAAGGCCAAACGCTGGCGACACCACCAGCGGCACCATCACCCAAGCAAAGCACGACAGGGTGTTACTGCGCAACTCATCTTGATTCACGACAACACATCCACCGACAATCGCTTCGCCCGCCTGTTCAGGCACGCCCTTGATCGCGCTCTATACTGTAAGCCGTATTCACACTCAGACCGATATGCCCCGCAAACCCTCCGCCTGTTACCGCCCGCTCATCGCGCTACTGTTCAGCGCGGCCACCATCGCTAGCATCGCAACGACGGCACACGCGGAGAATCTTGAACCCGACAGCGCCAAACCCTACGACGTCACCGCCGACAGCAAACGGGTGGAACGACTGGCCAGGCGCGTAGTCACCGAAGCGCGGATTCCAGGCCTGGCGATGGCCGTGGTGCAAAATGGCAGGGTCGTGTCAACTTACGGTTTTGGCGTGGTGTCCAGCACGGATCGACAACCGATTACCGCCGACACCACGTTTCGCATCGCCTCGCTCTCGAAATCCTTCGCCGGCACGCTTAGCGCCATGCTGGTCAGCGATGGCGTGCTGTCGTGGGACGCACGCATCAACACCTACCTGCCCGCCTTCAAGCTCGCTGACATGAAATCGGCAGAGAACCTGACGGTCATGGATATCCTCAGCCACCGCGTTGGCTTGCCATACAATTCGCTGGACCGCAGCCTGGAAGCCGACGAACCGTTTCCATTGCTGGTGGCGCAGCTTGATCAAGCGCCAGTCATTTGCGCACCCGGCGATTGCTACGCCTACCAAAATATCGCGTTCAGCCTGATTGGTGATGTCGTGTTCGCGGTCACTGGCGACTTTTATTACCATTTGGTGGAAAAGCGGCTATTCCATCCACTCGGGATGCTCGGTGCCACCTACGGCCGTGATGCATTGGAAGCCAGCTCCAGTTGGGCGCGCCCGCATGTGCGTTCCCGCGGACGCTGGACTCCGGTGCGGCCTAAAGAAACGTATTACCGGGTGCCGCCGGCGGCCGGCGTCAATGCCAGCGTCAACGACATGGCGCAATGGTTGATCGCACAGTCCGGGCATCGTCCCGATGTGCTTCCGCAGCCATTGCTCGACACGATCCACAAGGAGCAGGTACGCACCCCGGACCAGTTGCGCGGCTCACGCTGGCGCCGCGATCGCCTGCGTGATGCGCATTACGCAACCGGCTGGCGGGTGATGGATTATGCCGGCCACCCATTGCTTTATCATGCCGGCGCGGTGCAAGGCTATCGCGCAATCATGGGCATCCTGCCGGAGCGCGATCTTGGCGTGGTGATCTTGTGGAACAGCGAAAGTGGCGCGCCATCGGGTTTGTTTCCAACCTTGCTTGACAAGGCTCTGCAACTGCCCGCCACGGATTGGCTGGAGTTCGAGAAATACAGCCGGCAGCGCTGATCGATCCGCGCTTCTGTGGGGCCTGCCTACAGGCGAACAAGCTGCAGAAAGTGCTTCGCGCGCAAGCGCGCTCCCAAGAGCGGAGTGCCCCCTGTGGAGCCCTGTGTGGGTGACCGAGCGAGCCGCGCAGCGGCGAAGTGTCGGGGCGAAGCCCCGCGTAACCGCGAAGCGGTCGAGGGCGGAGCAGGCGCAGCCTGCGTTGTCGCGCAGCGACCGACCCGCGTGCGCCCCGGTTGAAAGATTACGGTCGCTCACAGGGTGCGCTCCTACAACAAAGCAGTGATCTACCCCTGTAGGAGCCCTGTGTGGGCGACCCGACACGCGTTGATGGTGGGATTACGGTCGCGCACAGGGTGCGCTCCTACAAAAAAACCGTGCTCTACCCCTGTAGGAGCCCTGTGTGGGCGACCCGACACGCGTTGATGGTGGGTCACGGTCGCTCACAGGTTGAGCTCCTACAGGAATCTCGGCGCTGTGCTTCTGTGGGAGCCGGCGACGCATGGGGTTTACCCTCAGCCACCCTCACCCGGCCAGCCACATTCCTGCCCGGCATTCTTCGCTTCCAGCCATGTCTTGAGCGGAGCGAAATAATCCAGAATCGCGCTGGCATCCATCTGCTCGGAGCCGGTCAGTTCCTTGAGTGTCTGCGGCCACGGCTGGCTCTGGCCGTGTTGCAGCATCGCCCAGAACTTCTCGCCAGCCGCCTTGTTGCCATAGAAGCTGCACTCGTGCAGCGGCCCTGTGTAACCGGAGGCATCGCACAGCGCTTTGTAGAACTGGAATTGCAGGATATGCGCGAGGAAATAGCGGGTATACGGCGTGTTGCCAGGCACATGGTATTTCGCGCCCGGATCGAAGAACTCCTCGCCACGCTCGCCCACCGCCGCCACGCCCTGATACCTGGCGCGCAGTTGCCACCATGCCTTGTTGTAGTTTTCTGGCGTAATCGAGCCATCAAACACACCCCAGCGCCAGCGGTCGATCATCAAACCGAACGGCAGAAAGGCGACCTTATCCAACGCCATGCGCAATTGGCCGTTGATCAGCGCCTCTTCGGAAACCTTGGGCTTGTCGACCAGGCCGATTGAACTGAGGTAACCCGGAGTCATCGCCAACACCATGGTGTCGCCGATCGCCTCGTGAAACCCATCGTGGGCGCCGCTCTGGAAGATCGGCGGCAAGTGGTTGTACGCCAGGTAATAGAAGATATGCCCAAGCTCATGATAGATGGTGGTGAACTCATCTTCGCTCGGCTCGATGCACATCTTGATGCGCACATCACCCTGGTAATCCATATCCCAGGCACTGGCATGGCAGACCACATCGCGGTCGCGTGGCTTGATCAACTGCGAGCGCTCATAGAACGTCTTCGGCAGCGCTGGCATACCAAGCGAGCGATAGAAATCCTCGGCGCGCTGGGTCATTTTGGTTGCCACCGCCAGGTCGGCCTGATGGCTCAATTCAGCCTGTTCCAGGGCAGTGGGCGAGCCTTTGAAATCGGCCAACAAACGCTTGAACTCGGTATCGCGATGCGCACGCAAGGTGCTGCCGACATCCAGGCTACCGGCCCCCTTGTACGGCTCGACCAAATCCCAGATATTGCCCCATTGCTGCGCCCACATATTGCCGGTGAGATGCGCCGGAATCATGCCATCAACCTGCCCCTTGGCAGGTCCATACCGTTCCACCAGCTCGCTGCGCACATAGCAATGCAGTTGCTTGTACAAGGGCTCGACCTGCCCCCATAAACGATCGGTCTCGGCCTGAAAATCTGCCGGGCTCATGTCGTAGCCGGCGCGCCACATCTCGCCAGCATTGGCAAAACCCAACTCGCTCGCGCCTTCGTTGAGCAACGCTGCAAACTTCTGATAATCCGCGCGTATCGGCACCGAAATCGTGCGCCAACCGCGCCAAGCGTCCAATTGCGCATCGTAATCGCGGCTGTTGGCCAGCGTGCTGGACAACTCGCCCAGATCGCGACAGGTTTCTGGCTTGTCAGCGTCGGCGCAGTATTTGCCGGCACCGTACATACCTTCCATTTTGGTCGACAACTGCGTCAACTCGGCCAGTTTGGCCGGGTCCTTGGGCGCCGGCATCGCGGTGCTCAGCTTCAGCAGTGCGATGGCACGTGCCGTTTCCGGCTTGAGCTCAAGTCCATCGAACTGTTTCGCTTCTTCGACATATTCACCCAGTTGCGCCAGTGCGCGCTCCAGCGCCTTGGCGGATATGCGTTGGCTGTCGGTGTTGATGTAGGTCGATGCGAGCCACTGCGCCGAGGTGACCTCGGGGTAATCCATGCGCAGTTGCTCATTGACCCGATCGACAAACGCATCGGCATCGGCTGGCGTGGGTTTGGCTGGCTCGGGGGTTTTGCTGCAACCAGCGGACAATGCAAGGGCAATCGACAGTGACAGCGCGGTCAAGGCGCGACGGGTTTTCACGGGAGCATTCCTTATATTCGAGCGCAGGCAAGCTGCGGGCACAGGACAAGCGATCAGGCTATGCTGCCACGATACGCAGCGCAAGCCCAAGCGTATCGCCGTTGCTATCACCGACATGCTGCGGTGATAGCGTGAAAACCCGTTGCTGAACGCAACCGGGCCTGCGACCAGGCAATTGACGGAGAACACCATGAAAAAGCTGATGATCGGAATCGTGTTGCTGCTTGTGATCGCCATCGGCGGCCTGGCTGTCGCACTGATGACCGTGGATGTTGATCAATTCCGACCGCGCATCGAGGCCAGCCTGAGCAGCGCACTGGGACGGCCGGTGAGCATCGGCAAGATGACCCTGTCGTTGCGCGAACTGGCGTTTACCGCCGATGCCATCGAGATCGGCGACGACCCGGCGTTCGCCAAACTCCCATTCGTCAAAGCCGATCAGCTGGCGGTGCGGGTAGCGCCATGGCCGCTGATCAGCAAACGCGAACTGCAAATCACCCACCTCATTCTGGAACAACCGGTGATCCGCCTGGTACAAGGCCGCAAGGCTACCTGGAACTTCGTTTCGCTCACACCTGGCGAAACCCCACCTGAGAGCAATTCACCCGCGCTGCGCATCGATTCACTGCGCATCAATGATGGGCAAGTCACCTTTGCCTTCGCCGACGGCAGCCAAAGCATGTTGTCGGATCTGGACATCACCGCCGACAACATGAGCATGGACAGCACGTTCCCGCTCAAGATCACCGGCACTGGTCCCGGCGGCGCGCAAATGCTGATCGATGCCCAGGTCGGGCCGCTACTGACGGCCAACATGATGAACTCGCCGTTCAGTGCCGAGCTCACTCTGGACGGTTTCGACCTTGCCTCCGGGCTATCTGGTGGCGGGCTGGCCGGCACCCTGGCATATCGCGGCAAACTCAATGCGACCGCCGGGAAAATCGACCTGGACGGCAGCGCAACACTGGATGCATTGCGGTTATTCCCGGATGCTGCGGTGGCACCTTCTCCGGTTCGCTTCGCCCATCGCACCCGCTACGACCTCAATAGCCAACGTGGTCAGATCAGCAATGGCGAGTTCAGCCTCGGTGCTGCCGTGCTGGCATTGGCCGGCCAACTGGATAACCGCGGCAAGCAACTACGCGTCGATTTGAGCATCGATGGCAAGGCGTTGGCGGTGGATGAGGTGCAAGGCCTGTTGCCAATGCTCGGTATCGTAATGCCGGAAAACTCACGATTGCAGGGTGGTCAGCTAAACCTCGATCTCGATGCACGCGGCGCGCTTGATGCCATGGTCATCAGTGGCCCGGTGAAGCTGGAAAACAGCCGGCTCAATGGCTTCAGCCTCGGCGGGAAACTGGCTGGCGTCATGACCCTGGCCGGGCTGAACGCACCCGCCAATACCGAAATCAAATCGGCCAGCACATTGCTTCGGGTAGACCCCGACGGAGTGAATCTCGACGAAATCCTCGCGATCATCACCGACATCGGACAGGTAACCGGCGCCGGCACGCTCGACGCCAAACAAAATCTCGATTTCGCGCTGCGCATCGCGCCCGATGCAGCGCTCTCCAGCAGTGGCGAGGGCTCCGGCACTGGCTCGATTGCACTGGCGTTGCAAGGCGCGCTCGGCAAGAGCAACCGCGACGGAATCGGACTGAAGGTAACCGGCACCGCCGACGATCCGAAGTTCAAACTCGAAACCCGCGCCGTGGCTGGCGCGGTATTGTCCGGCTTGCTGGCCGGCAAGAGTGGTGATGGTGCAGCCGATGCGACGATCGATAAAGATGCGTTGCAGGAAAAAGCGGCCGATGCAGTGCTCAAAGGGCTGTTTGGCAAAAAGAAAAAAGAAGTTTCACCCGAAGAATCGGATAACGGCGGAAATTGACGGTTATCAAAACGCTTACCGTCTAATCGGCACAAGCTGTCCACCAAGCGCTGCGTCCTGCCAGACCGTGGCGCATCACTCGCAAACGAGGGAGTCTTGTCATGTATGAGGATCGTTCCGAGCCAGCCGTGCCAGCGATACCGGCCCCCCTGTTCAATACCGTGCCGCAGCAGGGCAAGAACTGGCCGTACGGCATTCCGCCGCGACGCGTTGCAATGGATACCGCAGCAGGCGATGCGCTGGCGCTACCCGATTACCTGGTCAAGCATTACTGGTGGGCCTACCTGTGGCGCCCGGCGGTGTGGTTCTTCGATCACCAGCCGATCATCAACACCATCGTGTTCGGCCAGTACCGCAAGCTGACCGAGAATACGGTACGACTGCTGCACCCAAGCCAGGCTGGTTCCACGCTGATGATCGCATCGGCCTACGGCAACGTGATCACCAAGGCGGCCAAAGCGCTGGGTGACAACCCGTTGACGGTCATCGATATCGCGCCAATTCAGTTGGAGCGCGCCCAGGTCAAGCTGGAAAAGCTCGGCCTCGATGGCAATGTCACCCTGACCCGCATGAACGCCGAGTCGCTTGCCTATCCGGGCGACCATTTCGATACCGCCTTCATGTTCTTGCTGCTGCACGAACTGCCGGTGCCCTCCCGCCGCAAGGCGCTGATCGAAGCGCTGCGCGTAGTGCGCCCCGGCGGCAGCTTGGTGCTGGCTGAATACGGCGGTTTCACCAAGTCCCATCCGTTCCACCGCGTGCCGCTGCTGCGCTGGATATTTGGCAAGGCCGAGCCGTTCCTGCCCAGCCTGTGGCACACCGATCTCGACGCGCTGTTGACCGAATGCGGCGAAGTCACCGGCAAGCGGGTGGTGTGTGAGGACAAGGTCTGGATGCTCGGCGGTTTCTATCGCGTGTGGCGCTATCGCGTCGAGCAGGTCTGATCATGCGTACGGTCCATGCCGATGTGGTGATCGTGGGTGCTGGTGGCGCCGGCCTTCGTGCCGCGATTGCGGTGGCACAGAGCGACCCGAAGCTACGCGTGGCGCTGGTGTCGAAGGTCTATCCGATGCGCAGCCACACCGTGGCTGCCGAGGGTGGCGCGGCCGGCGTCATCAAGTCGCCAGACACGTTGGACGCGCATTTCAACGACACCGTCAGCGGTGGCGACTGGTTGTGCGATCAGGATGCGGTCGAGCGCTTTGTCGAACAGGCGCCCAAGGCCTTGCGTCAGTTGGAACATTGGGGTTGCCCGTGGAACCGTGACGATGCCGGCGCTGTGCAGGTGCGTTCGTTTGGCGGCATGAAACACCAGCGCACCTGGTTTGCCGCCGACAAGAGCGGTTTCCACATCCTGCACACCCTGTTCCAGACCTCGCAGCAGTTCCCCAGCATCCAGCGTTTTGATGAGGTGTTCGCGCTGGATTTGTTGTGTGCCGATGGCGCAGTGGGCGGCATCACTGCGCTGCACATGCAGTCGGGTGAGCCGATCGTGTTTCTCGCCAGTTCGGTGATCATCGCCACTGGCGGTGCGGGCCGGGTATTTCCATTCACCACCAACGGCGCCATCAAGACCGGCGACGGCATGGCCATGGCCTATCGTGCCGGCGTGCCACTCAAGGACATCGAGTTCGTCCAGTACCATCCCACCGGGCTGCCCGGCACCGGCATCCTGATCACCGAGGGCGCGCGCGGCGAAGGCGGCCTGCTGGTCAACAAGGATGGCTATCGTTATCTGCAAGACTACAACCTCGGCCCGCCCGAGCCACACCCGCGTCCAAAAGCAATGGAGCTCGGGCCGCGCGACCGGCTCAGTCAATCGTTCTGGCACGAACAGCGCAAGGGCCGCACCATCAAGAGCGAGTTCGGCGACGTGGTGCATCTGGATATCCGCCATCTCGGCGAAAAGGTAATCGACGAGCGCCTGCCGATGGTGCGCGAACTGGCCCGCGCCTACGTCGGCGTTGATCCGGTGTATGCACCGATCCCGGTACGGCCGGTGGTGCATTACACCATGGGCGGAATCGATACCAACATCGATGCGGCAACCCGAATCAATGGCCTGTATGCCGCTGGCGAGTGCGCCTGTGTCAGCATCAATGGCGCCAACCGCTTGGGCTCCAATTCGCTGACCGAAATCCTGGTGTTTGGCGAACATGCCGGTCTGCAGGCAGCGCAGCATGCGCGCGCCAGCAAGCAACACGACGAGGCCGCATGGGAACCGGCAATCGCCGAGTCCTTCGCCGCTGTGCGCGCTGTGCTGGAACGCCCGAAGTCGAGCGAAACCATCGTCGGCCTGCGCACCGAATTGCACGATCTGATGGAGAGTGCAGCGGGTATCTATCGCGAGGAGGCGTTGCTGCGTGATGCCTGCAAAAAGGTAGCCGCGCTGCGCCAGCGTTACCGCACGCTGTCGATCGACGATCACAGCATGGTGTTCAACACGCAGTTGTTCCAGGCGCTGGAGCTGGGCGCGATGCTCGACGTCGGCGAGGCAATGGTGCATGCCGCGCTGGCACGGCGCGAATCGCGCGGCGCGCATCAGCGGCTGGACTTCCCGGAACGCGACGACCAGCAATTCCTGCATCACAGCCTGGTCCATTACGGCGGTGAGCAGCCGCCCAGCATCAGCACCAAGCCGGTCACGATTACGCGCTCGCAACCGGCTGCGCGCGTCTACGGCGGAGCGGCGACATGAACGCGATTAGCCCAAGCAAGGCCAACAGCCCCCGCATCGTCACCATCGATGTGCTCCGCTACCGCCCGGAACAGGAATCGACACCCAGTTGGCAGAGCTACGAGGTGCCGTGCTGCGAAGAGTGGACAGTGCTCGACGCGCTCAATCACATCAAGGATCACCTCGACGGCAGTCTGAGCTACCGCTGGTCGTGCCATATGGCGGTATGCGGCAGTTGCGGGATGATGGTCAACGGCAACCCTACCCTGTCGTGCAAAGCCTTCATGCGCGACCTGCCGGATCAAATCAAAGTGGAACCGCTGGCCAATCTCGGCGTCATCCGCGATCTGGTGGTACAGCAGAACCGCCTGGTCGATGGCATGGCTGCGGTCAAGAGCTGGCTGATCCCGCGCGAACTGCCACCGCGCGATGACCAGTACCGACAAACCCCGGCGCAACTGGCGAAGTATCGACCACTGTCGATGTGCATCAACTGCATGCTGTGTTACGCCGCCTGCCCGCAGGTGGCCCTCAATGAGGGCTATATCGGCCCTGCAGCACTGGCGCTGGCGCAGCGCTACAACCTCGACTCACGCGATGGCGGCGTGCTGGAACGGATGGAAATCACCGCCAGCGATGATGGCGTGTGGGAATGCACCTTCATCGGCGAATGTTCCGAGGTCTGCCCGAAGCACGTTGATCCGGCCGGAGCCATCCAGCAAATGAAACTCGCCAGCAGTCTGCAATGGCTGGCGCGCCGCGTCCCTGGAGGTGGCTCATGAACGCCAAGGTCTACTCGCCGAAGTTGCCCACCAACTGGTGGCTGAAGCAACCCAACTACCTGCGTTACATGCTGCGTGAATTGACCTGCATCCCGATTGGCGCATTCGCGGTGCTGCTGATTTTTGCACTGCTTCGACTGGGCCAGGGGCCGGAAGCGTGGCAGACATTTCGCGCCGCACTGGCAACGCCGTTGGCAATTGCGTGGCAGTTGATCGCGCTGGCGTTTGCGATTTACCACAGCATCACCTGGTTCGCACTGGCACCACGCACCATGCCGTTGCAAATTGGTGCCCGCCGGGTTCCGGCGTGGTGGATCGCCGCTGCGCATTACCTGTTGTGGGTGGCGTTGAGCGCCCTCGTTTTGCTGCTGGCAGGAGCATGACATGAGCCTATCCAACAAACCGCTATTGTGGCTTCCGTTCGCTGCCGGCGGCATGCTTGCCGCGTTGCTGGTGCCGGCGCTGATGCTGGTCTTTGTGCTCGACTCTGTGCAACTGATGCCGGCCGCCAACCTCGACTACGAGCGTGTGTTGGCCTTCGCTGGCAATCCGTTGTCGCGCATTGTGTTGTTCGGTGTCATCGCGATGCTGTTGTGGCACGCCGCGCACCGGCTGCGTATGACCTTGCAGGACATCGGGGTACGCAGCCACGGCGCACGCTCGTTCGCCGCGCGCCTGTGCTACGGCAGCGCGACATTGGCCAGCTTTGCACTGGTCTGGGCGGTGTTGGCGCTGTAAAGCCGGGATAAAAAAGCAATGGTCCGCAAAGGACGCCAAGAGCGCAAAGGAAAGCAAGAAGCCGAGGATGGGTAGAGCACGGTGAAACCCGACAGTCGCCCACAGGGTGGGCTCCCACGGGCGGCGGGCGACGTTTTCCTGTAGGAGCTCACCCTGTGAGCGACCGGAATGAGGTCGGTCGCTCAACACTTCCTATTTGCGTCTTTTGCGTTCTTTGCGGACCGGGGCTTTACGCCTTTCCCGAGTCCCGACCGAGCGAAGCGAAGGCGTAGTTCGCGCAGTGAACGCTGTCGCGAAGCGACCGAAACCCATCGATTACATTCGGCAATGATGGGTTTCGCTGCGCTCTACCCATCCTACGTCACTGCCTTTGCGTCCTTTGCGGACCAAGGGCTCTATAGCTTTTTCCGATTCAAGAGTCCCCGCTCAATCAACGCAAGCCGGTCTCGTTGCGGGCGATGACCAGACGCTGGATCTCGCTGGTGCCTTCGTAGATTTCGGTGATCTTGGCGTCGCGGAAGTAACGCTCCAGCGGCATTTCCTTGGAATAGCCCATGCCGCCGTGGATCTGCACCGCCTGGTGGGTGATGAACATCGCCGCTTCCGAGGCCACCAGCTTGGCCACCGAGGCTTCGGTGGAGAATCGCCCACCATTCTTGTCGGCCTGCTGCTTGGCCCAGGCCGCGCGCAGGGTCAGCAACCATGCGGCGTCGAGCCGGCATTTCATGTCGGCAATCTTGGCTTGGGTCATCTGGAAGCTGCCGATCGGTTGGCCGAACGCCTTGCGTTCTTTGACATAGGCCACAGTTGCCTCATAGGCGGCGCGGGCAAGGCCAACCGCCTGCGAAGCGATGCCGATGCGGCCGGCATCGAGCACACCCATGGCGTTGCGAAAGCCCTCGCCTTCTGCACCGATGCGATCTTCAACCGGCACTTTGTAGTCGGTGAACTCGATCTCGCAGGTCGCCGAAGCGCGAATGCCGAGCTTGGGCTCGGTCTTGCCGCGATGAAACCCTTCGCGCTCGGTGTCGATGATGAAGGCGCTGATGCCCCTGGCGCCCTTGCTGGCGTCGGTGACCGCAAACAGCATGATGTACTTGGCGACCGGGCCGGAGGTGATCCAGCTCTTCTTGCCGTTGACGACGTAGTGGCCGCCATCGGCCGACAACACCGCCTTGGTGCGCATGTTGACCGCATCCGAACCCGACTGCGGCTCGGTCAGCGCATAGGCACCAATCGCCACACCGCTGGCGATCGGGGTTACATACTTGTGCTTTTGTTCCTCGGTGCCGGACTTCATCAGGCCGTTGCAATACAAGGTGTTGTTGACCGACATGATGGTCGAGTGCGCGCAGTCGGCAGCGGCGATCTCGATCATTGCCAGCACATAGCCGATGCTGTCGAGGCCGGCGCCACCGTATTCGTGCGGCACTTCAATGCCCATCAGGCCGTTTTCGCCAAGCAGGCGGATGTTTTCGAGTGGAAACTCGCCACTGCGATCAAACTCGGCGGCAGTCGGCGCAATTTTTTCCTGGGCGATGCGGCGTGCCACATCCTGAATCATCAACTGCTCGTCGGTAAACTTGAAGTCCATCGCGTCGGTTCCCTGTCTAGCGAAAAGTAAACGGCCATTGTAGCCCGGTGCGCAGTTTGCAGATGCACATGGCCGTCATGCGCGTTGCATCCCGGCATCAATCGGCGACAACGCGCGCATCATTCACCGACTCGGCGTCTTCCGATTTTACGACGCCATCCCAATCGGCCATCAGCGCCAGATACAGCAATTTCTCGAACTCGGGGCGGAAGCGCCGTATCACCGCATCCGGGTCGGGCATCAGGCGGGCATCGCCGATCAACCCGAAATGCACGCGGCCGTGATAACTCAGTATCGAAATGCCGACGCCGATCGAACCGGTCTGCGGCACCCAGAACATCATTTCGCGGATTTGGCTGCCGGCCATGTACAGCGGCATCTGCGGCCCCGGCACATTGGTTGCCACCGCCGTTGCCTTGCGGCTGAACAGTTCCAGCGCGGTGCGCTGCACTGCGGGCGGCGCCAAGCCCATCGCCGCCAGCAAGCCATACGCCACAATCGCCTGTCGCGAGGTCTTCAGCTCGGCCATGCTCGCTTTGACCCGATGCAGGCGGGTGGCCGGGTTGGCCTCGCCCACCGGCAATTCAAGGAACACCAGACCAAAGTGATTGCCCAGCTTGCGCGCGTGTTCGAGCGGGCGCAGATTGACCGGCACCGTAGCGCGCACGGTCAAGCCATCGATGCGCTCGCCACGGTCGATCAGGTAGGCACGCAAGGCACCCGATGCGGTTGCCATCAACACATCGTTGACGGTGCAATCAAACGCCCGACTGACGGCCTTGACCTCTTCCAGATCCAGCGGCTCGGCCCAGGCGACCCGCTTGCTGACACCGAGGCGACCACGCAACACGGTCTTGGGATCGTCGGACAGGCTCAGTGCGTGGCCCAGCTCACGCGCGATCTCGCCCCCTTCGCGCGCCAGCACTCCGGCCAGACTCGGGTCGCGATAAAAATCCATGCTCTTTTCCAGCACGCGCTCGCCAAACTGCACTGCGCGGTTGATACCGCCTACCCGCTCGGCCACCTTGGCGCCGTCGGCTTTCAACCATTTTTTGGCGAGATCGCTACCGGGCTTGGCTTTGCGGGTGGTATCGGTCAACGACAGCAACACCTGCACCAACGCGATGCCATCGGCATAGCAATGATGGATGCGGGTGATCAGCGCGCTGCCGCCGTCGTAGCGTTCGACCAGATGGAATTGCCAGAGCGGCTTGGTCTTGTCCAGTGGCGTGGATGCCAACTGGCCACACAGGCGCTCCAGCTCGCGTTTGCCGCCGCGGCCAGGCAGCGCGGTAAGGCGTACATGCCAATCCAGATCGAAGTCGCTATCGTCTTCCCAGATAGCACCCGTCGCCGCATCGACTGTCTTTTGTCGGAAGCGCGGATAGGCCAGAAACCGTTGCTTGATGATGCGCTTGAGCCGATCCAGTGTGATCGGTTCATCAAACATCATCACCCCGGTGATCATCATCAGGTTGGTGGCGCGTTCCATGCGCAACCATGCGGTATCCACCCGCGACATCGGTTCACGCCGAACCTTGTCGATCTTCGCCATTGCCCTGCCCCTCGTTACCGTGGGTCAGTGAATCACGCCGGTTCGGTAGGCGTCAACGCGCGCAGTGTTTGCCATGCCGCCAGCGCTGCGTCGCGGCTTGCCGGGATGTCCACTATCGGCTGTGGATACGACGGCGCAACGCGAGCAACCAGCTCACGATGCAGCCACGGCGCGTGCAGCGCACGCTCGGGCAAGGCCGCCAGCTCTGGGCACCAGCGCCGGATGTATACCCCGTCGGGATCGAATCGCGCCGCCTGTGATGCCGGGCTGAAAATCCGGAAATACGGCGCGGCGTCGGCCCCAGTACCAGCACTCCATTGCCAGCCCTGGGTGTTGGCCGCCAGATCGGCGTCCACCAAAGTATCCCAGAACCATCGCGCACCATGCGTCCAGTGAATGCGCAGGTTTTTGCACAAAAAACTGGCCACCACCATGCGCACCCGGTTATGCATCCAGCCGCTGTGCCACAGCTCGCGCATCCCGGCATCAACCAGCGGCACGCCGGTGCGCCCGCTTTGCCACGCTCTGAGCAACACCGGGTCAGGTGGCGCCCAGACAAAGCCATCGAAGCGCGCATCCAGATTGTGCGCGGGCGTATGCGGATAGTGAAACAACAGATGGTGGGAAAACTCGCGCCAGCCCAACTCGTTGCGGTAATGCAACAAGTGCTCGTCGCAGTGCGCTGGCAGTTCGGCAGCCGCCAGCGCGTTCCATATTTGACGCGGCGAGATTTCGCCAAAATGCAGATGCGGCGACAGGCGCGAGGTGCCGACCCGGCCGGGAATATCGCGCTGCGCCTTGTAGCCACGCACTGCATCATCGAGAAACACGCTCAGCGCTTCCTGTGCGCCCGCCTCGCCCGGCTGCCAATGCACCCAGAACCCGGCATCCCATTGCGGGTGTGGCGACAACCCCAACGAATCGATGGCATGACCGGCGATTGCCGGCGACGGCGGCAGTACGACTGGTGCCGAGGGAACCGCAAACTGCGCCGGCAAGCGTGCCCGCGCCGTGCGCCAGAATGGGGTGAACACGCGGTACGGGCCGCCCTTTTGCGTCGCCACCTCCCACGGTTCTACAAGCAACGCGGCGTTGTGGCTCGACACCGCAATATTGCGCTCGCGCAACGCGGCCTCGAGCACGCGGTCACGGGCAATGCAGGCGGGCTCGTAAAGGCGATTCCAGTACACCGCGGTTGCACAGCTGGCATCGATCAACGATTGCAGCTGCGTACCACTGTCGCCGCGCAGCACCAGCAATTGCGAGCCGCACGCGCGCAAATCCGCATCCAGCGCGCGCAATGAACGCTCAAGCCATGCCCGCGATGCAGCACCCGGCGCCCATGGCGCTTCCTCGTCTGGGGCATGGATATACAGCGGGATCGGCTGATAGCCGTCGGCCAATGCCGCAGCCAGCGCCGGGTTGTCGCTCAGGCGCAAATCGCGGCGAAACCAGACGATGGCGCGCGCCACTACCTCAACCCGCCTTCACGTAAGGCCGAACCGCAGTAAATCCGCCATCGAGTGCGATCACCTGCCCGCTAAGCCACGCCGACGCGGCAGATGCCAAAAACACCGCCAATGCAGCGGCATCAGCGGCCTCGCCGTGTCGGCCCAACGGATATTGCGCCGATGCCTGTGCCGCGCCAGCATCGCTGGCGATCAAGCGTGCCGTCATCGGTGTGCGCATCAATCCCGGTGCAATGCAGTTCACGCGCAGGCCACACGCCGAAAAATCCGCAGCCAGCGAACGTGCAAGCGCTTCGACACCGCCCTTTGCTGCCGCAATCGCGGCATGATTGGCAACCCCAACGCGCGCAACTACCGACGAAAACAACACCAGTGAACCGCCCTGCTTCGACTTGTGTACCGCAGCGGCGTAGGCCCGTGCGACAAAGAATGCCGAATCCAGATTCGCTGCCATTACCGCCCGATACTGATCGACACGGGTGCGAGCGATGGGTGCAATCAGGCTGCTGCCGGCGGCATGGATCACTGCCATTGGCGGCGAATCGAAGTGGCTGCATGCCCAATCCAGCGCGTTTTGCGCACCGTCTTCGCTGGACACATCAGCCGACAGCACCGGGCCGAGCGCAGGATCGAGCGAATCGGTGTCGCGCGAAACCCGAAGCAGCTCCCAGCCCGCGTCATGCAACTGGGTGGCAGCGGCTTTGGCCACGCCACCGCTGGCACCGGTAATCAATACTGTGTTCATCGCTACACTGTACCGTTCGCCACGTCAGCGCTTCGTGAAGCAGCATGATCGTGAACCGGGCGCAACCCACGCAGCGGCGCTCAGCCCTCGATAAACTGCACCCGCCGGGTGATCGAGCAGGTCAGTTCATATCCTATGGTGCCGGCGGCGGCGGCGATCACTTCGACTGGCAACTCCGCCCCCCACAACTGCACCGGATCACCCACCCGCGCAGCGGGCTGGCTGCGCAGATCGAGCGTCATCAGATCCATCGATACCCTTCCGATCAATGGCACGCGCCGGCCATTGACCAGCACCGGTGTACCCGATGGCACATGGCGCGGGTAGCCATCGCCATAACCGATGGCGGCAACACCCACCGCCATGTCCTCGGGGCAGACAAAGCGAGCACCGTAACCGACCGGCTCGCCGGCGCGCACCTGGTTCACGGCAATCAAGCGGGTGCATAGCCGCATCGCCGAGCGCAGGCCGAAATCCGCGCCGGTGCGCCCGTCCACCACCGAAATGCCGTACAAGGCCCCGCCCGGCCGCACCCAGTCGGCATGCGCTGCGGGCCAGCCGAGCACCGCAGCGGAGTTGGCCAGCGACCGTGCGCCGGAAATACCCTGGCAAGCCGATTCGAAACAGGCGATCTGCGCCGCGGTGGCAGCGTCGCCGAACTCATCGGAACGCGAAAAATGACTCATCAGCACCAGTTCGGGGTCAACCGCTGGCATCGCACGCAACCGCGCAGCCACCAACGCGCCATCCGCAGCCGGAATACCGAGCCGGTGCATCCCGGTGTCGAGCTTGAGCCAGCAGCGGATCGGCGTGCCGGCATCGAGTGCATCGAGCATGGCGAGCTGGGCCGGATGGTGAATCACGGTATCGACCGCCAACTGCCGCAGCAACGGCAGGTCGGCCGGTTCATCGAAACCCGAAAGCAGCACAATGCGTTGCGTCAGACCGGCTGCGCGCAAACGCTGGGCGTCAGCCAGTGCCGCCACACCAAACGCATCGGCACCCGCCAGCGCCTTCGCAACACGCTCCAGGCCGTGGCCGTAACCATCGGCCTTGACCACCGCCATCACCCGTGACGCCGGCGCGCGCAAACGCACTGCGGCCAGATTATGGCGCAGGGCATCCAGGTCGATGTGGGCGCAGGTTGGGCGGCTCATGGGCAGATCAGACTCGAAACATTCAGGT
The DNA here is from genome assembly GCA_030681035.1 of Lysobacteraceae bacterium. Lineage (GTDB taxonomy): Bacteria > Pseudomonadota > Gammaproteobacteria > Xanthomonadales > Xanthomonadaceae. The sequence goes on along the minus strand of JAUXUI010000069.1, from coordinate 104,960 downwards.
GATAGCATCGCCGCTGCAACAGGCCTGGCGCGGCCAAATTGTGGCGATTTGCGGGCACCTACTCCATCCGGCCGACACTGTCGTGGGCCAGATTGTCGAAGCGGGTGTATTCGCCGAAAAAGCGCAGCTTGACCGTGCCAGTTGGGCCGTTACGGTGCTTGCCGATAATGATTTCAGCCAGCCCTTTGTCCTGCGAATCCTGGTTGTAGTAATCGTCGCGGTAAATGAACACGATCAGATCGGCGTCCTGCTCGATCGCGCCCGACTCGCGCAGATCCGCCATCACCGGCCGTTTGTCGGTGCGGGTTTCAAGGCCGCGATTGAGCTGCGACAGCGCGATCACCGGCACATTGAGTTCCTTGGCCAGCGCCTTGAGGCTGCGCGAAATCTCGGAAATCTCGGTGGCGCGGTTTTCCTTGTTGCCCGGCACCTGCATCAATTGCAGGTAGTCGATCACGATCAGGCCCAGATCATGCTCGCGCTTGAGCCGCCGCGCCTTGGAGCGCAGCACATCGGGCGACAGCGCCGGGGTGTCGTCGATGAACATCTTGGCTTCCGACAGCATCCGGATCGCATGATTGACCCGGCTCCAGTCCTCGTCTTCCAGTTGCCCGGTACGCAGCCGCTGCTGGTTGATTCGGCCGATCGAGGAAATCAGGCGGAACGCCAACTGCGGCGCCGACATTTCCATCGAAAACACCACGCAGGCCTTGCGCGTTTTCAGCGCCGCGTATTCGGCAATATTCAACGCCAGACTGGTTTTGCCCATCGCCGGGCGCGCCGCCAGAATCAGCAGATCCGAAGGCTGCAAGCCGGCCGTGATCAGATCGAACTCGGTGTAGCCGGTCGGCACACCGGTGACATCGGACTGGTTTTCGTAGCGCGCCTGCAACACCGTGAAGGCTTCGCGCATGGCGTCGCGCAGCGCCACATAATCCTGCCGCCCACGACGGCCATGCTCGGCAATGCGGAACACCGCCTGCTCGGCCTGCGCCAGCACTTCCTGGCTGTCACGGCCGGCCGGCTGAAACGCACTGTCAACGATCTTCGAGCCGGCATCGATCAACTGCCGCATGATCGCCTTTTCACGCACGATCGCGGCATACGCGGCAATATTCGCCGCCGAGGGCGTGGTGCTGGCCAGCTCGATCAAGTACGCGGTGCCACCGGCCTGTTCCGCAAGTTGGTTGGCTTCCAGCCATTCACCCAGGGTAATCGCGTCAAACGGGCTGTTCTTGGATGCCAGCTCGCGCACGGCGCGGAAAATCGCCCGATGATCGCGGCGATAGAAATCCTCCTCGACCAGCACATCGGCAACCCGATCCAGCGCGTCAGGCGCCAGCATCAGACCGCCCAGCACCGCCTGCTCGGCCTCCACCGCCTGTGGCGGCAGTCGCAAGTCATCCATGCGCGGTTCATTACGGTTGTCAGGGAATGCGGACATGGGCTTTTGATCGATCAGCAGGCAGCAAATGATACAGGCTCAGCGGCAGCAGCCGGCGCACCGCGCGCGACGGTGTTGCCTTGGCCATGCCGTTGTGCTTGCGTGAACTGCGTCACATGGCAAGGGAAGCGTTCTACCAGCGTAAGGTCAATCCTTGACATCAACTCGTTCGCAGCTACTTCTTAGCCGAACAACTTGCCCTGAACATCTCCGCCACCTCTGATCTCCGGCCAACGTTCGACAAATGATGCGGCACAAATGCGTGCCAGTTCACTCGGCTCGATTTTGTTCAAGCCACCACCGTATACCCGGCCTTCGCCGCGAAGTTCGTTCCCAGTGACCTGCCCAAGCAAGGTGTGGACAATCTCGGCGCGCTCCGGATAGCACCGAAGCATCGCTGCGAGGTTGGGCTTGGGGTAGAGCATCAGATACAGATTGGTTGCAATTGCCTTTGACCGGTTCCAGATGAACCGGAATGGTGGTTGATCGCCTGAGCCACGCCCCATGTAGGTACACAAAAAATCACTCGGCTCGCGCTGTTCCTGCTTGTACCAAGGACTGCGCTTGCCAATCAGATAGCCACTCATGACACCGAGCGACTGCGCGGTTTGCAAGTATGCCCAAAGGGCTGGATAGTTGGCCGCAACCATTGGCTCAGGCAAGTTGCAGTCAACTACGCACAACTGGGAGTCGATCAGCGGGTGGCCATCCGCGTCAGCGTCTATCTTCGTGATTTTCAGCTGGCGCGGACTGGGAAGGATGGGGCGAAGATATTTGTCAGGAAGTCCGAGCCTCGCAGCGACCTCGCGTTCGAGTATGAAAAACTTGTTGCAACCGGTAGCAATTCCGCGCTGAACACGAAAAAAATCGCCCAGCGTCGGGCCAGTGCCCAGTGCAACCGCATGCCGGTCATTATTCAGATGATTTGGGTATGCGGTCCACTTGCGAGCCTCACGCAATCGTTCGCGCGCAATGAGGTCGCTTGCACGCGGTTCGGCTAGAGATCCGCCAAAGGTGAACAAAACTTCATGATCCGCTGAGGGCGGTGCCTTGCGAAACACCAGAACGACCGACGACACCAGCGCGTCGCCAAATTGAACGTCGTTGGGGTCAAAACGATGCACCCGAATCAATGTCACGCGATCTGCAAGGAAACGCTTGAGGGCAGCCCCGTAGTTGACGTCCATGAACTCCGATGGAACCAGCCATGCTGCAACCCCACCGTCCTCCATCCACGCCGTCGCCAGCAGCAAAAAATAAACGTAAAGACCTGCAAGCCCGTTGACGTCAATTCCAACCATCTTGAACGTCAACGCCTGGAGACGTGCCTTCTCTTCACGGCTCATGTGATGGTGCCGGACGTAAGGCGGGTTCGCCAAAACAACGTTGGGCGCAAGTGGGCATGAGCCATTGGCAATGACTCGAGTAAAATCGCCGTGGACAACCTCAAGCCCGGCATTGCTCCACAAACAATGAACAGCGCCAGCAAATTCGGGGTCGATCTCGACCCCAATAGCGCTGCTGATTCGCTTGCAGCCGAAGACAGTAAGCGCTGCCGAAAAGAAACTGCCCGAACCGATGGAAGGATCGGCGAAACGAACGCGCTGGTTGGGCTGGCCGAGGATGGATTCGACGTAATGGGCGATCTCGACGGCAAGGGCATAGGGCGTTGCGAATTGGCCAAGGCGATTTCGCTCCTTTGCCGACTTGCGCGCATCGATCTCCGCTTGAACGGCTTGTCGTTGTGACTCGGCCAACTGGCATTCGAAAGCAGACATGCGAATTACAGTCCAAGTCTCGCGAGGTCGTCGATACGATGTTCCCAGACCCAGTCAATGCCCTCGGCGGCTTCGTAGCCCAAGTAGTCACTGCCAAAGTAACCACACAAAAAGAGCACGAACGGCACAGTTTTGCCGTACGCCGCCTGGAGTTGATGAATCTTGGTTGCCTCTTCTTTGCGTCGCTTGTTGGTGTTGGTGAAATCTCCCGCTGACTTGGCTTCGACAAGAATGGGCAGCCGATCCTTGCGGAGCCTCCTGGGCTGGATCACCACGTCCACGGGGATGTTCACCTTCATCGTCTTGCCGACCGCCAGGTTCATGCGGAAGGCGTACGTCGCGGCAACCATATCCTTCAGCGGCGTTCCGTTGGGATGTGCTTGCTTGCGATAGCCTCTGGCGTCGAGCCAATCAAACGGTCCACCGCCAGCGGTAGAGCAGTACACATGCGGAGCGTGGATAGCACGCCGGATTGTGCTTCAGCGTCACCACGCCGATATTGCGCAAGTCATTGGTTGCCCGCAGCGCGGCACAGACATCGGCGCTGGTGTTGACACGGGTAGAGCGAAACGCGTCCGGCGCAAAACGCATAAACCACTGATTGAACTGGTCAACCGAGGCGGCGATATCGGACTTCCAGAGGTGCGGTTTATCCGCATTGACCCACTTAGGCATGTGATCCCATCCGTTCTTCGGCATTCCCGCTATCACCTTCACCACTCAACCAACGTTGCGGGTAGTGACTGAATAGCACAGCAACGAGCGCTATGGTTTCAAGAGGCTCCCGCATTGTTCCACGTCATCCATCCAAACGCTATGACGTGCAGATTGAAACGCAACTGACCGCGATGCAGGTGATCTGCCGCCGCCATTGTGCAGATCAGCGCGGCCGACACTTCTCCGCGTAAAGTCATCACATATCACGTCCGAAAGCGGTCGGTGGTACGCACCAGCGCGCTGGCGATTTCCGGTTCAAACGCGGAATGCCCTGAACTTCCGCAGATTTCCAGATCGGCTTTGGGCCACGCCTGATGCAGATCCCAGGCGTTGGTGACCGGGCACACGACATCGTAACGGCCGTGTACGATTACGCCGGGTATCTCGCGCAGCCGGTCGGCATCGCGCAACAACTGGTCATCGACCTCGAAGAAGCCACCGTTGACGAAGTAATGGCATTCGATACGGGCGAATGCCAGCGCGAATGCGGGGTCTTCATGCGCGCCGATGAAGGCCGGGTCTGGATGCAACAGGCTGGTCGCCGCTTCCCACACCGACCACGCGCGCGCTGCTGCGAGCCGGGTATCGGCGTCATCACTGGTCAAGCGGCGATGGTAGGCCGATATCAGGTCATGGCGCTCGACCAGCGGGATTGCACTCAAGTACTGCTGCCACGCCTCCGGGAACAGGCGCGAAGCTCCCTCCTGGTAGAACCATTCCAGTTCCCAGCGTCGCAACATGAAGATGCCGCGCAATACCAGTTCACTCACCCGCTGTGGATGGGTTTGCGCATAAGCCAGCGCCAGAGTGGAGCCCCAGGAACCGCCAAACACCTGCCAGCGCGCTATGCCAAGATGGCTGCGCAGGGCTTCGATGTCCGCCACCAGATGCCAGGTGGTGTTGTCAACCAGATCAGCATGCGGGGTGGAGCGCCCGGCGCCGCGCTGATCGAACAGGATGATGCGGTAGACCTTGGGGTCATGGAAGCGCCGCATTTTGGCGTTGCAGCCGCCACCCGGCCCGCCGTGCAGGATCACCACCGGCTTGCCGTTGGGGTTCCCGCATTGTTCGTAATTCAGCGTATGCCGGGCATCAACCGGCAGCATGCCGTGGTCAAACGCGTCGATATCGGGATAAAGCATGTGCATGAGACTTGCCCACTGGTCACCAGCGCACAGTGTAACAAGGCGGCGTGAATGACTTGCGGTGAAGTGGCGTCGCGAATCGATGACCGCATGGCGCGATGTCGCGGTGTCGCGGTAAATGGTCGGGGCGGCGGGATTTGAACCCACGACCCTCTGCCCCCCAGGCAGATGCGCTACCAGGCTGCGCTACGCCCCGACATGTGTTGCTTTAACACCCGGGCTTGCCGCCCGGCCGATTAGTATACCCGGAGTGAGCACTTGAAACCTATTATGCGATGCTTGCGTCGAGGTTCCCTACAGTGCCCTGAAACGATGATCGTCGTGCGATCAGCGCCGCAGCAACAACAACACTTCTTCCAGCTCGCGCCGCACCTCGCGTATCACCTGCGCGCTCATGCTCGACTCGTTGCGCCCGGCCTCGCCTTCCAGCCGCTGACGGGCACCGCCGATGGTGTAGCCCTCTTCATACAACAACGCGCGGATCTGGCGAATCATCAGCACATCGTGGCGTTGGTAATAACGCCGGTTGCCGCGGCGCTTGACCGGATTGAGATTGCCGAACTCGGTTTCCCAGTAACGCAGCACATGCGGTTTTACGTCGCACAGCTCGCTGACCTCACCAATGGTGAAGTAGCGCTTGGCCGGAATCGGCGGCAGTTCGCGATTACTGCCCGGATCAAGCACGCCCGTTCCCGGAATAAGCTTCCACGCGCTCCTTCAGCTTTTGACCGGGGCGAAAGGTCACCACCGTTCTGGCTGAAATCGGAATCTCTTCACCGGTTTTGGGATTTCGCCCCGGGCGCTGGTTCTTGCTGCGCAGGTCGAAGTTGCCGAAACCCGACAATTTGACTTGCTGGCCACGCTCCAACGCGCCGCGCAACGCGTCGAAAAACGCGTCCACGAACTCTTTGGCTTCTCGCTTGTTCAGGCCAACCTGCTCAAACAACCGCTCTGCCATCTCTGCTTTGGTCAACGCCATGTCACCCCCTGATTCTTGCACCGCAATCACTACCCAAGGCAGCGACCACGTCAGCCACAGCGCTGTCGGCATCGTGATCCGTAAGAGTGCGCGATACGTCGTGCAAAATCAAGCCCATAGCAAGACTTTTTGTGCCTGATTCCAGCCCAGGCCCCTGATATTGGTCAAACAGTGACAGCGCATTGAGACGCTCGCCCAGACTGCCACGCACACTGGCTTCCACCGCCGCCCACGGCGTGGCTTCGGCCACCACCACGGCCAGATCACGACGTACCGACGGGAACCGCGACAGTGGCCGGGCCCGCGCCAGCTCACGCTGTGCGATCACATCGAGGTCCATTTCGAACACCCATACCTCGCTATCCAGGTCCAGCGCGCGCAGCAGTGCCGGATGCAGGGCACCGATCCAGCCCAGCACCTGCTCGCCACGTTTCACGCTGGCCGAGCGCCCGGGATGCAGCCATGGCAGATCGGCGCCCGTCCATTGCACGTTGAGCGGGCCAGCCAGTGCCAGCAGGCTCTCCAGATCACCCTTGATGTCATGGAACTCAAGCTCACGCTCGGCAACGCCCCATTGCTCGGCGTGGGCAGTGCCGCAAGCCACCGCCGCGATGCGACGGGTTTCGCCCACACCATCCGTGTGAAACACGCGGCCCAGCTCAAACAGCCGTACCCGGCTCAGTTGACGGTCACGATTGCGCGCCAGCGCCTGCACCAGACCCGGCAACAATGCTGTGCGCATCACCGCCAGTTCTTCGCTCAAAGGGTTGGCCAGTGTTACCGCACCATGATCGAGCTGCCAGTGCGCCAGCGTTTGCGCGTCAAGAAAGGAAAAACACACCGCCTCGGCATAATCCCGTGCCAGCAGTTGCCGGCGCAGTTCACCATCGGCAACGCGGGTCTCGCTCGGCACCAGCAACGGAAAACTGCCGCTGGGCAGCGTCGTCGGCACTGCCTCGTAGCCATGAATGCGCACGACTTCTTCGATCAGGTCTTCTTCGATGGCGATATCAAAACGACGGCTCGGCGGCAGCACCGACCAGCCATCAGCAGTAGCCTCAACCACCATGCCAAGCGCGCGCAGGATTCGCTCGATCTCGCCATCACTCACGGTGATACCCAGCACTCGCTGCAAACGCGCTCGGCGCAGCGAAACCGGGCGCGCAACGTGCAACGCATCAGCCACGCTCGCTTCGGTCACCGCGCCGGGTTTGCCGCCGGCAATATCGAGGATCAGACGGGTGGCGTATTCGAGCGCCTGACGTGGCAATTCCGGATCGACGCCGCGCTCGAAACGATGCGAGGCATCGGTGTGCATGCCAAGGCGGCGCGCCCGGCCAATAATCGCATCGGGCGCGAAATGCGCGCTTTCCAGAAACACGTTGCGAGTGGCTTCGGTGACGCGGGTATCCCAACCGCCCATTACCCCGGCCAGCGCAACCGGGCGCTGGGCATCGGTAATCACCACAAAGCCATCGTCCAGAGCAACCGTGCGCTCGTCGAGCAGTTTCAGGCTTTCGCCGGATCGCGCCAGACGCACGCCAACCGGCCCCTTCAAAAGATCACGATCAAACGCATGCATCGGCTGGCCCAGATCCAGCATCACGTACTGGGTTACATCGACCAGAAAACTGATCGGGCGCACGCCCGAGCGCCGCAGCCGCTCGCGCATCCATAATGGGGTGACAACATCAGGATCGATCCCGCAGATCACCCGGCCGCAGTAGCGTGGGCATGCGACACCGGCATCCAGTTGTACCGCAACCCCATCTTCAATCGCCGCAACCAGCGGCTCGACCACAAACGGCAGCACCTCGGCACCGGTGGCTGCGGCCACGTCATAGGCGATTCCGCGGATGCCGAAACAATCAGCTCGGTTCGGCGTGAGCTTGATCTCATAGCTGGTATCGGGCAAACCCAGATAATCCATCAGCGATTGCCCCACCGGCGCATCGGCAGGCAGTTCCATCAAGCCTGCAGCATCGGTATCCAGGCCCAACTCGCGCGCCGAGCACAGCATCCCCTGTGATTCAACACCGCGCAGCGTGGCCGCCTTGATCGCGATACCGCCGGGCAGGCTCGCGCCAACCACCGCCAGCGGCGCAACCAGCCCGGGACGCGCATTGGGCGCACCGCAGACGATCTGTACCGGCGAGGAACCGCCGGCATCGACCGAACACACTTGCAGGCGATCGGCTTGCGGATGTGGCGAGCACGAAACGATACGCGCCACCACCACACCATCCAGGCCTTCGCCCAGACGCTGCATCTCCTCCACCTCCAGGCCAATCGCGGTCAGGCGCTCGGCCAGACCTTCGGCAGTGGCGTTGTGTGCAACGTGTTGGCGCAGCCAGCTTTCAGGGAATTTCATCGCGTGGTGTCCGGTAAAGTGAATTCAGTGTTCGGCGTTCGGGACCCGGGACCCGGGACCCGGGACCCGGGACCCGGAAAAGCATATCGAGGCCAACCCGGTGTTGTGCAGCCTTCGTGAAGCATTCAAGTCCGTAGGATGGGTAGAGCGTAGCGAAACCCATCAATCACTGGCGACTTGAAAAAGCCAAAGCAAGAAGCATGAGCAAACACCCGCAATCCTTTAGTCCCGTGGTCCCGTGGTCCCGTGGTCCCGTGGTCCCGTGGTCCCGTGGTCCCGGCTTCTCACGCAAACTGCCGCAAGAAGCGCAGGTCGTTTTCGAAGAAAGCACGCAAATCGTTGACGCCATAACGCAACATCGCGAAGCGCTCGATGCCGATACCAAACGCAAAACCGCTATAGCGCTCCGGGTCGATGCCGCACTGACGCAAGACGTTGGGATGTACCATGCCGCAGCCAAGCACTTCCAGCCAGCGCGCGCTGCCGTCCGGCTGCTCCCAGCGGATATCCACTTCCGCCGACGGTTCGGTAAACGGAAAATAGCTGGGCCGAAAACGCATGGCGAAGTCACGTTCGAAGAAAGTATCGACGAACTGTTTCAACGTGCCCTTGAGATCGGCAAAACTCGAGGTTTCATCAATCAGCAAGCCTTCCATCTGATGAAACATCGGCGAGTGGGTTTGATCGGAATCGCTGCGGTAGACCTTGCCGATGGCGATCATGCGGAATGGCGGTTTGCGCTCGCGCATGTAGCGCACCTGCACCGGCGAGGTATGGGTGCGCAGCAAGCGACCATCCGGAAAATAGAAGGTGTCGTGCATCGCCCGTGCCGGGTGATGTGGCGGAAAGTTCAGCGCCTCGAAGTTGTGCCAGTCGTCCTCGATTTCCGGGCCATCGGCCAGCTCGTAGCCCATGCGCGCGAAAATCTCGGCGATCCGCTCGCTGGTGCGACTGATCGGGTGCATCGGCGCGCGGCTGCCATTTCTGCCCGGCAGGGTGACATCAAGCCGCTCGCTGGACAGGCGTGCGGCCAGCACCGCTTGCTCAAGCTGCTCGCGACGAGCGGCGATACGCGTGCCGATCTCGTCCTTGGCGCGATTGACCGCTTCGCCGGCAGCCTTGCGTTGGTCGGCAGCCATGCTGCCCAGTTCCTTCAACAGCCCGGTGATCTGCCCCTGCTTGCCCAACAGCTGCACCCGCTGTGCTTCCAGCGCCTCAATGCTGTCGGCCGCATCGATCTGCGCTGTGGCGGACGCGACGAGGGACGCGATGTCGCTCATGATTGACCTCGCTTGGTTCGAACTCACCGCGCAATTTACGCGGCCATGAAAACGCAAATGGGGAAGGACTTTCGCCCTTCCCCACGCCCCGGCGAAAGCTCGCCGGTGATTCTGCGCATTGTCGCAAACACGCCACCAAGTGACATGTTGCGTGAGGTCTGGCGTTACGCCGCGAGCGCACCCTTCGCTTTTTCGGCCAACTGGCCGAAAGCAGCGATATCGCGCACAGCGAGATCCGCCAGCACCTTGCGATCAAGCGTAATGCCGGCCTTCTTCAGGCCATTCATGAAGCGGCTGTAGCTCAAGCCGTAGATGCGGGCACCGGCGTTGATACGAACGATCCACAGGCTACGGAACTGGCGCTTGCGCTGCTTGCGGCCGATGTAGGCATATTGCTGGGCGCGCGTTACCGCCTGCTTGGCAACACGGAACACCTTGCGCCGGGCGTTGTAATAGCCCTTGGCCAGCTTGAGAATTTTCTTGTGACGCCGACGCGCCGTTACACCACGTTTGACTCGTGCCATTTTTCAGTCCTCCTCAGAGATAGGGCAGCATGCGATCCAGACGACCGGCGTCCTCGGCACGAACATGGTTCGTCTGCCGCAGGTTGCGCTTGCGCTTGGTGGCCTTCTTGGTGAGGATATGGCTACGGTTGGCGTGGCCACACTTGTACTTGCCGGAAGCGGTCTTCCGGAAGCGTTTTGCGGCACCCCGATTGGTTTTGATCTTGGGCATTGGAAGTCCTTGTTATGCAATTGCTACTGACCTGGGCGGCGGGGTCACCGCGCTTTCCATCCTGCCCGTGCCGGTTTTTAGGCCCTGCTTGCGCAGGGCTGGTCCAGTAAAACGCCCACTCGAAAATACTGAGCGAGCCGCAAATTATGGCAGCTTGCATGCTGTTATGCAAAGCATTTTGATGCAATCGCCGGATTTGGCCTGTCGAATCGTCCGCCAGCAGGCGGCGATGGACGATTCCGATTGCATACACCGCCACGCGGACCGATTTGCACTGGCCCACGCAGCACGCAGAGGCGTTACTTCTTCTTGGGTGCGATCATCATGATCATCTGCCGGCCTTCCAGGCGCGGCCGCTGCTCGATAGTCACCTCATCGCCCAGATCGGCTTCGATCTTCGCGGCCATGGCAAGCCCCAGCTCGGTGTGCGCCATCTCGCGCCCCTTGAACCGGATATTGACCTTGACCCGATCACCTTCTTCGATGAAGCGACGCAGATTGCGCATCTTCACCTGGAAATCAGCGGTGTCGGTTACCGGACGGAACTTGAGTTCCTTGATCTCGACAACCTTCTGCTTTTTCTTCGCAGCCTGGGTCTTCTTCTGCTGCTCAAAGCGGTGTTTGCCGAAATCCATGATCCGGCATACCGGTGGATCAGCGTTGGGCTGAATCTCGACCAGATCAAGCCCGGAGTCACCAGCCATCTGCAGCGCGTCGTCGCGTGTCATTACGCCAATCATTTCACCATCGGCGCCAATCACGCGAAGCCGCGGCACGCGGATTTCGCCATTTTTTCGGTTCTGCTTTTCGGTACTGATTCGCCAATCCTCCAACCGTTTACTGATTCCGGCTACGTGGTAGCCGGGCCAGAACCGAAAGCGGTGGGCTTCCGGTTCGATGCAATAGCTTGCGGTGTATTTGTTCGCGCCGCAAGCATTGTTAGTTTACCGCTAAGCGGCGTGTTGCGAGCGGGCCGACAACAAACGGGCGCAATCCGCAACCGTCATGCTGCCCAAATCCTCACCCGAGCGGCTGCGTACCGCCACCATTTCACTGTCACGCTCGCGCTCACCCACCACCAGCAGATAAGGCACCCTTTGCAGGGTGTGCTCGCGAATCTTGTAACCCACCTTCTCGTTGCGCAGGTCAGCGTGTACGCGCAAGCATTTTGCCAACAATGCCTTACTCACCTTTTCGGCGTAAGGCGCATGGGCATCGGTGATGTTCATCACCACCGCCTGCACCGGCGCCAGCCACACCGGCAGGTGCCCGGCGTGGTGCTCGATCAGGATACCAATGAAGCGCTCCATCGAACCGACGATGGCCCGATGCAACATCACCGGATGCTGGCGCTGGCTGTGCTCGTCGATATATTCGGCGCCAAGCCGCTCGGGCATCATGAAATCGACCTGCATAGTGCCAACCTGCCACGCGCGCCCAATCGAATCGCGCATGTGGTATTCGATTTTTGGGCCGTAGAAGGCACCCTCGCCCGGCAATTCCTCCCAACTCACATCGGCCGCCGCGAGCGCCGCGCGCAGCGCATTCTCGGCCTTGTCCCACGTTGCATCGTCACCGAGGCGCTTGTCCGGGCGCAGTGCGATTTTCAGCGAAATGTCGGTGAAACCGAAATCGCCATAGACCGCCATCGCCTGGCGATGGAAGGCAGTCACCTCCGACTCGATCTGTTCGGGGGTACAGAAGATATGGCCATCATCCTGGGTAAAAGCACGCACCCGCATGATGCCGTGCAGCGCGCCGGACGGCTCGTTGCGATGGCAGGCACCGAATTCGCCGTAGCGGATCGGCAGGTCACGGTAGCTGTGCAGGCCATGATTGAATATCTGCACATGGCCCGGGCAGTTCATCGGCTTCACCGCGTAGCTGCGCTTTTCCGACTCGGTGAAAAACATGTTTTCCTGGTAATTGTCCCAATGCCCGGAGCGCTTCCACAGCGATACGTCGAGCACCTGCGGGCAACGCACTTCCTGGTAGCCCGAGCTCAGGTAAACGCCGCGCATGTACTGCTCCACCACCTGCCACAGCGCCCAACCGCGTGGATGCCAGAACACCATGCCCGGCGCTTCTTCCTGCTGGTGGAACAGATTCAGCGCCTTGCCGATCTTGCGATGATCGCGCTTTTCCGCCTCTTCGAGCTGGGTCAACCAGGCCTTGAGGTCCTTGTCGTTGAGCCATGCGGTGCCATAGATGCGCGAAAGCATGGCGTTATTGCTGTCGCCACGCCAATAAGCACCGGCCACCTTCATCAACTTGAAGGCGCGCAGCTTGTCGGTGCTGGGCACGTGCGGGCCACGGCACAGGTCGGTGAACTCACCCTGGGTGTACAGTGAAAGATCCTCGCTGGCCGGGATCGATGCGATGATCTCGGCCTTGTAGTGCTCGCCGATGCCCTCGAAAAACGCCACCGCATCGTCGCGCGATTTCACGCTGCGCTCGACCGGCATCTTTTCCGCCACGATCTTGCGCATCTCGTCCTCGATCAGCGGCAAGTCTTCGGGCGTGAACGGGCGCTCGTAGGCAAAATCGTAGTAGAAGCCGTTGTCGATCACCGGGCCGATGGTGACCTGCGCGCCGGGGAACAGGCGCTGTACCGCTTGTGCCAACAAATGCGCGGTGGAATGGCGCAGGATTTCCAGCGCATCGGCGTGCTTTTCGGTGACGATTTCCAGGCTGGCATCGTGGGTGATGGCGAGGCTGGCATCGACCAGACGACCATCGACTTTACCGGCCAGCGTGGCCTTGGCCAGCCCGGCACCGATCGACGCGGCAACCTCGGCAACCGTTGGCGGCGCGTCAAATGCGCGCACGCTGCCATCGGGAAGAGTGATATTGACCATGATGAGCTGCTCCGCTATCCAGCGGCCGCTAAACGCGGCCATGAGTCTGAAGTGAAAAAGTTGGTTCGGCACTCTGCTTTGCGCGCATTGGCGCGGCAAGTGGGCCGGCTCCAGGAGGTTCAGCCAAGCTGGGTAGTGCTCATGTCGCACACTGTTCCGGCAGTTGTGCCGGGTTCCTGTGGTGTTTGCAACCGCATCCGGCCGCAGTGAAACGGAAGTACCGGTAGCGTGGCCGCAAACTGCGTCGCCACGATACTGGTGGGCGGTACAGGGTTCGAACCTGTGACCCCTACCATGTCAAGGTAGTGCTCTACCGCTGAGCTAACCGCCCAATCATTGCCGGGATGAGAAATGCTGCCACCCGCCGGCCGCGTACTATAGCATCGGCTGGCTGGACGACACAACGGACCGGACCGTCAATCGTTGTGGCATCACCGAAGCTGGATTCCCGCTTTCGCGGGAATGACGACTTTGCAGCCGGATGCGACTGACGGAACAGTATTGAGCCTGATTCGGGCTGCTGTTGCGCGTTGAGTCGCACAGCGTTACGAGGCAACAAACCGCGCTTTCACCCGCTGCAGTTCATCGCGCAACTGCGCGGCCGCCTCGAATTCCAGGTCACGGGCATGCTGGTACATCTGCTGTTCCAGCTTCTTCATCCGCGCCGCAAGCTGATCCGGGCGCAGACTGGCGTAGTCAGCCTCGGACTCGGCCACCTTGCGCGCCGCCCTGCCCGCACGCGTGCTGCGATCATTGCTGGCCTCGCCGCGTGCGCCCTCCATGACATCGGTCACCGGGCGCACGATGGTGGTCGGCACGATGCCGTGCTCGGTGTTGTACGCCACTTGCCGCTCGCGGCGACGCTGAGTTTCGCCGATCGCGATCTGCATCGCGTTGGTGATCCGGTCGGCATACAAAATCGCCTTGCCGCGCACATTGCGCGCCGCGCGGCCGATGGTCTGGATCAAGGAACCTGCCGAACGCAGGAAGCCCTCCTTGTCGGCATCAAGGATTGCCACTAGCGACACTTCCGGCATGTCCAGGCCTTCACGCAGCAGGTTGATGCCGACCAGTACGTCAAACACGCCACGGCGCAGATCGCGGATGATCTCGACCCGCTCCACCGTCTCCACATCCGAATGCAGGTAGCGCACCCGAACCCCGTGCTCGGCCAGGTACTCGGTCAGGTTCTCGGCCATGCGCTTGGTCAGGGTAGTGACCAGTACGCGGTCACCCATCGCCACCCGCAAGGTGATTTCCGAAAGCAGGTCATCGACCTGGGTTGCCACCGGGCGGATTTCAACCTCGGGGTCGATCAAGCCGGTTGGCCGCACCACCAGATCCACGATCTGGCCTTCGCAATGCGCCAGTTCGTATTTACTGGGCGTGGCCGATACGTAGATGCTGCGCGGCGCGCGGCGCTCCCACTCCTCGAACTTCAATGGCCGGTTGTCGAGTGCCGAGGGCATGCGAAAACCGAATGCCACCAGGGTTTCCTTGCGCGAGCGATCACCCTTGTACATCGCGCCAATCTGCGGGATGGTCACATGCGATTCGTCCACCACCAGCAGCGCGTCAGCGGGCAGGTAGTCGTACAAACACGGCGGCGGCTCGCCCGGCATGCGCCCGGTCAAATGCCGCGAGTAGTTTTCGATGCCCTGGCAATAACCCACTTCCGCCAGCATTTCCAGATCGTACTGGGTGCGCTGCTGCAAGCGCTGCGCCTCAACCAGCTTGTTCTCGCGATACAACTGCTCCAGCCGTTCGCGCAATTCCTCCTTGATCGTGCCGATCGCATCGAGCACAGTGCGGCGGGTGGTGACGTAGTGCGACTTCGGGTAAATCGTATAGCGTGCGACTCGCTGCTGCGCGGCGCCGGTCAGTGGATCGAACAGGCTCAGGTTCTCGATTTCGCCGTCGAACAGCTCGATCCGCAGCGCCTCGTTGTCGGACTCGGCCGGATGCACATCCACCACCTCGCCACGCACCCGGTAGGTGCCGCGTTGCAGCTCGATGTCATTGCGGCTGTACTGCATCTCGGTCAGGCGGCGGATCAGCTCACGCTGGTCGATGCGATCACCGCGCACCAGGTGCAACACCATCTGGAAATACTCGTTGGGATCACCCAGCCCGTAAATCGCCGATACCGTGGCCACGATCAGCGCGTCGCGGCGTTCGAGCAGGGCCTTGGTTGCCGACAGGCGCATCTGTTCGATGTGCTCGTTGACGTTGGAATCTTTCTCGATGTAAGTGTCGGTGGACGGGATGTAGGCTTCGGGCTGGTAGTAGTCGTAATAGCTGACGAAGTATTCCACCGCGTTGTTCGGGAAGAACTGCTTGAACTCGCCATACAACTGCGCCGCCAACGTCTTGTTCGGCGCCATCACCAAGGTCGGTTTCTGCACCGCCTGCACCAGATTGGCGATGGTGTAGGTCTTGCCCGAACCGGTAACGCCAAGCAGGGTTTGCTGCGCCACCCCGGCCTCGAAGGCGTCAATCAGGCGCGTGATCGCCGCCGGCTGGTCACCGGCGGGCTGATAAGGGGCAACAAGCTGGAATCGTTCGGTCATATGTTCAGTATCGCAGTGCAGTCGCCCACACAGGGCTCCCATAAAAAACGGTTGCGCTCACTTGCAGGAGCCCTGTGTGGGCGACAAGGTACTAGTGGGAGCGTGCCTGCACGCGAAGCTGTTCGCGTGGTCGATTCGCCGGCAGGCCGGCTCCCACAAAAGCAGCCCCCTGCGTGGAGTTCACTCTGTCGGCGGCCAATCGCTCAAGCATACACGGCGTGAGCTACCGGCAATGCTGACGAATCGATACGGCATTTTCTTACAAGCAAAGCCCGATTGCGCCGATTCCATCCCCGCACCGTGCCAGCGAGCATGGCATCACTGCACAATGGGGCCGAGGCAATGCACACGCACAGACACGGATTCACCCTGGTCGAACTGATGACGACGCTGGCCATCGCCGCAATCCTCATTCCATTGAGTATTCCCGGCTGGCAACGCTTTCAGGAAAACAGCCGTGCCAGCGCGCTGAGCAACCAGGTACTGGCCAGCATCTTCAACGTTCGCAGCAACGCCATCATCAGTAGCCACAACGCAGTGCTGTGCCCGTCACCGGATGGCAAGCAATGCAGCCGCGATCTGGATTGGTCGGTCGGCTTGCTGAGCTTTCAGGATCGCAACCGCAATGGCCAGCATGACGATGGCGAAGCCGTCATCGCGATGATCCAACCCGATGAAATGCGCGGCATTCGCCTGCTGACATCCAAAGGCCGGCCCCGAATCGGCTATCGTGCCGATGGCCGCAGCACCGGCACCAATCTCTCGCTGCGCCTGTGCAGCCGCGATGACCGCTTGCTGCGCAAGATCATCATCAGCGTTGGTGGCCGCCCGCGGGTCGAGGCCGCAGAACCCGGCGCCAGTTGCAGCGATTAGACACAACACAGTTCAGACAGGTTGGATTTGCCAATCCCGTCATTCCCGCGAAAGCGGGAATCCAGTGCCTTCAGAACATCGAGCCAAGCGAAAGCCGCTGGATGCCCGCGTTCGCGGGCATGACAATGACTATCTGAGACGATGACTATCTGAATAGCATTGCGATTAAACGCGGCTACCCCGCAGAGGTGTGGCTTGCTGCTTGCTCAGCGTGATCGCCCAATGCATGAAGACCAAAGATTGTTGATGACGGCACCCCTGGGCGGTTTCTTCGGCACCCACGCTCGCTGACAAGCCGTGAACACCAAGCTCAACGCCGCGCGTGGATTTCCTGCAACACGATGCGGGTAACTGGATCAGTAGCTGTGCTGTCTTTGTCAGCGACTGCCGGCAACAACTGATCGGCCAGCCGTTTGCCCAGTTCCACGCCCCATTGATCAAAGGCGTTGATGCCCCAGATCACCGATTGCAGGTAGGTGCTGTGCTCATACAGGGCGAGCATGGCACCGAGCGATTCGGGGTTGAGCTCGTCCAGCAACAACAGGGTGGACGGACGATCACCCGGATAACGGCGATTCCTGTCGTCATTGTCCTCGCCACTGGCCAACGCCTGGGTCTGCGCCAACAAGTTGGCCAACAGTGCGTTGTGGTGCCCTGCCAGGGTATGCGCCGGCCGTACCACGCCAATGAAATCGGCCGGCACCGTATCAGTACCCTGATGCAACGACTGGAAAAAGCTGTGCTGCACGCTGCTGCCGACCCCACCCCAGATCACCGGGCCGGTCGCATGCTCCACCGCGCTGCCATCGCTGCGCACCGATTTGCCCAGGCTCTCCATCACCAGTTGCTGGAGATAGTCCGGCAGGAAACCCAGCCGTTCGTCGTAAGGCAGTATCGCCTGGCTGCCATAACCCAGCGCATTGCGGTTCCAGATCGCCGTCAATGCATGCCACACCGCCAGGTTTTGCCGCAAGGGTTGGTTCAACACGTGCGCATCCATAGCGGCGGCACCAGCCAGCAACGCACGAAAACCCTCCATGCCCAAGGCCAGGGCGACCGCAAAACCGACCGTGGACCACAACGAATAGCGTCCGCCAACGGTCTCGGCCATGGCCAGCACTTGGCACTCGGGCACACCGAATGCTACCGCAGCATCCGGCCGCGAACTGACTGCGTAAAGGCGCGACACGCCCTGCGCACCTAGCCAATCACGCAACACCGCGCCGTTGAGCAGGGTTTCCTGAGTGCGAAAACTCTTGGACACCAGCAAAACGGCGGTGCGCTCGGGATCGAGCGTATGCAGCAGGTGATCCAGCGCGTGGCCATCGACATTGGCGAGAAAATGGACCCGGAAGCGGCCGCTACCAGCATTGCGCAATGCATCCACGCAAAGCCGTGGCCCGAGGTCGGAACCCCCAATGCCGACATTGATGACATCGGTGACCGTACTCGCTTCCAGTTCACTCACCAACGTGGCCAATTGCGTGAGTTGCTGCTGCGCGCTGTGATGCGCGGCTTGTGCCGTCGCCGACTGGCCGATGTCTGAACGCAACGCGGTGTGCAACGCCGGCCGCTGTTCCGACACGTTGATCCGTTCGCCATCCACCAGTCGTTGCAATGCCTGCTTCAGGTCGATCTGTTCGGCCACCGCAAACAAAGCATCCAGTGCGGCGCGATCATATTTCTGGCGCGCGAAGTTGGCATAGATCGGCCCCACGCGCAGCGAAAACCCGGAACAACGCTCACGATCCGCAGCCAGCTCTTGCGCAATCGGGGTATGGATCAACCGGGCTGCATGCGGGCCAAGCTGGTCAAGCACAGGATGTGGTCGCATCGAATTCTCACTTTCTCAGGCAATGCATCATTGCAAATCGAGGTTATCGATCAAGCGGGTGCGCCCCAGGCGAGCGGCGATAAACCCGATCAGCCCCGGCTCCGAGCCTTCGCGTGGACGCGACAGATCGGCACGCAGCACTTCAACGTAATCAACGACAAATCCGGCATCAAGCAACATGCGCTCGCCAACGCCCTCGATGCGGCCGGGCGGATCGCCCTGCCGGCGCGCATCACGCATCGCCTGCAGCGCCCGATAGATCGTGTCGGCGGTCGTGCGCTCGCTGGCATCAAGGTAGCGATTGCGCGAACTCATCGCCAGGCCGCTGGGCTCACGCAGCGTTGGCGCCGGGATGACCTCCACCGCGAACGCCATCTCGCTGGCCATGTAGCGCACCACCTGCAACTGCTGGTAATCCTTGCGCCCGAACACGGCAACATCGGGCTGCACCATGTTGAACAGGCGCGCCACCACCGTGGCAACCCCGTTGAAATGCCCGGGCCGGTGCCGGCCACACAGGATGTCGGTGATCCCCGGCACATGCATCTGCACACAACCGGCGGTACCGAACGGATACATTTCCGCAACGCTGGGCAGCAGCAAAGCGTCGCAGCCATGCCCGGCCAGACCGGTGATATCACCATCGGGGGTGCGCGGGTACAGCGCGTAATCCTCGTTGGGGCCAAACTGGGTCGGATTGACGAAGATGCTCGCCACCACCCGATCAGCGTGCTGACGCGCCAGATCGACCAACGCGAAATGACCATCATGCAGATTGCCCATGGTCGGCACAAAGCCCACCCGCAGGCCATCGCTGCGCCATTGCTTCACTTGCGCCCGCAAATCGGCAACGGTATCAAAGGTATTCATCCGGCATAACCGTGTTCTGGGCCGGGAAAGTGGCCTTCACGCACTGCCGCGGCATACGCCTGGATCGCCGCAGCCACCGAGCCGCCTTCAGCGAGAAAATCTTTGACGAAGCGCGGCCGCCGATGGCCGCTGCTGATGCCCAGCAAATCGTGCAATACCAGAATCTGGCCATCGCAATCCGGACCGGCACCAATGCCGATGGTGGCGATCGCGATGTCGGCGCTGATCTGCGCCGCCAAGCTGCTGGGCACGCATTCGAGCACCAGCAATTCAGCCCCGGCATCCATCACCGCACGCGCGTCGTCGCGCAGGCGCTGCGCAGCAACCGTCTCGCGGCCCTGCACCTTGTAGCCTCCCAGGCGCAACACCGACTGCGGGGTAAGGCCAAGGTGGGCGCACACTGGAATTTCACGCTCGACCAGAAAACGGATGGTGTCGAGCTTGTGGCCCGCACCCTCCAGCTTCACCATCGCCGCACCCGCCTGCAACGCTCGCGTCGCCGCATCAAGCGCACGCTCGGGGGTGGCATCGCTCTGGAATGGCAAGTCGGCAATCAACAAGGCGCTGCGCAGTCCACGCGCGACACAGCGGGTGTGATAAATCACATCATCGAGAGTCACCGGCAGCGTGCTGTCGTGGCCCTGGATCACCATGCCCAGAGAATCGCCAACCAGAATCACGTCCACACCATTGGCATCGAGAACTGCGGCGAAGCTGGCATCGTACGCCGTCAGCGCCACCAGTTTGTTGCGATCACGCTTGTATTGCCGCAGTTGCGGCACGGTCAATTTTTGCCGCGTGGCTGATTTGTCGTTGTTTGCGTACATGAGGGTTTGCGCCGAAGAAAAACCTACGTTAATGCCGTGATGGCGTCGGTATCGAGTTCGGCAAGCAAATCAGCGACCCTGCCGTGTCCGGGAACGATGATATCAGGCGCAATCTGCACCAGTGGCACCAGCACGAATGCGCGACGATGCAGTTCGGGATGCGGAAGGCGCAGGCCCGGCAGATCGCAATCCAGATCGCCGCACAGCAACAGATCCAGATCCAGCGTGCGCGGGCCCCAACGCTCACCATCGCGCACGCGACCGTGCTGACGCTCGATATCGAGCAAGGCATCGAGCAAGGCGCGCGCGCCCAAAACGGTTTGCACGTGGGCGGCGGCATTGATGAAATCGGGCTGCGCAGTGTTGCCCCAGGCCGGCGTAAGGTAATACGGGGATACCTGCACCACCCGGGTTTGCGGCAATGCCGCCAGTGCTGCCAACGCGGCAGCAAACGCGGCCTGCACATCGCCCTGATTACCGCCGAGGCCAATAAAGGCATCGATCATGTTTCGGGACTACCGGCGGGCCGCGGCCGCCGCCGACGCCGTCGCTTCTTCACTGGAGCCAGTGCCGAGCCATCGCCAACCGGCGGGGCATCAGGCTCCGCAGTGGCCTTGTGGCCCTTGCGTACTGGCGCGAGTTTCTCCGCAAGTTGTTCGGCCGGCACGATTTGCGCCTCACGCCAGAACTCCACTTCAGGCTGCAACTCCGGGTCCTGGATCGCGCGCAGTTCAAGAAAATCATAGGCGGCACGAAAGCGGGGATGCGCCAGCAGGCGAAAAACGCGTTTGCGCTGGCGCTGGCCAAAGCGCGCTTGCAACAGCCATATCTCTTCCATCGCCAGCGAGAAACGGCGCGGCAAGGCCACCCGTTGCGCCTGATGCAAAATCACCCGATCGGCTGCTCGTTGCTGCGCAACCGCCGGGTCCAGACCCTGCGCCAGCAGCGCCTGCACTTCTTCGCCGTAAGCAGGCCACAGCAGCGCCGCAAGCAGGAAAGCCGGGGTGACCGGACGCTCTTCCGCCACCCGTTGATCGGTATTGTGCAGGGCCGCCAGCACCATCGCGCGCGTCGGCTCGCCGGCCCGCGCCAGCGCCTGCGTCGCCTGTGGAAACAAGGCCGGTAGCAGGCCATGCGCTTCCAGGCCGAGAAAACTGCGCTCGGCATGGCCAGTGAGAAACATCTTCAGGCATTCATCGAACAAACGCGCCGATGCGGCACCATCGAGCAACGCTGCCAGGCGCGGAATCGGCTCGGCAGCCGAAGGGGCAATGCTGAAACCCAGTTTTGCGGCAAGGCGTATCGCGCGCAACATGCGCACCGGGTCTTCGCGGTAACGCGTTTCCGGGTCGCCGATCAGGCGCAGCACCCGGTTTTGCACGTCCTCGAAGCCGCCGACGAAATCGCGTACCGAAAAATCTTCGACCGTGTAATACAAGGCGTTGGCGGTGAAGTCGCGGCGCACCGCATCGTCCTCGATAGTGCCGTACACGTTGTCGCGCACCAGGCGCCCATCTTCGAGTTCGCGATCGCCGGTGCCATCATCGGTATTGGCGCGAAACGTCGCCACCTCGATGATCTCGCGGCCATAGACGACGTGGGCCAGGCGGAAACGGCGGCCGATCAGCCGGCAATTGCGGAACAACTGCTTGACCTGCTCCGGCGTGGCATCGGTCGCCACGTCGTAATCCTTGGGGTGCCCGCCCGTAAGCAGATCGCGCACTGCGCCGCCGACCAGATAAGAGGCATAACCGCCCTCGCGCAGGCGATAGAGCACACGCAAGGCGTTGGGGCTGATGTCCTTGCGCGAAATCGGATGCTGATCGCGCGCAACGTGTACGGGCTGAGATAGAGTGGAAATGGCGGATGAGCTCATATCGGGCGGCGTAGCCGCAGCAGTTCCTTGCAAGTTTTGACACCTGGCTCGCGCCCGGCATGTTTTATTTCCGTTGCGTCGCAAGCGGTAGCTTTCTATACTAGCGGCTTGCGCTTGCTCTACCAAGCGTTTTGCTCCCTTCGTCTAGTGGCCCAGGACACCGCCCTCTCAAGGCGGGAACACGAGTTCGAACCTCGTAGGGAGCACCACTTTGGAATATCGACGCTGGCGGTAACAGCGCCAGCAGCAAAGGCCCGCGTTGCGGGCCTTTCTGTTTTACACCCTTTTGTGGCGAGCAGCGGCAACCGCTACAATTGCCATCAACATCGCAAATGCGCTGCCAGCCAGCCTCAACGGAACCAAACGCCATGCCCTTCGTCGTCGTCGAGAACTGCATTCGCTGCAAATACACCGATTGCGTGGAAGTGTGTCCGGTCGATTGCTTCCACGAAGGACCAAATTTTCTGGTGATCGATCCGGTGGAATGCATCGACTGCACCTTGTGCGAGCCCGAGTGCCCGGCCAAGGCGATCTATCCCGAAGACGACGTGCCCGCCGGCCAGGAGCACTTCACAGCGCTCAATGCCGA
Source organism: Lysobacteraceae bacterium (assembly GCA_030681035.1). GTDB lineage: Bacteria > Pseudomonadota > Gammaproteobacteria > Xanthomonadales > Xanthomonadaceae. Next base: position 82,214 of record JAUXUI010000069.1, on the reverse strand, counting down.
ACTGGCCGCGATGTGGCCGGTGATCACCACGCGCAAGGAGCCGCCGCCGGATGCCAGCGACTGGGACGGCAAGCCCGACAAACTGCCCTTGCTTGAGCGCTGAGCGCAATGGCGCATACCTGACTGCGAGTGTCTCGCTTCGTCATTCCCGCGCAAGCGGGAATCCAGTTCCCCGAGCGAATTGTTTGTCGCGCAGCAGATTGCAATAGTCTCCAGCTATTCGCGCTCGCGCTCCGGGCGCTTGTGCAAGCGCCGTTGCAGGGTACGCCGATCAATGCCCAGCAAGCGTGCCGCTGCCGAGACGTTACCATCCGCTTCTGCCAATATGCGCTGGATATGCTCCCACGACAGGCGCCGCAACGACGGTGGTGAATCCACAGGTTCTGGCGGCGGACTGTCTGTATCCGGGTCTTCGAATGCGGCCAGCAATGCGTCAATTGTGAACGGCTTGGGCAGATAGCCCCAAGCACCACGGCGCACCGCATCCACCGCCGTGGCAATGCTGGCATACCCGGTAGCCAACACGATACGGGTATCCGGGCAGGTATCAAGCAACCCCCGAATCAGGCTCAAGCCATTGTCCGGGCCCAACTTGAGATCCAGCACGATCGCATCGGGCATATCGCTTCTAGCGGCTGCCAATCCGGCTTCACCATCAACCGCGCCAGCCACCTGAAAACCACGCCGGGTCAAGGCGCGGGTCAATGTGCTGCGAAACGCCTCGTCATCATCAATGACCAGGATGCGTTGCAAATCCGTCATTGTTCGCGCTCCATCGGCAAAACCACCTCGGTCACACAGCCACCGCCTTCGCGTGCAAACAGGCGAACGTGGCCACCGCAGCGCTCGATGCTGGCATTGGAAATCAACAACCCGATACCCAGGCCAGCGCCACGTGCATGGCCCCTGACCGCATCGGAATCCGGGCGCAGGCCCGGACCGCGGTCGAGGATATGCAGCACATAGCGCCCATCGGTCAGCTTGCTGTCAAGCGTGATCACCTGTTGGCTGCCGACAACCGCATTGGCGTCGGCGGCATTGTTGAGTAGATTGATCAACGCCTGTGGCAGCGCCTGATCCACCGAAACAAGCACACCAGGCAGTGGGCTGCCCTTTTCAACGCTCACGCCAGGACGCAATAACTGCCATTGAGCCAGACAATCATCAAGGAACGCATCCACCGGTTGCACAATCGCCTCACCCAGTGCGCCGCGCCGCGCCAGTGCGGCGAGCGCACCGACATGGCTGCGACAACGCAACAGTTGTTCGCGCATCAGACGATAGTCCTCGGGTGAAGGTGGGACACCGGAATCCGCGCTCTCATCCACCAGCATGCCCAACGTGGTCAACGGCGTATTGAGTTCGTGCGCGGTGCCGGCCGCCAACGCGCCAACCGCAATCAGCGATTCATCGCGCAATTGACGCTCACGCGCTTGTGCCAGGCGTTTTCGCTGATCTTCAACGATGGCGCGAAACCGGCACAAAACCACCAAAAGAATCACCGCACTGATCAAAAACTGCACCCACATGCCGGTGACATGCGTAGCAAAACCGCTGCCGCCGAGGTGCATTTTGTGCTGGTGTCCATACAACAGCCACGTGTACAACCCCACCGCGAGCATTGCCACAATCATGGCGTAGCGCCTGTGCATGGTTGCCGCCGCTACCGAGACCGGCACCAGATACAAAGACACGAACGGATTACCCGGGCCACCGGAAAATTGCAGGACAACGGTCAATGCGATCACGTCGATTATCATCTGAAGCAACACCAGCAGTTCGCCATCAGCTGCACGCCGACGCAACCACAGATGCGCCACCACGTTGCCCACCAGCAATGCTGCCAGCACACTGAGCAAAGGGGTTCGCGCTTGCCCCAGATTCATGATGGCGTTGGCAACCAGCAGCGCAAGCAGCGAGCCGGCAATGGCGATGTAACGTAATTTGATCAGGATCAGAGGCAAAGCGCCAGACTCCGGGAATGGATCGAAGGCCAAGCCTATCGTGTCTTCACGACTACTACGACGCGGCGCAATGCCGCAGCCGGAGTCACATAGCGGCTTGTGCGTTCAGCCCGGCGGCCAGCTCAGCGTGCGCCCGGCGAGCAGGTGCAGATGGATGTGGAACACGGATTGCCCGGCATCGGCATTGGTATTGATTACCGTGCGATAACCCGCCTCGGCAAAGCCCTGCTCACGCGCGTAGTGCGCTGCCGCCAGCAGCAACTGACCCGCCAGTTCGGCCTGGTCATGACGTAAATCGTTGAGTGTCGGCACCGGCTCGCGCGGCACGAACAACACATGTACCGGTGCCTGTGGATTGAGGTCGCGGAAGCCGACCACATGCGCGTTCTCGAACACGATATCGGCAGGAATCTCGCGGCGAATGATTTTGCTGAACAGTGTGTCTGACATGGGAACCTCTTGGCTTGCTGTATCACAGGCACCAGGGAAACTCTGAACAAGTCGTCACCCCGGCGAAAGCCGGGGTCCAGGCTATTGATTTCGCTGGATTCCCGCTTTCGCGGGAATGACGAAAGCCTACTTGTCAAGAGCACCACCAGCGATTCAAATATAACGTGTTTAGCGCCGCGACGTGGCACTGCAGGGCCAACTGTGTTGAGCGTTGGTGCCATTGTTGTGTGCCGATGTGGGAGCCGGCCTGCCGGCGAGAGCCTTGCGAAAGCTTCGCGCGCAGGGCGCGCTCCCACACACAGCGCTACCGCTCCGTTGCTGCCATTGTGTGCCGTTGTGGGAGCCGGCCTGCCGGCGAGAGCCTTGCGAAAGCTTCGCGCGCAGGGCGCGCTCCCACACACAGCGCAACCGCATTGCAGGAGCACCTCTTGGGCGACCGTCAAGTTGCCGTGTTGCGCCTTCTGTCGCCCACCGGATGGCCTGCCGCAAGCACTTCCTGACGCGAGCCAAACGCATGCGCCAGCGTACCGCGATCGGTGTACTCCAACTCGCCGCCGAGTGGCAGCCCATGTGCCAGGCGGCTCGGCTTGACATCGTGTTGGCGCGCCAATTGCGCCAGATAATGCGCGGTCGCCTCGCCCTCGACAGTGGGATTGGTGGCAATGATCAGTTCGTTGATCTCGCCGCTGGCCAGGCGCTCGGCCAGCAAATCCAGGCCCAACTCGCGCGGCCCCAGCCCATCAAGCGGCGACAGCCGGCCTTGCAAGACAAAATACAGACCGCGATAGCCCGTCGCCTGCTCGACAGCGAGCCGGTCAGCTGGTGATTCCAGCACACACAGCAAATGTCCGTCACGGCTGGCACTGGCACAGACCGCGCACAGCTCGGCTTCACAAAAATCACGGCAACGCTGGCAATGGCCGACGCGCTCCATCGCTTCGGCCAACACCTGCGCCAGCACGCGGCCGCCGTTGCGGTCGCGCTCAAGCAGGTGAAACGCCATACGCTGCGCGCTCTTTTGCCCTACTCCGGGCAGGCAGCACAGGCCCTGGATCAACCGCTCCAACAGCGTGGCGCTACTCATCGCTGCCGCGTACCTGAGGCATCCTGCAAAGCACTGACGCCAGATATGTTCTGAACCAGCACATTCTCGTCATTCCAGCGAACGCTGGAATCCATTGCAAACAACACCATGGACCCCAGCTTTCGCTGGGGTGACGGCTGGTTTAGGAGCTCACCAGGCATGTCAGAACAGACCCGGGATTTTCATCCCCGGCGGCAACGACAAGCCGGCGGTAGCATCACCCATGCGTTCCTGGCTCAGGGCATTGGCCTTGTTCACCGCATCATTGAACGCTGCGGCGAGCAGATCTTCCAGCATTTCCGGATCATCGCCGAGCATGCTGCGCTCGATGCGCACCGAACGCACTTCCATGCGCCCGCTCATGGTGACACTCACCATGCCACCACCGGCCTGACCGGTGACTTCGAGTTTGGCCAGATCTTCCTGAGCCTGTTTGAGATTGTCCTGCATGCGCTGTGCTTGCTGCATCAGGTTGGCGATCGGTCCACGCATAATCAACTCTCTTTGAGGGGGCGAATGGAATCGGGCAACACCCGCGCACCATAGGCATTGACCAGATGCTGAATTGCCGGGTCGGCCATGAAGCCCGCTTCGGCATCGCTCTGGCGTTGCTCACGGTCGCGCTCACGGCGCTGATGCAAGGTATCGGACGGCGCTGCGGCACTGATCTGGAAACGGATCTGCGGCCGCTGACCAAGCGCTGGCGCAAGTGCTGCGGACAGGCTTTCCAGCATCGCATCGCTGTGCAGGTAGTCCATGCCCTCGGGCAGTGCCAGCCGCAACAACGGCGCCTGATAATCGACAAACGCGGCATGCGCCGCCAACTCGCGCACCGGCCCACGCAAGCCGGCCTGTTCGATCAGATCGAGCCATTGCTCGGCGCTTGCCAGTGTGGCCGTGTTGGCTACCAGCGTTGGCTTTACGATTGCCGCAACCGGCGCTGGCTCGCGCACGTGCGTGATCGGCGCTGGCGGTAATGGCATTGCCGGTGCTGAGCGGCTTGCCGGCGGCGCGGCGCGGCGCGCCGGTGGCGCGGCAGCAGCAGGCAGCGCGGGCGCTCGCTGTTTACCCGAACCGGGCGCGTCATCCGGGCGAAATGCCAGCATCCGCAGCAGGCACATCTCGAATCCAACCAGCGGGCTGGGTGCCAGTGGCAACTCGCGGCGGCCGCTGATCGCAATCTGGTACCACAATTGCACCAAATCCGCCGGCAACGATGCTGCCAGTTCAGCCACCGGCACATCCAGCGTATCGACCATGCTGCCGGGTACCAACTGCGCCAACTGCAGCCGATGCAGAGCCGATGCCAGCGCGTCGAGCACGGCGGCGTAATCCGGGGAATAGGTCGCCATGTCGGCAACCACCGCCATCAGCGCGGCGCCGTCGGCGGCATTGAGCGCACGCAGCAAGCCTGCCACCTGATTGCGATCCACGGTGCCCAGCATGGCCGCTATACCGGCCCGGTCGAGGCTGGTGCTGGTGTAGGCAATCGCCTGATCGAGCAACGACAAGCCATCGCGCAGGCTGCCATCGGCGGCACGTGCCAGCAATTCGATACCGGCATCCTCGTAGTTGAGTTGCTCGGCCTGCAGGATATGGCGCATCTGGCCGCCGATCTGTTCTTCGCTGAGCCGCTTGAGGTTGAATTGCAGACAGCGCGACAGCACCGTCACCGGCAGTTTTTGCGGGTCGGTGGTGGCGAGCAGAAACTTGACGTGTGCCGGCGGTTCTTCCAGGGTCTTGAGCAGCGCATTGAACGCCTGCTTGGACAACATGTGTACCTCATCGATCAGGTACACCTTTACCCGGCCGCGGCTGGGCATGTACTGCGCGTTGTCGATCAGTTCGCGCACGTCATCAACACCAGTATTGCTGGCGGCATCGATTTCAAGCAGGTCCATGAAACGGCCGGCGTCGATATCGGTACACGCGCCACACTCACCACAGGGTTCGGCACCGATTCCGCGCTCGCAGTTCAGGCTTTTGGCAAAAATGCGGGCGATGGTAGTTTTGCCGACGCCACGGGTACCGGTGAACAAAAACGCGTGGTGAACACGGTTCGCTTCCAATGCGTTGGTAAGCGCCCGCACCACATGTTCCTGCCCGACCAGTTCGGCGAATCGCCGTGGCCGCCATTTGCGGGCAAGTACCAGATAGGACATCGCGTAACCCTTTTAGCTCGTTGGTAAGTGTGGGTGCAATGGAGGCATGATCCCTCGCCAAGACGCCAAGAATGCCAAGGAATCCATCAGCCTATTCGTGAAGGCGCTTGACGGCAATTGATATTGCAACGTCGAAAACAGCCTGCCGGTTTCGTCTTCGGTCATCTTTTTCTTCCCTTGGCGCGCTTGGCGTCTTGGCGAGAGCACTTGTGTGCCAAAAAAACGCCCGGGCTTGGTCTCCACCGTCATCAATAATCCATTGCTATCACGCACGTAGCGATCACGGCAGGCAACGCGTCCAAATTCTGCTGAGTGGCCATCTTTCGTTTAGTGAATCAGCGCAGCACCGACGCAATCCCGGAGCGCCAATGCGCCCCGGGTTGGCCATGCGCTTACTTGGCTGCCATCAGCGCAACAGTCATATCCAGCATGCGATTGGAGAAGCCCCACTCGTTGTCATACCAGCTCAGCACCTTGACCAGGGTACCGTCCATCACCCGGGTCTGGGTGGCATCGTAGGTCGAACTGCGTGGATCGTGGTTGAAGTCGATCGACACCAACGGCTGCGTATTGATGCCGAGGATGCCCTTGAGCCGGCCTTCGGCGGCTTCGCGTACGACGCTGTCGATCTCCGCGACGCTGGTGGCACGCGCGGCAACAAAGGTGAGGTCAACCACAGACACGTTGATGGTGGGCACCCGCATCGCAAAGCCGTCGAGCTTGCCATTCAATTCCGGCAGCACCAGGCCCACCGCCGCCGCCGCGCCGGTCTTGGCCGGAATCTGGCTCATAGTGGCCGAACGCGCACGGCGCAGATCGCTGTGGTACACGTCGGTCAACACCTGATCGTTGGTGTAGGCGTGGATGGTGGTCATCAGGCCATGCACGATGCCGATCTTCTGGTGCAGCACCTGTGCCAACGGCGCCAGACAGTTGGTGGTACACGAGGCGTTGGAAATGACGGTATGGCTGGCCTTGAGCTGATCGTGGTTGACGCCGTAGACAAACGTGCCGTCAACATCCGCGCCACCCGGCGCCGAAATGATCACCTTCTTGGCGCCGGCAGCAATATGCGCGCCGGCCTTGGCCTTGGAGGTGAACAGACCGGTACATTCAAGCACCACGTCCACCCCCAGATCGCGCCACGGCAGCTTGGCCGGATCGCGCTCGGCAAACACTTTCACGCGGTCGCCATTGACCAGCAGATCACCGCCATCCACCGTTACCGTGCCCGGAAACTTGCCATGCGCAGTGTCGTATTGGGTGAGATGAGCATTGGTCTGCGCATCGCCCAGATCGTTGATGGCAACGATTTGCAGTTCACCGTTGCGGCCGGCCTCGTACAACGCACGCATGACATTGCGGCCGATGCGGCCGTACCCGTTGATCGCGACCTTGATGGCCATGGTTACTCCTTTGCTGTGGGGCCGCGACAGCGGCTGACGTGGGAATCGTCTATCTTAACGCTCCTGCCACTTACCGGAAACGCCGCCGTGCCGTCATTGCGCCAAATCCTGTGCTCCTTGTTGTTTTGCAGCCTGTTTTTCGTGCCGCCGGCGCGCGCCTGGGGCCCGGATGGGCACCGCATTGTCGGCGCGGTGGCCGAGCCGCTGCTGTCGGCGCAGGCCAAAGCCGAGGTCAATGCGCTGCTGCTGGACGAAGCCGAACCCAACCTCGCCGGCGTATCGAACTGGGCCGATACCATCCGCAGCGAGGAAAACTGGCGATTCACCGGGCCCTGGCACTACCTCAACCTGCCAGACCTTGGCTGCGACTACCAGCCCGCGCGCGACTGCGCCAACGGCAATTGCGTGATCGGCGCCATCAACGCGCAACTGCGGGTGTTGGCTGATCGCTCGCAGCCACGGCAAAAGCGCATCGAGGCACTGAAGTTCGTGGTCCATTTCGTCGGTGACGAACACCAGCCGATGCATGCCGGGCTGCGTTCGGATCGCGGCGGCAACGATTTCCAGATCAGTTACCAAGGCGAAGCCTGGAACCTGCACAGCGTGTGGGACAGCCTGATCCTGCGCCAGCCGCTGCAACATGATGGCGGCTGGCAAGGCATCAGCCAGCGCCTTGGCAGCGACACGCTGGTGCTGGCGCGCAACGACCTGCCACCGCGCAGCGGCGCCCGCGAATGGGCAATGGAGTCATGCAAGCTGATCGGCAGCGCATCACTCTACCCAGGGCGCCACAAAATCAGCAGCAGCTACCTGAAAAAGCACCGGCCACTGGCAGAAAGGCGCCTGCATATGGCCGGTGTGCGGCTTGCGATGTTGCTCAACGCTGCGTTCGCGGCGCCGGCACCTTGAAGTAGGTCGGCGCAAAGCCCGCAGGGCGGGAGCCGACGCTTACGCAGCAACGACGCGGCAATGTGCGGCACGCGGTGCCGGGCGCTTGCTACGGAACCACCTGCCACTGCGTATCCAGGAACAACCGGGGATAACTTTCCAATGCCGCCAGCACCGGCGGCATGCCATCGTCTGCGGCCGGATCGCGACGCAGTGCGGCGGCCCCTTGCAGCAATGGCGCCAATAACCCGTGCAAAGATGCATCGGCAGCCGGTTCAAGCCGACAGTTGGCGAACAGGTAGTTGACGCTTTGTTCGATTTCGCTCGCCAGCGCCGTCGCCTGTTCGCGGCTCAATCCACGCTGCCGATAGTCCGGCACAATCGCCGCTACCGCTGTGCGAACTCGCGCCATGCCCGCACGCAATGGTGCATCGGTAGTAAAGAGCGCGGACTGCGCCGTGTCGGGCAACCCCCGTCCCTGCCCGTCGTGGCGATGCGGCGACTCAACGTGCTCCTGCGCCATCGTGATGGTTGCACTACCGGCTCCGGCGATGGCAAACAGCCACCCGGCAGCCATCAGCCCCCCACCACTGCGATATCGCGATGTCATCATCTGCCTCCTGTTGCAACGGTTCATGCGAACGCCCTACCCTCGCCGGCTTCCTCGTGGGTCACGCCGTCGCGAATGTGATAGATGCGTTTGAACGTCGGGATGATTTTTTCATCGTGGGTGACCACAATGATCGCGGTTTCAAACTTGCGTGCCATGTCGTTGAGGATGCGGATGACGGCCATCGCACGCACCGAATCGAGCGGCGCGGTTGGCTCATCGGCCAGAATCACCGGCGGGCGGTTGACCAGACCACGCGCAATGGAAATCCGCTGTTGCTCGCCGCCGGAGAGCTCGGATGGCATCGCCTTGGCGCGATGCTGGACATCCAGTGCGGCAAGCAGCTCCAGCGCCTTGGCGCGCGCCTCGGCGTTGGCCACCCCGGCCAACATCGGCAACAGCGCGACGTTGTCGGTGGCATCGAGAAACGGGATCAGGTATGGCGCCTGGAACACGAAGCCGATCTTGTCGCGGCGCAAGGCGCGCAAATCGCGCACTTTCCAGCCGTCGTCATAGGTCACCTCGTCGCCCAGGATCATGCGCCCGGCCGTGGGGTCGATTACCGCGCCCAGGCACTTGAGCAGGGTGCTCTTGCCCGAGCCCGAGGGCCCGATCAAACCCACAACCTCGCCCGGCGCCACCTGCATGTTGACGAGCTTCAACGCATCGACGGCAGCAGCGCCCTTGCCATAACGCTTGCTCAAACCCTCGACACGGATACCGTTCGTTTTCATTTGATCAACCAATCGCTTCGGCCGGATCAACCTTGAGCGCCATGCGAATGGCGACCAGGCTGGCCAGGACGCAGATCACCAATACTGCGAAAAAGCCGGACACCGCATCGCGCGCGATCAGCAGCACGTACTTCGGGAACAGCGGCGCCGCGAAGGTTGCGGTGATCTTGCCCACCACGAAACCGATCAGCCCGAGCGCGATCGCCTGTTGCATGATCATCGCGGCGATGGTGCGGTTGCGCGTGCCGATCAATTTCAAGACCGCGATCTCGCGAATCTTGTCCATGGTCAGCGAGTAGATGATGAATGCCACGATGGCGGCACTGACGATGGCAAGGATCACCAGAAACATGCCGATCTGCCGTGATGAAGTGGCAATCAGCTTGCCAATCAAAATCTCCTCCATCTGCGTTCGGGTGTACACGGTCAGGTGTTTCCAGCGACGGATGGACTCGGCCACCGGGTCCGGCGCATGACCTGGCTTCAACCTCACCAGCACCGCATTGACCGATGCATTGCTGCTTTGCGAGGCAATCACCGCTTCGAGCAAGCCGGGCACGCCGGGCCGGTTGAACGCGGGATTGGCCGCGGTCCGGCGACGGCTTTGCCAGATGGCCTCGTTGTCCTTGAGGAACTGCGCTTCCTGTGCATCCTTTAGCGGAATGAACACCATCGGGTCGCCACTGGAAGACACTATGCGCCGGGTCAGCCCGACCACGGTGTACTGACTGCGGCGAATCGACAGACGCTCACCCAGCCTGAAACCGGCGGCGATATCCGCCACCGCCTCGTAGTGGCTGCGGGTAATCTGGCGTCCGGCCACCAGATACGGCGGCCATCCCGGCGTGGCCCCCAACCGGCCGGGCATGATGCCAACCACCATCGCCCGAACATCACGCTCGCCTGCGCGCACCTGCATGGTCAGGTAGGTGACGTTGGCGGCCTCGGCTACGCCAGGCATGGCGAGAATGCTGCGGTAAGCGTCGTCCGGCAGACTGGACGACTCGGCGTACGGGCCCAGGGTGTCGCGCTGCACCACCCAAAGGTCGGCACCGCTGTTATCGAGCAGCGCCTTGCCATCGTCCACCATGCCGCGATAGACGCCGGCCATGACCAGCGTCACGCCGATCAACAAACCCAGGCCGATGCCGGTGAACACGAACTTGCCCCAGGCATGCAGGATGTCGCGACCGGCCAGGCTGATCACGGCGACACGCCCGGAATGCGTTCGACGATATCGATACGGCTGCGCGCCGTCAGCTGTTTTTCACTGTAGACAATCAGCTGATCGCCCATCTTCAGCCCGCTGCGTACCTGCACGTGCCCATCAAGGTCCGAGGCACCGAGTACAAGCACCGTGAAATACGGATCGCCATCGACGATCTGCCATACGCCGAGTCGCTCACCCTCGCGCCGAACCGCGGCATTGGGGATCACCGGCGCGGCGGCAAGTGCCGGCAAATCGACCGTCACCTCAGCCAGTTCGCCGATCGGCGGCATCGCCTCCGGTTGTTGGTCGAAGGCCACCTTGGCAAGCGTCTCCTCGGTCACCGCATCGGCCATCGGTTCAACCCTTGCCACCCGGCCATTCAGCACTTGCCCGCTGCGCGAACGCAGCACGATGCGTGCAGACAAGCCCGCAACCAGCCCCGTCGCGCTGATCTGATCAAAACGCACATTGATCCACAGGCTGCTTGGCTCGATCACTTCCACCACCGCCTGACCGGCAACAACGGTGGTACCGGGATCGACATGGCGCAGCGACACCACACCATCGACTGGCGCGATCAGGCGCAGATTGCTGCGCTGCGCCAGCAACGCCTCGCGATCGGATCGCGTTCGGGCGATGTCCTCGCGCGCTGCCGACAACACCGCATCGGCGATCTGCAATTCCTGCTGCCGGGTGGCGACGACTTCCTCGCTGATCAGGCGTGCGACCAGCAATTGTTGATAGCGGGCCAACTGCGCACGAGCATACGCCTGCCGCGCCTCGGCCTCGCGCAGCGCCGCTTGCGCACGCTTGAATGTGGACTCCTGCGAGCGTACGCGGTCATCCAGATCAACCGGATCCATTTCGCCGAGCACCTGCCCGGCCGCTACCTGATCGCCGACATCCACATCGAGCCGCTGCAAGCGCCCGGCAAAGGTTGGGCCGATCTTGTACGTGTAGCGCGCATCGACCGTGCCGATACCGTACAGCGCGGGCGCCAGCGCCTGCGATTGCACCGTGGCGACGGTTACCGCAACCGGCGCCATTGGCCCGGAGCGCAGCGCGACATACCCCAACAGGAGCAGCAACGGAACGACAACGGCCAACAGGGTCAGGGTACGGCGGTGCAATCGCAGGCGCTTCATTGTGCCGCCCCAATGCCGCAATGCCGTATCGAAACCACACGCTTCGCATCGCAACGGCCGCGTGTCAGGAGCATGGATGGCATCGCATTCGGTGGCACCCAAAGAAGCAAGCGCCTGCTGTCAGGGAAAGTCTGCGTGCTCATCGCTTGTTCCAGAGGAGAATGTTGTGGGTTGGGGTTCCAGACCGACTCCGCCAGGAGGGGAGGGGGAGGGCTCGGCGAAGCCGGCCGGAACCGTTCAACACGCTGGCACCTCACGAGTGCCTTGTGTTCAAGCATGAACAGCAAAAGTTTCCTTGCCATTTCCACAGCACGAAAAATAGTTACAAGATGTTTCTGTAGCACTGCATGAGCCGATCTACGCAGACGTCGGCATTTCCACACGCGCCTCGGTTCCGCCGCCATCGCGTGCATGCAGGTTCACCGCCCAGCCGTTGGCCTGGGCCAATTGGCGGACGATCGCCAACCCCAGGCCGCTGCCGGGGGCACGCGATTGCCGCGCACGCCGGAACGGCTCGAACACGCTCTCGCGCTCATCCTCGGCGACCCCCGGGCCGCGATCCAGAATCCGCACCACCGCCTGCGCCGGTGCGCAATCCAGTTGCACCTCCAGCGCGCTGCCCTGCCCGTGCCGCCAAGCGTTGTCCAGCAAGTTGGCCAATGCCCGCCGCAGTGCCAGCACCGGTATGCTGCGGATGCAGTGATCCGGTGCCTGCCAGATCACCTGTGCCCCTTGACGGCGCACGTCGGCTATCGCTTCATCCAGGATTTCGCCCAGATCGCAAGGTTGCGGTACCTCGCGCGCAGCACCACGCGCGAAACTCAGGTGCTGACCGATCAACCGATCCATGCTCTCGACATCGCGCTCGATATCGGCGATCAACACCGAATCGACGGACTCGGGCAGCATCGCCAGCGATAGTCGCAAACGCGCCAACGGCGTGCGCAGGTCGTGCGAGACTCCGGCCAGCAAGGTCGTCCGGCTTTCCAGCAGGTGGCGCACGTCGCGTGCCATGTGGTTGAAGCGCCTAGCCAGCAGCTGCAACTCGCGCGGCCCGGATTCTGGCAGCGGTGGCGGCAAATCGCCTTGCCCAACCGCATCCGTTGCCCGGGCCAGTCGCGCCAATGGCCGCGTCAACCAGCGCGCGAGCAACATCGCAGTAAGCAACGAGGCCAGCACAATGGCCAATACGCCAGCGATCACGACACGCGATGGATAAGCTCCAATCCGGTCGTGGCTGAAGCCGATCCGAAGAACCGCCTCGGGCGTCGGCAGATCAACCCAGTACATCTCGGGGTTGCTGCTGCGCGTGAGGTGCGATTCAACACCCATGCGCTCGGTCAACGCGTTCTGCAATAGCGCCAGATAAGGCCAGTGCGTCTCCACGCCCGGCTGCGGACCATGCGCCGGCTGCATCAGCAAATGATGGTTCGACCGCAACTCGGCCTGGTAATCAGCGCGAGTTTCCGGCGGCAACTCCACCCACGTCTGCGTCGCCAAGGTAATCAACGCCGCCAGATCCTCGGTGGCGCTGCGTGCCAGCGGCAGGTTTACCTGCACCACGAACACCGCCACCAACGCCGATTGCACCAACAAAAACGGCACAATCAGCGCGAGCGCGGTTCGCCAGAACAAGCCAAGGCGCAACCGTTTCATGGCTGCTGACCGCCATCGGGCGCGAACAAATAGCCTTCGCCCCAGATGGTGCGGATGAACTGCGGCACTGTCGGATCGACTTCGATCTTGCGCCGCAACCGCGTGACGCGCACGTCAACGGAGCGATCAAACGGGGAGCGGTCGTAGCCCTTCAACAGGTCAATCAGGCGATCACGACTGAGCACCTGGTTGGGGTGCTCGTTGAATAGCCGCAGCAAGCTGAACTCGGCCGAAGTCAATGTGACTTCAGCGCCATTACGCGTAATGCGATGGCCGATCGGATCGAGCCGGAACGGCCCGAACGCATAGGTCTGCCGGGCCGGTGGCAGATGGGTTGTCGGGCCGCTGCGGCGCCTGAGTACCGCACGAATCCGTGCCAGCAGTTCACGCGGATTGAATGGCTTGGCCAGGTAATCGTCAGCCCCCACTTCCAACCCGACGATGCGATCCACATCCTCGCCACGCGCCGACAACATGATGATCGGCACCCATTGATCGGCCCGCAGGCGACGCGCCAGCGACAAGCCATCTTCACCCGGCAACATCAGATCGAGCAGCAGCAGATCCGGCCTGCGCACCGCCATCTGCGCAAACATCTGCTCGCCATCACCGGCCAGTGCAACCGAATACCCCTGTTCTTCAAGATAGCGCGCCAGCCGCTGACTCAAGTCGGGGTCGTCATCGACGATGAGAATGTGCTCGCTGTTGTGCTCCATGGCGTCAACTCTGCGCGTTGACCGCCACATTCCGCAAGCGCACGCGGCCGCGACGCAACATCTTGTTACATCTTGAATGCGGTTGGAAATCGCCGCGAAACCGCTATCGTCCACCTTGGCTACCGGTACCTGCAAGGTGCCATCCCTCCCCCCTGAAAGGAAATCGGCCATGACCCTCAAGACCGCGTTGATCACCACTGCATTGTTCGCTGCCATTGCATTTGCCAGCAGTGCCGTCGCCCAGGACGCCACCGACTACAGCGCGCTGAGCAATGAACAATTGATCCAATTGCGCAGTGAAGCGCGCAACATGAGCGCTGACGATCAAGCGCGTTTTCGTACCGAAATGCAGTCGCGCGCCCAGAACATGACGCCAGAAGAGCGTACGCAAGCCGGGTTTGGCCCGCGCAACGCTGACGACAACGGCCAAGGCCAGCAGACACAAAAGCGCGATGGCACCGGCAATAAGGATCGTGCGCGCGATGGCAGCCGTTACGGTGATGGCCAGGGCTCACGTCCACGCCAAGGCGGCGGGCGCGGCAACTGATTGCGGAATGGCGAGAAGCCGCGAGTGGCATGACCCGGCATGCGCAACAATCGCCGCGCGCCGGGTCACAACGGTTCAACGCACCGGCACACGTCGGACCAGTGACAGTGTAAAATCGGCTTCCTGTACATCGCGTTACAAAGGGTATCGCTGAAACCAGCGATGCCTTGCACAGATGGGATTCCATCATACCCACGATAGGAACGCTCTGAACAAGTCCAATTCGGCGTCATTGCGAGCGTAGCGAAGCAATCCAGCGACTTGTTTTCCCGGACATTTCTGGATTGCCCTAAAGGACTCCGATCCGCTATGGCCTGAAGGCCATGCGGAATCGTATGCCACATCGCTCCGCCCCTCACAATGACCGCTTATTCAGAGAAACCATAGCGGTATCCAGTTTGATCCACAGGCTGGACACCGGATTTCGCTGCCGGTACTCAGGAGAGTCGTCGATGGACCCGATCATGCTCGCGCGCTTGCAGTTCGCCGCCAACATGAGTTTCCACATCCTGTTCCCCAGCATCACTCTGGCGCTGGCGTGGCTGCTGCTGTTCTTCAAATTGCGCCATCGCCACACCGGCGATCCGGCTTGGGCGGCGGCCTATCGCACCTGGGTGAAGGTGTTCGCGCTGACGTTTGCGCTCGGCGTGGTGTCGGGCATCACCATGAGTTTCCAGTTCGGTACCAACTGGCCGGGCTTCATGCAGAAGGTCGGCAACATCGCCGGGCCGCTGCTCGGTTACGAAGTGCTGACCGCATTTTTTCTTGAAGCCAGCTTCCTCGGCATCATGCTGTTCGGCCAGCAGCGGGTATCGCCGCGCATCCATACCCTGGCGACCGCGCTGGTTGCCATCGGCACCACGGTGTCGGCATTCTGGATCCTCGCCCTCAACTCGTGGATGCAGACGCCGCAGGGGTTCGAGATGATCGATGGCGTGGCGCATGTGCAAAGCTGGTGGGCGGTGATCTTCAACCCCTCGTTCCCGTATCGCTTCGTCCACATGATGCTGGCTTCCGGGCTGACCGCTGCGTTTCTGGTGGCCGGCTTGTCGGCCTATCGCTGGCGTCGCGGTGAGCGCAGCGACGAACTGCGCAAGACCCTGCGCACCGCGGTCACCGTGGCCGCGCTGCTGATCCCGGTGCAGATCTTCGTTGGTGATCTGCATGGGTTGAACACCTTGCAATACCAGCCGGCCAAGGTCGCTGCGATGGAAGCGGTGTGGCAGGACGAGCGCGGCGCGCCGCTGCTGTTGTTTGCGCTACCCGATGAAGCCAGCCGCAGCAATCGCGCCGCCATCGCCATTCCAAACGGCGCCAGCCTGATTCTGACCCACCGATTGGATGGCGAGGTGCGCGGCCTCGACAGTTTTCCTGATGCACACCCGCCGGTGGCACCGGTGTTCTTCGCCTTCCGCGCCATGCTCGGCATCGGCGTGCTGATGCTGCTGGTGGCGTGGTGGGCGCGTTGGCAATTGTGGCGCCGCGACACGTTGTCGCCGATGGTGCTGACGGCACTGCTGGCGATGACTTTCTCGGGCTGGCTGGCGGTACTGGCGGGCTGGTACGTCAGCGAAATCGGGCGCCAGCCGTGGCTGGTGCAGGGCATCCTGCGCAGCAGCGATGCCGCATCGGCGGTGCCCGCACCGCTGATCGCAATCAGCCTGAGCCTGTATCTGGCACTGTACGCGGCACTGTTGCTGGCCTACGTCTGGGTGTTGTTCCATATGGCGCGCAAGGCGCAGGCTGCGCTTCCCGGCGACGATCACGCGCCGGGGCAACCGATCCTCGATGTGCGGGAGGCCTGATGGACACCCTCATTCCCGATGCACTGCTGCCGCTGATCTTCGTCGGCCTGATGGGCGCGGCGATGCTGGCTTATGTGATCCTCGACGGCTTCGATCTCGGCGTCGGCGCGCTGGTGGCCCTGGCCGACGACGCCGACAAAGACGTGATGATCGCTTCGATCGGACCGTTCTGGGATGCCAACGAAACCTGGCTGGTGCTCGGCGTCGGCATCCTGTTGATCGCGTTTCCGCAGGCGCACGGGGTGATCCTCACCGCCTTGTACCTGCCGGTGGCGGTGATGCTGATTGGCCTGGTGCTGCGCGGTGTCGCATTCGATTTCCGGGTCAAGGCGCACGCCAGCCACAAGACGCTGTGGAACCGGGTGTTCGTCAGCGGCTCGATCATCACCGCGCTGGCGCAAGGCTACATGCTCGGCAGTTACATCACCGGCTTTCGCGACGGCGCCATGGCGATGGCATTCGCCGCATTGATCGCGCTCGGGCTGCTCGCCGGCTACGCCCTGCTCGGCGCCACCTGGCTGATCCTCAAGACCGAGGGCGAACTGAAATCGCGCGCAGTGCGCTGGGCGCGCTGGGCACTGTGGCTGTGCGGCCTCGGCATCGTCGCGGTATCGCTGGCCACCCCGCTGATCAGCGAACGCATCTACGTCAAGTGGTTCACCCTGCCCAACTTTTACTGGCTGCTGCCGGTACCGCTCGCCAGCGCGCTGGTGTTCGCCTGGTGCGAGCGCACCCTGCGCCGCCTGCACCACCATCGCGGCTACGGCAGTTGGCAACCGTTTGCCGCCACAGTGAGCCTGTTCATGCTCGCCTTCGCCGGCCTCGGCTACAGCCTGTTCCCGTATCTGGTGGTGGATCGCATCACCTACACGCAAGCCGCCAGCGCCCCGGCATCGCTGCGCTTCATCCTGGTCGGCGTGGCAATCACCCTGCCGGTGATCATCGCCTACACCGTGTATGCGTACCGGGTGTTCTGGGGCAAGGCGGGTGAGTTGCGCTACGAGTAGTGTTGGCTTGGTGCAGGTCGGCCACGGTGCCGACCCAAACAGACCATCGCGTCCGTCCCAGTGGCACTTGTAGCGTCGTCATGCCAGAGCCCCCCCATTAAGGACGCTCTGAACAAGTTGGATTTCGTCATTCCCGCGAAAGCGGGAATCCAGCAGAATCAATAACCTGGACCCCGGCCTTCGCCGGGGTGACGACTTGTTCAGAGTTTCCTTAAAACATTCGAGGGCAGGCTACAGCCGGCATCCAGTTTCTTTCGCTTGTGCCCAATTTCCCAAAGTCACTGGATTCCCGCATTCGCGGGAATGACGAATTAAAGTCACTGGATTCCCGCATTCGCGGGAATGACGAATTAAAGTCACTGGATTCTCGCATTCGCGGGAATGACGAATTAAAGTCACTGGATTCCCGCATTCGCGCGAATGACGAATTAAAGTCACTGGATTCCCGCATTCGCGGGAATGACGAATTAAAGTCACTGGATTCCCGCATTCGCGGGAATGACGAATTAAAGTCACTGGATTCCCGCATTCGCGGGAATGACGAATTGAGGGTGTTCTGGCTTATGTAAGCGCCATTCGCGACCGACCCAGCTTTCCGCCACCGGCTACGCCACCAGCTACGCCACCGCCCACTCAGCTGACAGCAACTCCGCTTGCTGCAACACCAGTTGGACGGCGGCATTCTGCAGATCGGGTGGGTAGCCATATTTGTTGAGGATGCGCTTGACGATGACGCGGATTCTGGCGCGGGCGCTTTCGCGATACTGCCAATCGATCGTGGTGCTTTGCCGAACCTTGGTGATCAGCTCGGCGGCGATGACGCGCAGCTTGTCGTCGCCCATCGCAATCACGGCGGATTCGTTGGCAGCCAACGCGTCGTAAAAGGCCACTTCATCGACGCTCAGGCCCATGTCTTCGCCGCGCTTGCTGGCGGCATCGAGGTCCTTGGCGAGATTGATCAGTTCCTCGATTACCTGCATCGTCGAGATGGCACGGTTGTGATACGCGTTGAGGGTCTTTTTGAGCTTCTCCGAAAACACCTGGCTCTGCACCAGGTTGCGCCGAGCGCGCACCTTGAGTTCATCCTTGAGCAACTTCTCCAGCAGCTCGGCGGCGACGTTTTTGTGCTTGAGTCCGCGCACTTCGGCGAGAAACTGATCACTCAAGATACTGATGTCCGGCTTGGGCAAGCCGGCAGCAGTGAAAACATCGATCACCTGGCCTTCGGTAGTGATGGCACGGCTCACGAGCTGGCGGATTGCGGCATCGATCTGCTCGGGGGTCTTGCGGTTCTCGCTGGTCTGCTTGTTGAGCGCGGCTTGCAGGGCCTGGAAGTAGGAAACGTCGTCGCGGATTGCCGTCGCCTCATCGCTGGCCGCGCAAAGGGCAAAGGCACGCGAGAGTTCGGTCACCATCTGCACCCAGCGTTGCTTGCCGTCAGCCTGTTCGAGGATGTGTTGCTGCCCAGCGGGCATGAGGGCAAGGCGCTCAGCAGGTTTGCCGTTGGTCCACTTGCGCCAGTCGAGGCCGTGCATCAGGTCGCAAGCGATGCCGTGTTTCTCCAACATCACGGCAATGGCTTGCGCGGTGTCGAAAGTGGGATCACCCTGCCCGCCGCTCTCGGTGTAGGTCACCAGCGCCTGCTTGAGCTGATCGGCAAGGCCGAGGTAATCCACGACCAAGCCGCCGGGCTTGTCGCGGAAAACGCGGTTCACCCGGGCGATGGCCTGCATCAGTCCGTGGCCCTGCATCGGCTTGTCGGCGTACATGGTGTGCAGGCAGGGCGCGTCGAACCCGGTCAGCCACATGTCGCGCACAATCACGATACGGAACGGGTCGTTGACATCCTTGAAACGGTACGCCAGCTTGCGGCGCTTGTCCTTGCTGCGGATATGCGGCTGCCAATCGGGGCCATCGTCGGCACTGCCGGTCATAACCACCTTCACCACACAGGCCTTGCCCTTTTCCACCTCCGCATCGTCGTCCTGGGCGCTGGCCCACTCCGGCCGCAGATCGATCAGCGCGTTGTACAGGTCGACGGCAATGCGGCGGCTCATGCACACAATCATTGCCTTGCCGTCCATCGCCTCCAGGCGTTTCTCGAAATGCGTCACCAGGTCGGCGGCCACCAGCGCGATGCGTTTCGGGTCGCCCACCAGCGCCTCCAGCGCGGCCCACTTGGTCTTGAGCTTTTCCTTCCTCGTCAGTTCCTCGCCTTCGGTGATTTCCTCGAACTCTTCATCGAGCTGCGGCAGCTCGGCAGCATTCAGGCTCAGCTTGGAAATGCGGCTCTCGTAATAGATTGGCACCGTGGCTTTGTCGGCAACGGCGCGCTGGATGTCGTAGATGGAAATGTAATCGCCGAACACCGCCCGCGTGTTGGCGTCGGTCTTTTCGATGGGGGTGCCGGTGAAACCGATGTACGACGCATTGGGCAAGGCATCGCGCAGGTTGCTGGCGAAGCCGTAGGTCATATCGCCGGTCTTTTCATCCACCTTGCCGCCAAACCCGTACTGGCTGCGGTGCGCTTCATCCGCAATCACGACAATGTTCTGCCGCGCGCTCAGCTCGGGCATCGCCTCGCCTTTTTCGGGCATGAACTTGTGAATGGTGGTGAACACCACGCCGCCGCTGGCACGGTTCAGCAGCTCGCGCAAATGCTCGCGCCCGCCGGCCTGCACCGGCGTCTGGCCGAGGATGTCGGCGCAGCGTTGGAACTGGCCGAAAAGCTGGTCATCAAGATCATTGCGGTCAGTCAGCACCACCAGCGTCGGGTTCTGCATCGCCGCATGCCGCACCACGCGCGCGGCAAAAAACAGCATCGAAAAACTCTTGCCGCTGCCCTGCGTGTGCCAGACCACGCCGGCGCGACGATCGCCCGGTTTGCCACCGTGCATCCGGCCCGCCCAATACCTGCCGGCCTCCTCGTGTACACGCATGCCACTGGCGCGCACGGTTTCTTCCACCGCGGCATTCACCGCGTAAAACTGGTGGTAGCCGGCGATGATCTTGTGCAGCGCGCCCGAATCCGGGTCTTCCTCGAAAACGATGAAGTGGTGCAGCAAGTCGAGCAAGCGCTGCCGCTCGAACACCCCGCGTATCAGCACTTCCAGCTCCAGCGCCGCCTTCGGCGCGTCACCCTCGCCATCAATCGTGCGCCAGACCTTGAACCATTCCTGGTTCGCCGTCACCGAACCCATGCGCGCCTGCAAGCCATCACTCACCACCAGCGCCGCGTTGTAATGCAACAGACTGGGAATCTCCGCCTTGTAGGTTTGCAACTGCGCGTAGGCGCTCCAGATCGTCGCGTCCTCATCCGCCGCGTTCTTCAGCTCGATCAGGCCCAGCGGCAGCCCATTGAGGAACACCACGATGTCCGGCCGCCGGTTGTGCTGGCCCTCGATCACGGTGAATTGGTTCACGACGAACCAGTCATTTGCCCGGACATCCGCAAAATCGACGAGTAAAACCTTGTCGCCCTTGATCGAGCCGTCCTCACGTGGGTATTCAACATCAACCCCGTCCCTGAGCATCCGGTGAAAGGCACGGTTGCTCTGCGTCAGCGAAGGCGTCCCTACTCTCAACACCTTGCGCAGCGCTTCATCCCGTGCGTCTTCCGGAATGGAGGGGTTCAATCGCGCGATGGCTTCACGCAATCGCCCCGCCAGCACCACCTCGGCAAACGAATCGCGCTCTGCCGCCGGCTCACCGGGTGCGAGTTGCGGCCCGTGGCCGATCGCATAGCCCAGCTCCCTGAACCATTCGAGGGCGGCGTCTTCGACGGTGGATTCGTTGAGGCTCATGACTTGTCGGCCCCCGACGGCAGCTCCTTGATTATCCGGTCAAAGTCCGACTCGAACAGCCGGTCCTGCACGATGCGGTATTTCTCAAACTCGCTCTCGGCATGGGCCTTTGCCAGTTCCGCCGACACTCTGCCCGCGTCCTGTAGAATGTCCCGGTCCCAGAGTTGGAGGAAGCCGCTCAAGCGCTTTTCCCAGTCTTCCATGGTCATCGGAATCTTCCGCATCGCCTGCATCTCGGCCATGTCGAGGTAGGCGGAGACGATGCGCTGCATCTGGCCCATTTCGGAGTCCGAGAGGTAGTTCTTGGCGATGGAAACGTCGTAGCGTTGGATTTTCCCTTTCGGCGCAGCCTCCCAAGTCGTCAGCCCCATGTTTTGTTTTTGATGGTCGGCGCGGTCCACGATCACCTCAGCCGCCGTCTGGCCATGCACGGCGAAGTGCATCTTGTTTTGCACTGCGGCAAAGAAGCGCTTCGTCGCCGTAGCGGACGGGTCGTAGTCCAGCGCGGTGGCGTAAATGTCCGTGATTTTCTGGTAGAACTTTCGCTCGGAGAGCCGGATTTCCCGAATCTTCTCAAGCTGCCGCTCAAAAAACTCATCCGTCAGGATGCCACCTTGCTTGAGGCGCTCCGCATCCATCGTCCAGCCTTGGATCGTGTAGTCCTTCACGATCTGGTTGGCCCATTTGCGGAATTGGACGGCCCGCTCGTTCTCGATCTTGAAGCCCACGGCGATGATCGCTTGCAGGCTGTAGTGCTTCGTCAGGTAATTTTTGCCGTCTGCGGCAGCTATTAAGTATTGCTTAACAACTGAACTTTCCTCCAGTTCGTTGTCGCTGAAAATGCGCTTCAGGTGCTGGTTGATGGCGGGGACGGAGACATCGTAAAGCGCCGCCATCATCTTCTGCGTGAGCCAGACGTTTTCATCTTCGTAGCGCATTTCAACGCTGGCTTCAGAGGCGCCTCCAGCCGCCACAAAGGTCAGGTATTCCGCCGCCGACGAGCGGACGAGGGAGACTTCGGCCTTTTTCTTGGCGCGACCGCCGGGTGTGGGTTTCTTTTTGCTCATGGCTTCTTTGCTCCGGGTGGAACTTGTAAGTCCGCCTTACAAGTTGCCGCCGCCACGCTCAACTCCCCGCTCAGCAGCTTCGGCAGCAGCGTGTCGCGTAGGGTGGCGAGGGTGCGGGATTGGATTCGATTGGCGATGAGTTGGTCGATGAGCGGTGACATGGTGCGCGTCATGGCGTCGATCAGCGGGCGCGGCGGGATGAGGACTTTGGCGGCGGTGAGATGGCCGCGCTGGATGTGGCCCATCGTGGTGGCTTTGTCAGCGGCGATGAGGCGAAACTCGTCGAGGTGGTAAAGCGTCCAGAGGTAGTAGAACCACTTCGGGAACTCGGGAGAGGTGACTTTGAAAAGGTGTTGGTTCAGCGCGCCGGGGCCGCCGCACCAGAGTTCGACTTCGAGGCTGCCGGACCATGAGAAAAGTACGTCGCCGTCTTGGACAATGTAGTTAGGTGGCAGGCCAGTGTTGCAGCGGTCGGCTCCGATGGAGTCGCCTTTGCGGAGCTGGGCAATCTTGATGACCGGGAGCGTGGAGCCGTCGCCGGGCGGATACTTCTGGAGGGCGAGGCCGTTCAGGTAGTGCGCGGTCTTGTCGAGGCTGCGGACTTCCCAGCCTTTCGGCGTGTGGCCGAGGGCCGTCTCTTCCAAGTGCTCGGGGAAGAGGGCGGCGGTGGCTGGATCGAGATCGGCGGGGGAGCGGCCGTCGAGTTTGACGCGAACGGGGTCGAAATCCACGAACCAGCTCTGGAACAGCGCTCGCGCCATCGCCTCCAGCGTCGTGTTCATCCGCCGGTTCAGCTCGATCTTGTCGTCTAGCGCCCCAAGTACCGCCGCGATGGCTTTTTGTTCGGCGAGGGGTGGGTGGCAAATTGGAAGCGCCTCAAGCAGCGGAATTCGGAGATTGCTCACGGTCGAGCCGGTGCCTTCGTTGACTTTGATTTCATCCTGAACGGCACGCGACTGAATCGAATAGAGCAGGAAACGTGAGTCGCACTTCGTCGGGTCTGGCCGAAGCATGACCATGCGTTGGCCGAGGCAGCAGCGGAGACCGTCAGGAATGAGGCAGACTTCGCCCATCGGGGCTTCCCGCGTGATTACGAGGTCGCCGCCTCGCAGTCGGGCGCGGCGGCTTCTTTGCTCAAAGTGTGCCTCGTCGGTGTAGCTCGTTGCGCTGAGGTCGAGGCGACCGTTTCTGATGTTCTGGCTGCGTAGAACTAACGCACCGCTATCCATCCACAGCGGCGTCGAGTGTGGGCAATCAGCAATTTCCGCACATAACGTCGAGAGCCGTTCGTTTTTCCATTCACTCGCCATAGCCCAACCCCCTGCCGTCATTCCCGCGAAAGCGGGAATCCAGAGCCACCGGTTGCCTGCCGGCTTCGGGTACGCGGACGCATGGCGGGCTCATAGCAGAGTCGGCCACAGGTCGTGCCATTGTGGGTTTTTTGCTTCGATCAATGTGAGTTTCCACGCGCGGTTCCATTTCTTGATCTGCTTCTCGCGGACGATGGCACTTACGATTTCGCTGTGTTGTTCGTACCAGACCAGTAGATGCACGTTGTAGCGCTGGGTGAAGCCCTCGGCGAGGTCGTTTTGATGTTGCCATATCCGCTTGGTGAGATCGCTGGTGACGCCGACGTACAGTGTGCCGTTGCGGCGGCTGGCAAGAATGTACACCGCTGGCTGTTTGTCGATCATTTGTGTTGGCTGGATTCCCGCTTTCGCGGGAATGACAGGAAGGGGTGAGGGAATGACGGCACGCGACGCGGGGATGACGGCGCGCGGCGCGAGTGTTGTTGCTCACTTGCCATACCCCAAGCCCGTGAGGTTGGCTTTGATGGCCTGCCTTGCCTCAAGCATGCGCACGCGCCGTCTGCACCACCACATACGCCTGCTCGATTTCGCGGTGGAAACTGGCCGGGATGCGCGCCCAATCCACTATCTCGACGCGAATGGGCAGGTTGCTTTCGGACAAGGCTTCCTGCGTTTCTCCCAGTTTGGGGGTCTGCTGTTTCAGGTCGTTCGGCTGACGCACCACCAGATCGAGGTCGCTGGCGTCGTGACCATTGCCGTTGACGCGGCTGCCGTAGGCCCAGACCTCGGCGTGCGGCAGATGCTGTTGCAGCAGCGCGCGCAACATCGCCAGATGCTGGGGCAGCAACGCCAGTGTTTGCAACGATCGTTCGGGCATCAGTTGTCTCCTTCGCTGTAGCGTTCGCGCAGGATGGTTTCCAGTCGCGTCACGTCGGCAATGAAGCCGGGAATCAAGCGTAGCGTTTCCCTGGCGAAGTTTTCGCCGTAGTCATGGGCGGTGTTGTTGCGGTTGTCGCGATAGGCAAACCAGCGTTCCACTTCTTCGAGTGTCATCAAGCCATGGGTGGCGGACAAACGCAGCAGATCCTTGATGGGCGTGGTGTCGAGCTTTTTTGCGCCGTGGCCGTAATCACGCAGGGCTTTTTTTACCAGTTTGAAGCTGGTCTCTTGCGCCAGTTCGTAGCCTTTGACGATGGCGTTGCGGAAAATTTCCTGGTCTATGCTGTCCGCCGCAGCCTGCTCATAAAATGTGAGCGACGAGCGCAGGGTATCGATGCAGCGCTTGAGGTGGTCGGTATTCAGTCTCATGCGCGTGGCTCCTTTATGTCATAGCCCAGCCCAATCAGGTTGGCTTTGATGGCCTGCTCCAGCTTCTCGGATTCGGCAAACTGGGCGTGCAGTTCGGCGACAAGGCGCGGCATCTTTTCTTCGAAGGGTTCGCCGTCGTCTTCGACTTCTTCGGCGCCTACGTAGCGGCCGGGAGTGAGGACGTGACCGTGGGCGGCGATTTCGGCGGTGGTTGCGGATTTGCAGAAGCCGGGGATGTCGGTGTAAGTCGCTGGATTCCCGCTTTCGCGGGAATGACGATCAAGAGCATCGCCGCGCCAGGCGTGATAGGTGGAGGAAATTTTTTCCAGGTCGGCGTCGGTCAGCTCGCGGTGGACTCGGTCGATGAGTGTGCCGAGTTTGCGGGCGTCGATGAACAGCGTTTGTTTGCGGCGGTCTGTTGTTTTTTCTGGATTCCCGCCTGCGCGGGAATGACGGGCGGCTTTGTTTTTCGCGAGGAACCAAAGGCAAACGGGAATCTGGGTGCTGTAGAAAAGCTGACCGGGCAGCGCGACCATGCAGTCCACCAGATCGGCCTCGATCAGGGCGCGGCGGATGTCGCCTTCGCCGGACTGGTTGGAGGACATGCTGCCGTTGGCGAGGACGAAGCCGGCCATGCCGTTCGGTGCCAAGTGATGGACGAAATGTTGCACCCAGGCAAAGTTGGCGTTGCCCTTGGGCGGCACGCCGAATTGCCAGCGTACGTCGTCATCCTTGCGGAACCAGTCGGAGTCGTTGAACGGCGGATTGGCGAGCACGTAGTCGGCGCGCAGGTCGGGATGCAGGTCGCGGCGGAAGGTGTCGGCATGCTCGGGGCCGAAGTCGGCCTCGATGCCGCGCAGGGCGAGGTTCATCACCGCGAGGCGGCGGGTGGTGGCGTTGCTCTCCTGGCCGTAGATGCTGATGTCACCAAGTTTGCCGCCGTGCGATTCGACGAATTTTTCCGACTGCACAAACATGCCACCCGAGCCGCAGGCGGGGTCGTAGATGCGGCCTTTGTAAGGGGCGAGCATTTCGACCAGGCAGCGCACCACGCACGACGGGGTGTAGAACTGGCCGCCATTCTTGCCCTCGGCGCTGGCAAAGCGGGTGAGGAAATATTCGTAGACGCGGCCGAGCAGATCGACCGAGCGGTGGGTCTTTTCGCCCTCGCTGGCGGCTGTGAGTTCAATGGTGGCGATGACATCGATCAGTTCGCCGAGGCGCTGCTTGTCGAGCCCGGGGCGGGCGTAGTCTTTCGGCAGCACGCCTTTGAGGCGCGGGTTGTCGCGCTCGATGGCAACCATGGCGTCGTCCACGGTCTTGCCAATGCTGGGCTGCTTGGCACTGGCCTGCAGGTGCGACCAGCGGGCATCGGCCGGCACCCAGAACACATTCTCTGCCTTATATTCGTCCGGGTCTTCGGGATTGGCACCCTCGTAGCTGCCCTCGCCTTCGATGAGCTTGGCGCGGTGCTCCTCGAACGTATCGGAGATGTATTTGAGGAAGATCAGCCCAAGCACCACGTGCTTGTACTCCGCCGCATCCATGTTGTTGCGCAGTTTGTCGGCGGTGAGCCAGAGCTTGGCCTCGAAACCGAGATTGGCGGACGAATCGTTTTTCTTGCGGCTTACCTTCGCCAAGCGAAAACCCCCTTCCTTGCTGATGATGACGGCGGCGGGATAACCACGCCGGACAGAATGAATACCTGCCAGCGAGTCTACCCCGCCGGCTCAATCGGTCAAGAGCAAGGCCGGCGAGTTGCCCTACGAGTAACGCCGTCTTGACGTGGGCCGCCCACAGGGTGGGCTCCTACAAAAACCGGGTGCGCCGACCTGTAGGAGCCCACCCTGTGGGCGACCACAAAGCGCGGTTGCGCTCACCGGTAGCAGCCGATCCTATCGGCGACCCATAGCCCAACGACCACTCACGCTTCGTGTACGGTAACGCCCTTGGCATCGCATACTCGCACCGCCACCGCGATGCCGGCGCGTACGCTTTGGGTGACCACGCAGAAGTTTTCGAACTGGGCGAGGATGCGGTCGAGGTTCTGGTACTGCGCGGCCGGTTCGGCCAGATGCAGCACCACGTCGGCGCGCGGGATGCGCCAGCGGCCCTCGGCATCGCGCTCGGTGTGCGCGGTGGCGGTGGTGCGCAGCGCGCCGGGCTGGTTTTTGAACTTGCGCAGTGCGAACAACAGGCTTGCCGACAGGCAATTGGCAACCGCCGCCAGCAGCAGCCGTGATGGATTCGGGCCGTTGTCATGGCCCAATGGCGCTGGCTCGTCGGTGGTCAGGTCGTCCACCGCGCTGCCCTCGAAGCGGATGCGGAACTCGTAGTCGCCGGTTTGCTCAAGCGAGATGGAAATTTGCGCGCCTTCGCTCATGACTGGACTCCTGTGAGTGGCCGAATCCGCAGCATGGCGTAATACAGCAATGGGATCATGATCAAGGTCAAACTGGTGGCCACCAGCAGGCCAAAGATCAGCGCAATTGCCAGGCCGTTGAAGATCGGATCATCGAGGATGAAGAAAGCGCCAAGCATGGCCGCCAATGCGGTCAGCACGATTGGCTGCGCACGTACTGCGCAGGCTTCGATCACCGCGTCTTCCAGCGCCTTGCCCTTCGCCAATGCGTGGTTGATGAAATCGACCAGCAGGATCGAGTTGCGCACGATGATGCCGGCCAGCGCAATCATGCCGATCATCGAGGTGGCGGTGAACGGTGCGCCCAGCAGCGCATGGCCGGGCATCACCCCGATCACCGTCAGCGGGATCGGCGCCATGATCACCAGCGGCGTCAGATAACTGCGGAACTGCGCTACTACCAGCAGGTAGATCAGCACCAGGCCCACCGCGTAGGCGATGCCCATGTCGCGGAAGGTTTCGTAGGTGATCTGCCACTCGCCATCCCATTTCACCGCGAACGCATCGCTGCGCAGCGGCTGCGCGATGAAGTGCTGGTCGATGCGATGGCCGGCCAGCGACGCATCGCGCAACTGCCCAACCAGATTGAACATGCCATACAGCGGGCTGTCGCTGGCACCGGCCTCATCGCCGGTGACGTACGCCACCGGCAGCAGATCCTTGTGCAGGATTGCGCCTTCCCAACCGGCGCGCTGCACCTGCACCAATTCCGACAACGGCACCAAGCCGCCATCGCCGGCACGCACGCGCAGTGCCAGCAAGCCATCCATGCTGGCCTGATCGCCAGCGGGCAGCCGCAGGCGCAGCGGCACCGCGTACTTGGACGCGCCATCGCGCAAATAGGTGGCATCAAAACCGCTCAACGCCAGTTGCAGGGTCTGCGCGATGCTGGCCTGGCTGATGCCCAGATGCGCGGCGCGGGCGCGATCCACCACCACGATCTCGCGCGCTGAATCGGCCTCCATGCTGGTGTCGATATCGACGATGCCGTCGGTGGCGACGAAGCGCTCGCGCAACGCGCTGGCAACGGCGCGCGCATCGGCAGCGGTGGGCGCGTACACCTCGGCCACGATCGGTGCCATCACCGGTGGCCCGGGTGGCACTTCCACCACTTTTACCGAGGCCCCTGCCCTGCTGCCAATTTCCGCCAGCACCGGCCGCACCGCCTGGGCAATGACATGGCTCTGGCGGCTGCGCTGCTGCGCATCGAGCAGGTTCACCTGCAAGTCGCCGACGTTGGCGCCGCGGCGCAGGTAGTACTGCCGCACCAGCCCGTTGAAGGTCATCGGCGCCGAGGTGCCGGCGTAGGCCTGGTAATCACGCACTTCGGGCACGTCATCCAGCGCCGTCGCCAGTTGCGCCAGCAGTGCGTTGGTGTCTTCCAGCGTGCTGCCTTCGGGCAGGTCTACCACCACCTGGAATTCGCTCTTGTTGTCGAACGGCAGCATCTTCAACACCACCGCCTGCACCGCCACCAGCCCCGCGGCCAGCAGCACCAGCGCGCCCACACCGGCGAACAGCCAGCGGCGGCGACGAGCGCCCGCGCGAACATCCAGAAACGGCCGCAGCAGGCGTTCGAAGAATCGCGAAACCATACCGGACAACGCCGGCTTTGCCCCCCTCTCCCCTCGGGAGAGGGGCTGGGGGTGAGGGTCCGGGGACGCAGTAGCGGTGCGCTTAGCCTGAACCCTCACCCCAACCCCCGCTTCGCGCCCCGGCCTGCGCCAGCGGCGCAGGCGCTCCAGCGCACGCGCGCCAATGGCGCGCAAGCCGTGCGTTGTCTCCCCAGAGGGAGAGGGGCTCGCATGGGCGCCGGCGCCAGCCAGCAAGTGCGCCGACAGCCACGGCGTCAGCACCAGCGCCACCACCAGACTCAGCAGCATGCCGACGCTGGCATTGATCGGAATCGGGCGCATGTACGGGCCCATCAGGCCACTGACGAAAGCCATCGGCAGCAACGCCGCGATCACCGTAAACGTGGCCAGAATGGTCGGCCCGCCCACCTCGTCCACCGCCGGTGCAATCGCCTCGTGCAAACTGCGCGCACCCGCACGCAGGTGGCGGTGAATGTTTTCGACCACCACGATGGCATCGTCGACCAGAATGCCGATCGCAAAGATCAGCGCAAACAGCGATACCCGGTTGAGTGTGAAGCCCATCGCCCATGACGCGAACAAGGTCAGCGCCAGGGTCACCACCACCGCAGTGCCGACAATCACCGCCTCGCGCCAGCCCAGTGCCACCAGCATTAGCAACACCACCGCCGAGGTAGCGAAGATCAGCTTGTGGATCAGCTTTTCGGCTTTGTCGGTGGCGGTCTGGCCGTAATCGCGGGTGATGGTGTATTGCACCCCTTGCGGGATCAGGCTGCCGCGCAACGCCTGCATCCGCTGCGTGATCGCGCGGGTGATGTCGGCGGCATTGCGGCCCGGTTGTTTGGCAACCGCCAGGGTTACTGCCGGGGCAATCCCAGCCGGGCCGACACGCTTCGCCGGCGCGCCGTGCCAGACATATTGCGTGGGCAAATCGGCTCCACGCGTCACCTGTGCCACGTCGCTGAGGTAAACCGGCTTGCCCTGATGCAGCCCGATCACCAGCTCCGCCACTTCATCGGCATCGGCGAGGAAGGTGCCAGCGGTGACCGGCACCACGCCCTCGGCACCGATGCGCTCACCGGCCTGGGTAACCACATTGGCGGCGCGCAGCGCGCCGACCAGGTCTTCTGTGGCCAGCCCATACGCCGCCAGTCGCGCAGCATCCAGTTGCACCAGCACCGCACGATCCGGCGCGCCAATGGTGTAGACATCGCGGGTGCCGGGCACGCGCTTGAGTTCACTCTCCAGCGTGTGCGCCACTTCAGCCAGTTCGGTAGCGCCGCGTGCGCCGTCTTCGGTCCACAAGGTCAGCGCCATCACCGGCACATCGTCGATGCCCATCGGCTGCACCAGCGGCTGGCCGACACCGAGCCCGGGCGGTGCCCAGTCGGCGTTGGCATAAACCTGGTTGTACAGCCGCACGATCGCGGTCTGCCGTGGTACGCCCACCTGGAACTCGACAGTGATCGCCGCCACGCCGGGGCGGCTCGCCGAATACACATGACGCACGCCTTCGATTTCCGCAAGCACCTGCTCCAGCGGGTAGCTGACCAGGTTTTCGACATCCTCGACGCTGGCACCGGGGAATGGCACCGTCACGTTGGCCATGGTCACATCGATCTGTGGCTCCTCCTCGCGCGGCGTCACCAGAACCGCCGCCAGCCCCAGCAACAGCCCGGCCAGCGCCAGCACCGGCGTCAGCGGATTACCCTGAAACGCCCGCGCAATACGCCCGGAGAAGCCGAGGTGCTCACTCATGTAGCGGCTCCCGCAAGGCAACCAGCGCCAGCCGTGCGGCATTGGGATCGAGCGCAATGCGCTCACCTGCATCTAGCCCGGCCAGCACTTCCACGCGCTCGCCGTAACGATGGCCCAGCCGCAACTGCCGCAGTTGCGGGCCGTGTTCGCCAAGCACATACACGCCGGAAATTTCGCTGCGCCGCACCAGCGCACTCAGCGGCAGCAGCAGGCGCTCGGCCGCGCCGATCACAAACGCTGCCTTCACCGTCATGCCCGGTTGCAGGCCGGTTTCCGCATCGGGCAATTCCAGGCGCACCTTGAAGCTGTGGCTGGCGGGGTCGGCGAACGGAAATACCACCATGCGCTCGGCAGCCAAGCGCTTGCCGTCGGCCAGCAGCACCGACGCCTTGTCGTGCTCGCGCACTGCCAGCATGTCGCTTTGCGGTATCTCCACGTTCACCCGCAATTGATTGAGGGAGAGCCCGGACACCAATGGCTGGCCGGGCCGCACCGTTTCGCCCAGTTCAACATGGCGCTGGGTGAGGATGCCCGAATACGGCGCGCGGATGACGGTGTAATCGACCTGCTCGCCAGCCTCGCGCACCGCTGCACGTGCTGACTCCAACGCCGCGCGCGCGGCATCACGCTGCGCCGTGGCTTGATCGAGTTGCGCGCGTGCCACCAGTTTTTTCGCAAACACTTCGGCGATGCGTTGATAATTGGCCTCGGCCTCGGTGGCCGCCGCTTGCGCCGCTGCCAGCCCGGCCTGCGCACGGCGTTGCCCGGATTGCTGCTCCACGGCGGTGAAGCGCACCACCACCGCACCGGCTGGCACGTAATCGTTGACATCGTAGGGCAGTTCCAGCACCCGGCCACCGGTTTGTGCCGACAAGGTGGCCTGGTTCACCGCTTCGACCACGCCATCCCAGATGCGCTCGCGCGGCGCGGTTTCCGGCTGCACCGTCAGCTCGGCCAGCGCCGGCGAAGCCGTTGCTACCGGAATCTCAGGCGCCGTGCTGCCACAACCGGCCAGCGCCCACAGCAAAGCCAAGCCCGTCGCCCGCCGCAGGGTCTTCATCGGAAGGCATTCCCCGGCTTGACACCCAACGCCGCAAACACTTTAGCCGCCGGGCACCATCCACTGAACGCCGATTGCAGCAGGTTCAGGCCGACAAACACCGTCAGCAGCAACCACCACGACGACACCCAATGCGCCAGCACCACACTGAGCAACACCATCACGCCGGCAAACGCCAGCACCGCACGATCACGATTCATGACCAACCTCCGCAGTTGACATTTATGCAACACTCTTTATATTAGTCTTGCCTAACATAAAGTCAAGCCGGAGGCCTCATGCCCATCACTGCCAAAGAACTGGTTGCCGCTGCCCGTCAACAGATCACTGAAATTGCTCCCGCTGCGGTGGCGTCCGAACTGGCGCAGCCGGCACCGCCGGCACCGCCGGTGCTGCTCGACGTGCGCGAACCCGGCGAGTTCGCCACCGCGCATCTGCAAGGTGCGATCAACATCCCGCGCGGGGTATTGGAGTTTCAGGTCGAAGCCCACCCCGCCATGGCTTGCAGCACCAACCCGGCGCTGGCCGAGCGCGAACGCGAGGTGCTGGTCTATTGCCGCAGTGGCGGCCGCGCTGCACTGGCGGCAGTGGCGTTGCAGAATATGGGCTTCACCCAGGTGCGTTCGATCAGCGGTGGCATCGATGCGTGGACTGCCGCCGGCCTGCCGGTCGTTGCCAGTTGACCTGGCGATGCCACTGAAGAATCTTGCCTTGAACCCTGCGGCCATGCGCGCACATGCCGGCGACGCCACCCGTCTGCTCAAAGCATTGGCCAACGAATCGCGGCTGATGGTGCTGTGCCTGCTGGCCGAAGGCGAGCATTCGGTCGGTGAACTCAACACCGAACTCGACCTCAGCCAATCGGCGCTGTCGCAACACCTTGCGCTGTTGCGCAGCGATGGCCTGGTCAGCACCCGCCGCGATGCGCAGACCATCTACTACGCCCTCGCCGATGGCCCGGCGCAACAGATCATGGCGACCTTGCATCGCATCTTCTGTGAGGACGGCGCCGGCAGCGTTTGCAAGCCCGCCAAGGGATAATCGCCGTCGCACCAACTCACGCTTGCCGAAGCCCGCTGCGAGCGATGGCAATGCCGTGATTGGCTTGGCCGCACCGTAACCACAACGCGGTCACGGGTTACGGCTCTGCGCAAGCGCGTTCGCCGGCATGACCCACAAGGATGCGGGGAATGCAGATTTTGCACGACGCAAAATATCTGCCCATGGCGTTGCCATGCACTCGCGGCACGGTCCGCACCAGTACGAAAAAGCCCGCGTCGATGCGGCGGCGCAGCAAAATTGATTTACATCAATTCTTTCTAATTTAGTACGGTCTAATATATATCCATCGACCGTGCTGCCGACCCTTCATTAACTGATTTCCTTCCCGCACGCAGCCTGGTCCGACGATTTCGAATCAGGAGGCGTCATGAACACGTCCAAGCGCGTACTGGCGATCATCACCGCCATGGCACTCATCGCAGGTGCGGGGTTCGCATCCAGCGCCGCAGCTGCGCAGGATGCGGACAAGGTTGCGGATTCAACCGCTGATCACGGCAAGTTCGCGGAGTTGAACAAGGACTTCCAGTCCGGCCCGGATGTCACCAAGGCCTGCCTGGTCTGTCATACCGAGGCCGCCAAGCAGATCCACAAGACGCAGCACTGGAACTGGGAATATCGCAACCCCGATACCGGGCAACTGCTTGGCAAGCGCCACGTCATCAACAACTTCTGTACCTCGGCGGCATCGAACCTCGCCGACTGCGCGAGCTGCCACATCGGCTACGGCATGAAGGACGACAGCTTCGATTTCAGCGCGGAAGAGAAGGTCGATTGCCTGGTCTGCCATGACAACACCGGCAAGTACCGCAAGCCGCTCGGCTTCGCCGGCGATGTCGTCACCGTGAACACCGAATACCCGCCGCATTCGGGCAAGATCATTCGCGGCATCAATCTGCGCGAGATTGCGCAAAAGGTTGGCAAAACCCGTCGCGAGAACTGCGGCGCCTGCCATTTCTACGGCGGCGGCGGCGATGGCGTGAAACACGGCGATCTCGACAGTTCGCTGGATGCCCCCGACCATGCGCTCGATGTACACATGGATGTGGATGGCAACAACTTCTCCTGCGCCACCTGCCACCAGACTGAAGGGCATCAGGTGCCGGGCAGCCGTTATGCACCGACCGCCATGGACCCGGGTGACGCGCACCTGCGCGGCAAGGCCGGCGCTGGCAACCCTGCCACCTGCCAGGCCTGCCACGGTCAGGTGCCCCACAAGAACCACGCAAAGCTCAACGACCACACCGATATCGTGGCCTGCCAGACCTGCCACATCCCGGCGTTCGCGCGTGGCGATGTGCCCACCCGGATGGTCTGGGACTGGTCCACCGCCGGCAAGCGTGGCAGCGACGGCGAACCGCTGGAGATCACCGACGACGACAGCTACGTCACCTACGTCGGCAGCAAGGGCGATTTCGTGCTGGCGGAAAACGTCACGCCCGACTACGTCTGGTTCAACGGCACGGTGAAGTACACCTTGATCGGCGATGAACTCGACACCGCGCAGCAGCCGATTTACATCAACCGCTTCGAAGGCAGCGCCAGCGACGGCAAATCGATGATCTGGCCGATCAAGACCTTCCGTGGCAAACAGCCGTTCGATCCGGTCAGCAAGTCGCTGGTGGTGACCCACCTTTACGGCCATGACGATACCGGCTACTGGACCAATCTCGACTGGGAGAAGGCGATAGGCGCCGGCATGGCCACAGCCAACCGGCCATTCTCCGGCAAGGTCGATTTCATCGAAACCATCTCGCAGTGGCCAATCACGCACATGGTTGCGCCCAAGGAACAGGCACTCGCCTGCAACGACTGCCACGTCCGTGGCGGACGGCTGGACCAGGTGGAAGGCATCCATATCCCGGGCCGCGATCACAACCCGCTGCTTGATCGGCTCGGCTGGCTGCTGGCAGCCATCACCCTTGCCGTGGTGCTGCTGCACGGCGCCGTACGCATCGCCCGCCGCAAGCACTGACAAAGGAGCAAGGTCATGGCACGCATCTATATTTTCGAACGCTTCGAACGCTTCTGGCACTGGTCGCAGGCACTGTTGATCATCGCCATGCTGGTCACCGGTTTCGAAATCCACGGCAGCTACCAGCTGCTCGGTTTTGAGCAGGCGCACACCGTGCATACCACCGCCGCGTGGGCGCTGATCACGCTGTGGCTATTCGCCATCTTCTGGCATTTCACCAGCGGCGAATGGCGGCAATACATCCCGACCCTGAACAACGTCGGCCCGATCATCCGCTACTACGCGCTGGGCATCTTCCGCGGCGAACCGCACCCGTTCGCGATCACCCGCGCGCACAAGCACAACCCGTTGCAGGCGCAGGCCTATCTCGGCATCAAGGTGCTGATCAATCCGCTGCTCTGGGCGTCCGGGCTGGCCTACCTGTACTACAACGAACTGGCCGCCGCCGGCTTGAATCCCAACCTTGCAACCATCGCCCTGCTGCACACCGTTGGCGCCTTCCTGATGCTCACGTTCCTGATCGCCCACCTCTACCTCATCACCACCGGCCACACGCCCACCGCCCAGCTCAAGGCCATGCTCACCGGCTGGGAAGACGACGGCAAAGACCATACCGCGCCCTGAGCGATCGGTGCGCGCTGATTTTTCAGTTCAAACCATGGAGATCGTCATGAACAAGACCCTGTCGAAAACACTCCTCGCGACCTGCATTTGCGCGTTCTTCCTGCCGCTCCAGGCGCACGCCGACGAGGCCGCGTTGCTGAGCAAGATCGAGGCATTGGCGAAAGAACTGGCTGAGCTCAAGAGCCAGGTTGAAGCGGGGAAAACCCGTAGCGACGCCAACGTCAAGACAACCGAAGCATTGCAGAAAAAGATCAACAAGGTCGAGGACAAATCGCTCGCCAAATGGCTGGACCTCGGCGGTGATTACCAGTTTCGGGTAGACAATCTCAAGGGCGAGACCCGCACCTTCACCGACGTCAAATCCACCTTCGACAATACCCAGCAGGCATTGCAGGCCGACTTCTTTGCCAATCCGTCCACCGCGCCGGGTTCATCCACATTCTTCGGCGGCATGGGCTTGTCCACCGCCGGTGCGTTGAGCGCGCTGATGCAGTTCTCGCAGAACATGGCAGCCGTCGAAAACTACGAGCAGGCCAACGCCTTCGTCTCCAACCCAATGAACGCCGGCTTGATGCAAGGGATTGGCGGCTTCGCCGCCACCGTGCCCTCGTTCAAGCCGAAGAACTCGACGCTTTACACCAACCGCTTCGGCCTCGACATGCACATCAAGGCGACGCAGAACGTGGTGATCACCACCCGCCTGCTGATGTACAAGACGTTTGGCGCCAATGACGCCAGCGCCGTCACCAATGGCGGGGCGGCGCCGTTTTTCGCTGATCGCGTCGGGGTATTCGACGGTACGCTCGGGCACATCCCGTCGAGCGGCTTCCTCAACGTCGATCAGGCCTATGCCACCTGGAGCAACATCGCCGGGCAAGACCTCTGGTTCTCGGTCGGTCGTCGCCCCTCGTCGGACGGTGTGCCGCGCAACTTGAAGCAGAACACCGGGCGTCCGGGCAACGGCGGCACGCCCTCATTGTTGGTTGACTACGCCTTCGACGGCATGTCGCTGGGCTATGCGCCGGATGTCGAAATCCTGCCAGGTGCCTACTTCAAGCTTTGCTATGGCCGAGGATTCGAAGCCGGGTTCCGCACCCAGCCCAACAACTCGCCGCAAGACACCGACATGTTCGGCGTCCAGTTCGTCCCGATCGACACCGATCCACTGCGCATCTGGACGCAATGGAACCGTGGCTTCAATATTTTCGACGCCCCGGTGATGCGTGACACCTTCTTCGGCAACACCATGCCGCAGACCAATCTGGGCGATATCGAATGGTGGGGCGCCGGCGCCATCGGCTTGTTCGAGAACGTGGGCAAGGGCACCCTCAACTACTTCGCCGAAGTTGGTCGCAGCATCACCCATCCGAACGACAATGTTTCCGCACAGTTCGGCTTCCAGGGTCTGCTGACCGGTGGTTTCTTCAGCCCGGAAGCGCCCAGCAGCAAGACTGGCACTGCGTATTCGCTCGGCCTGCGTTACGACCTTGACTACAATCTGCCGGCCAGAACCAAGCTGGGCTTCGAATACAACCACGGCAGCAAGAACTGGATCACCTTCGCGCCAGCCGCCGCCGACATCTGGACCTCCAAGGTCGGCACCCGCGGCAACGTCTACGACGCCTACGTCATTCTGGAACTGAACAAGAAGGCGATCTCGTCCCACGATGCCAAGGCGTTCTTCCGGATCGGCGCGCAGTACTACGATTTCCAGTACACCGGCAGCAACAACTGGGTCGGCGCCCCGCTCAAGCTGTCGCAAGTGAACGGGCAATTGATGACCACCGCACCGCTCGATCACGCCTACGACCTCTATGCCACATTCGAGGTCATCTTCTGATCGAACCCAAATCCCGGCCTTCCCACAACTCCAAGGAGTACGCCATGAACAGCACCCTCACCCGCATGATCCTCGCGACCGCCCTGACGTTTGCCGCCATCACGGCCCCCCCCGCCGCGCTGGCCGACGAGGTCAAGATGGTCGGCACCATTACCGAAATCCAGATGGCCGCCGACGGCAAGTCCGTGATCGCCATTCTGGAGCACGGCAAGACCGGCGAGTCCGTCGTCATCACCATCACCGACGACCTGACCCTCGACAAGTTCAAGGACGAGCGCATCGTCGAAGGCGACGAAATCCGCACCAAGTACGACAACGCCGGCGGCACCAACAAGAGTCTGACGTTCAAGAAGACCGCTGGTTGTTGAACCATCCACGACGTAATCAACCCCGGAACGGGGCTCCGCAAGGAGC
This sequence comes from Lysobacteraceae bacterium, assembly GCA_030681035.1. Taxonomy (GTDB): domain Bacteria; phylum Pseudomonadota; class Gammaproteobacteria; order Xanthomonadales; family Xanthomonadaceae. Next base: position 44,595 of record JAUXUI010000069.1, on the reverse strand, counting down.
CCCGTCTTTTTTGGCCTTCTCGCTTTGCCTCACTCCGCAGCAGCCGTCCATCGCCGTCTCAGCATTTGCCACTACGTGCTACCATTGTGCTTCCAACATCATGGAGTCGAGCCGTGCAAGTCGCGATCCGGAAAATGGGCAACTCGCAGGGCGTGCTGATTCCCAAGCCGATCCTTGCCCAGGTAGGTTTGGTCGGCACAGCCGACCTGCAGGTGCGCGACGGCGTGATCGAAATCCGGCCAGTGCATGTCAATCCGCGCGAAGGCTGGGCCGACGATGCGCGTCGTCTGGCGTCGCGGGGCGACGACGCGCTGGTGTGGCCCGAGTTGGCCAATGCCAGCGACGACGAACTGGTGTGGTGATCAAGGCCGGCGACATCTGGCTCGCCCAACTCGACCCCACGGTCGGCAGCGAAAACCAGAAAACCCGGCCCTGCGTGGTGATCTCGCCCGACGAGATGAACGCCCATCTGCGCACCGTGATCGTGGCGCCGATGACCACCGGCTCGCACCCAGCCGCCTTCCGCGTATCGCTCACCTTCCAGGGTAAACAGGGCCTGATCGTGCTGGATCAGATTCGCACGCTGGATCGTGTGCGCCTGATCAAACGCGTCGGCGCATTACGCGCACCGACGCTGGCGGCAACGCTGCGCTGCCTGCTGTCGATGTTTGCGCCGTAGCACCATCGCATCGACACCCATCAGCTGCGCAATCCACAACAGTCACTCGCGGCTGCTCGCCGAATCGGGGCCCGCATTGGGGAGCGCCTGCGGGTCCGGTGCCGCGTCCTCATCCAGCGCGAACTTCACCGGCACCAGCACCGTACCCTCGACCGCGTTGCCATCCTTTATGGCCGGGTTGAAGCGCCAGCGTTGCACCGCATTGATGGCGACCTGTTCCAATGCTGGGGTCGCCGTTGACTTGTGGATCACGATATCGGCAGGCGTGCCATCGGCAAGCACGCGCACCTTGAATACCACGGTGCCCTGCTCCTTTGCCTGCAATGAAGCAGCCGGATAAGCTGGTGGAAACTGGCTGCGAAAGCTGACCGCTTCGCTGGCGTTCGCATCTGCGGCTGGCTCTGTCGATGGTGTCGATTGCGGTTGCAGCGCCCATGCCGCTGAGGTCACGACGGCAGCCAGAAGTGCCATGGCGATGCGGCCGGAAACAATGCGATGCTTCGATAACGCGTGATGTTGAATCATGCTGATGCGCTCCTTGAGCGGGTGGGAACCGAACGCCTGGCAACCCAGCGGCATGGATCCACGCTGGCACAGGGTATTGAGCAATGCCTCGCCGTAGCTGCGGCGTTGGCGTGGGTGTGCGGCAATCACCACGGCGTCGCAGGCCAGTTCCTGATCGCGCGCGAACAAAGGCAAGGCCACCAACAGCAACGGGTTGAACCAGTACACGCAGCGCAGGCTTGCTGCGACCAGATTGCTGAGGTGATCGCCACGACATAGATGCGCGCGCTCGTGGGCAATGACCAGTCGTTGTTGCGCTACGTTGTAGCGCGTGGCGAAATCGACCGGCAGCACGATGCGCGGACGCACGAAGCCGACCAGTGCCGGCAATCCATCACTGATCATTGCCTGCATGCAGCCATCGCCAGCCTCGCGCAGCGGTCCAAGCCCATGTACGAAGCGCCGCTGCTGCCAGCCGATCCAGGCCATCATCGCCATCGCGCCCAGCAGCCAGATCGCCAACCATACGGCGCTTGCCGGCCCCGTTGCCGATGCATCGACCAGCGCCGGCAGCGGGGCCGCCTGCACCATCGCCAGCACCGAACCGGCTACCGGTTGAATCGGCGCCGGAATCAAAACCGCAAGCATCGCCAGCGGCGGCAGGCTCCAAAGCCCGTAGCCGACGCGCGCGCCGAACGCGGCGCGTACCGGCCAACGCAGCACCAGCAAGATCAACAACGCGACGCTCAATACCACCGTCGTGGTCAGCAACAGCACGCCAAGGTCATTGCGCATCATCCATCCTCTCAATCAATTTGCGCAGCTCGGCGATATCGCCGGGACTGAGTTTGCGGTGCTCACAAAAGTGCGCCACCAGCGGTGCCACGCGACCGTCGAACAGGCGATCAAGCAGGCCGGCACTTTGCTGCTGCAACCAGTCTTCACGGCTCAATTTCGGCGCATACAGAAACCGACGGCCATCGCGCTCGGCGGTGATCGCGCCTTTGCGCAGCAGGCGGTTGAGCAAGGTCTTGACCGTGCTGAGCGCCCAATCCTGCTTATCGGCAAGGGCGGACAGCACCTCCTCCGCAGTGCGCGGGCTGTGCTGCCACAACACCTGCATCACAGTGCTCTCGGCATCGGAAATCGGGGCTTCGTTTACGTTTGTAGTCATGGCCGTAGATTACACGTGTAATCGTTGCTGTCAAGCCCCATCCGAGCATGTCCTGAACAAGCTGTCCTGGAAGCGTGTGCATAGGATCGAGGCTGAAAGCTCATCACCTGCCCGTGGGAGCGTGCCTGCACGCGAAGCCGTTCGCGGCGTCGTTCGCGGGCAAGGCCCGCACCCACGCCCCTTCCACACCGGTTCCCTTCGCTCCCGCCATCGGGCGATACTGCCCGCCATGACTATCTCCCCGATCGCCCTGGACTCGCTCGACGCCGCCGTCGATCTGCTGCTCACCCGCACCGGCAACACCCTGCGCATGGCCGCCCCGCTTGGCCTGGGCAAGCCGCATCGTCTGCTCAACGCGATCACCCGGCGAGTGAGCGCGCAACCGGACCTGCACCTGAAACTCTACACCGCGCTGTCGCTCACGCCGCCGACGCCGCGCAGCGACATCGAAAAACGCTTTCTGGGACCGTTTCTGGCGCGCCATTTTGGTGCGGATTTCCCGGCGCTGGACTATGCGCTGGCGATGCGCCGCGACACGCTGCCGCCGAACATCGAAGTCGAGGAGTTCTACTTCCAGTCCGGTGGTCTGCTTGGTGCCAGCCATGCGCAGCGCCACTACAACAGCCTCAATTACACCCATGTCGCGCGCGCTGTGGCCGAGCGCGGTGTCAATGTGCTGGTGCAACTGGTCGCGCGCGAACCGGGCGGGCAACGCCTGAGTCTGAGCTGCAATCCCGACCTCACCCTGGATTTGCTCGACGAGATTGAGTCGATGGGCCTGCCGCGGCCATTGATCATCGCCGAAGTACACCCGGACCTGCCATTCATGGGTGGTGATGCCGCGCTCGACCCCGGCTTTTTCGATGCCGTGCTCGACCTGCCCGGCCCCGCCCCGCAGCTGTTTGCGCTGCCGCGCGAACCGGTCGGCGATGCCGACTACGCGATCGGCCTGTACGCCAGCACCCTGGTGCGTGACGGCGGCTCGCTGCAGATCGGTATCGGCGCGCTGTCCGATGCCCTCACCCATGCGCTGGTCCTGCGCCATACCCGCAATGACACCTACCGCGCGCTGATCAAGGCATTGTGGCCAGATGTGGAAACCTCACCGATCGTGTGCCGCTGGGGCGGCCTCGGTCCGTTCGAGCAAGGGCTGTTTGGCGCCAGCGAGATGGTGATGGATGGCTTCATGCACCTGATCGAAGCGGGTGTGATCAAGCGCCGGGTGGTAGATGATGCCGCACTGATGCAACGCGTATTTGATCGCAGTGCCGACGATGCCGATCTGGCGCGCCTCGAAACCGAAGGCCAACACCTGCACGGTGGCTTTTTCCTTGGCTCCAAAGACCTGTATCGCTGGCTGCGCGAACTGCCATCGCGCGAACGCGAGCGCATCGGCATGACCCGGATTTCGCACATCAACGAACTGTACGGTGGTCAGGAAACGCTGGAACGCCTGCAGCGACGCGAGGCGCGCTTTTTCAATACCTGCATGATGATGAACCTGCTCGGCGCTGCCACCTCGGATGCGCTGGATAACGGCCAGGTGGTGTCCGGCGTCGGCGGCCAGTACAACTTCGTGGCGATGGCGCACGCACTGCGCGAAAGCCGCTCGGCGCTGATGCTGCGTGCGGTGCGCGAGAGCGGCGGCAAGACCAGCTCGAACATGGTCTGGAACTATGGCCACACCACCATCCCGCGCCATCTGCGCGATGTCGCCATCACCGAATACGGCGTCGCCGATCTGCGCGGCCGCAGCGATGAAGATTGCATCCGCGCCATGCTGGCGATCAGCGATGCACGTTTTGGGCCCGCATTGGCACAAAGCGCGATCACCGCCGGCAAGCTGGCCGTCAAGAGCGGGCATGAATCGGTTGCCGTCAATACTCCAGAACACATCGCCCGCATTCTGGCGCCGTTCCGCGCCAACGGCGATTTGCCGGACTACCCTCTGGGCTGTGACTTCACTGCGGTTGAGCAACGGCTGGCAAAGGCATTGGGCTGGCTCAAGCGCAACACCGCCACGCCAAAATTGAAACTTGCCACCCTCGGCCGGGCATTGCTTGCATCATCGCCAGACGACCCGGAGGCGATGGCCCGCATGGGCCTTGGCGCACCCGCCGGATTTCGCGAAAAACTGCTCGCACGCCTGCTTCGACAGGGGCTCAACAGCGCGTAACGACAAAAGTTGCCGCAAAGCACCATGATTTTGATCATGGTCAATGCGCAGTGCCCACACTAACGGGAAACTAACCTCAGTCTCTAACGTACTGAGGTTACTTCCGTGAAATCACTCCCCCTCTCGCTTCTCGCTGCAGCACTTGCTCTGGGTGCGGTCACCAATGCTCACGCCGAAGACTGGTTCGTGCGTTTCGGCCCGACCGTGGTCGACCCCAAGAGCGGCAACGGCAGCCTGGCCGGCGGCGCCCTGCAAACCGACATCAAAAGCCAGACTGCGCTGGGTTTCACCCTGGGCTATCACTACACCCCCAACTGGGCGGTGGAACTGCTGGCGTCAACCCCGTTCGAGCACTCGGTACAGCTCAATGGCGCCACCGCTGCAGATTTCAAACACCTGCCGCCGACCCTGAGCTTGCAATACTACTTCCTGCCGGATGGCAAGGTGAATCCATTTCTGGGATTGGGCGTGAATTACACGCTCACCTTTGACGTCAAGGAGCGCGGCCCACTAACAGGCACCCGCGTCAGCATGGGCGACAGCTTCGGTATTGCCGCACAAGGCGGCATCGTGTTCAACATCGCCAAGGGATGGGACATCGTTGCCGATCTGCGCTGGATCGATATCGATTCCAAGATCAAGGTCGATGGCGTCAAAGTGGGTAGTGCCAACGTCGATCCGCTGGTCTATGGCTTGCACCTGGGTTATCGCTTCTAAGCTTCGTCAAATCCCCTGCCCGGACTCTCTCCCCGGGCCTCGCGCCACACCTCGGTGTGGCGCTTTTTTTGCCTCGATCTGGCGAGGGGCGCTCAGAGGGGTTGTCAACTTCTTGTGCGGCGCGTTCGCGCATCCAGCCACACACCAAGCCCCTGCGCATTGAGTTCGATATCCATCTGCAACACATCACCGATCACCTCCGTGCCTAGGGTGACACCGTGTTGTTGAGCGGCACCGATGTAGCTTTCACGCAAGGCCTCGCACAGTGCAGCATGGCGATCTGGCACGTCCGCCAACGATTCCGCCAACGCCACCATGTGTTCGATGCGTTGCTGCAGATCGGCCGCCAAACCCTCTACACCAGTCACTGGGCCGTAATGGGTCAAGTGCATCACTCGCGGCCGCATTGCCAGCATCCGCGCGATGCTCGCCTGCATTGCCGGCGGATCAAATTGCACCGGCGTGGTGGTCGGAAAGATGAACGGCCCAGCCGCTGTATCCAGCACACGATAGCTGATCCCAAACGCATCGCCCGTGAAAAATGCAGCCGCATCCGGCTCGTGTAACACGATATGGTGGCGAGCGTGGCCCGGCGCGTCCAGGCACAGCAACTCGCGCTGCCCCACGCGGATACGATGGCCTTCGTTTGCTTCCACGATGCGTTCACTGGCAATCGGCACCAATTCGCCATAAGTCGCGAGCACCACATCGGCGCCGTATACCGCCGATGCGCCGGCCACCAGCGCACTGGGGTCGATCAGATGACGCACGCCGCGTGGATGCACGTGTACCCGCGCATTGGGCAATTGCGCCAGCAAGCCACCGGCACCACCCGCGTGATCGAGATGAATATGGCTCAGGATCAGATGATCCACCGCATCCGGGCCGAGCCCGGCCTGCGCCAGCGCGGCCAGCAGCAACGGCTGTGAGGCGTTGATGCCGCAATCGATGAACGCCGCACGGCCGTTATCAATCAGCAGATAACAGGCGTCAAAACGGGGCCGGTGAAAACCGGTATCGATGGTGATGGTGTAGTTGGGTGATGGCATGGCGACAGGGTGGCGACAAAGCGGCACCGACGCAAGCCGCCCATGCCGTCTGGCGTACGTGCATCACAGTGTTCCGCTGGCGCAACGGACAAAGCGACTATCGTTCACAGCAAGCACGCTATTGTAGCGATTGACCTGTTACCGAGACTGCCATGACTGCACCTACCGCTTTGCTCAAGCCGCTGACTTTGGGCGACATCCTCCTATCCAATCGCATCGCCATGGCACCGTTGACGCGCAACCGCGCCGCTGCAGATAATGTGCCGGGCCCGCTGGCCGCGCTTTATTACACCCAGCGTGCCAGCGTCGGCCTGATTATTTCCGAGGCTACACAAATATCGCCGATGGGCCAGGGCTACATCGCCACGCCGGGCATCCACAGCGCCGAACAGGTCGCTGGTTGGCGCAAGGTTACCCAAGCCGTACATGAAGCCGACGGCCATATCTTCATGCAGCTGTGGCATGTCGGGCGAATCTCGCACAGCAGCCTGTTGCCCGATGGCCAGGCGCCGGTTGCGCCATCTGCCATACGCGCTGCCAGCAAAACCTTTACTGCCGAGGGCTTTGTCGATGTGTCGATGCCGCGCGCGCTGAGCACCGAGGACATCGCGCAAACCGTGGCCGATTATCGCCAGGCTGCACGTAACGCCATCGATGCCGGCTTTGATGGCGTTGAAGTGCATTCCGCCAACGGCTACCTGATTGACCAGTTTTTGCGCGACAGCAGCAACCAGCGCAGTGACGCCTACGGCGGCAGCATCGAAAATCGCACCCGCTTTCTGCGCGAAGTGGTTAGCGCAGTGGCCGACGCCATCGGCGCGCAGCGGGTCGGCGTGCGCTTTTCACCGGTGTCCGGGTTCAACGACATCAGCGACAGCGCGCCGCAGCCGCTGTTCGAGGCCGCCGTGGCGCAAATGCAAGCAATCGGCATTGCCTACGTGCATGTCATTGAAGGCGAGACCGGCGGTGATCGCAACACGCCATTTTTTGACTACAGCGCACTGCGAAGCCACTTCAAGGGCGTGTGGATGGTCAATAACGGCTATGACGCCGACATGGCCGAGGCGACCATCAGCAGCGGGCGGGCCGACATGGTGGCCATTGGCCGGCCGCTGATCGCCAATCCCGATTATCTGGCACGCATTGCCCAGGGCGCGGCGCTGAACCCGCTGGACCAAGCCACCCTGTACGGCGGTGATGCACGCGGTTATACCGATTATCCGGTGCTGGGGCAGTAAGCCCCGGCGACGCAGCCGCGTGCGGCGGCTGCGTTATGCCTTCTTCTTGCGCACGTACAACACCAGGCTGTGATCGACAATGTCGAAGCCATGCTTGTCGGCGATCTCGTGTTGCAGGCGCTCGATTTCGTTCGATACGAACTCGGTGACTTTGCCGGTATCCATATCCACCATGTGATCGTGATGCTCGCCACGATCCAGCTCGAACACCGCCTGGCCACCCTCGAAGTTGTGCTTCATCACCAGCCCGGCCGCTTCGAACTGGGTCAGCACCCGATACACGGTGGCCAGCCCGATGTCCTCGTCGAGTTGCAGCAATTGACGGTAAACGTCTTCAGCGGTCATGTGCCGAGGGCGTGCGTTTTCCAGAATTTCGAGAATTCGCATACGCGGATGCGTCACTTTCAACCCGGCTTTGCGAAGATCATGCGATTCCATCAAAGCTCCAACCAAGTCTGAATCGCCGCAACCGCGATGGCCGCTGGCAAGGCGCCTTAGTGTATCATCCAGGCGGATTTCAGCGGATTCTCATGACGATGCGTTCAATCCTGACCGTTCTTGCCATTGCCCTCGCCGTCAGCGGCTGCGGCATCATTTACAAAGCCCCCATCCATCAGGGCAACCTGCTTGATGAGCGTAACGTCAATCAGTTGCAAGTAGGCATGAATCGTCGCCAGGTGATTTCATTGCTGGGCTCGCCAGTGATCGCCGATCCCTTCCATCAATCGCGTTGGGATTACGTGGCCAGCCAAAAGCGCAAAGGCAAGGATGCCGAGATCAAGCGCTTCGCCGTGTTTTTCGATGGCGACTCACTCACACGCTGGGAAGGCGACTACTTCCCCGAACAGAATCAGGCGCTGTGGGCCGAAATGCAGCGCTATGGCAACCTGCCCAAATCGCGCGACGAAAAACGCAAAGGGCGTTGAGCTGCTTCGCACGGGCGCTGCTTACTTCAGCAACGCTCGCGCCCGCCGCACCTGCTTCGGGTCAGCCAGCAACGGCCGCAGCACCTCCACGCGGTCACCCTGCCTGAGCACGGCTGTGGCGCTCACCGGCTGCGCATAAATTGCCAGCGTGTGTTCGATGCCGGCATAGCCTGGCACCTTGTCCGCCAGGCCTGACGCCGTTACCGCATCACCTGCCGTGCTGCCCGCTGGCAACTGCAATGGCAACAACCATTGCCGCTGCGGCAAGGCATACACCACCTGCACCTGAATCAACTCATCGCTGCTCACGGCTGCTTCACCGCAAACTCGCGCCGCGCCTCGCGGCAAAAATCATCAACCATGCGATCGGCGATGCCGGCAAAACCGATCGCCAGCGCCGAACCCAGAAAACGCCCGGCAAGTTCAAACTCCAGCACCAGTTCCACCCGGCTGGCACTCTCGGTGAGGGCGCGGAACGACCACACCCCCGACAGCCGCTGAAACGGCCCCTCCTCCAACGCCATTTCGATGCGCTCACCGATGACGAGCGTGTTGCGGGTGGTAAACGCAGTGCGCATGCCACCCACCTTCACCCCGAGCCGTGCTACCTGCACGGTTTCGGACGATTCCAGCAAGCTCGCCTGCTCGCACCAGGCAAAACGCTGCGCATAGGCCGGCACATCAACCACCAGCCCATACATCCGGGGCGCTGCGAAGGGTACCAATGCGCTGCGTTCAACTCGGGTCATGCCGTTTTTCTCGCCTCATGCACGCGCATCGGCGACAATGCGCGCCAAGGAAATGGATATGAACAAAAAGAAAGACAAGAAGGATACCGGAAGCACGATCGCGTTGAACAAACGTGCCCGGCACGAATACGCTCTGGAAGACCGCTTCGAGGCCGGCATCGCGCTGCAAGGCTGGGAAGTCAAATCCCTGCGCCAAGGCCGCATCGCGTTCAGCGAATCGTACGCGCTGGTGAAAAACGGCGAGATTTTTCTGTTCGGCGCGCAGATCACACCGCTGATCTCGGCATCCAGCCACGTGATCGCCGATGACCGCCGCACCCGCAAGCTGCTGCTGCATCGCACGGAAATCCACAAACTGATCGGCGCCGTCGAGCGCGATGGCTACACCCTGATCCCCACCGCCATGTACTGGAAGGGCAACAAGGTGAAGATCGAAATCGCCCTCGCCCGCGGCAAACAGGCGCACGACAAACGCAACACCATCAAGAGCCGCGACTGGGAGCGCGACAAGCAGCGGGTAATGCGCAGCCACAACAAGAACGCCTGATCGGGCCGTGGCCCGATGAACCCGAGGCAACCGACAACATGGTTTTCCTTGATACGAAGGGCGCCCGGCCCTACACTGATACGTGGTTGATTTTCCCCGGGGGTGTTTTGGCTTCGACGGGGGTCGCGAAATCGACCGGTGCATGCCGAGGGGGCAGCTTTCCTCGTTAATCCAGCGGCAAAACTTCAGACGCCAACGACGACGTCTACGCTCTCGCCGCTTAAGGCGTAAGCCCCGAACCCGTTTGTGCTCGTGCTCACGGATGTAGGGTCATTATCACGGGATCGCTTATCGTGGCTGCCTGTCAACGAAAGGCTAAAACATAACCGGCTGGTTCTCTGGCGTGCTTCGCACACCGTGCTGTCAGAGAACAAGATCCAACGGTGAGCTAAGCATGTAGGGCCGGAGACGTAGGGCTTTCGGACGGGGGTTCAACTCCCCCCACCTCCACCAAATTGAAGGGCTCGGATAATCTCCGGGCCCTTTTTCTTGCCTTGCACCCGTTTCCGCGTGTTGTTGGGGGTTCCTGCGGAAGCCTGCGGACTTCGCCAGCCACCAGTTCAATACCTGCGTGGATGAGCGACGCCCTGTTTTTAAATGAAAGGGGCCGAAACGAGCGGATGGCAGTTCATGCCTGAGCCCTTCCCGCACCTCGAACCAATTCACCGGGCGCTGGCTCCGCAACTCGCACGCTCGCCGTCGAGTTCGATGCCGACGCATCCCAGCTTGAAGTCAGCGAATACGGCGAGCAGTTGCGGATGCACTACCCGACGGCGCTGGAGGCGTCGGGGGACTACGTGGGCAACAGCGTCCTGATCGAGTTCGGTGGCCGCAACATCACCGAGCCGAACGAGGAGCATGAGGTCCGGCCCGACATCGCGGGCCATATTGCCGAACTCGCATTCCCTCGCTCGACCGTCAGTGTGCTGCTGCCGCCCTTGCCAATGATTCCTGCATCCGTTGCGATTCTTTCTGCGCCTCGGCCAGGAGCCGATCCCAATCGTCAGGCGGATGCCCGCTTTCCAGCATCTTGCGGAACACCCGGTAGGCGTCGTCGCTGCTTTCGTAGGCGCGTTTGGTGTCCTCGTCATTCACCCAGGCGTAGACGATCACCTTGCTCGGGGCGTGGTAGCGGAAGAATAGTCGGTACTGCTGGAAAAACTTGGCCCGAAACCAGTGCTTGTGATCGTCACCGAGCGTCCCGCCCTGGCGGTACTCCGGTCGCGTCGGATATTGCGGGATGACATCAAACGCCAGCTTGATGACTGCGGCCAGTCGCTTGCTGGCGTTCTTTTTTACGTACCCGGCCGGGTCCTTCTGTCTCAGGGTCTCGACTTGCCGAGCCAGCGCTTCAATCTGTGCGAGGAATAGTGGATGAGCAAAGACCGTCCAGCCGTGAATGACCAAGGGCTTGGGCTTCCCTGCGCTCATTCATGGTCTGCCGGCAGGGCGGCATCCAGATCGACATCGACGCCGTCGACCAGCGACTGGAGCCGTTGGACGAGGGCGGCATCCACAGATTGCAGCCGCTCGGGATGGCGAGTGATGTCGGCGGCCAGGAAGCCGAGGAACTGACCGAGCACAGGGTCGTCACCGTCGGATGCTTCGACGCGCGTCAGCACCACCTCTCCACTGGGGCGAATGGTGTAGTGGATCTTGTCGCGCTTGCCCAGCTTGAGGGCACGACGCACGGTTTCCGGCACCGTGGTCTGGTAGCGATCGGTGAGTGTGGATTCGACTTCAAAGGTCGCGGCCATGACCGTCTCCTGCGGATATGGGTTGACGCTTGGATGGTAATGCGGTCGCATTGCCGCGTCAATGCAGTTGCATTGTCTCCCGGGACGCCCGGCTTGAATGGGTGTAAATGGGTGTGCTTTTGGCCAGAGCGACGGATGCCGGTTCGATTCCCGCTTCAGAATTAAACTGGCCCCGGAAAGCAGACGAGGTTGTCTTAGGTCATCGTTCGATGCTGCAACCGGACGTTTTTTTTCGAGATCACTCGCTTCGCCCATGAAAAGAAGCTTGGTCAACTCCGGTTTCCTGCCGTCTAAAGAAGAAAAGCCGACGCTGATGGTCGGCTCCCTGGCGCGGCCTCCGATCCGGCCTTGCCAAATTTTGCCAAAAAAACTAATCTTGAGCCATGAGCACAATGAACATATCCCTACCCGACACGCTCAAGTCCTTCGTGGATGAGCAGGTCAATCAAGGCAGCTACGGCACCAGCAGCGAATACGTGCGCGAGCTGATTCGCAAGGATCAGGATCGCCTGCACCTGCGCGGCCTCCTGCTCGCGGGCGCTGCGTCTGCACCTGCTGCCCCAGCCGATCCGGCCTACTTTGAAGGCCTGCGTGACCGGGTGCGCAAGGCGGCCAAGGGCGGCGCTCGCGGGTGATGGCCAAGCCTGTCGTTCCGCGTGAGCTGGCTAACCGGGACATCGACGACGCGATTGCCTACTACCTCAGCGAAGATGCAGAGCAAGCGGCACTCGGCTTCATTGACGCCTTGGAGCAGGCTTATGCGCACATCGCTCGCCATCCGGCTACCGGATCACCACGCTACGCCCACGCATTGAACTTGCCCGGCCTGCGCTTCTGGCCGCTGACACACTATCCCCACTTTGTGTTTTATATCGAGCGTTCAGAGCACATTGATGTCTGGCGCGTGCTGCACGGCCAGCGCGACATCCCGACGTGGATGCAGGAACCCGAGACGATCTGACTCTCGCCCAGGCGAAAAGGATCCTTCCTGGCGCGATTCCAATACGGGAGGCGACAGCGCGGCATTGCGCTACCGTCAGCGTGCAAACCGAGGTTTGCAGGGTTTGCGGTTTGCACCCCAGCAAGGGTGGGCGTTGAATTCACACCCTCATTGGCAAAAACGGCCACCGAGCCTTTTGGCCGCAGAAAATCATGGTCATCGCCTCACGCATGTTCGCCGCCAAAGATTGCCAGCAGATCATCGAGCGCGGCGTCCACCCACCCGAGGTCGCCAACGTGGCCCCAGTTGATGGCGTCCGGGTCGTGGCCGAAGTGGTCATCGGCCAGTTGCTGCAGCCGTGCCAGTTTGGCGTGGATGGCGGCCGTGCGGGCAAGGTAGGCATCGATGGCGGTTTGCTTGGTATTCATCGCGGGCTCCGTGGCTGATTAACGACATCACCATGAACGCGCTGATTGATCAGGAAGCCACGCTTTCGGCCTTTATTAAACGGGGTAACAACAAAAACAAAGGGGTAATTCTGTATCGCAATACCCCAATATGCATTAAGATTACCCCATTTCCTCAATCGCCTACGAGCCATGCACTCACTGACGCCAGACTACCTCGCCAAGCTGCGCTTTGACACGCAGCAACTGGCAACGCTGCGCGCGCTGGGCGAGTACCGGGGCAAGCAACTTCTCTATGTCGCCCAGTCGCCAGAGGTGCTGAGTGATCTGCGGCAAGTGGCAGTCGTCGAATCGACAGAGTCCTCCAACCGCCTCGAAGGCGTAGTGGTTGCAGCCCACCGGCTCAAGTCGCTGGTGCTCAAAAATGCCACGCCCAAGAGCCGTTCCGAACAAGAAGTCGCTGGCTACCGTGATGCCTTGGGGCTGATTCACGAAAGTGGAGAACAAATGCCCTTCTCAGAGGGCACGATCCAGCAACTGCACAGCATCCTGTACCGCTACATGCCGCAACCCGGTGGGCATTGGAAGGCCACCAACAACGACATTATCGAACGTCACCCGGACGGCAGCTCACGCATTCGCTTTCGACCCGTAGCGGCGCACCTCACGCCAATGGCAATGCCGGACACCATTGCGCGCTACCGCACCGCACTCGATCAACATCTGGCCGACCCACTGGTATTGGTGCCGCTGGTCATCCTTGATTTTTTATGCGTGCATCCATTCCCTGATGGCAACGGCCGCATGGCTCGGCTGCTCACCTTGCAACTGCTCTACCACGCCGACTACACCGTGGGCCGCTTCATCAGTCTGGAACGTATCTTCGAGGAATCGAAGGAGAGTTATTACGAAACGCTGGAGGCCAGCTCACAAGGCTGGCACGAGGGCGCTCACAATATCGCCCCGTGGCTCGATTATTTTTGGGGCGCATTGCTGCGCGCCTATAAGGAATTCGAAGAACGTGTCGGCACCATCGAGCGTGGGCGCGGTGCCAAAGGCGACAGAGTGCGGGCGGAAATCCTCAAGAGAAACCTGCCGTTCTCGATTTCGGAAATCGAAGAAGCCTGCCCCGGTATCAGTCGCGACATGGTGCGGCTGGTGTTACGCACCATGAAGGCCGAGGGTTTGATTGCCCCTACGGGCAAGGGGCGTGGGGCCAAGTGGGTCAGCCTGACAAACACAAAACAAGTACAGGGAGATCAGCTCTGATGGTTTTCAGCGAAGACTCACGGGTCAAGATTCCTTGCATCCTGCATCTGGTGCGGCTTGGCTACCGCTATCTTTCCCTGAAAGATGCCGTCTGGGACGAAGAAACCAATATCTTCCCCGCGCTTTTCAGCGAAGCGATCGCCCGCATCAACCCTGAATTGAGCGCAGAAGACGCCACCCGTCTGCTGGCCGACGTCAAGCTCCTGCTGGACAACGAAGACCTCGGCAAGGCCTTCTACGAGAGGCTCACGGAACGCTCGGGCATCCGGCTGATCGACTTCGAGAACTTCGACAACAACAGCTTCCACGTTGTCACCGAGCTCACCTGCAAGAACGGCGACGATGAGTTTCGGCCCGACATCACGCTGCTCATCAACGGCATGCCTTTGACCTTCATCGAGGTCAAGAAGCCCAACAACCGCGAAGGTGTGCTGGCCGAGCGCAACCGCATCATCACGCGCAGCCGCAATCCAAAATTCTGGCGCTTTATCAACATCACGCAGTTGATGGTCTTCTCCAATAACATGGAGTACGACGACGGCTCGCCGCAGCCCATCGAGGGGGCGTTCTATGCCAGCCCGTCCTACGACTCGCCAATCTTCAACTACTTCCGAGAAGAAGAAACACTGGATCTGGCCGAGTTGCTGGCGGCTGAAGATGACCTCATCGAAAACGAAGTGCTGCGCGACAACAACCTCAACGTCATCAAGCACAGCCCCGAGTTTCTGAGCAACAAGTCGCCCGATACGCCAACCAACCGCATCTGCACCTCCTTGTTCAGTCGTGAGCGTCTAGCCTTCCTGCTGCGATTTGCGCTGGCCTATGTGAACGAAAGCGATGGCCAGCACAAGCATGTCATGCGCTACCCGCAACTGTTTGCCACCAAGGCTATCGAGAAGAAACTCGATGCTGGTGTGAAAAAGGGCATCATCTGGCACACCCAGGGCAGCGGAAAAACCGCGCTGGCCTACTACAACACCCGTTTTCTCACCGATTACTTCCAGCGCCAAGGCGTCATCCCCAAGTTCTACTTCATCGTCGACCGGCTTGATCTGGCCACGCAGGCGCAGCGTGAATTTTCCTGTCGCGGGCTGGTGGTGCACACCATCGACAGCCGTGCAGACTTTGCCCGAGACATCAAAACCACACAGGTGCTGCACAACCACAGCGGCAAGCCTGAAATCACCGTGGTCAATATCCAGAAGTTTCAGGACGACCCGGACGTAGTGCGCGCCGAGGATTACAACTTCAACATCCAGCGCGTCTACTTTCTTGATGAGGTGCATCGCAGCTACAACCCGCAGGGCAGCTTTCTGGCCAACCTCAGCCAGTCCGACCGCAACGCCATCAAGATCGGTCTCACCGGCACGCCGCTGTTGGGCGACGACTACAACTCGCGCGCCCTGTTTGGCGACTACCTCCACAAGTATTACTACAACGCCTCGATTGCCGATGGTTACACCCTGCGCCTGATCCGCGAAGAGATCGCCACCAACTACAAAATTTCACTGCAAGAAGCGCTCGCCGCCGTCCAGTTGCAGCAAGGCGATATCGACCGCAAATTGATCTACTCGCACCCGCAATTTGTCGAGCCCATGCTCGACTACATCGTGCGCGACTTCGAAAAGAGTCGCTGCGCATTGGGCGATGCGAGCATCGGCGGCATGGTGATCTGTGACAGCGCCGAGCAGGCCCGGCAGATGTTCGAAATCTTCAATACGGTCCATGCCGCGCAACCCTCGCCCGCGTTCGCTGCGCAGGACTCAGCACAAGCCCTGATCGCCGCTGCGCAGCCCGACAGCTACGCTGCCCGGACCCTGCTGGAAAACCGTGTCACGCATGCCGCGCTGATCCTGCACGATGTCGGCAGCAAAGACGAGCGCAAAGACTGGGTGGAAGACTTCAAGGCCGGCAAGATCGACCTCTTGTTTGTCTACAACATGCTCCTCACCGGCTTTGATGCCAAGCGCCTGAAAAAGCTCTATCTGGGGCGCGTCATCAAGGCGCACAACCTCTTGCAGGCACTCACCCGCGTCAACCGCACCTACAAGGATTTCCGCTACGGCTACGTGGTCGACTTTGCCGACATTCGCAAGGAGTTCGACAAAACCAATAAAGACTACTTTGACGAACTGCAATCCGAGCTGGGCGACGAGATCGAGCACTACTCCAACCTGTTCAAGTCCGCCGAAGAAATCACGCAAGAAATCGAAGCCATCAAGGACATCCTGTTCAGCTTCAACATCGAAAACGCCGAAGAATTCTCAAGGCAGCTCAGCCAGATTCAAGACCGAGCCACCGTGCTGGCGCTCAAAAAAGCGCTGAATGATGCCCGCAACCTCTACAACCTGATCCGCCTGCAAGGTGAATACGGCCTGTTGCAGCAGCTCGATTTCCACAAGTTGGGCCAGCTCTACCGCGAAACCTGCAACCACCTTGATCTACTCAACCTGAAAGATGCCATCGAATCCGCCACAGACACGAGTAATTTACTGAACGTTGCGCTGGAAGACGTGATCTTCAAGTTCGCCAAGATCAGGGAAGAAGAGCTGGTGCTGGCCGACAAGCTGAAAAACACCCTGCGCCAGACACGCGAAGCCCTGGCGGACAACTTTGACCAGCAAGACCCGAAGTTCGTCACCCTGCGCGAAGAGCTGGAACGACTGTTCAAGAAAAAGAAGCTCAGCGAAGTCAGTCAGGAAGAAATGACGGCCAACATTGGCGCCCTCAACGCCATCCACGAGCAGGTCAAAGAGCTCAATCGCCAGAACAATCAGCTGCGCGCCAAATACCAGGGCGATGCCAAATACACGCGCATTCACAAGCGCCTGCAAGAGCACGGCAAGCTCGCGCAAACCGAGCGCAAACTGTTTGACGCGCTCAATGGCGTCAAGGCGCAAGCCGACGAACAGGTGCTGCAAAACACCCAACTGCTGAATAACGAAAGTTATTTCGAACGCATGATGCAGCCCATCGTGATCGACGAGTTTCACACCCGCCAGCACATCAAACTCACCCCGGACGCCAGCCGCAGCATCAACCAACTGGTGGTGGCCGAATACATGAATGAATTTTCTGCTGGCACCCGCATGGGCAGCAGCGCCAGCACCGGAGCACACCCTTGGTAACTCAACACTTTGAACAACGCACCCGCGAGCTGATCGACAGCCTCAAGGCCATTTGCGCCGCCTATGGGCTGGGCAATGATGGCAACGAATTCAAGATCATCACTCAGGTTTTTCTCTATAAATTCCTGAACGACAAGTTCGCCTTCGAGGCCAAGAAAATCCGCCCCGAACTGACCAAAGCCGAAAGCTGGGAAGCGGCCATCGCAGCCATGAGCGCCGACGACAGGGACATGCTGCAAATGCAGATGGGGCCGGATACCGCGCGCCTGAAACCCGAACATTTCATCGCCCACCTGTTTGGCCGCCAGAACGCCCCTGAATTCGCCAAGCTGTTCGACGACACCCTGCGCGACATTGCCATCAGCAACAACGACATCTTTGCTGTCAAAACCGACGGTGGCGCCAAGATCACCCTGTTTGATCGGGTCAGCGAATTCATTACTGACACGTCCAAGCGCGATGCCTTTTGCCGCGCCCTCATCAACAAGCTGGGTGACTTCAGCTTCGAGCGCATCTTCAACGAGAAATACGACTTCTACGCCGCACTGTTTGAATACCTGATCAAGGACTACAACAAAGACAGCGGCGGCAAATATGCCGAGTACTACACCCCGCACGCCGTGGCCAAGATCATGGCCGCCATCCTGGTGCCGGATGCGGTGCGCGGCAAGGTCAGCAATGTCAGTTGCTACGACCCCTCGGCAGGTTCTGGCACGCTGCTGATGAATATCGCCCATGCCATCGGTGAGCAGCGCTGCAGCATCTACTCGCAGGACATTTCGCAAAAATCATCCAGCCTGCTGCGCCTGAACCTGATTTTGAACAACCTGGTGCATTCCATCCCCAACATCATCCAGGGCAACACCATGCTGCATCCCTACCACCGGGACGGCAAGGCGCTCAAAAAGTTTGATTACATCGTCAGCAATCCGCCATTCAAGATGGATTTCAGCGATTTCCGCAATGAACTGGACAGCAAAGAGCACCGGGAACGCTTCTTTGCCGGGGTACCCAACATCCCCAAGCAGGCCGTGGACAAAATGGCCATCTACCAACTGTTTTTGCAGCACATCATCTACTCGCTGAAACCCGGCGGCAAAGCGGCCGTGGTCGTGCCCACCGGCTTTATCACCGCGCAAAGCGGCATCGACAAAGGCATACGCCAGCATCTGGTGGATCACAAGATGCTGGCGGGCGTGGTCTCCATGCCCAGCAACATCTTCGCCACCACCGGCACCAATGTGTCCATTCTGTTCATCGACGATGCCAACAAGGAAGGCGTAGCGCTGATCGACGCCTCCAATCTCGGCACCAAGGTCAAGGACGGCAAGAACCAGAAAACCCTGCTATCCACCGCAGAAGAAGACCGCATCATCGCCACCTTCAACAGCAAAGCGGCGGTGGAAGATTTCTCGGTGGTGGTGAGTTACGACGAGGTCGCCGCCAAAAATTACAGCCTGAGCGCCGGGCAGTATTTTGATGTAAAGATTGAATACAGCGACCTGACGCCTGCGCAGTTTGCCGAAAAAATGCAAGTATTTACTGGCAGTCTGGATGCGCTGTTCAAAGAATCGGCGGGACTAGAGAAGGAAATAAAAACCCAGTTGGCGGGCTTGCGCTATGAGTAAATTCGGCACGGAAAACAACACCACGGAGTTCAAACGGCAACTCAACGATGCCCTGGAAAAAGAAGTGGTGGCCTTTCTTAATTCAGCCAAAGGCGGCGATCTTTACATCGGCGTCGATGACGATGGCAAAGTCGTTGGCGTGGCCGATGGTGATGCTCTGATGCTGGCCATATCCAACCGCATCAAAAACAACATCCAGCCCACCTGCCTCGGGCTCTACGATGTTTATGCAGAAGAACACGAAGGGAAAACCATCATTCATGTGGTGGTTACACGCGGCACCGAAAAACCTTATTACCTCAAGCGCTACGGCCAGTCACCTGCCGGCTGCTTCATTCGCGTAGGCAGCGGCGTGCAGCCCATGACGACCGGCATGATCGATCAAGTCTATGCCGGACGGGTTCGCAACTCACTGCGCAACATCCCCGCGCCCACCACGCTCAAGCTCGCGTTCCAGCAACTGAAAATCTACTATCAGGAAAAAGGCTTCGAGATCAACGACGCCTTTTTGCACAATCTCGACCTCTACGTACCGGAAAGCGAACGACTCAATTACGCCGCCTATTTGCTGGCGGACACCAACAGCATTTCCATCAAGGTCGCCAAATATGCGGGCACCGACAAATGCGACCTGATCGAAAATGAAGAATACGGCTACTGCTCACTGCTCAAGGCCACGCACCGCGTACTCGATAAACTGGAAATCGAAAACCGTACCTTCACCCGCATCACTGGCGCGGCAGAGCGCGAGCAGCGCCGTCTGTTCAATGCCCGCGCCCTGCGCGAGGCGCTCATCAACGCCATCATCCATAACGACTACGCCGCCGAAGTGCCACCTTTGGTAGAGATTTACGCAGACCGAATCAGCATCACCTCCTACGGTGGGTTGTTGAGTGGTTTGAGTTTGGAAGAATGCCTGAGCGGCCGCTCCATGCCCCGCAACCGCGAACTGATGCGCGTTTTTCGGGACATGGAACTGGTCGAACACCTGGGATCAGGCATGCGGCGCATTCTGAACGCCTACGACAGCAGCATTGTTCATATCAGCGAGCATTTTTTTGAACTGCGTTTTCCAATGGATGCGCGCGCACTCGAAATCGCCAATGAAGGGACAGCAGAGTCAGGGGCAGAGTCAGGGGCAGAGTCGGGGGCAGAGTCAGGGGCAGAGTCACTAAGGCTGCGGATACTTCTGCTGTTGCAGACCTCACCTTTGTCAAAATCAGAGCTGGCCCGAGAATTGGGTCTTAACAGCGTCACGGGGGCACTGAACCGCTCGGCAGGTGCCTTACTGGAACAAGCCTTGATTGAGAGAACCCTGCCCGATAAACCCCAAAGCCGCTTGCAAAAATACCGCCTGACGCAGGCCGGGCGGCAGTGGCTTGAGCTTGGCGGGGCCGGAGATCAAGAGGCAGTTGGCGGGGTTGCGGTATGAGTAACGCAACATCTATACGCCTTGGTGATCTGATCAACCTCAAGCGTGGTTACGATCTCCCCGAAAATAAGCGTCGACCGGGATCATATCCCGTCATCAGTTCTGCCGGTGTTACTGGGTATCACGATGAATACATGGCTGAAGGCCAAGGCGTCGTAACTGGCCGCTATGGAACTCTGGGGGAAATGTATTACGTTGAAGGAAAGTATTGGCCCCACAACACAGCGCTGTATATCACCTCATTCAAAGGCAATGACCCGAAGTACATTTATTACCTCTTGAGTTGTCTTGGGCGAATCCAGACTTCCGACAAAAGCGCTGTTCCAGGAGTGAATCGCAACGAGATGCATGAAAAGTGTGTTCCTGCCATCTCCGATAAAAATCAGCAGCAAAAAATCGCCGCTGTCCTCTCCGCCCTCGACGCCAAAATCGACTGCAACAAGCGCATCAATGCCGAGCTGGAGGCGATGGCCAAGGCGCTGTACGACTGCTGGTTCGTGCAGTTCGATTTCCCCGACGCCAACGGCAAACCCTATAAATCCTCCGGCGGCAAGATGGTCTACAACGCCACACTGAAACGGGAGATTCCGATGGGGTGGGAGGTGTCAAATCTGAGCGATCTAGTTGATCTTATTAAAGGAAATGTTTCCCCTTCTGATGTTGCCGAGAACACTCCGTATGTGGGACTGGAGCATATTGGAAGAAAAAAAATCACCTTGTCAGATTGGGGAACTTCTGATTCTGCAGCCAGCGACAAGACCGTTTTCAAAAGGAACGATATTTTGTTTGGGAAAATACGCCCGTATTTTCACAAGGTAACGGTTGCACCTTTTGATGGAATTACATCAACTGACACCATCATCATGCGGCCTAAAAAAGTAGATTTTTTAGGCTTGGCGTTAGAAACTGTTTTTGCTGACGAGTTTGTTGAAGCTGCGACGCAGTCATCCACTGGATCAAAGATGCCCAGAGCGGACTGGAGTGTTCTTCGGCACTATAAAATTCCTGTACCCGATACGGATTTATTGAATTCTTTCAATTCTGTCTTTGAGAAAGCGTTAGAAAAAATCTATCTATCTGAAACCGAAAACAAGAAGCTGATCGAGCTCCGCGACTGGCTCCTGCCCCTGCTGATGAACGGCCAGGTAACGGTGGCGTAAATGGCCAAGAAAAAACCTCCGCAGTCGCCCAGGAAAACCGATGTTTCCATCGTCCGTTCCTCGGCGGCCGAATATCTGACCTTCGTGGCCGCAACCGGCAACGCGCAAAGCAGCGAGGAAATGCGCTACGAGGATGAAAACCTCTGGCTCACGCAGAAAATGATGGCCATGCTCTACGATGTGTCGGTGCCCGCCGTCAGCCAGCATTTGAAGCGCATCTATGCCGACAACGAGCTGGAGCGCGAGGCAACTGTTAAGCAGTACTTAATGGTTCAAACCGAGGGCGAGCGCGAAGTTCAGCGCAAGGTAGATCACTACAGCTTGCAGGCCATCATTGCCGTCGGCTTCAAAATTGAAAACGAGCGCGCGGTGCAGTTTCGCAAATGGGCCAACCAGATCGTCAAGGACTACACGATTCAGGGCGCCTTGGCGGCTTCCTGAAACTCTGGGACCGGGATGTGCTGCAGGACGCGGGCAAGGTGACGGCAGAAATCGCCAAGGCGCATGCCGAGAGCGAATTCGAGAAATACCGCATCGTGCAAGACCGGTTGTTTGAGAGTGATTTTGATCGGATGATAAGGCAGATTGAGTCCGGCAGCCAACCCTACATCGTCGAGGAATAGCGGAGATGGCCACGAAGAAGAACACCCCCAGTTGGAGCGACGTCAAGACCAGGCTCGTGGACTTCGATCGCGCTGGCTTGCTCGGGCTGCTGCAAGACCTGTACGCGGCCAACAAGGACAACCAAGCATTCCTCCACGCCCGCCTCAGTCTTGGCGACGACGTGCTCAAACCGTACAAGGTCACCATCGACCGCTGGCTATGGCCCGATGTGTTCAAGAATCAAGACACCTCGGTCGCCAAAGCCAAAAAGCCGATCGCCGATTACAAGAAAGCCATCGGCCAAGCGGAAGGTCTGGCCGAACTGATGGTGTTTTATTGCGAACGCGCATCGGGGTTCAGCAATGAGTTCGGCATGGATGACGAGGGCTACTACTCAGCGCTGGTGCGGATGTTCGAGCAGGCCTTGAAAACCATCGCCAGTCTGGCCGATGCGCAACGCCAACCGTTATGGGACAGGCTGGATACCGTGCGCAGCACCAGTCACAACTTCGGCTATGGCGTCGGCGACGATATGGACGACCTGCTTGCCGAGTACGGGGCCGATGATTGAACGTGAACCGTTGGCCGCGCTGCAAGGCGAAAACGCTCGCTTGATCGCGCTGCTGGACGGTCACGGAATCGAATGGCGTTTGCCGCCCGAGCCAATCCCGCCGGAACCAGTGGTGCCCGCCCTGGAGCCAGAATCATCCCGTTTGTCCACCACCGAAAAAGTTGCGCTGTTTCGTCGTCTGTTTCGTGGCCGCACTGATGTTTATCCAATCCGCTGGGAAAGCAAGACAACCGGCAAGTCTGGCTACGCACCGGCCTGCGGCAATGAGTGGCTGGCGGGTGTTTGCGAAAAGCCGCGCATCAAATGCGGGGAATGCAATAACCGTCTGCTAATTCCCTTGTCAGATCAGGTGATCTACGAGCACCTTGCCGGTAAACGAACGGTCGGCGTCTATCCACTGCTGGCCGATGACACCTGCCATTTTCTCGCCGCTGATTTCGACGAAGCGGAATGGCGGGAAGATGCCAAGGCGTTTTACCAATCGTGTCAC
The DNA here is from genome assembly GCA_030681035.1 of Lysobacteraceae bacterium. Lineage (GTDB taxonomy): Bacteria > Pseudomonadota > Gammaproteobacteria > Xanthomonadales > Xanthomonadaceae. The sequence goes on along the minus strand of JAUXUI010000069.1, from coordinate 21,451 downwards.
GAACTGGGTGTGCCGGTCGCTCTTGAGATATCGCGCTCCGGCAACGGTGCGCATGCTTGGGTTTTCTTCTCCGGCAGCGTATCGGCTCGGGATGCGCGCCGACTCGGTACGGCCATCATCAGCCACACCTGCGCCCGCACTCGCCAACTCAAGCTCGAATCCTATGACCGGCTGTTCCCCAATCAGGATTCAATGCCCAAAGGCGGTTTCGGCAATCTGATCGCGCTGCCACTGCAGAAGCACCCGCGTGAGAACGGCTGCAGTGTGTTTGTGGATGCCAACTTGCGACCGCATCGGGATCAGTGGGCTTTTTTGGCTGCAGTTGTACCGATGCCCGCGCACGATATCGAACCCACCATCCTGAGAGCAACGGGCAATGCGCACCCGCTCGACGTGACCTTCATCGATGAGGAAGATCAAAAGGAACCGTGGAAACGATCCGCAGCCGTCAGCAAGAAGCTGGCCGGACCGATGCCGAAGTCGCTTACGGTGACGCTGGCCAACCTGATCTATTTCGAGAAAACACAACTCCCGCAGTCGCTGGCCAATCGGCTGATTCGTTTGGCGGCCTTCCAGAATCCAGAGTTTTACAAAAAGCAGGCGATGCGCTTTTCGGTGTGGGATGAACCTCGCGTGATTGGCTGTGCCGAAAACTATCCCAATCACATTGCCCTGCCGCGTGGATGCCAGGATGCCGCGCTGGAACTGCTTCGTGACAACGCGATTGGCTGCGAGCTGATCGACGAGCGATACGCGGGGTCGCCGCTGGACGTCACATTTGCCGGCACCTTACGGCTTGATCAAGAATTCGCCGTGGCGGCCATGCTGCATCACCATGCCGGCGTTCTGTGCGCACCGACTGCCTTTGGCAAAACGGTTACGGCTGCTGCGATGATTGCGCGCCGGGGCGTGAACACGCTGGTGCTGGTGCATCGAACCGAACTGCTCAAGCAATGGAAGGCGCGTTTGCAATCATTCCTGAGCGTTGGCATGGGCGTGGTCGGTACCATCGGTGGTGGCAAGGCCAAGCCGACAGGCAAAATCGATATCGCGGTGATGCAATCGCTGTCGCGACAGGGTGAGGTGAATTCGCTGGTCGAAAACTACGGCCACGTAATTGTGGACGAATGCCATCACGTCGGCGCGGCATCGTTTGATGCAATTCTGAAGCAGGCCAAAGCCAAATACGTGCTCGGCCTGACGGCAACACCGATCCGCCGTGATGGTCAGCAGCCGATTATTTTCATGCAATGCGGGCCAACTCGCCACACCGCCGCCAAGCCCACGGGTGCGCCACATGATCTGGCGGTCACACCGTGCTCATTGCATTCGCGGATTGATTTGCCGCAGGAAGCGGGGATTCAGGATGTATTCCGGCACCTTGCCATTGACCAAACCCGAACCGACGCGATTGCTGCCGAGGTCTTGAACGCATATGGCCAGGGCCGCAAGGTGCTGGTGCTGACCGAGCGCACCGAGCATCTCGATGCTATTCAAACCGCCTTGGGCGACAAGGTGCCATCGTTGTTTGTCCTGCACGGGCGGATAGCCAAAAAGCAGCGCGCCACACTGATTGCAGAACTCAACGCGCTGCCGCCCGATGCCCCGCGAGTGCTGCTGGCGACCGGCAAGCTGGTTGGTGAAGGATTCGACCATCCCCCGCTCGACACTTTGGTGCTGGCAATGCCGGTTTCGTGGAAGGGAACGTTGCAGCAATACGCAGGCCGATTGCACCGCGAGCACGCCACCAAAACTGACGTGCGCATCGTCGACTTCGTGGACACCGGCCACCCGGCGCTGCTGCGGATGTGGGGAAAACGCCAGCATGGATACCGAGCGATGGGCTACCGGATGGCGGAAGAAACGGATGCAAATTGACTCAGACCCCCCGCCGTTCCTCACTATCCCGCACCAGTAGTGTCCGGTTAAATTGAACCCAACCGACCGCAAAGCCCGTTCTGGTGGTGGTTTCGAGGGACAGAAGGGTGTCCACGATTTGAATTTCGGGTTCGATTCCGGATTCGGAAATTGAACGGGCAGGAAATTGAACGGGCAGTGGCTCAGGGCTGCATCTTTCTCTATCATGATGAATCAAGATAAATCATGATGGAGATAGCCATGGCTACTGCCGTCCGCGAAAAATTCTCATCGCAAGCCGCCCCCGACGATCTGGCTGCATAGCGCCAGATCGCAGAAAGCCAAGGGCGTCAGTTCCAGTCCGTGCTGGATGAGGCCCTGCGCGACTACATTGACCGCCAACAAAAGGAAAAACCTCGTCGCCACGTGATGGCCTCGTTCGCCACCAGCCTGGATGAGTTCGACAGCCTCTACCGCGAACTGGCGAAGTAAGCCGTGGCGCGCGATCACCTGACCGTGGCCGATGTACTCGGCATGCACAGGGAGCTGATGCAGCGTTGCGGTGGCGCACCGGGCGTGCGTGATCCCGGCGCGCTGGAAGCAGCCATGTTTCGACCACAAACGGGCTATTACAAAGACACCGTGGCTGAAGCGGCCGCGCTGCTGGAAAGCCTGGCAATCAATCATCCATTTATGGATGGCAACAAGCGCATTGCCTTTGCTGCCGCTGACGTGTTCCTGCCCATCAACGGCTGGCGCTTGCAGCGGCCACCGATGCAGATCCACACCGAGATGATCCAGATGTTCGAGGCTGAAAACTTTCATATCGCACACCTTGATCCGTGGCTACGCGACTTCGCGGTAGCCGCAGAATAATCCGGTGAACAAGCAGGCCCCAACGCACAGACACCAGCGCCTGACACAGCGGAGGTCAGACGCAATCACGTAAAGTCTATAATGGATACGATTTTGCAAAAAAGTGGCCGACCGCGTTCGCTCACTCCCCATCCACCACCTTGCGGCTCGCCAGGCTTGCCCAAGCCGCAGGCCAAACACAGCCAACGCCATGACCATCACCAACTCACAACCCAGCTTGTTTGACTCTGAAGCCATTGCTCCCACAACGCTGGTCGCCATCGCCGGCTCAAAGCCCAAGTTGAGCAAGGCGCAGCGCGAGTTCAACACACTGACCAAACGAATCCGCCAACTGCGTGACGAATTGGTGCAGTGGCAGACCTGTCAGCAACGCTTCGCCGAGCGCTGGATGCAGGAGATGGAGCCGGCGCTGGCGGCACTGCGCGATGCAGAAATCCGTTTGGTGCGGCGCATCGACACCTTGCTATGCCATCCGCCAACCGGCGTAAAGCTCACCCGACGCCAGAAGCAGACACTGAGTCAACACTTGCTGCTGCTGGTCGATTATTTATTGGCCGGCAAACCAGATGCCGAACTGGAAGCGCTGTATGACCGCTACAGCGAGGTCAGCCGTGAGGATCAACGGGCGCTGGAGTGCGAGTTCACCCAAGCCATGCTGGAAAAAGTGTTTGGCGAAGACGTAGCGGCGTCGTTTGCAGGCGGTGACAGCGAATCCCTGTTGCGCCATGTGCAAGCAAAACTCGCCGATGACGACGCAGCAGAAGCGGCACAGCAGCAGCAACGTGCCGCCGCACGGGCGGCGAAGCGCGGCAAGCCGACCGCTGCGGAACTTGCCGCCGAACGCAAGGCCAGTGCTACGCAGCAGGCCAGCCTGTCGCTGCGTGAGATTTTCCGCAAACTGGCCAGCGCTCTGCATCCCGACCGCGAAGCCGACGCCGCCGAGCGGGAGCGCAAGACCGTACTGATGAAACGGGTCAACCAGGCCTACCAGAACGCAGACCTGCTCGAACTGCTGTCGCTGCAAATCGAAGTCGAGCAAATCGACAGCGCGCACCTGGCCGCCCTGCCCGAGCAGCGCCTGCGCCACTACAACCACGTTCTCAAGGAACAAGTGCGTACCCTCGAAGGTGAACGCAACACGCTCGCCGCGCCGCTATTGCAGGAATTTGATCTCGACATTGCCCCCGACGTGCGCGGCATGGGCTTGATCGATCTTGAGTTCAAGCACCGTATTGCCGCCGTGCGTACACTCAAAAACCAGCATTGCGACGCACTGACCGCGCTCGATGATTCGCAGCGCCGGCGCCAGTTGCTCGATCAACTCGCTGCCGAGCAACGCGACAACGATCTGGACGCGGCCAGCGCAGCCTTCGACATTTTTTTCGACGACAGCGACGCTGCCCCACCGCTTAGCCGCAAGCGGCGCCGCCAGTGAGTCAGGGCGCGTGTAGCCAAGTGTGATTTGCAATACTGGCAGTCATCCGCCACTCCGATCCGATCAGGCTATGACAGTATTCAATGCAGCATCAATGTCATCGGGTGTTGCGGCGATGGTTCAAAGCCGTAATGCACGTAGAACCGTTTGACCTGTTCGTGGAGCGCATGAACCAGCAACGCACGAACCCCTGTGTTCCGAGATACGACGATGGCGCGATTTACCGCATCGTGCGCCATGGCCGCACCCAGCTTGATGCCCTGCGCCCGACGATCCACAGCCAGCCTGCCAGGCACCATGACGGGAACTGGATCGGGCATATTGCGACGAACCGCGCTGGTCGCCAGTTGGTGAGAGACCGCACCAGCAGCCATGGCGTAGAAGCCACGCACCCGATTTTCTTCATCGACCACCCAAAGGTTCTGCTGGCTCCATTGATCTGGTTGTTCATCGCCCGCCGCTTGAGCCATTCATCCAAGGCCTGTTCACCGCACTCGAAGTCGTTCAACAGGCGTGTGGCGGCAAGCGGCTGCGGTGCAGACAGCGTCAAGCTCATGTTTTAGTGCTTGCCCACGGCGCGTTGACCGCCATCAGTCGCTCAAGCCCCGCGTTGGCACTCGGCGGCGCGTCGAGCATGGCGATGAACTGCTGGAACTTTTCCGTATCCAGACCGAAAAACACCTGGTCCAACAACACCGACTGCGCGCGCTCACAAGCGGCTTCCAGCATGAAGTCAGAGCGGTTTTTGCCCAACAAATTGGCGGCGTGATCAATGAGATCGCGCTGCTCCGGCAAGGCGTGTAAATTGATGGCAGCAGCACGCATGGCGACCTCTTCGTGTAGATACAACAGATACACAAGTGATGGGGTTGCGTGTAGCTTTTGTCAATACAATGCAGGCTGAAGCCCTTCTGCGCAGGCGCGCGGAGCAAAATATCTGCCCATGCCGTCGCCATGCACTCGCAGCACTTGGACATGCTGTACTGCGTAGCGCGGTACCCGGCTTTCATCGCCAGCCTGCCCGGAGATTGTTAGACTCCCATTGATCGAAACCGACTTTGACGCACAACGCGCGGGCGCCAATGCCACGGGCACCGAACCGTGGGTCAGCGCCGAGCATGTCGCCCAGCACCTGGGTGTGGCCAAGGACACCGGCTAAAGTTGTCTTGAAATTTCTGCCCACCCAGTAAGGAGTGACCCATGAGCACTGCCGAACTCATTGAACAAGTACTGCATCTGAAAGCATCGGAGCGCTATGCCTTGCTGGAGCTGTTACATCAAAGCTTGGATAAACCGGACCCCGAAATTGACCGCGCTTGGCAAGAAGAGGCATTGCGTCGCCTGACGGCTTACGACGAAGGTCGCCTGGAGTGCGTGTCGTTGGAAGAGGCCTTCCGGGATTTGTGATGGAACTGATTTTCGCCAAGTTTGCCCGAGCGGAAATGGCCGAAGCCAAGCGCTATTACGAACAGCAGCAACGTGGCTTGGGGATGACGTTTCAGCACGAAGCGGCGGTTTCCGCCAGGCGCATTCTTGAACAGCCAATGGCCTGGCAAGTTGAGATCGAGCCGGTCAGGCGTTATTTGTTCAATCGCTTCCCCTACAAGTTGCTGTACGCGATTCGCGGCGAACGCATCATCTTGTTGGCTGTGGCTCATCAACACCGGACCCCGGACTACTGGATCGAGCGCATCAACAGCCCATGACTGCTTGCCAAGCCAAAACCTGCCAGCATCATGTGTTCGACAGCGCGGAAGCCTGTTTCAAGGAATGCCACGAACTGCCGTCACCATCGATTGCCTTTACCGCCACTACCGAATGCCTGTGGGGCCGGCGCAACCCATACCCGGCTTTCATCGCCAGCCCGCCCGGAGATTGTTAGACTCTCATCGATCGAAACCGACTTTGACGCACAACGCGCGAGCGCCAATGCCATGGGCACCGAACCGTGGATCAGCGCCGAGCGTGTCGCCCAGCACCTGGGTGTGGCCAAGGACACCGTCTACCGCTGGCGCGAGCGCAAAGGCCTGCCTGCGCACCGCATTGGCCGGTTGTGGAAGTTTCAGTTGTCCGAAATCGATGAACGGGTGCGTGCGGGCGGCGCGGATGAAGCACAACTCAGCGATGGCCAGACGCCATCGCCCAACGTTTGAGGGGACGGGCGCAATGCCAACACTGAACTGGATCGGCAAGGAAGCCGTCGTCAAGCACCAGCGCGCCGTGCCTTTCCGATTACTGGAGCCAGTACCGAAGCTGTCCTGCGGCCCGGCGGATACCGGCAAACCGGCACGGGTTACGCGCCACCGTCATTCCGGGGCGACGCAGTTTAACCCGGAATCCAGAGCGAAGAACTGGATTCCCGCCTGCGCGGGAATGACGCATTCGGTTTGTCGCCGCTGCTCGGCGTGCATGAAGGCCGTGCAATCTATCTGCTCTACAACGGCATCCTCAAGGACCGCTCGGTCGCGGGCGGCAACGTGCTGACCGGCCCGGTGTTCGATGTGCTGCTGGATTGGAGCGAACGATGAACAACAAACCCATCGACACAGCCCGCAATGCCGATTTGCGTGGTTCCCTACCGGCTTTGCAACGTGCCGCACAACGGGCGCGGGAGCTGTCAGTCAGTACCGGTACGGAATTGATCGTCAGCCGCAACGGGGTGATTGAGCGTATCAAGCCGAAGATTCGAACCGCAGCAACAGGCGTGGCCGAGCCGCAAACACCCTGTGGAGAAAGGCCATGACGGTATTTGCACCAAAGATTTATCAGCAGCAAGTGCTGGAGAGCGTGGGGGCGTATTTCAAGGCTCGCCACGAACAAGGTTCTTCACCGTCTGTCGCGTTCTTCGAGACTACGGAACAGCTTTGGCAGCGGGGTATGCCCTACCACTCGCTGTCGGGTTTCCCCATAGATATGCCCTACTTCTGGGCGAACCTGTCCGATGGGCGATGCCGGTTCGTGATGGTCAAGAACAAGTGCTGGGATCGGATTGAGCCGCTTCTGACATGACCCTCGACTTCGCCACCCTCGACACCCTGCGTAGCTACCACCCGGCGTGGCGGTTGCTGCGTTCGGACCATGCGCCTTTGCTGGCGAGCTTTCTGCACCGCGTGTTCGTGGCACCCAATATGCGGGTGATGGCAGCGGCAGATCTGGCCGAGGCGCTGGAGGATGAACTGTATGCCCTGCGCCTGCACTTGGGCGAAAGCGCTTTCCCGAAGTCGGCGCTGGAATACCTGAACGATTGGGCTGCGCCCGACAAGGGCTGGCTGCGCAAGTTCTACCGCACTGGCACCGACGAGGCACAATTCGATTTGACGCCGTCGACAGAAAAGGCCATTGCCTGGCTGGCGCAACTCACTGAGCGGCAGTTTGTCGGCACCGAGTCGCGCTTGCTCACGCTGTTTGACCTGCTCAAGCAGATGAGCGAGGGCAGCGAGGCCGACCCGGCCAAGCGCATCGCGGAATTGCACAAGAAGCGCGATGATATTGATGCCGAAATCGCGCAGGTGCTGGCGGGCGACATGCCGCTGCTGGACGACACCGCGCTGAAGGATCGCTTTCAGCAGTTCATGCAGGGTGCGCGCGAGTTGCTGACTGACTTCCGCGAGGTGGAGCACAACTTTCGTCAGCTCGACCGCCGTGTGCGCGAGCGCATTGCGCTGTGGGAGGGCAGCAAGGGCGCGCTGCTGGAAGACATCATGGGCGAGCGCGATGCCATTGCCGATTCCGACCAGGGCAAGAGCTTTCGCGCCTTCTGGGATTTTCTGCTGTCCAGCCGCCGGCAGGAAGAACTGACCGAATTGCTGGATCGCGTACTGGCACTGCCGGCAGTGACGCAACTCAAGCCCGACAGCCGCACGCGGCGGGTGCATTACGACTGGATGGAAGCCGGCGAGCACACCCAGCGCACGGTGGCTGCCTTGTCGCAGCAATTACGCCGCTTTCTGGATGATCAGGCCTGGCTTGAAAACCGCCGTATCATGGACCTCCTGCGCGGTATCGAGAGCAAGGCGCTGGCCCTGCGTGATGCACCGCCGGTTGGCAACGTGATGGAAATGGCCGAGGCGAGCGCCGATATCGAGTTGGCGATGGAGCGCCCGCTGTTCACCCCGGCCAGCAAACCGGTGATTGCCGATCTGGCCTTGCAGGCCGGCGATGAAGACATCGACCCCTCCAAGCTGTTCGATCAGGTGGTGGTGGACACCGCAAGACTCACCCGTCATATCCGCCATGCCCTGCAAGGCCAGGCGCAAATCACCTTGAGTGCGTTGGTAACCAGCCAGCCGCTGCAACAGGGGCTGGCCGAGTTGGTGGCCTATCTGCAATTGGGCACCGAAGCCTTCAGCACCGTGGTGGATGAGGAAACCAGCGAGCCCATCCGCTGGCAGGCGCTGGCAACGGATGGCCAGGAAATCACCCGCAGCGCGCGACTGCCGCGCGTAATTTTCATGCGTTGAACACGAACCAAAGCTGGGACAAGGAATGCAAGAACAACGCGCGAACGATCTACCAACTCCGGCTCCCGCTGCGGATTTGTCGGTGCTGCTGATCAGCTTGCTCAAAAGCGTGCTGTACCGTGATGGCGACGAACGCCAATGGGCGGCGTTGTTGAACCTGCAAGCGCGGGTGCGCGATTACGTGGCGGTGCTGAATCTTGATCTGGTACTGGATGAGGCGGAAGGCTATGCCTTTGTGAAGGGACGGCCCGAACCGGCCGACGACGATTCATCACCCCGATTGCCACGGCTGGTGGCGCGCCGGCCGTTGTCGTTCCCGGTCAGTTTGCTGCTGGCGCTGTTGCGCAAGAAGTTGGCTGAGTTCGATGCCAGCGGCAGCGACACTCGGCTGGTGCTGAGCCGCGATGAAATCGTGGAACTGGTGCGGGTGTTCCTGCCCGATGGCCCGAATGAAGCCAGGCTGATCGATCAGATCGAAACCACGATCAACAAGGTGGCGGAATTGGGTTTTTTGCAAAAGCTGAAATCTGCCGGCGGTGCTTCCGCTGGCCTGGCAAGTTACGAGGTGCGGCGCATCCTGAAAGCCTTTGTCGATGCGCAATGGCTGGCCGAGTTCGATGATCGGCTGGCAATCTATCAAACCGCCTTGGCGGGCGTCGGCACCGCAAGAAAGAGGCCGCAGGATGAATGACCCACAAGCCCCTGGGCTGGACTTCGTCGCGGACGACGCATTGTCGGGCTTTCGCTTGACGCGCCTGGAGGTGTTCAACTGGGGCACCTTCGACAGCCGGGTGTGGACACTGCAACTGGACGGCAAGAATGGCCTGCTTACCGGCGATATCGGCTCGGGCAAGTCCACCTTGGTGGATGCCATCACCACCTTGCTGGTACCCGCCAACCGGATCGCCTACAACAAGGCTGCGGGCGCAGACAGCAAGGAGCGCACACTGCGTTCGTACGTGTTCGGGCATTACAAATCCGAGCGCAACGAAGCCACCGGCGCAGTCACGCCGGTGCCGCTGCGCGACCAGAACAGCTACTCCGTTGTCCTTGGGGTTTTCCACAACGCGGGCTACGACCAAACCGTGACGTTGGCGCAGGTGTTCTGGATGAAGGAAGCGCAGGGGCAGCCGGCGCGGTTCTTTCTGGGTGCTGAGCGCGGGCTGTCGATCGCCACTGATTTTGCCAACTTCGGCACCGACATCAACCAGCTGAAAAAACGGCTGCGGACGCAGGGCGCCGAGATACATGACACCTTTCCGCCCTATGCCGCCTGGTTCCGCCGTCGCTTCGGCATTGAAAACGATCAGGCGCTGGAGCTGTTTCATCAAACGGTCTCCATGAAATCGGTGGGCAATCTCACCGACTTTGTCCGCGGTCATATGCTCGAACCCTTTGAGGTGGGTCCGCGCTTGCAGGCCCTGATCGGCCACTTCGATGATCTTGATCGCGCCCATCAGGCGGTGCTGAAAACCCAACAACAAGTTGAGTTGCTCACGCCGTTGATTGCCGACTGTGGCCGCCACCGTGCGTTGGTGGCCGAGGTTGAGAGCTTGCGCGCCTGCCGGGATAGCCTGCGGCCCCACTTCGCTGGCCTGAAACTGGATCTGATCGACAAGCGGCTGGGCTTGCTGGCGGAAGAATGGCAACGCGTGGATGCGCAGGTACAAAAACTCGACGCGGTTCATGAGGCGCAAGGCCAGCAGGTTGATGAACTCAAGCAGGCCATCAACGACAACGGCGGCGACCGATTGGAACGCCTTGCCGCAGACATTCGCAATAAAGAGAAACAACGCGACGCACGCAAGATCAAGGCCGGCCGCTATGGGGAACTGGCAACCGTGCTGGGCGAGCCAGCGACAGCGGATGCCGCCACTTTTGCAGCGCAGCGTGGCAAGGTTCAAAGCTGGCGCGAGCAGGCGCGCAACCGCGATGCCGATCTGCAAAATGCGCTCACCGAACACAGCGTGACCCTGCGTCAGGGCAAGCTGGAACACGAGCAACTGAGCTTGGAGATCGACAGCCTCAAGCGCCGCCGCAGCAACATCGATGACCAGCAAATCCATATCCGCGCCGCAATGTGCGCGGCACTGGGCCTGCATGTGGATGACATGCCGTTCGCCGGCGAGTTGATCCAGGTGCGCGAGGATGAACGCGACTGGGAAGGCGCCGCCGAACGCATGTTGCGCGGCTTTGGCCTGGCACTGCTGGTGCCCGATGCGCATTACAAGGCGGTGGCCGAATGGGTGGATGGCGCCCATCTGCGTGGCCGGTTGGTGTACTTCCAGGTGCGGCCACGCAAGGCGCTCGATCTGCCCGACCTGCACCGCGACTCGCTGGTTCGCAAACTGGCAATCAAGCCCGACTCACCGTATTTCGATTGGCTGGAGCGCGAGCTTGCCCATCGGTTCAACGTGGCCTGCTGCGCCACGCAAGAACAGTTCCGCCGTGAGACGCGTGCGATCACCCGCGCCGGCCAGATCAAGGACCCAAGTGGCCGTCACGAAAAAGACGACCGCTCGCCGCTGGATGACCGCAGCCGTTACGTGCTGGGCTGGAGCAACAGTGCCAAAATTTCGGCACTGCAAGCCAAACGCCAGCAGTTGGAAACACGGCTGGCTGATGTCGGCAGCCAGATCGCTGCCATCCAGCATGAGCGCGACGCACTCGGCAACCGCCTCGATGCATTGACCCGGCTTGACGAGTTCACGGTGTTTGATGAACTGGATTGGGCCAGCGTCGCCACCGAGATTGCGCAACTAAGCGATGAGCGCAGGCGGTTGGAGTCGGCATCCGATGTGCTCAAGCAGTTGCACGACAACCTGCGCGCGTTGCAAAAAGCGCACAAGGACACTGGGGAAGCGCTGCAAGCTGCGCGCGAGAAGCGGGCCAAGCTGGAACAGCGCCGCTCGGACGCACAAGACCTTCGTCTACAAATCCAGACGCTGCTTGAATCCGCTGCTGTGGATGCAACGCTGTCGGCAACGCTCGAAATCCTGTGTGCCGAAGCGCTGGGCGATCATCAACTGAGCGTGGAATCGTGCGACAACCGCGAGCAGGACGTGCGTACCTGGCTGCAAGCACGGATTGACACAGAAGACTCGAAACTCAAACGTCTGACCGAGAAGATCATCAAGGCGATGGCTTCGTTCAAGGAGGCGTTCAAACTTGAAACGGCCGAGTTCGATGCCAGCCTCGATGCCGCTTTCGAGTACGAGAACCTGCTGACGCAGTTGCACCGCGACGACTTGCCGCGTTTTGTTGCACGCTTCAAAGAACTGCTCAATGTCAACACCATCAACGAAATCGCCAATTTCCACGCGCAACTGGCGCGTGAGCGCGAAACCATCAAGGAGCGCATCACCCACATCAACAAGTCGTTGGGCGAGATCGACTACAACCCCGGCCGCTATATCGTGCTGAAGTCGCAGGTCAGCCCCGATCCCGAGATCCGCGACTTTCAGCAGGAATTGCGGGCTTGCACCGAAGGCGCTGTCACCGGTTCGGAGAATGCCCAGTATTCCGAGGCCAAGTTCTTGCAGGTCAAGGCCATCATCGATCGCTTCCGGGGGCGCGAGGGATTGTCTGAACATGATCGCCGCTGGACAGCGAAAGTCACCGATGTGCGCAATTGGTTCCTGTTTGCCGCCAGCGAGCGCTGGCGCGAGGACGACAGCGAGCACGAACATTATTCAGACTCCGGTGGCAAGTCGGGTGGGCAGAAAGAGAAGCTTGCCTATACCATTCTGGCCGCCAGCCTGGCCTATCAATTCGGGCTGGAATGGGGCGAGGTGCGCTCGCGCTCATTTCGTTTCGTGGTGATCGACGAGGCCTTCGGTCGCGGCTCGGACGAATCGGCGCAATACGGTTTGAAGCTGTTCCGGCAACTCAATCTGCAACTGCTGATCGTGACGCCGCTACAGAAAATCCACATCATCGAGCCCTTCGTCGCCAGTGTCGGCTTTGTGCATAACGAGGGTGGGCGGGACTCCAGACTGCGCAATCTTTCCATCGAAGAATACCGGGCGCAAAAGGCCGTGATGGCCGCGCAAGCCGCGCAGGATGTGGCGCGGTGACGCTCTCGCCGGCAACACCGTGGACCGGCCCAAAGGCGTTGAAGGCGCAATTGGCGCGGTTGTGGGATCGTGGTGAGCTGCTGCGCGACGCGGTGACGGGCGAAGCACGCTTCCCGTTGCGCTTGCCACTAAAGCCCCCAAACTCGGCGGACATCACGGATCGCTTTGATGCGGTTCGCGCGTGGGCCGCTGAATTGGCGGCCACCGATGCTGTGCGGGTGCAGTGGCAGGAGGTTCGACACCGCGTGCAGGGCACGCAAAAACTGCCGGCCAGTATCTGGATCGATACCTTGGAGGATGCGTTGACCTGGCTGGGCAAGCGCCGCGATTGGGATTGCTTTTCGGCGCAGGTTGCCGCCACCCGGCAAACCCACCCTGCCTTGCTGCCCTGGCTGGAAAAACGGCCACTGCAGGCGCTGGAACTGGCAGCCGAGTGGCCGCGATTGCTGGCTGTGGTGGCGTGGCTTGTTGAGCATCCGCGCCCGGGTATTTACTTACGGCAGGTGGACTTGCCGGGCGTACACAGCAAGCTGATTGAAACCCATCGCGGCGTGCTGGCCGAGTTGCTCGACCTGGCATTGCCCGCTGACGCGGTGGATCACAGCAAAACCGGTGTCAGCCAGTTTGCTGCCCGTTATGGATTTCTGGAAAAGCCGACGCGCATTCGCTGCCGTGTGCTTGATCCGGCGATTCAGGCAGTGCCCGGCTTGGCATGTCCCGACCTGACCCTGGATGCCGACAGTTTCAGTCTCCTGCAGCTCGCCGTGCAGCGTGTCTTCATCACCGAGAACGAGACCAACTTTCTGGCATTCCCGCAGGTACGTGATGCCATCGTCATTTTTGGCGCGGGTTACGGCTGGGAGGCACTGGCCCGCAGTCATTGGCTGCACCACTGCGCAATCCATTACTGGGGCGATATCGACACCCACGGCTTCGCTATTCTGGATCAGCTACGCGGCTACTTTGGCCATGTCGATTCATTTCTGATGGACCGCGCCACCCTTGATGCGCATGCTGCCGTCTGGGGGAACGAAGACAAGCCCCTCCGGGTGGACTTGCACCGCTTGACGCCCGAAGAGAGTGCCCTCTACGACAATCTGCGCGACAACCGCATCCGCATGGGGCTGCGGCTGGAGCAGGAACACATTGGCTTCCACTGGCTGACACACCGCCTTCAGCATCTCCTTGCTGGCGTTGCCGCAGCCGATTCGGGCATCTTGTCGTAAGACCATAAAAGGACTATATTCAGTCTTTGCTATATCAGGAGCACGGCCATGCGTTACTCGTCTCAAGTCAAGCCGATCAGCTATTTCAAAGCCAACGCTGCCGAGGTGCTTACTCGCATCACCGAGCAACGCCAGCCGATGGTCATCACTCAGAACGGCGAGGCCAAAGCCGTCCTGCAGGACGTGGCCTCATTCGAAGAGACGCAAGAAACCCTGGCCTTGCTTAAAATTCTGGCACTGGGCAATCAAGACGTTGCCGCTGCCAAGGTCAAACCTGTGGCCGACGTTGTTGCCCATCTGCGCGCCAAGCGAACCGCTGTCTGATGGCAGGCGCACCGGCCAAGTTCAAAGCTCTTCTCACCGAGGGCGCGGAGCAGGACTTGGAGGCCATCCACGATTACATCTGCGGGTTCGACTGTGTGGCCAGCGCCAACACCGTGCTGGATGAGTTGATGGACGTTGTGGAGAGCCTGTCGAAGTTTCCGGGGCGTGGCAGCTACCCGAAGGAACTGGTCGGCCTTGGCATCAAAGAATATCGCCAGACCTTGTTCAAGCCATACCGCGTGATCTACCGTGTCACAGGCAGCCAAATCATCATCTACCTGATTGCTGATGGGCACCGTGACATGCAGTCAGTGTTGGCGAGAAGGCTGCTTGGCGGATAGACCATCTGCCGGTTCTGGCTACAATCCGTCTGGCGTTGAGCGAGTGCTCATCATTCCGGCGAGCCGGTTTTTCGGGTGTCAGCCATACGCCACTAATGGTGGCGTATGGCTGCGTCTTGCTCCATCACGAAACATCAAGAAGACCGACTCACACCACGGTAACGTGCTCCACCGGCACCTTGGCGCGCAGTTCATACAGGTCGTGGCGGCGGTCGAGCAATGGCCGCACCGAGGCGCATTGGCGCTGGATGTCGAGCGCGCCGAGGTCGAGGTCGGCAATCACCACGGTCTGGGTGTTGACCACGCCTTCGGCGGCGATGCCGTTCATCGGGAACGCAAAATCGCTCGGGGTGAAGATTGCCGCCTGGCCGAAGTTGATGAACATCGACGGGCTGCGCGACAGGCCGCCCACGTTGCCCGACAACACCACATACACCATGTTTTCCACCGCGCGCGCCTGCGCGCAGTAGCGCACCCGCAGGTAGCTTTTGCGTTCGTCGGTGGCGAACGGGCACAGCAGGATATCGACGCCGTGCTCCACCAGCATGCGGGTGAGTTCGGGAAACTCGATGTCGTAGCAGATGACGATGGCAATGCGCCCGATCGGGGTTTCAAACACACGGATGCCTTCGCCCGGGATGATGCCCCAGAACTCGCGCTCGGCCGGAGTGATGTGCAATTTGTCCTGTGTATAGATGCCGCCGCTGGGCGTGTACAAGTGCGCACTATTGCGCATGCCCTGCCGGCTGCGTACCGGCGTTGTACCACCGGCCAAAAACAGTTTGTAGCGCATGGCGACATCACGAAACAGACTGTCAATCCGGGATTCCATTGCAGCCAGTTGCAAAATGGCATCCGACAATTCGATGCCGCGCTCGAACGTGGAAAACAGCTGCGCTGTAACGTATTCCGGGAACAGCAGCAAATGGCTGTCGTAACTGGCCGCCGTGCTGGCGAAGTATTCGATCTGCTCGGCGAAATCGTCGAAGCTGGCGATCCGACGTTGATCATACTGGGTGGCACATACACGGACATGACGCGCTGTGCGGCGCACCGGGGAACCGGCAATCAGGCGTTTGCGCGGCTGCGAATCGGGATTCGCCATGACCAGATGGGTTGCATAGCCCAGGCTTTCCTGATCCTCCAGATAACCGTAATGCACGCTATCCACCGTGTAACCGGCACGCAAATGCGCGTTGAGTGCGGGGTCGGCGATCTCGCCCGCCTTCACCTTGTCCACGTATTCGATGGCAGTCAGTTGACCACGATAGGCCGCGTAACCAGGAATGCGGCCACCGGCGACCATCTGCGAGAGATTGTGCCGCTTCATCAGGGTACGCCGCGCTTGATACAGCAACTGCGATACGCCTTTGCCCTGCCACTCAGGGTGTACGGCAATGTCGGCACCGTAAAGCGAATTGCCAGCGGGGTCGTGGGTGCTGAACGTGCCGTAGCCAGTCATTTCAGCGTGGTTGTACCAAGGGCTGTCCTTGTCGATCTGGGCAATCAGGCTGGTTGCATAGCCCACCACCGTGCCGCCTGCGACGGCAACAAATTGGCCGCTGGGAAATGCGGCGATCTGCAACGCGAAGTTGCGCTCGTTGGCGATATTCGAGGCCGGCCAGGCAGCGTAGGCGGCGCGTGCCACCTCGGCCATCGCTGCCGCATCGGCGGCTTTGGCCACGCGCACCCGGATCGGGTTGCGCGATTTGTCGTTGTTGGCTGTCACTTTGGGCATGGTGAGCTCTGTAGAGGGAAAGGACGCTCGCAGAACGGTGTGCAATGCGTAACCTTTCACATCTTGCACCCGATCAGGGTGCGCCGACAGCCAACATGCGGTTGGTAGTCAGTCGGCGCTCAGCCCATCAGCATGATGTGCCGCCAATTACTCCTCGGATTTGCTGTCGGGGGTGTGCTCGCCCTCGCCGGCTTCCGCCACTGGCTGTGCAGCCGCGATGGTTGCCAATGCAGTACCGTCTTCAGCTTCTGCCTCACCCTCATCGCCGTCATCGAGCGCGTCGAGGCGTTCGATGGCACTGAGCAGTTCGCCATCGCCAAGACGGATCAGGGTGACACCCTGCGTGTTGCGGCCCACCTGCGAGACTTCCGAGGCGCGGGTACGCACCAGCGTGCCGCGATCGGAAATCAGCAAAATCTCCTGCGCGTCATCGAGCTGGATCGCGCCAACCAACTTGCCGTTGCGGGCACTGGTCTGGATCGCGATCACACCCTGGGTGCCACGGCCCTTGCGTGGATATTCGGCAATAGCGGTGCGCTTGCCGAAGCCGTGTTCGGTGGCGGTAAGCACGTCGCCTTCGCTGTCGACCACGATCTGGCTGACCACCTGCACACCCTTGGCCAGACGGATGCCGCGCACGCCGCGCGAGACACGGCCGGTGGCGCGCACTTCACCTTCGGCAAAACGCACGGCCTTGCCATTGGATGCAAACAGCATCACGTCGCGCGCGCCATCGGTGAGCTGCACATCAACCAGACCATCGCCCTCGTCGAGCACGATCGCCCAGATACCCGAGGCGCGTGGCCGCGAGTAATCCGACAGCGGGGTTTTCTTGACGGTGCCGTTGCGGGTGCTGAAGAACACGAAACGGTCTTCCGGGAACTCGCGCACCGGCAATACCGCCTGTACTTTTTCGCCATCCTGCAACGGTATCCAGTTGATGATCGGGCGACCACGCGCGTTCGGCCCGGCATCGGGAATCTGATAGACCTTGAGCCAGAACACCCGGCCGGCACTGGTGAAGGTGAGCAGGGTGTCGTGGGTGTTGACCAGCCACAGCTTGTCGACGAAATCCTCATCCTTTACCGAGGTGGCAGCGCGGCCGCGGCCGCCGCGACGCTGTGCGCGGTAGGCGCTGGCCGGTTGCCGCTTGGCGTAGCCGGCGTGCGACAGCGTTACCACCACATCCTCCGGCGCGATCAGATCGAGGATGTCGAGGTCTTCCTCGCTCGGCCGGATCTCGGTGCGGCGCACATCGCCAAACTCTTCCTTGAGGTTGTACAGCTCGGAACGGATCACTTCCAGCAGGCGCTCGGGGCTTTCGAGAATCTCGATCAGGCCACGGATCGTTTCCAGCAACTGGCGATATTCATCAGTAAGCTTTTCCTGCTCCAACCCGGTAAGGCGGTGCAGGCGCATTTCCAGAATTTCCTTGGCCTGCACTTCCGACAACTGGTAGCCGTCATCGAGCAAGCCCAGCCCGGGCGCCAGTTCCTCCGGGCGCGAGGCATCGGCACCAGCAGCCGACAACAACGCACTGACCATGCCCGGCTGCCAGCGCCGCGCCAACATGCGCTCGCGGGCTTCGTTCGGGTTGGCCGAGGTTTTGATCAGGGTGATCATCTCGTCGATATTGGCCAGCGCAACGGTGAGGCCTTCAAGGATATGGGCGCGGGCGCGCGCCTTGCGCAGCTCGAAAATGGTGCGGCGGGTGACCACCTCACGGCGGTGACGCACGAACGCCTCAAGCATCTGCTTGAGATTGAGCAACTGCGGCCGGCCATCAACCAGCGCCACCATGTTGATACCAAACGCGCTTTCCATCGCGGTTTGCGAGTAGAGGTTGTTGAGCACCACGTCGGCCGATTCGCCGCGCTTGATCTCGATGTAGATGCGCATGCCGTCCTTGTCGGACTCATCGCGCAGCTCGGAGATGCCTTCCAGCCGTTTTTCCTTGACCAGTTCGGCGATCTTTTCGATCAACCGCGCCTTGTTCACCATGTACGGCAGTTCGGAGACGATGATCGACTCGCGGCCACTGTGATCGTCCACTTCAATCGCGGCACGCGCACGCATACGCACCCGGCCACGGCCAGTGTGATAGCCCAGATGAATGCCAGCGGAGCCGTTGATGATGCCGGCGGTAGGGAAATCCGGCCCTGGAATGTGCTGCATCAGATCGTCGATGCTGATTTCCGGGTCGGCAATCAGCGCGATGGTGGCGTCGATCACTTCGCCCAGATTGTGCGGCGGGATATTGGTGGCCATGCCCACTGCAATACCGGTCGAGCCGTTGACCAGCAGATTCGGCACCCGCGTCGGCAGCACCGTTGGCTCGAACTCTTTTTCATCATAGTTGGGCTGAAAGTTGACGGTTTCTTTGTCGATGTCGGCCATCAGCTCATGCGCCAGGCGCGACATGCGTGCTTCGGTGTATCGCATTGCGGCCGGCGAGTCGCCGTCGATCGAGCCGAAGTTGCCTTGGCCATCAACCAGCAGGTAACGCAGCGAGAACGGTTGCGCCATGCGCACCAAGGTGTCGTAAACCGCAGTATCGCCGTGCGGATGGAACTTGCCGATCACGTCACCGACGATACGCGCCGACTTGTAATAGGGTTTGCTGCTGTGCGCACCGAGCTCGCTCATGGCGTACAACACACGGCGGTGAACGGGCTTCAGGCCATCCCGGACATCGGGTAACGCGCGCCCCACGATCACGCTCATCGCGTAATCGAGATAACTTTTGCGCATCTCATCTTCGAGATTGACCGGGATGACTTCCTTGGCGAGCTCAGACATTCATATTTTCCGATAATTATCAGTTACTTGCGCGCACGCAACGGGAGGCCGGGCTGGCCGCATCGGGCACACCAAATAAGCGTTCAATTGTAGCACGACGCGCCCTGCAACAGGGTGTGTTTCAAGCGCTGAAACAAGGCGTTAGCGCGCCTCAGCCGGCATCACTTTTGGCGAAGGCCTGCGCCATCGATGCCACGTCCGGGTGCTCGATTACGCCGCGCTCGGTAATCAGCACATCGACCAGCGCAGCCGGGGTGACATCGAACACCGGATTCCAGGCATTGACACCCTCGGCCACCGTGCGCTGCCCGGCAAACGACAGCAACTCGGCGGGGTCGCGCAGCTCGATTTCAATGCCCGAACCCTCGGCGGTGGCCATGTCCACCGTCGATGACGGCGCCACCACCATCGTACGCACACCGTGATAGCGCGCAGCAATCGCCAGCGCGTAGGTGCCAATCTTGTTGGCGACATCGCCATTGGCGCAGATGCGGTCGGCACCCACGATCAGCCACTGCACCTGCCCGCTTTTCATCACGTACGCGGCAGCCGAATCGGCAACCAGGGTGGCAGCAATGCCATCGCGTTGCAGTTCCCACACCGTCAAGCGCGCACCTTGCAGCCAGGGCCGGGTTTCACCGGCAAACACCCGTGCGATACGGCCTTCGGCAACGCCAGCGCGAATCACCCCCAGCGCGGTACCAAAACCGGCAGTTGCCAGCGAACCGGTATTGCAATGGGTGTAAACGCCACTGCCCGGCGCGATCAATGCCGCACCCAATGCACCCATGTGGCGATTGGCGGCGAGGTCTTCGCGCGCAATCGTGGCGGCTTCGTCAGCAAGAACTTGTTGCCAATCGGCACCCGAACGCGCCAGCACGGCGCGCATCCGCGCCAACGCCCACATCAGGTTCACCGCAGTAGGCCGCGCTGCCGCGAGGCGCTGCAATACCGGATCAATGGCATCCAGTGCAGCCGCGCCATTGGCCGCCTGCACGGCGCGCCCGGCCATCACCACCGCCCACGCCGCAGCGATGCCGATGGCCGGTGCGCCGCGCACTACCAGCGCGTGGATTGCGGCGGCAACCGCATCGGCGCTGGCACACACCACCTCGCATTCGCTAAACGGCAACGCCCGTTGGTCGAGCAGGTGCAATTGCTGGCCATCCCAGCGGATCGGGCGCACCCGGTCGTAGCGATCAAAATCCATGTCTGTTCTCTATCTCGATACCCGTACATCTTAACCGCGATACGCGCTAAGCTTGGCCGATGAGCCCGCAACGCCGCCAGCCAACGAAGGCCGCCAGCAAGCCCAGGAGCACGGCCAAGCCCAAAAGCACGACCAAGGCCAAACGCATCGCGCCTGCGCCATCGCTACCCACAGCTCCCGTTGAACAGGCGCTGGAAAGCGACCTCAATGCGGACCGCCTGATCCATGCCGCTGCGGTGCGTGCCGGTGCCGGCGCTGCGCTGCATTACGTGCTCGATTCGCTGCCACTGCTCAAGCCGTTTATCCCGGCGGCCCTGCGCCGACGCTCGGCGTCGCTGGAAGAAGACAAGGTGCAGGCGAAATTGGTGCGCGACATTTACGCTTTGCACGGCCTCAAACCCGCGCGTTGGGAACTCGATGGGGTAATGGCGGTGGCGCAATCGCATGCCGTAATGACGCCACTGGCAACCCGAGCCGGCGTGCAATCGATGATCAGTGCCTGGTTGCCGAAAGCACTCGCTGGCCCGGTGATCCGATTCAGCCCGATCGAGCCGCTGGTTGTTGCCACCGCCCGTGCGGTATCGGGCACCTGGGCCGCCGGCCGTTATGCCGACAACGTCTGCAAACTACGTCGCGTCGGTGCTGATTGGCTACCCGCGCCGTTGACCGAAGCGATGCGCCTTGCACCCGGCAAGCTGCGTGAATGGAGCGCCGAGGCCTTGTCATTGGCGATTCCGCCGATACGCATGACCAAGAACTGGTTCAAACAGGAATGAGTCGAGCGTAACCCATTACGGCCGTCGCCCACGGAAACATACGAAGGCGCATGTGGGAGCGCACCCTGTGCGCGATGCTTTCGCGACGTTGTTCGCCCACAGGGTGGGCTCCTACAGCCGGATAACGATGGGTTTCGCTTCGCTCTACCCATCCTACGAACTTTCGCGACGTTGTTCGCCCACAGGGTGGGCTCCTACAGGGAGCGTTCACCGCTTTCGTGGGAGCGCGCCTGCGCGCGAAGCTCTTTCGCCAGTTCGTTCGCCGGCAGGCCGGCTCCCACAGAAGCACTGGCTCGCACCGGCGTGCAACTCAGTTGCTCACAGACGCCAACA